>CAZXKQ010000019.1:0-8750 GCA_964641395.1 uncultured Phascolarctobacterium sp. | reverse complement strand
GAGAGGCGGGGCCTTTTCTTTTGCAAAAAGCCCCTGGCCAAGAGGTGTAGGTGGTGACAAAGAGGCGGCTCTTGTGGTACAATGTAAAAGGATTATTGCGTGCTCCGGCTGGCTAGGCCGGGGCGCTAGCTAAGGAGCTGGATCAATGTTAGCAGAGACTTTTAGGAAGCAGTCCTGGCGTTGGACCTTGGGCAGGCTCTGCCTCACCACGGCCCTGGCCCTGGGCTTGGTCAGCGGCGCCCAGGCCGCCACCTCCTTCGACGTGGCAGGGGACAGCAAGTACGAAGTGCCTAAGTTCGAGGATGAGGAAGAAGAGGAAGTGGTGCGGCAGACCGAGGCTGCCCAGAAAGAGATAGAGGAGCAGCAGCGGGCCAAGGCCAAAGCAGGCAGGAAGGAAGACGGGGCCCTGGCGGCAGACCAGGAGAAGGCCAAGCCGGAGGAAAGCGCTAAGGAGAGGCGCAAACGGCGGAAGGAAGAAGAGGGGAAGATAGAGGCCTCTAAGCCGGTACACCTGACTGCAGACCATGCGGAGTACGACAACGAAAGCGGCGACTTCCACGCCAGCGGCCATGTGGTGATCACCCAGGGCAAGGAGGTGCTGAAGACCGAGTACGCAGAAGGCAACCTGAAGAGCGGGGACGTGTGGCTGCGTACCGGCGCCCAGGTGCAGGAAAAGGGTATGAACGCTACCGGGGCCTGGGGCTACTACAACATCAACACCGGCCAGGGGGAGTTGGAGCAGATCAAAGGCCGCTCCGCCAAGGATAAGTTCGCCGCTCCCCACGCCGTCATCGCCGAGGGCAAGCTGGTGGCCGACCAAGGGGGCACCATGACCCGCTGTCCGGCGGTGAAGGAGAAGCCCTGTCTGTCCATCGAGGCCAAGACCTTTGAGATCATCCCCCGGGATAAGCTGATCGCCCGGGATGTGAAGGTCTACTTCAAGGGCCGCCACATCTACTCCCGGGATCTGTGGATTAACGATTTTAATGCGGACAAGACGGAGAAGATCATGCCCAGGGTGGGCTGGGAAGGCAAGACCAACGGCTTTTACGCCCGCTTGGAGTACAGCAAATACTTCAGCCCCAAAGATCTGCTAGAGCTAAATCTGACCCAGTTCTCCCGGGCCAAGTACAAGCCCCAGTACATCTTCACCCACGATGAAAGAAACTTCCGCATCGGCGTCTTTGACGGCTGGGAGATGGAGGACGACGTGTGGTACAAGAAGGAGTACGAGTTACGGGCCCAGTACAAGAACCACCACATTATCGACGGCATACCCCTCTCCTACGATGGGTACTGGCACCGGGGCCGGTGGCGCAGGGAAGATGCCCACTATGACAGCTGGCATACCGAGTACGCTGTCTTCCTCCGCCATGACCCCATCTACTTCTTCAACTCGAAAAACACCCAGCTCAACCTGGCGGTAGGCCGCAAGTGGGTGAAGGAAAGCCGCACCGGGGACACCCTGAAGTCCGACCTCCAGTACTACACCCTGAGCCAGCGCATTACCCCCAAGGTCACCGCCTGGGCCAGCTATCTGCGAGAGAACCGCACCAGCGCCCTCTTCGACATCGGCCAGCCGGATATGGCCAAGGAGTTGCGGACGGGGCTGAACTACGTCATGGACAGCCGCAACAGCTTTTCCATCATCAACCGCTACGATCTGGAAGAGCACGAAAAGTACGAAACGGACTTCCAGTGGCTGCACCGCTTCTGCTGCTGGGCCCTGGAGTTCCGCTACGAGCGGGAGCATTTTAGGGATGAGGAAGAAGGCAATTTCAAGGTGCACTACTACTTCTACTGGTAAGAAGGGAGAGGCTGTATGGAGGACTTAGCTGTAATCCGCCAGAGAATGGCGGAACACATAGAGTTGGTGCAGGCTGTGGCCCAGGGGGAGCTGCCTGCCCTGCTGGCCGCAGCGGCCGCCCAGGTGAGGGAGGCCCTGGCCCGGGGCAACAAGGTGCTGCTGTGCGGCAACGGGGGCAGCGCCGCCGACTGCCAGCACCTGGCCGCCGAGCTGGTGGGCCGCTTCCAGAAGGAAAGGGGGGCCCTGCCGGCTGTGGCCTTGACAGTGGACACCTCCATTTTAACCGCCATCGGCAATGACTACGGCTATGAGCAGGTCTTCCGCCGCCAGGTGGAGGCCCTGGCCCAGCCGGGGGACGTGCTGCTGGGCCTTTCCACCAGCGGCAACAGCCCTAACGTGGTGGCGGCGGTAGAGCTGGCCAAGGAGCGGGGCCTCTACACCGTAGGCCTCACTGCGGCCGGGGGCGGCCGCCTGGCCCAGCTCTGCCACGTCTGCCTGGTGGTGCCGGCCTCGGTGACCGCCCGGGCCCAGGAGGTGCACATCCTCATGGGCCACATCCTCTGTGAATTAGTAGAAGGTGCATGATGGCGGCCGGCGCTATCAGGACCTTTTTAGCCAACCGCATCCAGAAGCTGCGCATCGCCGTCCTGGGGGACGTGATGCTGGATCGTTACTTTTACGGCCAGGTGCAGCGCATCTCCCCGGAGGCGCCGGTGCCGGTGACCAAGATCCAGCGCACCAAGTCGGTGCTAGGCGGGGCGGCCAACGTGGCGGCCAACCTGGCCAGCTTGGAGTGCCAGGTCTACATGGGGGGAGTGATAGGGGCGGACGAGAACCGGGCCCCCCTAGAGGAACTGTTGGACCAGGCGGGCATCGACCGCAGCGGCCTGGTGCAGAGCCCCCAGCGGAAGACCATCACCAAGCTGCGGGTGCTAGGCGGCCAGCAGCAGATGCTGCGGCTGGATTTTGAAGAGACAGGGGATCTGGCAGAGGGGGAGGCCGCCGCCCTCCGCGCCTGGCTCCAGGGCCTCCTGCGGCAGGGCCTGGACGGCATCATCATCTCGGACTACGCCAAGGGGCTGTGCAGCGACGAGTTCACCGCCTGGGTCATCGCCCAGGGCAGGGCGGCCGGCCTGCCGGTGCTGGTAGACCCTAAGGGGCCGGACTGGCAGAAGTACGCTGGCTGCACCTTCATCACCCCCAATGTGAAGGAGATGGGGGAGGCGGCAGGCTGCGCCCTGGCCAATGAAGACGAGCCGGTGGTGGCGGCAGCCCGCCAAGCCCGGCTTCAATACAGGATAGACAACGTGGTAGTCACCCGCAGCGAGAAGGGCATGACCCTGGTGAACGAACGGGAGGTGCTCCACGCCCCGGCTACGGCCATCGAAGTCTTCGACGTCTCCGGCGCCGGGGATACGGTGGCGGCCACCCTGTTGGCGGCGGTGGCCGGCCGGCTGGCCCTGGAAGAGGCCATCTACCTGGCTAACAGGGCCTCCGGCCTGGTGGTGGCCAAGGTGGGCACCTACCCTGTGCACCGGGCGGAATTACTAGCCGACGTACTGGGTGAGGCCAGGCGCTCCGGCCAGGGCTTCCGCACCCTGAGCTGGGAGGAGATCGCCTCCCTGGCCCAGACCTGGCGGGCCGCCGGGGAGACCGTCGTCTTCACCAACGGCTGCTTCGACCTCCTCCACCTAGGCCATGTCAGCTACCTGGAGAAGGCCAGGGGCCTAGGCCAGCACCTGATCGTAGGTCTCAACAGCGATGCCAGCGTCCGCCGCCTGAAGGGGCCCAGCCGGCCCCTGGTGGGAGAACTGGCCCGGGCCCGGGTGCTCAGCGCCATGGCCTGTGTGGATGCGGTGGTGCTCTTTGAGCAGGACACCCCTCTGGAGCTGATCAAGGCCATCCGCCCAGACGTTTTGGTCAAGGGCGGGGACTACAGCCTAGAGACGGTGGTGGGCCGGGAGTGGGCCGGCCGGGTGGAGCTCATCGACTTTGAAGAGGGTTATTCTACCAGCAATATCGTAGCCAAAATCGCTCAACTGGCGAAGGAGGGCAGCTTATGATCATCGTAACCGGCGGCGCCGGCTTCATCGGCAGCAACATCGTGAAGGGTTTGAACCAGCAGGGCGTGGATGACATCCTCATCGTAGACAACCTCACCAAGATGGTGAAGTTTAAAAACATCCAGGGCCTCCGGGCCCGGGACTACCTGGACAAGCTGGCCTTCGCCGCCGCCCTGGAGCAGGGCAAGTTCCGCCACGCCCCTATTGAGGCGGTGTTCCACCAGGGGGCCTGCTCCGACACCATGGAGTACGACGGCAAGTACATGATGGAGAACAACTTCCAGTACACCAAGGCCCTGCTCCACTTCTGCCTGGACAGGAAGATCCCCTTCCTCTACGCTTCCTCTGCCTCCACCTACGGCAGCGGCAGCCACGGCTTCCGGGAGGAGCCGGCCTGTGAGGAGGCCCTCAACGTCTACGCCTTCTCCAAGCTCTTCTTCGACAACTATCTGCGGCGGCTCCTGCCCCAGGCCCAGAGCCAGGTGGTGGGGCTGCGGTACTTTAACGTCTACGGCCCCCAGGAGAACCACAAGGGAAAGATGGCCTCCATGATCTACCAGATGTACAACCAGTGGCGGGCTGAGGGGGAGGTGCGGCTCTTCGGGGCCTACGACGGCTACGGGCCGGGGGAGCAGACCAGGGACTTCATCTACGTGAAGGACGTGGTGAAGGTGAACTTCTTCTTCTGGCAGCACCCGGAGCTGAAGGGCATCTACAACTGCGGCACCGGCTGCGCCCACCCCTTCAAGACCCTGGCCAAGGGGGTGCTGGAGCACTTTGGCTCCACCGTGGAGCAGGGGCTGCGCTACGTGGACTTCCCAGAGGTGCTGAAGGGCAAGTACCAGAGCTACACCCAGGCGGATACCGGCAAGCTGTTGGCGGCCGGCTATGACGGCGGCTTCACCCCCATCCAGGAGGCCATAGAAGAGTACTGTAGCCTCCTGGACAAGAGCGGCGGTTACTACCTCTATGAAGGCTAAGGCGGTTTTTTGCGACCGGGACGGCACCCTGAACGTAGACGTAGGCTACCTGTCTAGGATAGAGGAGTTGCGCTGGCAGCCCCAGGCCCTGGAGGCCCTGGCCTACCTGAAGCAGCAGGGCTACCTGGTGATCGTGGTGTCCAACCAGAGCGGGGTGGCCCGGGGCTTCTTCCCTATTGAAGCGGTGGACAGGCTCCACGCCGCCATGGCCCAGGCGGTGGCGGCGGCGGGAGGGGCCATAGCGGCCTTCTACTACTGCCCCCACCTGGAGGGGGGAGCCGTCCCTGCCTACAGCGTGGCCTGTAACTGCCGCAAGCCCCAGCCAGGGCTGCTGCTCCAGGCCATGGCCGACTTTCAGCTGGAGCCGGAGCAGTGCTTTTTAATCGGCGACGGGGAGAGGGACGTGGAGGCGGCCCGCCGGGCGGGCATAGACGGCTACCTCTATACCGGCGGCAGCCTGCTGGCCTTCGTCCAGGGCGTCCTGGCGGCCAGGGAGGCTAGGGCCTAGGCGGTGTTATGGAATACAAGAACATTTTGTTGATCAAAATGAGCTCCCTAGGGGACATCCTCCACAGCCTGCCCTTCGCCGCAGTGCTGCGGCGGCGTTTTCCCGCTGCCCGCATCACCTGGCTGGTGCACCCCCAGTTCGCCGGCTTCCTGCCTGATCCGCCCCTCATCGACGAGGTGCTCTACTTTGACAAGGTGAAATTCAATAAACTGGGCCTAGGCGGTAAGTACCGCTATTTTTGTGAACTGCGCCACATGCTGCGCAGCCGCCACTTCGACCTGGTCATCGACCTGCAGGGGCTGTTGAAGAGCGCCGTGCTGGCCGCCATCAGCGGCTGCTCCCAGCGGATAGGCTACTGCCAGCTGCGGGAGGGCAGCGGCCTGGTAAGCAGGGCCATCTGCGGCCCCCACAGCCAGGACCACGTCATCGAGCGCTATTTAGACGTGGCCCGCTACCTAGGGGCGGAGGTGGGGGAGCTGGTTTTTCCCCTGCCGGACCTGGGCCGGGAGGAGGCGGCGGTGGGGGCCAAGTTGCTGGCCCAGGGCCTGCCCCCGGGAGCTGGCTATGTAGTGCTGGTACCAGGGGCCCGCTGGGAGACTAAGTGCTGGCCCCGGGGCCACTTCGCCCGCCTGGCCCAGCTCCTCACCCAGGAGGGGAGCTACGCAGTGCTGGCCGGCGGCCCAGGGGAAGAGGAAGCAGGCCGGGCCATAGAGGCGGAGGCCGCCTCCCCCCTGCTGATCAACCTCATCGGCGGCACCAGCCTGCGGGAGCTGGCGGCCCTGATCAAGGGCTGCTCCTTCTACATCAGCGCCGATACCGGCCCCCTCCACCTGGCGGCGGCCCTCAAGAAGCCCCTCATCGCCCTCTACGGGCCTACCAAGCCGGACAGGACCGGGCCCTACGGCAGCGCCAAGTCTACGGTGCTCACCAGCCCCCTGCCCTGTGCAGGCTGTTTAAAGAAGCACTGCCCCCAGTGGCAGTGTATGGCGGCTATTACGCCGGAGACGGTTTACGCCTTATACAAAGAAAAACAGGGGGAGGACGGACATGGCTAAGCTAGAGCTGGCAGGCAAGCGGATCTTGGTGGCCTTTTTGATGCACCTGGGGGATCTGATCCTCACCACCCCCTTCATCTACGCCCTGCGCCAGGCGGCGCCCGATGCCCACATCACCTTCCTGGCAGACGAGAAGCTGAAGGACGTGGTGCTCCACAACCCCTACCTGGACGAGGTCATCACCATCGACAAGAAGGGCCGTGACAACAGCGTGCTGGCCCTGATGGCCTGCGCCCGCCGCCTCAGCCACATGGACTTCGACATCTTGATCAACCTCCATCCCAACGAACGCTGCTCCTTCATCTGCGCCCTCACCAAGGTGAAGGTGCGGGCCGGCACCTGCCACCGCCTCTTCAGGCCCCTCTGGGACCGCTACACCCCCTTGGACAGGAGGAAGCATGCGGCAGACATGTACTTAGACGTGCTGGCCCAGCTGGGGGTGGAGGATTTGAGCAACCAGGGCCTGCAGATCTTCCCCGGGGAGGAGCACCTGCGCCAGGCGGCAGACTACTGGCGCAACCACGGCATCTTCCGCAGCGACAGGCTCATCGGCTTCAACATCGGCAGCGCGGTGGTGACCAAGCGGTGGGCCCCCCAGCGCTTTGCCGCCGTGGCGGACAGCCTGGCCCAGGAAGGGTATAGGACCGTCTTCTTCGGCGGCACCATGGATGAGGAGGTGGTGAAGGAGGCGGTGAGCTACATGCACTCCACTCCCATCGTCTCCAGCGGCTCCTTCACCCTGGGCACCCTGGCGGCAGCCATGCGCCGCTGCTGCCTCCTCATCACCAACGACAGCGGCCCTATGCACGTGGCCATCAGCCAGCAGGTGCCGGTGGCGGCCCTCTACGGCCCCTCCCATCCGGACCTGTACGGCCCTTATACGGAGAGGGCCGTGGTGATCACCGCCCAGCCCCCCTGCCAGGGCTGCGCCGCCGGCATGAAGCACAGGTGCGACGATATGCAGTGTATGGAACGGTTGACGGTGGAGCAGGTGCTGGCGGCAGCCCACCAGCTCCTCCAGCGCTACGGCCAGGGCCACTATGCCTAGGAAGCAGCCGGCTGAGGGAGGCACCGTCTTTATCTGCGAGCGGCCCCAGCTGGCCAGCTTCTTGACCGGGTACAGCCGTTACCTGGCAGGCCAGGGCCTGGCGGTGGCGGCCTACCAACCCCTCATCGGCAGGAGCTTCGCCGCCCTGCCTAAGCTGGCGGCCCACCCGGCCTTGGCCGGCGCCCAGCGCATCGTCCTGCTGGCAGATGCTACGGAGCGGCTCAATAACCGCCTAGCCGAACTGGATCGGTTGGAGCTGCGCAGCGGCCTAGCCGGCAGAAGCGGGTACAGCCGCTACCTGTGGCCGGGGAAGCGGGCCAGCAGCCACTGGCAGCCGGGCTATTTGGAAGATTTGTTGCTGGAGCTGCTGCGGCAGGAGGCCTGGGGCGGCAGCTACGCCGCCAGCCTGCGGGGAGCGGCGGCAGAGTACCTGCGCAGCGCCGATACTTACCTAGCGGCGGCGGAGCAGGCCAGGGGCAGGGCCTACGCCCCCTGGAACTGCCAGGGGCGCCTGCTCTACGCCCTCCTGGCGGCCCAGCCTGCCTACGCAGGGGCTAGCCTGGCCGCGGCCTGCGGCCTAGGGGCCTTTGCCCTAGGAGATGCCAGGTTGGCGGCTTTTAAAAGCTTGTTAGTAAGGGAAGCTTAGCTCTTGGCTGTAAGCTCAGAGGGGGCTTGACCTGGGTGGGACATCTCAGCAGATTAGTGGACAATCTACGGCAGGATTTTAAAGGCTTCCTCTACTGGTGTGTCGTCTTCACCCTCTTCAGGCTGGCCTTCATCTTCGTCTTTAGGGAACAACTGGGTAGTTTGGCACCCGAGGCGTTGGGGCAGGCCCTCTTCCTGGGCCTGCGGCTGAGCTTGAAGACCTGTGGCTTCATCATGCTGGGCAGCGCCCTCTTCGCCTCCCTGCCGATGGCCCTCTGGCCGGCCTGGCCGGCCCGCAAAGTGCGGCTAGCTTGGCACAGCCTGGCTCTGCTCCTTTTTAGCGTGGCCTTCATGGTCCGCATCCCCTACTACAGCATCTTCCATTCGGCTTTTGATATGATGGTTATTAACGGCCTCTATGACGATCAGGGGGCCATCTTGGATACCGCCATCCGAGAGTATCAGGCGCCCTGGCGTTTGGCAGGAGCCCTGCTCATCGCCGCCGCCCTGGTCTACGCCTTTTGGCGGCTCATCGGCCGGCGGGAAGCGGTGCAGCACTGCTACAGCCGGCTCCGGCTAGGCCTGGCCCTGGCCTTCGTGCCGGTCTTTTGGGTCTTCTGCCGTTACGGCGGCGCCTTCGACTA
>CAZXKQ010000018.1:0-39501 GCA_964641395.1 uncultured Phascolarctobacterium sp. | reverse complement strand
ATTATACCACAAGAAAGAGACGGGAGGAAACTCCCCCCGCCCTGTTTTTACCACCGCTCCGCATATTCACCGACAAAATTCCCCCTGCCTCCTGGAAGCCGGGCAGGCCTGTGCCACTATACAGGCGCCTGCTGGGCCGCCTTGGAGCAGATCGAAGCCCGCCAGTACAGGGACGCCTTCAAGTACACCAGGGTGAAGAACATCCTGAAGTACGGCATCGGCTGCTACAGGAAGAGCTGCCAGGTGGCGCTGGAGCGGTGAGGAAAAGAGAGATAAAAAGAAGCCGGAGGGCTGCCGGGCAGGCAACTCTCCGGTTTTGCTTTTAAGGCTTTTTGCCCCTGAAGCTGGGCCGGCCCACAGCCACTACTCAATTCCCCCGCACGTACTCCCTGGGCACCCTGGGGCTGACGGAGCAGGCCACCTCGTAGCAGATGGTGTCCGCCCACTGGGCCACCAGCTCCAAGGGCAGCTCGCTGCCGCCGAAGACCAGCACCTCTTGGCCCACCGCTACGCCGGGGATGTCAGTGACGTCCAGCATCACCTGGTCCATGCACACCCGGCCTACGATGGGGGCCCGCTCCCCTTCGATGAGCATGTAGCCCTTGTTGGAGAGGCGGCGGCTGATGCCGTCGGCGTAACCCATAGGCACGGTGGCTATACGGCTGGGCCGTTGCAGGATGTAGCTGCGGCCGTAGCCTATCCCCTCCCCGGCCGGCAGGCTCTTCACGAAGGAGACCTTGGACTTTACCCGCATCACCGGCTCGAAGGCCTTGTAGCAGTCTATCATGTGGGCAGGGTGGAGGCCGTAGAGGGTTATTCCCTGGCGCACCATGTCCAGCTGGTACTCCTGGAGTTCCGTCAAGGCGGCGCTGTTGGCGATGTGGCGGATGGGCACGGCCACCCCCTCTGCCTCTATCAGGGCCAGGGCCTCCTTGAAGCGGGCGAACTGGAGGGCGGCAAAGCCCTTGTCGGCGGCATCCGCGGTGGCGAAGTGGGAGAAGACCCCCTCGATGTAGATGCCGGGCAGGGAGGCGGCCAGGCGGGCGAAGGAGCCGGCCTCGGCCACATGCACCCCGATGCGGTGCATGCCTGTGTCTATCTTGAGGTGCACCTTGGCCCTGGTCCGCTGCTTGAGGGCCGCCTCGTTCAGGGCGTAGAGCCTTTCCGCATCGAAGACCGCATGGCTTACGTCGTAGCGCACTGCCAGGTCTGCCACCTCCGGCTGCAGGGCCCCTAGCACCAGGATGGGGGTGTCCAGGCCCGCATCCCGCAGGGCCACCGCCTCTTGGAGGAGGGCCACCGCCAAAAAGTCAGCCCCGTTGCGGACTGCCTCCAGGGCGATGCGCACCGCCCCGTGGCCGTAGGCGTCCGCCTTCACCACGGCGCAGAGCTTGGTGCTGGGCCGCAGCTGGGCCTTGGCCAGCTGCACGTTGTGAGCCACTGCGTCGAGATTTATTTCTGCCCAAGCCCCCCGCTGAATGTGCAAGCTGACCACCTCATAAAAGCCGCCTCGGCCTATTCCTGCTTCCAGTATACACAAAAAGGCCTAATAAGTCAAAACTTCCGGTCCGTCCTCCGTAATCAGGATGGTGTGCTCCCACTGGGCGCTGAGGCTGCCGTCCGCAGTGTAGACCGTCCAGTCGTTGCTAGAATCCACGTAGATGTCCTTGCGGCCCATGTTGATCATCGGCTCCACGGTGAAGACCATCCCCGGCACCAGCAACATGCCGGTCTTCCGCCGGCCTACGTGGCAGACGAAGGGATCCTCGTGGAACTCATTGCCCACCCCGTGGCCGCCGTACTCCTCCACTACGCTGTACCCGTGCTTACGGGCCAGGCCGGCCACCGCCGCGCCGATGTCCCCTAGGTAGCCCCAGGCCTGGGCGGCGGCGATGCCCCGCTCCATACACGCCTTGGTGACGGCCACCAGGTCCTGGGCCCGCCTGTCCACCTTGCCGATGAGGAACATGCGGGAGGCGTCCCCGTAGTAGCCCTTGTATATGGTGGATACGTCTACATTGACGATGTCGCCGCTCTTCAGCACCGTGCGGGGATCGGGTATGCCGTGGCAGACCTGGTCGTTCACCGAGGTGCAGACGCTCTTAGGGTAGCCGAAAAAGCCCAGCGGCGCCGGAGTGGCCCCGCAGCTGAGGGTGAAGTCGTAGACGATGCGGTCGATCTCCTCCGTGGTGATGCCCGCCCTGATGTGTTTAGCCACCTCGTCCAGCACCCTGGTGTTGATCTGGCAGGCCTCCCTGATCCCCGCCAGCTGGGCCGGGGTCTTCAGCAGGGAGCGGTCAGGCACCAGCTGGCCCCTGGCCTTGGCGGCGGCCATCCTCTCCTCTATCCTTTGGTGGCAGTCGGCATAGGCCTTGCCGCTGCCGCACCAACACAGGTCTTCCATCTAGTACTCCTTTCCGCCGCCCAACTGCCTGCCCTCCTGCCCGCCAGGGCGTCCAGGCAAGGGCCCTGCTCCGGTTCCTTCTGCAGAACCGCTAAAAATAGGGGCGGCGGCCTCCACTTATTATAGCACAGTTGCGTGACAAGGGCACAGGGTTTGTGGTAAAATTAACCTATCTGTTGCGAGAAAGAGAGGTTCCTGCATGGAAAGCGTCATCGCTAGCTTTATCGATCTCATCCTCCACTTAGACCGGCATCTGCCGGAGATCATGGCCGCCTACGGCTCCTTTATCTACGCCATCCTCTTCCTAGTGGTGTTCTGCGAAACCGGCTTGGTGGTCACCCCCTTCCTGCCGGGGGACTCCCTCCTCTTCGCCTGCGGCGCCCTGGCCGCCGCCAGCCCGGCCAGCCTCTCCATCACCCTGGTCACCGGCCTCTTCCTAGTGGCGGCGGTGCTGGGGGACGCCAGCAACTACTTTATCGGGGAGCGGCTGGGGGAGCAGCTGCTGGCCTCCCACAACAGGCTGATCAAGCCTGAGCACGTGCAGAAGGCCTCCGACTTTTACGCCCGCCACGGCCACAAGGCCATCTTCCTGGCCCGCTTCGTCCCCATCGTCCGCACCTTCGCCCCCTTCGTAGCCGGCATCGGCAAGATGCACTACCTGACCTTCGCCCACTACAACGTAGTAGGGGCCATCGCCTGGGTAGGCCTCTTCGTAGGCGGCGGTTACTTCTTCGGCAACATCCCGGTGATCAAGCAAAACTTCACCTTCGTCACCCTGGGCATCGTCATCATCTCCCTGCTGCCTGTGCTCTACGAGGTACTGGGCAAGCGCCTCCTAGGCAAGGCCTAAAGAAAGGCGGAGCGCTATGGCTAAGTATTGTTTCAACAGCGATTACACGGAAGGCTGCCATCCCCAGGTACTGGAGGCCCTGGCGGCCACTAACATGGTCCAGTGCGGCGGCTACGGCCTGGACGCCTACTGCGAGGAGGCCAGGGCCCTGGTGAAGGAGGTCTTTGCCTGCCCCCAGGCTGACGTCCACTTCCTCACCGGCGGCACCCAGGCCAATCTCACCATCGTCTGCGCCGCCCTCAGGCCCCACCAGGGGGTCTACGTAGCCGCCAGCGGCCACCCTAACAACCACGAGGCCGGCGCCCTGGAGCACCAGGGCCACCGGGTGCTGACCCTGCCCACCCAGGACGGCAAACTCTACGCCTCCCAGGTGGAGGCGGCCTACCGGCAGTACGCCGCCGACCCCTACAACGAGCACTGGTGCCAGCCTAAGATGGTCTACATCTCCCAGCCTACGGAAATAGGCAGCCTCTACAGCAGGCAGGAGCTGGCCGCCCTCTACCAGGTCTGCCGCCGCTACGGCCTCTACCTCTTCGTGGACGGCGCCCGCCTAGGCTACGGCCTGGCCGCCCCTGCCAGCGACATGAGCCCGGCGGACCTAGCCGCCAACTGCGACGTGTTCTACGCCGGCGGCACCAAGTGCGGCCTCCTCTGCGGGGAGGCGGTGGTCATCCTCCACCCGGGCCTTAAGCCGGACTTTCGTACTATAGCCAAGCAGAACGGGGCCATCCTCTCCAAGGGCAGGTTCCTAGGGGTGCAGTTCGCCGCCCTCTTCAAGGACGGTCTCTACTGGAAGATCTGCCGCTACGGCACCCTCCAGGCCCTGCGGCTCAAGGAGGCCCTGGCCGCCAAGGGCATAGCCTTCGTCACCGACTCCCCTACCAACCAGCAGTTCGCCATCCTCACCCCCGCCCAGTACGCCGCCCTCAGCCAAGACTTTGAGCTGGGCCTGACGGAGTACCTGCCTGGGGGGCTGCTGAACGTCCGCTTCTGCACCAGCTGGGCCACCGACCCTGCCCAGGTGGACAGGCTCATTGCCGCCATCCAGGCCCTGTAGGCCGGTTTACCCCGAAAAAAGCGACGCTGCCCCAGCCGCAACTGGGGCAGCGCTTATTTTCCCTAGGGGGGAGGAGGCTAAAGGGCCAGCAGGGCGGTCTTGCAGGCCGCCACCTTGGCCTGCCAGTCCGGCTGGTAGGGGGCGCCTCCCTGGGCGCAGTCCGCCTTGCCCCCTCCCCGGCCGCCTAGGGCCGCGTTGACCGCCTTGATATAGGCCCGGCAGTCGGCCTGGCTGCCACTGCCCCGCACCACCATGTAGTTGAGCCGCTCCCCTGCTGCCACCACCACCAGGCTGACAGTGTCAGGCAGGATGTCCAGCTTAGGCAGCAGGAGCTTGGCCTCCTTCCCGTCCCCCTGCTCTAGGAGGAGGGTCAGCAGGCGGCTGCCGTCCGCCTTGGTTACGGCCTTCTCTAGGGCGGCGGCCAGCTTCAGGTCCAAGAAGAGGCCTGCTGCCGCCTTGCTCTCCTCGTGGAGGACGGCCAGGTCCCTCTTCAGCTTGGCCAGCCGCTCCGGCACCTGCTCCGGCTTGCAGGCCAGCTCCTGGGCTGCGGCAGCCAGGTGGGCGTTCTTGGCATCGGCGTCCAGCAGGGCCCGCTTGCCGCAGAGGAACTCTACCCGGCAGCCCTCCTTGTGCTTTTCGGAGCGGACCACCTTGACGCTGCCCAGCATGCCGGTGAAGGGCGGGTGGAGGCCGCAGCAGGTGCACATGTCCGCCCCCTCCACCGCTACGATGCGGAGGGTGCCGCTGAGCTTGCTGTTGAACTTCCGCATCCTGTCCTTGTACTGGGCGGCCTGGCTGCTGTCGATGTAGCTGACGGTGACCGGCCTGTTCTCCCAGATGATTTCGTTGGTGAAGAGCTCCGCCTGGAGGAGCTGCTCCCTGGTCAGGTTCTTGTCCAGGTCGATGGTGACGAAGTCTTCGTTCATGTGGAAGCCGATATTATTGGCCTGGAAGAGCTTGAAGCAGGCGTAGCTCAGCAGGTGCTCCCCCAGGTGCTGCTGCATCCTGTCCAGCCGCACCGGCCAGTCCACCACCACCTCCACCTCCTGCCCTGGGGCCAGGGGCCGGTCGCACTGGTGGAAGATCTGCTGGCCCCGCTCGAAGACGTAGCTGCAGCAGGCCGGGCCTATCTTCCCCTTGTCGCTGAGCTGGCCCCCTCCCTCCGGGAAGAGCACCGTCCTGTCCAGCTCTATCAAGTAGTCCTGCCCCTGGGGCTGGCAGGCCAGCACTACGGCCCTACAGGTGCGGCGCAGGGACTCGTTCTCGTATAATTTTTCCGTCATAATTATCACCCCTCATGCTACTATTGTACCACTTAGGCCCGCTTTTATGGTATAATCTAAAAAGAATTTTCCCTAGGAGACCTTATGTACCATTACCTGCTTTTCGACTTAGACGGCACCCTCACCGATTCTGCAGAAGGCATCACCAAGTGCATGCAGTACGGCCTCTCCTTCGTAGGCATAGAGGAGCCGGATCTAAAAAAACTAGAGATCTTCGTGGGCCCGCCTCTGCGGGCCACCAGCAGGGCGGTCTACAACCTGAGCCAGGAGCAGGCAGAGTACTGCCTGCAGAAGTACCGGGAGCGCTACGGCAGCGTAGGCCTCTACGAAAACCGGGCCTACGAGGGTGTGGTGGAGCTGCTGGCGGAGCTCCAGGCCCAGCCCTGTAAGCCGGTGCTGGCCATCTGCACCGGCAAGCCGGAGGTCTACGCCCGGCCCATCGCCCAGCGCTACGGCCTGGCCCCCTATATGCAGGACATCATCGGCTGCGACCTAGAGGGCAGGCTGGACCAGAAGCGGCTGGTGGTGGGAGAGAGCTTCCGCCGCCTAGGCATAGACAGCCCGGACCAGCGGCAGCGCACCCTCCTCATCGGCGACCGGAAGGAGGACGTGGTGGCGGCCCACGCCTGGGGCATCAGATGCTTAGGGGTGGGCTACGGCTTCGGCGGCTACGACGAATTAGCCACCGCCGGCGTAGACGACTACGTGGCCACGGTGGCAGAACTGCGGGAGACCTTGTTGCGATGGCTAGAGTAATCTACAGCTGCCCCACCCTGCGGGGGCCCCTGCTGGCCGCCCTGGCTGCGGCAGGCAACCCTTCCCCTGTCTACTTCCTGCCCCAGTCCCTCCACAGCAATCCCGCCAAGCTGCGGGCCTATCTGCAGGAGCGGCTGGACAGCCTCTCCAATGTGGAAGGGGTGGTGCTGTGCGTCTCCGGCTGCGGCGGTTCCACCACCGGCCTGCTGGCCGCTAACGCAGAGCTCATCATCCCTCGCACCCGGGACTGTATCGACCTCCTCCTCTCCGGCAGCGACTACCGGGCCGTCCCCCGGCAGCGGCGGGTCTACATGACGGAGGACTGGTTCCGCCACTTAGAGCACAGCGACCTAAGCCTGGCCCGGCTCAGCGCCTTGAAGGGGCCGGCAGAGGCCCGGGCCCTCCTGCGCAAGCTCTACCAAGGCTTTGAAGAATTCCTGGTCATCGATACCGGCACCTACGACGTCCAGGCCGTCCTCCAGGGCCTGGCCCCCTATCTGGAAGCCATCGGCGGCTACGCCAAGGTGGTGCCAGGGGGCTACGGCATCCTCAAGGAGCTGGCCCGGGAGGAGTACGGGGCCAACTTCCTCCGCATACCCCAGGGGGAGAGGGTGCCGGCGGCCTTCTATCCCCCTAATCCCGCCTAAGGGAGCCGAATTATGCCCCAGAGGCTTGTGCAAGCAGGAGGAGGCAGCCTATGCACAGAATAGCCGTCACCATGCTGGCCAGCGGCAGCAAGGGCAATGCCGCCCTCCTCCAGGCCGGCCCCTCCTTCTTCCTCATCGACCTAGGCCTCACCTGCCGGGAGCTAGGCCGGCGGCTGGCCCAGCTGGGCCTGGCCATCCAGCAGCTGGAGGCAGTCTTTATCACCCACGAGCACAGCGACCACATCAAGGGGCTGGCCACCCTGCTTAAGAACTACTCCGTCCCCGTCTACGCCTCTGAGGCCGCCTGGCAGGGGATCAGGAACCGATTCAGCATCTACCCCGCCCCCAACTGCCTGAGCCTGCCAGAGCGGCTGACGCTCAAGGGAGTGGAGGTGGCCGCCTTCCCGGTGCCCCACGACGCCCCCCAGACCCGGGGGCTGCGCTTCAGCTACCAGGGAGAGGCCTGCGTCTACATCAGCGACGCCGGCCATGTGACCCCGGCCATGCGGGAGGCGGCAGAGGGAGCCACCGTGCTGGTCATCGAGGCCAACCACGACGTGGCCCTCTTGAAGCAGGGCAGCTACCCTGCGGATTTGAAACGGCGCATCCTAGGCCGCCAGGGCCACCTGGCCAACAGGGAGGCGGCAGAACTAGTGGCCGGGCTGCGACAGCCCCCCGCCACCGTAATCCTCTGCCACCTCAGCGAGGAGAACAACCGGCCGGCCCTGGCCCGAAAGGCCCTGGAAGACGCCCTCCGCCAGCAGGGCCGGACCTCCCTGCCTACCATCCTGGTGGCCAGCCAGAACCGGATAGTGGGCCCCAGCCTGGCAGAACAGACCGCCATCTTCCCCGCCTCAGAGGGCGGCCCCCCTAACCTGGAATAAGGCCGGGCCGGCGCCAGCGCCCTGCCCTGCTTTGCAAGATAACTATAGAGCACTACAGCGAAGGAGTGAGTACCATGCCTAAGACCTGGCAGAAAAGCAGCCAAGTCCTGATCTGCGGCACCGTGGTGGCAGCCCTGCTGCTCACAGGCTGCAATAGCAATACTGCCGCCGCCCCCGCCCAGAAGGAAGGGGCAGTGGAGAAAAAAGAGGCCGCCCTCAGCGGCGCCCGCAACACCCCCATCGTAGCCGCCGCCAAGAAGGTGGGCCCGGCGGTGGTAGGCATCACCAACAAGGCCTACATCCGGGACTTCTTCAACCGGGTGCAGCTGCGGGACCGGGGCACCGGCTCCGGCGTCATCTACGACAGCCAGCGGGGCTACATCGCCACTAACAACCACGTAGTGGAGGGGGCCAGCGAGATCATCGTCAGCCTCAACGACGGCCGCAGCGTGAAGGGCAAGGTGCTGGGCGCGGACGCGGCCACCGACCTGGCAGTGGTGCAGATTGAAAGCAAGAACCTGCCCCAGGCGGTCTTCGGCGACAGCGACAGCCTCCAGGTGGGGGAGCCGGCCATCGCCATCGGCAACCCCCTGGGCCTGGAGTTTAGGGGCAGCGTCACCGCCGGGGTGATCAGCGCCTTGAACCGCACCATCAACTTAGGCGAGCGGAAGTTCAACCTGATCCAGACAGATGCGGCCATCAGCCCCGGCAACAGCGGCGGCGCCCTGGTCAACGCCGACGGGGAGGTAGTAGGCATCAACAGCGCTAAGATCGTGGTAGGCGGGGTGGAAGGCATAGGCTTCGCCATCCCCATCAACACCGCCAAGCCCATCCTGGACGAGCTGGCCAACCGGGGCCGCATCGCCCGGCCCTACCTGGGCGTCTCCTTGATGGACAAGGAGGTGGCTGAGCGCTACGGCTTCGACATCGACCTCCACGGAGGCATCTTCCTGGTGAAGGTGCTGGTGAACGGCCCCGCCTACAAGGCCGGCCTCCGCAGCGGCGACATCATCCTCAGCTTCGACGGCAAGAAGGTGAGCCGCAACCAGGAGCTCACCGAGGAGCTGGCCAAGCACAAGGTAGGAGACAAGGTCTCCCTCACCGTCTGGCACCAAGGGGCGGAGGCCACCCGCACCCTAGTTCTGGAAGAGGTGCCCAAGAACTACGGTGATTAAGCTTGAAGATCACCCTGGCCTGCGTAGGCAAGATTAAGGAAAAGTATCTGGCGGCAGGCATCGCCGACTACGTGAAACGGCTGGCCCCCTATGTGCGGCTGGCCCTCCTCTCCTGCCCGGAGGAGAAGATGCCCCCGGAGCCCAGCCCGAAGGAAAAGGCCCAGGTGCTGGAGCGGGAGGGTCAGCGGCTGGCCGCCCTCATCCCTCCAGGGGACTACGTAATCCTGCTGGACCTAGGCGGCGAGAGCCTCACCTCCCCCCAGCTGGCCGCCAAGCTGGCGGCTCTGGAGCTGGCCGGCTGCCAGGGCCTCACCTTCGTCATCGGCGGCCCCTTCGGCCTGGCGGACAGCCTGCGGCGGCAGGCGGACCTGCGGCTGAGCTTTTCCGCCTTCACCTTCACCCACCAGCTGGTCCGGCTGTTGCTCTTGGAGCAGCTCTACCGGGCCTATAAGATCAACCGGGGGGAGAAGTACCACTGGTAGGCCTAAAACAGCTACAGCGGCGGAGGCACACCCCGCCGCTGTTTTGGTCTGGGAAAACTGCGTCCCCATGGCGTCCTTACACAGCCAGAAAGAAAGACCCCCCGCTAGGCGGGGGGCTGTTTGTTTAGCAACCGTCTATCCAGCAGCTTAGAAGGCGTCGACGCCGAAGCGGCCGCCCCCTATGATCCGCACCGAGTCCACCTGGAAGGCCTCCTTGATAGGGCCTAGGTAGCGGGCCACTAAGGCGGTGCGGGCCGCCTCCCCTGCCGCTACGATCAGCACTGCCCCAGCCCCCAGGTTGATGTTGTGGGCGCTGTCGATCAACCTGCTGTAGGCTTCCTGGCCCATGGCCGCTTCCAGCTTGGCCAGGCCTGGCAGCAAGTGGGGCTTGGCCGCCTTCGCCCGTGCTGTGAAGGGGGTGAACACCTCAGCCTGGAGGCTGCCGTCCTGGGCCCCTACAAATACCTCTTCCAACCTGCCGCCTTGGCCTAAAAAGTCCTCCGTCATGGCAAACCCTCCCTTTACTACCCTTAACATCTGCGTCAACCAGCCGGCACTCAGAGGCCGGACGGCCTCAGGGGCCGCCAGCCAGTACTAAGTGCTAAATATATTTTATCACTAGTTGTTCCTTTTGTCAAAAAAGGGAAGCCTACTCCTCCTGGCCAGGCTCTTCGATGGCCTTGGCCGCCTTGAGGAACTTGCTCCTGGGCAGCAGCACGTAGTGGCCGCAGCCCCGGCACTGGAGCCCTATGTCCATGCCCACCCGGGTGATAAGCCACAGGCAGCTGCCGCAGGGGTGGCTTTTTTTCAAGCGGGCCACGTCCCCCACCTTGAAGCTGGCTGTCAGCATCAGCTGACACCGTGCATGGTCATCACGTCAGAGACTTGGTAGCCTGCCTCCCGCAGCTTCTCCACAATGTCCATGCTGTCCATGGTGGCCCTGGCTACGATCTCCGCCTTGCCGTTGCCCAGAGGCTTGCAGAGGAGGGAGAGGATGTTAGCATTGTAGTCCCGGAAGAGGCCCGTCACCTCCGCCAGCACCCCCACCTCGTCGTTGACGATGAGGGAGATGCGGGTGCAGGGCCTGTCCACGCTCATGCTCTGGGCGAAGGCCCGGAACATATCGTTTTGGGCGATGATGCCTACCAGCTTGGAGTTGTCGTCCACCACCGGCAGGGCGTTGACCTTCAACTTGAACAAGTTGAAGGCTACGTATTCAATAGAGTCGGAGGCGTTGACGGTGAACACGTTGCGGCTCATCACATCCTTCACCCGCAGCCGGCCCAGCAGGTAGTTGGCCTCGTACTTGCTGAGGGTGCTGCCGGGGGAAGGAGAGGCCCGGCCGATGTCGTTGACGGTGATGATGCCCCGCACCCGCTTCAAGTCGTCCACCACCGGCAGGCTGCGCAGGTTCTTCCCCCGCAGGGTCTCCCTGGCCTCTAAGATGGTCTGCTCCTCCTTGATGGTGACTACTTCCTTGGTCATAAAGTCTTTAACTAGCATGATCCCTCCTAACCGGCAGCCTAGCCGCCTAAATAAGCCTTGCGTACCGCCTCGCTGCTGGCCAGCTCCTTGGCGGTGCCGCTGAGGGCGATGCGCCCCGTCTCCAGCACGTAGGCCTTGTCGGCGATGGACAGGGCCATGTTGGCGTTTTGCTCCACCAAGAGGATGGTGGTGCCAGAGGCGTTGATCTCTTTGATGATGTTGAAGATCTCCTTTACCAGGAGGGGCGCCAGGCCCATGGAGGGCTCGTCCATCAGCAGCAGCTTAGGCTTGCTCATCAGGGCCCGGCCCATGGCCAGCATCTGCTGCTCCCCGCCGGAGAGGGTGCCGGCCAGCTGCTCCTTCCGCTCCTGCAGACGGGGGAAGGCGTCGAAGACCCTCCCTAGGTCCTGGGCGATGGCTGCCCTGTCCTTGCGCAGGTAGGCCCCCATCTCCAAGTTTTCCAGCACCGTCATGTTGGCGAAGACATGGCGGCCCTCCGGCACCTGGCAGAGGCCCAGGCCTACGATCTTGTGGGCGGGCTTGTCGGTGATGTCCTGGTTATCGTAGATGATGCGGCCGCTCTTAGGCTTCATCAGGCCGGAGATGGTGCGCAGGGTGGTGGACTTCCCCGCCCCGTTGGAGCCGATGAGGGCCACTATCTCCCCGTCGGACACCTCCAGGCTGACCCCCTTGATGGCGTGGATGGCGCCGTAGTAGACGTTAATATCCTTTACCTGCAGCATTAGTTGATTACCTCCTCGCCTAGGTAGGCCTCGATGACCCGCCGGTTGTGCTTGATCTCCTCCGGCACCCCCTCGGCGATCTTCATGCCGTACTCCAGCACGTAGATCCGCTCGCACACCCCCATGACCAGGCTCATATCGTGCTCTATCAGGAGGATGGAGAGGCCGAACTGCTGCCGGATCCAGCGGATCAGCTCCATCAGCTCGTGGGTCTCCTGGGGGTTCATGCCGGCGGCAGGCTCATCTAAGAGGAGCAGCTTAGGCTCGGTGGCCAGGGCCCGGGCGATCTCCAGCCGCCGTTGCTGGCCGTAGGGTAGGTTTTTCGCCGTTTCCTGGGCAAAATCCTCTAGGTGGAAGATTTTTAGCAACTCCAGGGCCTTGTCAGTAATATAGGCCTCCTCCCGCAGGTAGCGGCCGTCCCGGATGATGGCGTCCAGCAGATTGTAGGAGACGTGCATATTGTAGGCGATCTTAACGTTGTCGATGACGCTGAGCTCGCTGAAGAGGCGGATGTTCTGGAAGGTGCGGGCCATGCCCAGCTGGGTCACCTGGTAGGACTTGCGGCCGCTGGACCGCTCCCCGTTAAAGTACACCTCCCCCTCCGTAGGGGTGTAGACCCCGGTGATCATGTTGAAGACGGTGGTCTTGCCAGCCCCATTAGGGCCGATGAGGCCCACCAGCTCCCCCTGGTCGATGTGCATAGTCAGGTTGGAGACGGCCCGCAGGCCGCCGAAGATCATGGAGATGTTGTCGATTTTCAGCAACTCCTCAGCCATTCTGCCCACCTCCTAGTCTGAACATCCTGCGGCTCAGTTCCTCGCTGCCGAAGAGGCCCTGGGGCCGCCGCAGCATCAGCACGATCATAGTCACCGAATAGATGACCATGCGCCACTCGGGAAAGTCGGAGAGGAAGGCGCTGATGAAGGTCAGCAGGGTGGCGCCGCAGATGGAGCCGGTCATAGAGCCCAGGCCCCCTAGCACCACCATGGTCAGGATGTCGAAGGACTTCATGAAGGTGAAGGTGGCGGGATGGGCTAGGAAGAAGTAGTGGCTGAAGAGGCAGCCGGCGGTGCCGGCGAAGGAGGCCCCCAGGGTGAAGGCCATCACCTTGTACTTGGTGGTGTTGATGCCCATGGTGTCAGCGGCGATCTCGTTCTCCCGGATGGCCAGGCAGCAACGGCCGGGGGCGCTGTTCTTAAAGTTCTTGATGAAGAAGATGATGGCCGCCATCAGCCAGAAGGCTACGGTGAAGTTGGTCAGCCGGGGTATGCCCATCAGGCCGGAGGCCCCTCCCACGTAGTCGATGTTGAGGATGCAGATGCGGATGATCTCCCCCAGGCCCAGGGTGGCGATGGCCAGGTAGTCCCCGTCCAGGCGCAGGGTGGGCAGGCCGATGAGGAAGCCCAGCAGGCCGGCGCTGAGGGTGGCCACCACCAGGCCTAAGGGGAAGGACAGCCCCAGCTTGACGGTGATCACGGCGCCGGTATAGGCCCCCACCGCCATGAAGCCGGCGTGGCCGATGGAGAACTGGCCGGTGTAGCCGTTGATCAGGTTCAGGCTCACCGCCAGGATGATGTTGATGCAGATGAGGACGATGTTCAGCTCCCAGAAGGGGCCGATGACCTCGGTGGTGATGAGGCCCTGCACCAGGGCGTAGATGAGGACGCAGGCGCCTAGGGCCTTAAGGTCGAACTTGCGGATAGGATCCATAGCGCTGCCTCCTTACACTTTCTCTCTGACGTTCTTGCCCAGCAGGCCGGTAGGCTTGTAGAGCAGGATGAGGATGAGGATGGCGAAGGCCGCCGCATCCCGGAAGGTGGAAGAGATGAAGCCGCTGACCAGGGCCTCCACCACTCCCAGGATGATGCCGCCGATCATGGCCCCGGGGATGATGCCTATGCCTCCCAGCACCGCCGCCACGAAGGCCTTCAGGCCGGGCATCATGCCCATCAGGGGGTCGATGGAGTTGTAGTACACCCCTACCAGCACCCCGCCGGCGGCAGCCAGGGCCGAGCCTAGGGCGAAGGTGGTGGAGATGACCTTGTCGATGTCTATCCCCATCAGCCGGGCGGTGTCGCTGTCAAAGGAGACGGCCCGCATGGCCTTCCCCGCCTTGGTGCGGTTGACGATGTAGGTCAGCACCCCCATCAAGATGACGGAGCTGATGAGGATTACCAACTGCTGGCTGTTCACCACCAAGGGCCCCAGGTTGTACACCGTAGCGGCGAAGATGGCCGGGAAGGTGCGGGGCTGGGGGCTGACTAGGAGGATCATAGTGTACTCTAGGAAGAAGGAGACGCCGATGGCGGTGATCAGGATGGCGATGCGGGGGGCCTGGCGCATGGGCCTGTAGGCCACTCTTTCGATGATGATGCCGGCCACCGCCGCCCCCACCATGGCGAAGAGGATGGCGGGGAGGAAGGAAAAGCCCAGCTGGGTGGTGGCCAGAAAGCCTAGGTAGGCCCCTAGCATGTAGATGTCCCCGTGGGCGAAGTTGATCAGCTTGATGATGCCGTAGATCATGGTGTAGCCCAGGGCGATCAAGGCGTAGATGCTGCCTAGGGAGATGCCGTTGATCAGTTGCTGGCAGAGCTGGCTGAAAAAGTTGTCCATAACTGGCCTCCAAGGCTAGCAAGCCGCTAGCTCAGTACTAACTAAGAGAGAGGCTGTTGCCCTAAACAACAGCCTCATTGGTGCAGATAGAACTGTCAAAGCCCGGGATCAGGGGTTAACCTTGGTCTTGAAGGACTGAACCCCGTCCTTGTACTCGATGATGACGGCGCTCTTGATGGGGTTGTGCTGCTCGTTGAAGGTAACCTCGCCGGATACACCCTTGAAGCCTTTGATCTTGGCCATGGCGGCGCTGATCTTGGCCGGCTCAGTGCTCTTGGCATCCTCGATGGCCTGGGCTACCAGCAGGGCGCAGTCATAGGCCAGGGCGGCGAACACGTCCGGCTTGGCCCCCTTGTAGGCCTTCTTGTAGTCCTCGACGAACTTCTTGTTCAAGTCGGAGGTGTCGTCAGGAGAGTAGAGGCTGGTGATGAAGGTGTTGTTGAGGGCGGCCTTGCCGGCGATTTCCGGCAGCTTCTCGCTGTCCCAGCTGTCGCCGCCGGAGATGGGCACGTTGATGCCGATCTCCCGGGCCTGCTTAACGATGAGGCCTACCTCCTGGTAGTAGCCGGGGATGTAGAGGAGTTCCGGATTGGCGGCCTTGATCTTGGTCAGGGTGCTCTTGAAGTCGGTGTCCTTTTGCAGATAGGCCTCCTCAGCCACTACGGTGCCGCCGTTTTTCACAAAGTTCTCTTTGAAGAAGGCGGCCAGGCCCTTAGAATAGTCCGAAGTGTTGTCGATGTAGATGGCGGCCTTCTTGATGCCTAGCTCTTTAGAGATGTAGTTGGCCATAACCGTGCCCTGGAAGGGGTCGATGAAGCAGGCCCGGAAGCTGTACTCCCTGGTCTTGCCCGTCTTCGGGTCTACGGTTACGTCCGGGTTGGTGCCCATAGGGGTGATGTCCGGCACCTTCATGCCGTTGTTGATGGCCCCGGAGGCGATGACGGCGGAGGACTGGTTAGGGCCGATGACGGCTACCACCTTGTCCTGGCTCAACAGCTTCTGCATGCCGTTGGTGGCCTCGGAGGCCTCGCTCTTAGTGTCGGCCACTACCAGGGCCAGCTTCTTGCCTCCCAGCACCCCCTTGGCGTTGATCTGGCTCAGGGCCAGGTCGATGCCGTTCTTGCCTGAGATGCCGAAGGAGGCGCTGCCTCCGGTCATCTCCAGCAAGCCGCCGATCTTGATAGCGTCGTCAGCAGCCTTCTTTTCGCCGCCGCAGCCAGCCAGCACGCCTAGCAGGCAGGCGCTGGCGGCCAGTAGGGACAAAGCCTTCATTCTCTTTTTCATGCTAAAACCCCCTCATTAAAATAACAACTGGGGAGCAGGCCCCTCTGGCGAGCTCCGCTTCGCATGGCTGGGAAGAAGGCCCTAGGCCTCTAGGGCCGCCCCTTCCCATAGTCCCTATTATAGACACCATTTCACATTTTTGTCAATATTACCGCCGGAGGCTGGGCTGGGCCTTCTTGGGGCATTCTGTAACATTTATAACAAAATACAGCCTGCCCCCTGGCTCCAGCAGCCCTTCCCTCCCCTCGCCAGGGAGAAGTATACAGTATTATTCCCTACTGTCCTCCTAGGACAAAGGCAGGGAGGGGCCTAGCGGAGGGCCTTCAGCACCGCCTGCTCCATGTCCTGGCCCTTGATCACCGCCTGGTGGAGGAGGGGCAGCTGCTCCAGCCCCAACAGCTGGGCCGGGGCCTGGGTGCCGGTCACCCAGGCTAGCTGGCGCATCAGGGCGAAGGGGTCTCCCCCTGGCGCCGGCTCCTTCCCCAGGGCCCGCAGCACGGCATCGGGGAACTTGTAGGGGCTGGCGGTGGACAGCACCACGCTGTAGGTGGGGTCGTCGGTGAGGATGCGGTACTTGGCCAGGGCCCGCCAGGCCACGGCGGTGTGGGTGTCCAGGAGGTAGCCGTGGTCGTGGGCCACCTCTTCAATCGTCTCCTCCGTCTCCACCTCGTCCACCCAGGCGGCGAAGAAGCGCCGCTGGATCAGCTTCAAGGGGGCCCCCTCCAGCTGGTAGCTGCCGCTGGCGGCCAGCTGGTCCATGTACTCTGCCACCTGCTGGCCGTCGTGGCCGCAGACGTCGAAGAGGAGCCGCTCCAGGTTGCTGGACACCAGGATGTCCATGGAGGGGGAGAGGGTGCGGTAGAAGTCCCGCCGCCGGTTGTAGATGCCGGTATTGATAAAGTCGGTGAGCACGTTGTTGCTGTTAGAGGCGCAGAGGAGGCGGCCCACCGGCAGGCCCATCAGCTGGGCGTAGTAGCCGGCCAGGATGTCGCCGAAGTTGCCAGTAGGCACCACGAAGTTCAGCCGCTGGCCCAGGCCTATCTTCCCCGCCTGCACCGCCTGGGCATAGGCGCTGAAGTAGTAGACCACCTGGGGGGCCAGCCGGCCCCAGTTGATAGAGTTGGCTGAGGAGAGGACGTAGCCCCGCCGGGCCAGGGTGGCGGCCAGGGTCTGGTCGCTGAAGATCCGCTTCACTCCCCGCTGGGCGTCGTCAAAGTTGCCCTCGATGCCGAAGACGTGGACGTTGCCCCCCTGCTGGGTCACCATCTGCCGCTTCTGCAGCTGGCTCACCCCCTCAGCCGGGTAGAAGACCAGGATCTCCGTCCCCTCTACGTCGGCAAAGCCCTCTAGGGCGGCCTTGCCGGTGTCGCCGCTGGTGGCTACCAGGATGGCCACCTTCTGCTTCTGCCCCACCTTTTCCTTGGCCAGGCCCAGGAGCTGGGGCATCAGCTGCAGGGCCATGTCCTTGAAAGCGCAGGTGGGGCCGTGCCACAGCTCCAGCACCCCGGTGTCCGGGCCCACCTGGACCAGGGGGGCCGGCTCCGGGCCGCCGAACTTAGGGGCGGCATAGGCGGCCTTGGCGGCTGCCGCCAGCTCCTGCCTGTTAAAGTCTGTCAAGAAGAGGCTTAAAATGTCCACCGCCCGCTCCCCGTAGGGGAGGGAGGCCAGGGCGCCGATGTCCTCCAAGCGGAGGGAGGGGAGCTGCTGGGGGGCGAAAAGGCCGCCGTCGGCAGCCAGGCCCCTGCTGATGGCATAGGCGGAGGATACTATGTCCGCCCTGCCTCTGGTGCTTACGTATAACATATCTTCAACCTTCCTTTGTCTATCTAGCTGCTAGCTAGGGATGCAAGCCACTCCTCTATGATACCAAAAAAAGCCGCGCCGCGCAACTGCCCGCCCCTCCCCCAGCCCCAGGCCGCCTATCTTTTCCCAGGGCAGGGGAAATTGTTTGGCAGGCAGGGGCCTGCCGTGTTATAATATTAGGTACTGAAAGCCTCCGGGGCGAGGCTAGCCCCATCAGCGTCAAGAAAGGAAGACCTACATGTATATTACCGACAGCATTATCTACCTGGGCGTCAACGATCACTCTGTAGACCTGTTCGAAGGCCAGTACCAGGTGCCCCAGGGCATGAGCTACAACTCCTACCTGATCCGGGACGAGAAGAAGGCCGTGATGGACACGGTGGACGTGCACTTCAGCCAGCAGTGGCTGGCCAATCTGGACCAGGCCCTGGCCGGGGGCAGCCCCGACTACCTGGTGGTGCAGCACATGGAGCCGGACCACGCCGGCAGCATCGCCGCCTTCGCCCAGCGCTACCCTGCCGCCACCATCGTCTCCTCTGCCAAGGCCTTCGCCATGATGCAGGGTTTCTTCGGCACCGACTACGCCTCCCGCCGCCTAGTGGTGAAGGAGGGCTCCGTCCTCAGCCTGGGCAGCCACTGCCTCCACTTCGTAGCCGCCCCCATGGTCCACTGGCCGGAGGTTATGGTGACCTACGAGAGCAGCAGCAAGGTCCTCTTCTCCGCCGACGGCTTCGGCAAGTTCGGGGCCCTGGATAGGGAGGAACCCTGGCTGGACGAGGCCCGCCGCTACTTCATCGGCATCGTAGGCAAGTACGGCCCCCAGGTCCAGGCCCTCCTGAAGAAGGCCGCCACCCTGGACATCGCCTGCATCTGCCCCCTCCACGGGCCGGTGCTGAAGGAAGACCTAGGCTATTATTTAAAGTACTACGACCTGTGGTCCAGCTATAAGCCGGAGGAAAAGGGTCTGGTCATCGCCTACACCTCCGTCTACGGCCACACCAAGGAGGCGGTAGAGGTCTTGCAGGCCCAGCTGGCCCAGGCCGGCTACAGCGCCCCTGTCACCTGCTTCGACCTGGCCCGCTGCGACATGGCCGCCGCCGTGGCCGCCGCCTACCGCTACGACCAGCTGGTGCTGGCCACCACCACCTACAATGCGGACATCTTCCCCTTCATGAAGACCTTCATCAACCACCTCACCGCCCGCAACTTCCAGAACCGGCGGCTGGGCCTGATCGAGAACGGCAGCTGGGTGCCTATGGCCGCCAAGGTCATGACCTGCATGTTGGAAAAGTGCAAGAACCTCAGCTACGCCCCTACCACCGTCACCCTGAAGTCCGCGCTAAATGAGGCCTCCAGGGCCCAGCTGGCCGCCCTGGCCCGGGAGCTGGCTGAATAAGGCCGGCGGCCGAAGGCAAAGAAAAAAGCGTCTCCTGTCTGCTGCCTAAGGCAGCCGGGGGACGCTTCTTTATTCTTTCTTGAAGTCTACCTGCCGAGGCCCGTCGTGGACCTGGTCCTCCGGCACCACCAGCTGGCCGAACTGGATGTTGCGGGTGTGGACTGTGTGGGTCCAGTGGTGGTCGTGGCGGCGGAAGAAGCCCAGCACGGTGATGGGAATCCAGCTGTAGATGAAGATGGGATAGAGGAGGAGGTAGAGCCAGGACTTGAGGCTGGCCCGGATCTTCCACAGCACCGCCACCGGAAAGATGTACTGGCCCACCCCTATCACCGTCCACACCTGCACCGGCAGGATGACGTAGAGGATGTTGTGGTAGAAGGGCACGTACTCGTAGACCCAGTTACAGAGGACGAAGAAGGTGGAGATCATCAAGAAGTAGGGCTGGATTAGGTTCACCGTACAGTCCAGCACCATCAGGTTCCGCTCCCGGAAGGCCTTCTTCAGCATGGGCAGGAGGAAGCGGTTGGACACGTCGAAGCGGCCCTGGGCCCAGCGGAGCCGCTGCTTCCAGGCCGCCACGAAGGTGAGGGGCTTCTCGTCGTAGATGATGGCGTCGTGGGCCCAGGTGGTGGGTATGCCCTCCAGCATGGCCTTCATAGAGAACTCCAGGTCCTCCGCCAGGCAGGTGGCCCCCCAGCCGTAGCGCTGCAGCAGGCCCGTCTCCAGGCACATGCCGGTGCCTCCCAGGCAGCAGCAGAGGCCCATGTTGTACTTGGCCAGGTGCCAGATGTGGTTGACGATCCAAAAGGAGATGGAGAAGATGCCGCTGACCCAGGTGTCGTTAGGGTTCTTGGCGTCTAGGTAGCCCTGGATGAGCCGCTCCCCGTGACAGAGGCGGCTGTTCATTTCCTGGAGGAAGTTGGGGTGGACCAGGTTGTCCGCATCGAAGACGCACACCGCGTCGTAGTGCCGCTCCATCTGGAAGAGCCGCTCGAAGAACCAGTCCATGGCGTAGCCCTTGCCCCGCTTATCCTGGCTGAAGCGCTCCAGCACCTGGGCCCCTGCCTGGCGGGCCGCCTGGGCGGTGCCGTCCTGGCAGTTGTCCGCCACTACGAAGATGTCGTACAGCTCGTCCCTATAGTTAAGGCCCTGCAGGTTCTGCACCAGGGGGGCGATGACCGCCTCCTCATTGTGGGCGCAGACCAGGAGGGCGAAGGTTTTGCTGGCATCGTAGATCTTTACCTCCTTCTTCTTGCCGAAGAGGCCGAACCAGGAGATAAAGAAGTAGTAGACCGTAAAGAAGATGATCGCCAGTTGGAAGGGGATCATCAGCACGTCGAAAAAATACTGCATCGCTGGCTCCTTAACCAGGGCCCCTGGGGCAGGGCCTTACCGGTGCTCCTGCCGGCAATAAGCGTAGAGGCTGTTGAAGATGCCTCCCAGGGTGTAGGCGCACATAGCGGCAAAGGGCCAGGACGAGGGCCGTTGCCAGATCAGGTAGAGGCCTGCCAGCACCCCTAGGGCGACAGGCAGGGGGTAGAGCTTCATCCCCTCCCGGCCCTTAAAGTCGGGAAACTTCACCTGGCTGTAGAGGAGGAGGGCGATGACCAGGGTCATCCCTGCCGCCAACAGAGGCGGGAAGCGGTAGCCGGAGAGGACGTAGGCCGCCAGGAAGCAGGCGCCGGCGGGTATGGGCATGCCCTGGAAGTAGCCGTGGACGCTGGCGGCGTTCACGTTGAAGCGGGCCAGCCGCAGGGCGCCGAACACGGCAAAGAGGCAGGCCGGCACCATGCCCAGCCAGCCTAGCTCCGTCAGGGCGTAGTAATAAATCAGCACTGCCGGGGCCACGCCGAAGGCCCCCAGGTCGCAGAGGCTGTCTAACTCCTTGCCGAAGTCCCCGGGGCAGTGGAGCAGCCTGGCCGCCCGGCCGTCCATGGAGTCGGCGATGACGGAGAGGATGACGCACACCGGGGCCCAGAAGAAGTCCCCTGCCACGGTATTGAAGATGGCCAAGAGGCCCAGCATCAGGCTGAGGGAGCTGATGCTGTTAGGCACTATCCTTCTATAGTTCATCTTGCAGCCTCCCTATCACCGTCCGGCCGCCTACGGTGCTGTCCCCCTTCTTGACGCACACCGTCACGCTCTTAGGCACCACTATCTCCAGGCTGGAGCCGAACTTGATCATGCCGTACAGCTCTCCCTGCTCCAGCCGGTTGCCTAGGGTGCGCCAGGAGACGATGCGCCGGGCCAGGATGCCGGCCACTTGGATCACCAGGATGTTCACCCGGCTGCCGGCTATGCCCAGGGCGTGGCGCTCATTGACCAGGGAGGCCTGCTCCTCGTTGGCCGGCACGAACTGGCCGCAGACGTAGCTTTGGTACTTGATCTCCCCTGCCATAGGGCTGCGGTTCACGTGGACGTTGAAGACGGACATGAAGATGATGATCTTAGTGGCCGCCTGGTTCAGGTATTCGCTATCGTAAAAGTCCTCCACCGCCATCACCGTGCCGTCGGCCGGGGAGTAGAGCACCGCCGGGTCTGTCTGGATCTGCCGCTCAGGATTGCGGAAGAAGTAGGCGAAGTAGGCGGCTACGACCAGGGGGATGACGGCCCAGTACAGGCCCCAGGCTAGGTAGACCAAGAGGGCCAGGGCCAGGGGCAGCAAGATGAAGGGATATCCGTCTCTGACGATGCGCATCCTGCTCCTCCCTCCTTTGCCTAGGTTTATGTGTTAATTATATAACAGGTGGTTTTTTTTGTCTATTTATTCTTCCTGCCCTTCCACAGCACCAGAAGGGCGAAATGGGGCAGGGCCAGCATCCGCAGCCAGCGGCTAGGCTGCTTGTAGAGGCGGAAGAGCCACTCCAGGGAGGCCTCCTGCATCCACTTAGGAGCCCGCTCCATCCGGCCGGCCATCACGTCGAAGCTGCCTCCCACCCCCATCAGCAGGCGGCAGTTCAGGTGGAGCCGCCACTTCTTCAGCCACAGCTCCTGCTTGGGGGCCCCAAGGGCGGCAAAGAGGTAGGTGGCTCCGGAAGCGTTGATGGCGGCCACCACCTCCCCCTCCTCTGCCGGGGAGAAGTAGCCGTCCCGGCAGCCAACGATCTCCACCGGCCCGTACTGCTGCCGGGCCGCCGCCGCTGCCGCTTCCGCCACTCCCGGGGCGCTGCCCAAGAAGAAAATCTTGGCCTTGGTCTCCACGCTGCGGGCCAAAAGGGTCTGGAGCAGGTCGTAGCCGGCCACCCGCTCCGGCACTGGATAGCCTAGGTGGCGGCCGGCCCACACCGCCCCTGCCCCGTCCGGCAGCACTAGGTCTGCCTCCTGGCAGCAGAGGTCCCGGTAGAAGGCGTCCTTCTGGCACTCCATGATGATCTCCGCATTGGCGGTGACGGCGAAGCACTGCCGGCCGGCGGCCACCGTCTCCTCGATGTAGGCGGCGGCCTCGGCCATGGTCAGGTAGCAGACCGGCACCCCTAAGATATCCATAGTCTTTAATTTTGCCGCCTGCTCCATGCTGCCGCCTCCTTCACACTCGTTCCACCTCAGCCGGCACCGGAGTGAACTGCAGCTCCGGGTTCCGCTCCTGCAGCCAGTTCAGAGCCCACTGGTTGTTCACCAGCACCACCGGCCTCCCCTCCTTGTCGTAGACCAGGAGGCCGTTGTCCAGGCCCTTCAGCTGCCGGACTGCCTCCCTCTGCGGCCCGTAGACCCAGCGGGCCAGGCCGTAGGGCAGCCGCTGGCTCCGTAGCTGGGCGTTGTACTCCCCCCGCAGCCGGTACTCTAGCACCTCCAGCTGCAGTTCTCCTACCACGCCTACGATGAAGCTCTCCAGGCCCAGGTCCTGCTGCCTGAAGACCTGGATGGCCCCCTCCTGGGAAAGTTGGAGGATGCCCTTCTCAAACTGCTTCCGCTTCAGGGAGTCTAGGGGCTGCACCCGGGCGAAGATCTCCGGGGGGAAGACGGGGAAGTCTTCAAAGAGCAGTTGCAGGGGAGGCTGCCGCAGGGTGTCCCCTATGGCGAAGAGGCCTGGGTCGAAGACGCCGATAATGTCCCCCGGGTAGGCCTCCTCCACCCCCACCCTGTCCTGGGCCAGGAACTGCTGGGGCTGGGCCAGCTTCAGCAGCCGGCCGCTGGGGGCGTGCTCCACCGTCATCCCCTTCTGGAAGGTGCCGGAGGCGATGCGCAAAAAGCTGATCCTGTCCCGGTGGGCCGGGTTCATGTTGGCCTGGATCTTGAAAACGAAGGCGGAGAAGGCCGGCTCCTCCGGCTCCAGCACCTCCCCCTCCCTGGTGAGGCGGCTCTGGGGGCAGGGGCTCAGCTCTAGGAAGCGCTCCAAAAAGCCCCGCACCCCGAAGTTAGTCATGGCGCTGCCGAAGAACATAGGGGTCAGCTCCCCAGCGTTGACCCGCTCCAGGGAGAAGGGGTCTCCCGCCAGGTCCAGCAGCTCTATATCGTTACAGAGATTCTCGTATAAGTCGGGGCCCAGCAGCTCCTTGATGGCTGGATCCTCCAGGGAGCCGGTGGTGGACTGGAGCTTTTTCGCCCCGTGGCTGCCGTCCTCCCCGAAGAGCTCCACCGTCTTGTCCAAGCGGTTGTAGACTCCCTGGTAGCGGCCCTCCAGGCCTATGGGCCAGTCGATGGGATAGGCCCGGATCCCCAGCACCTTCTCCAACTCGTCCATCAGGTCGAAGGGGTTGCGGCCGTAGCGGTCCAGCTTGTTGACGAAGGTGAAGATGGGCAGGTGGCGGCGGTGGCAGACCCAGAACAGCTTCTTAGTCTGGGGCTCCACCCCCTTGGCCGCGTCGATGAGCATCACGGCGCTGTCCGCCGCCATCAGGGTGCGGTAGGTATCCTCGGAAAAGTCTTGGTGGCCAGGGGTGTCCAGGATGTTCACCCGGTAGCCCTGGTAGTCGAACTGGAGGACGGAGGAGGTGACGGAGATGCCCCGCTGCTTCTCTATCTCCATCCAGTCGGACACGGCGTGCCTGTTGCTCTTGCGGGCCTTGACGGTGCCGGCCAGGTGGATGGCGCCGCCGTACAGCAGCAGCTTCTCCGTCAAGGTGGTCTTGCCGGCGTCCGGGTGGGAGATGATGGCGAAGGTCCGCCGTCTCTTGATCTCTTGCTCTAGGGTCATAGGTCTATCCTCATCTGCTGCTGGGCCGTCATTCTTCGCTGTTCTGGGCCTCGTAGAGCCGGTAGGCCTCCAGGATCTGCTCCTGGATGTAGGGAGGGATGGGCCGCTCCGTCTCCAGCCGGCCCTTCACCGTCACCCGGAAGGCCACGTCTTCGTACTTCTCCCCGCCGTAGGTCTCGCAGCTGAAGCTGGTGCGCATAAAACCTTCGTGGAAGACCAGGTCCTTCAGGAGCTTGGCCTTCCGCTCCTGGTCCCAGGCGTGGTAGATGCGGTAGAGCTCCTTCTGGGCCTCCTCCGGGATGTCCACCCCGCCCACCACCGTGCCTGCCTCCTCGATGGGGGTGCAGTCCAGGCCCTGGTAGCTGCTGCCGTCTGCCAGCTGGATGTCCACCGTCAGCACGTAGTCCGCCTCGTGGAAGCTGGCAGCCTTGATCTGCCACTTGGCCCGCCACTGGGCCACACAGGCTGGGCAGAGGAATTTAGCCTCTTGGATATTTTTAGCCAGATAGTCGTCCTGGTAGTAGACCAGGCCCTCGGCGGTGAAGGGCTGCTGGCACTTGCTGCACACCAGTTTCACTGTCCTTATCATCTTCAAGCCTCCTGGCCGCCACCCTTGGGCGGTCTAAGAAAAAAGCCCTTACGGGAAACCGTAAAGGCTGTTTAAGCTGTATGGTCGGAGCGGCGGGATTCGAACCCACGGCCTCTTCCACCCCAAGGAAGCGCTCTACCAAGCTGAGCCACGCCCCGAATACACCGCCTATTATACCGAGTAAGGGTTCCCTTGTCAACTGTTTTTTGCTAAAAATCCCCGTCCAGGCCTCTACCTACAGGGCCTTGACCCCCTCCTGGTCCATGGTCAAGACATGGTAGCTACAGGCCTCTCCCGCCTGGCGGAAGGCGGCCGCCATGGCCTCCCCGATGGCCGTCCCGTCTGCCGTCAGGGGGGCGTAGGCCATCACGGTGCTACCGGCGCCGCTGATGATGGCCTGGTAGGCGCCAGCTTGGCGGGCGGCGGCGAACACCCCTTCCAAGCCTGGGATCAAGTGGGCCCGGTAGGGCTGGTGCAGCTTATCCTTCAAAGCCTCCCCCAGCAGCTCCAGCCGGCCGCTGAGCAGGGCCGCCACCAGCAGGGCGGTGTGGGAGCTGTTGAAGACCGCATCAGCGTGGGGCACCACCTTAGGCAGGGCCTGCCGGGCCAGGGCGGTGCTGAGCCGCCGTTCCGGCACCACGGCGATGAACTGGAGGGGGGCCGCCGGCTCTAGGCGCAGGCTGTGGACCTGGCCTTCCATGTCCACATAGCCTACGATGAAGCCGCCGAAGAGGGCCGGGGCCACGTTGTCCGGGTGGCCTTCGATGTCGGTGGCCATCCGCAGCAGCTGCTCCCGCTGGTAGGGGGAGCCTAGCAGGTGGTTGGCGGCGAAGAGGCCGGCCACGATGGCGCTGGAGCTGGAGCCCAGGCCCCGGGAGAGGGGGATGTGGTTCTCCATCTCCAGCTTGAGGCCGATCCGCTCCCCCTGGGTGTATCGGTTCCACAGCTGCAGGAAGGAGGCGAAGGCCAGGTTTTTGCCGTAGGGCTTCAGGTAACCTGCTCCCTCCCCTTCCACCTGGAGCTGGAAGCCGGGCTGGGAAGTGATTTCGTAGCTGAAAATATTGTAGTAGTTCAGGGCCACCCCGATACAGTCAAAGCCGGGGCCGCAGTTAGCAGAGGTGGCCGGCACCCGCACCCTGACCTTCTTCTGGGGCAGGGCTGCTTGATAGCTTCCTTCCATAGGCGTCCCTCCTCAGTCCAGGCTCCTATCCTCTACCCGGATCACGGTGCAGACCTTCTTCACCACCGGCAGCACGGAGAGGACCTGCAGGGCCAGGTTCAGGTTGGTCTCAGGCACGCTGTGGGTGATCACCACGATCTCTGCGTGCTCCTCCCCCTTGCGGTTCTTCTGCAGTACGTTCCGCAGGCTGACGTTCTGGGCCCCGAAGGCGGCGGCAAAGGCGGCCAGCACCCCGGGCTGATCGTCCACCTGGAGGCGGATATAGGCGGGATAGCGCCTCTTCTCCGGCGGGCAGAGGCGTTTTTCCTTGAAGCAGCCGCAGCCTAGGCGGCCGGTGCTGTGGTGGAGGATGTTGCGGGCGCACTCCATAATGTCGCCGCAGACGCTGCTGGCGGTGGGGAAGCGGCCTGCCCCTAGGCCTAGGAACATGGCCTCCCCGATGGCGTCTCCCTGGAGGAAGACGGCGTTGAAGACCCCGTTCACCGAGGCCAGGGGGTGGTCCGTAGGCAGCATGGTGGGCTGCACCGCGGCGCTGATCCCGTTCTCCGGGTCGTTCTTAGCCAGGGCCAGCAGCTTCACCACGTAGCCCATGTCCTGGGCGTACTGGATGTCGCAGGCCTCTATCCTCTCTATGCCTTCGATGTGGACGTCTTCCAGGGCCACCCGGGTGTTGAAGGCGATGGAGCTGAGGATGGCGATTTTGCGGGCCGCGTCCAGCCCCCCTACATCGGCAGTAGGGTCGGACTCGGCATAGCCCTTCTCCTGGGCCTCCTTCAGCACTGCGGAGTAGGCCAGGTGCTCGTCGCTCATCTTGCTCAGCATGTAGTTGGTGGTGCCGTTGACGATGCCCATGATGGAGCGGAGCTTGTTGGCGGCCATGGAGGTTTTCAGGGGATTGATGATGGGGATGCCGCCACAGACGCTGGCTTCGAAGAGGAGGTCCAGCCCCCGCTCCTGGGCTAGGGGCAGCAGCTCCTGGCCGTACTTGGCGATTACGTCCTTGTTGGCGGTGACCACGTTCTTCCCCTGCTCCAGGGCCTTTTGGATCAACTCCTTCGCCGGATGCTCCCGGCCGATCAATTCCACTACGATGTCAATGCGGGGGTCGCTGAACAGCTCCTCCGCCTCCCTGGTGTACTCGTAGCCTGGGCCGTACTTGGCCCGGACCTCCTCCAGGTTGTAGTCGCAGATCTTCAGCACCTGCACCGGCACTCCCACCTTGTGGGCGATGTCGGCAGCGTTCCTGGCCAGCACCTGCACCACGCCGCCTCCTACCGTGCCCGCCCCCAGCAGGCCTACATTAATGCGCTCTTTCATTCGCTTACCTCTCTACCTCTAACACTGCCCTGACGGCCCTGCCCCTGGCGGGCCGGGCCTCTCTGAAAGTCCTCTGCCGGGAGCCTACTGCCGGCCCACGATCTGGACCCGCACCACCCCTTCGATGATGCGCAGGCTGTCTAGGAGGGCTTCCGTCTCCTTCTCCATCTCGCTCACATCCAGGGCCAGGGCCACATTGACCACTCCCTGCATAGGCAGGCCCTGGTTGACGAAGAGGAGCTGGGTTCCCTCCCGGGCCAGGCTGTTGAGCACCTGGCCTAAGACCCCGGAGCGATGCTCCAACAGGAGGTAGAGGGTGAGCAACTGGCCCCCTCCCACCTCGTTAAAGTTGAAAACATAGTCCTTGTACTTATAAAAGGCCGAGCGGCTCAGCTGCAGCCGCTTCACCGCCTCGTTGATAGTCTTGCACCTGCCCTGCCGCAGCAGCTCCTTGGCCTTGATGGTCTTCTTCACCGCTTCCGGCAAAACCTCCGCCTTTACCAGGTAGAGCTTGTTCTCCTCTGCCATCTTCTTCCTCCTCCTGCTCCAGCCGTCCAAGGCTTCCTACCTATTTTACCACTGTCCCCTGGTGAAAGACAATTCTTTTCTCTAAAAATTTTTCATATTCCAGAAAAATCCCCAATCTTCCTGCCTATCTAGGCAGGAAAAACCCACGGGCTGTCCGCAATTTATGGACAGGGCTAGGCTTCCTTCTCCAGGTGGCCGGCCTTGATCTTAGGCTCTGTGCCTGCCATCAGGCGCTGGATGTTGGCCCGGTGGCGCAGGATCACCATCACCGCCGCACAGAGGGTGAAGGCCAGGTAGGGGGCGGGATAGCCGAAGTACCAGGCTGCCAGAGGGGCGGCGGCGGCGGCCCAGATGCTCCCCAGAGATACATAGCCTACGCTGAGCACCAGAGAGAGCCAGATGATGACGGCCAGGGCGGCGGCCTTAGGCAGCAGGTAGAGGAGGAGGCCTATGCCGGTGGCCACCCCCTTGCCCCCCTTCAGGCCCAGGAAGGCGGAAAAATTGTGGCCTAGAAAGGCCCCCAGGGCGCACGCCGCATCCAGCACCGGATTGGCGCAGAGGTGCTGCACCAGGGCCACGATGAGGACCCCCTTGGCCATGTCGCAGGCCAGCACCAGGGCCGCCGGCAGGGCCCCCGCGGTGCGGAAGACGTTGGTGGTGCCGATGTTGTGGCTGCCCACCGTCCTAATATCGATGCCGTAGAGGGCCTTGCACAGCCAGAGGCCGCTGGGGATGGAGCCGCAGAGGTGGCCGGCGATGAAGCACAGCACCAGCTGGTAAACGTCTGTCTGGTAGATGGTGAGCATAGGAACCTCCTCGCTAGTCCTCCTCTTCCCTGCCCCGGATGATGATGCGGATGGGGGTGCCCTCGAAGCCGAAGGCCTCCCGCAGCTTGTTCTCGATGTAGCGCTGGTAGGAGAAGTGGAGCAGCTCCGGCTCGTTGACGAAGATGACGAAGGTGGGAGGCTTGATCTTCACCTGGGTGGCGTAGAGGAGCTTCAACCGCTTCCCCTTCTCCATGGGAGGAGGGTTGGCGGCCGCCGCATCCTCCAGCAGCTGGTTCAAGAGGCCGGTGGCGATCCGCTGGGAGCTCTGCTCCGCCACGAAGAAGATCAGCTCCGGCAGCCGGTGGAGCCGCTGCTTGGTGAGGGCCGACACATAGGCCACAGGGGCGTACTGGCTGAAGATCAGCTCCTTGCGCAGCTGCTCCGTGTAGCGCAGGGTGGAGCTGCTGTCCTTTTCGTACAGATCCCACTTGTTCACCACCAGGATCAGGCCCTTGCCTGCCTCGTGGGCGTAGCCTACGATCTTCTTATCCTGCTCCGTAACCCCGGCCACTGCGTCCAGCACCGCCAGCACTACGTCGCTCCTGTCCACCGCCCGCAGGGCCCGCATCACGCTGTACCTTTCCACAGGCTGGTCTACCCGGCCCTTGCGCCGCATGCCGGCGGTGTCGATGAAGAGGTAGCGCTGGCCGTTCCGCACCACCGGGGTGTCGATGGCGTCCCGGGTGGTGCCCGCCACCTCGCTGACGATGGAGCGCTCCTGCCCCACCAAGCCGTTGAAGATGGAAGACTTGCCTACGTTAGGCCGGCCGATGAGGGCCACCTTGATCTCGTCCTCCTCCTCCTCCCCGTCCCCCTGCTTCTCCTGGGGGAACTTGGCCACCACTGCGTCCAGCAGCTCCCCTAGGCCCAGCCTGTTGGCGGCGGACACCGGCAGGGGATCCCCCACCCCTAGGTTGTAAAAGTCCCATACGTTCAGCTCCTGCTTAGGGGAATCCACCTTGTTGACGCAGAGGATGATGGGCTTCTTGGACTGGCGCAGCAGCTTGGCCACGTCTGCGTCCTCTCCGGTGATGCCGCTGCGGGCGTCGCAGACGAAGAGGATCACGTCCGCCTCGGCGATGGCGATCTGGGCCTGCTGGCGGATGCTGACGGCGATGCTGTCGCTGTTCATAATCTCTATGCCGCCGGTATCCACCACCAGGAAGTCCTGGTCCAGCCACTGGGCCGGGGCGTAGAGCCGGTCCCGGGTCACCCCGGGGGTGTCCTCTACGATGGAGATACGGCTGTTGGCAAAATTATTGAAGAGGGTGGACTTGCCTACGTTAGGCCGGCCCACTATGGCCACTATGGGTCTGGGCATCTTCTCTAACCTCCCCTCCCAGGACCGGCTCAGTGGTCTATGCCGTCCCGGGCATCTATACCTTTATGGAAGTAGTGCCTTACTTCCTGCATCTCTGTCACTAAATCGGCTATGGCCAGCAGAGGGGCTGGGGCGTAGCGGCCGGTACAGATTATCTCGCACCGTCCCTTCTGCTCCTGTAAAAAACCGCACACCTGCTCCAGGGGCAGCAGGCCCCCGTAGAGGGCGATGTTCAGCTCGTCTAAGATGAAGAGGTCCGCCTCCCGGCCGGCTATGGCCGCCTGGGCCCGCTGCCAGCCTGCCTGGCAGAGGCGCAGATCCTCCGGGTCAGGGGACTGGAAGTTGACGAAGCTGTCCCTGCCCACCTGGTAGAGGCTGAAGCCTGGCAGCAGGGGGGCCGCCTGGGCCTCTCCGTAGCTAGGATCCCCCTTAAGGAAGGAAAACATCACCGTCCGCAGACCGTAGCCCGCAGCCCTGAAGGCCAGGCCCAGGGCCGCGGTGGTCTTACCCTTGCCGTTACCTGTATATACTTGCAGCATCTCAAGCCTCCGTCAACAAACTGTAGAGGTGGCCCCCTCCCCTAGCCAGCTCCACCCGTAGCTGCCGGGCGGCACAGGCCTGCTGAAAGTCTCCATAGGCCATGTCGTCCAAAAAGAGGCCGTCCTCATTCAGCACCTGCCCTGGCAGGATGAGGCGCCCCAGGGGCAGGTCCGCCACCGCCGCCAGGATGTCCCGGCCGGTCAGCAGGCCGCTGACGGTGACGCCGCCGCCGAAGAAACGGTTGGCCACCGCCACCAGCTGGTGCCCTCCCCCTAGCCGGCGGTTCACCTGCCTCAGCAGGGGGGCCAGCAGCGGCTGGGCTATGGTGCCGCACACCACCGCCGCCGGAGCCGCCGCCCGGGAACGAGGCCGGCCCTGGGCCGCCGCCTCCCACTCCTGGAGGAAGAAGCGGCTGCTGCCCACCCCGTTGGCCAGCTGGGGATAGCCGTCGTAGCTGGCGGCGGCAGGCAGGGGCCGCCGGGCCAGCAGGTAGAATTCGTCTCCTAGGTAGATGAAGGAGCAGCCCCGCTCCCGCCGGCAGCGCCGCTGCCACTTGCCCACTTCCTGGATCAGGGCCGCCGCCCCCGCCTGGTCGAAGGCGGCCAGAGCAGGCAGGCCCTCCCGGTGGCCGCTGAGGCCCACCGGCACCACCGCCATGCTGGCCACCCCGGGGTAGAGGCTGTAGAGGTCGTGGAAGGTCTGGGCCAGCACCGCCCCGTCGTTGTAACCCGGGCAGCACACCACCTGGGCGTGGACGGTGACCCCTGCCGCCAGCAGCCGCCTCAGCTCCTCCAGGATACTGCCCCCGCGGGGACAGCCTAGTAAGTCGGCCCGGACGGGGCCCTGGGTGGCGTGGACGGACAGGTAGAGGGGGGAGAGGTGCTCTGCGGCGATGCGCCGGTAGTCTGCCGGGCCTAGGTTGGTCAGGGTGATGAAGTTGCCGTAGAGGAAGCTGAGCCGGTAATCGTCGTCCCGCAGGTAGAGGCTGGGCCGCAGCCCTGGGGGCAGCTGCTCTACGAAGCAGAAGCGGCAGTGGTTGGCGCAGGTCCGCACCCCGTCGAAGACGGCGGAGGAAAACTCCAGGCCCAGGTCCTCGTCCGGCTCCTTGGCGATGACCACTGTGCGGCTGTGGGCGTAGTTGCCTGCCAAGGTCAGCTCCACCTGCTCCTGGGCCAGGGCGAAGCTCAGCTCAATAAGATCCCTCACCCTCTGGCCGTTGACGGCGATCAACCTCTCTCCTGCCTCTATGCCGGCCTCCGCCGCCAAGCTGCCGGGCCTAACCCTGCTGATATATCCTTCCACAGCCCCGCCTCCCCGGCTCTGCCCTTCCCGTCCTAGCGTCCCTCCATGGGTGAGCCGCTAGGCAATACATTTTGTAATTATAACATATTAGGCCGGAGAAGAAAAGAAAATTTCTCCCCCCGCCTTAGAGGCAAAGAGAAACGCCCACCCTGGCAGGGCGGGCGCCGTAGTGGAGGAAAACGGTCTCTTGTCCCGGCTAGACCTTAAGCATTTTGCGGCTTGCTTTTTTCCTTTTCCCTTGGTATTATTATAGCATGAGGAAATCATACTTAAAAATACCTGTTTTGCCGAGCCAAATACTATATAAGTATACATTGCAAAGGAGGAGGCGGTTATGGACCTTCAACAGCTGCGCTATTTCCTCACCGTAGCCCAGACCAACAGCGTCACCGGGGCGGCCAGGCTCCTGCACATGGCCCAGCCCCCCTTGAGCCGCCAGCTGCGGCGGATGGAGGAGGAGCTGGGGGTGGCCCTCTTCGACCGCAGCGGCCATCGGCTGCACCTCACCGAGGCCGGCCGGCTGCTGGCCCAGCGGGCCGAGGAGGTGCTGAGCCTGGCGGAGCGCTCCCTGAAGGAGGTGCGGGATACCGGCCTGGACGCCCAGGGCCTCCTCTGCCTGGGGGCTGTGCCCTCCGCCGCCAGCCTCTGGCTGCCCCAGTTGGTGGCCGCCTTCCAGCAGCAGCGCCCCCTGGTCCGCTTCCAGCTCAGCACCGGCAGCAGCGTGGCCGTGCGCGAGCTGCTGCTGAAGGGGCTCATCGAGGTGGGCATCATCCACCGCCCCTTCGAGGAGCAGTGCCTAGGCTGGCTGAACCTGCCTACGGAGCCCCTGGTGGCCGCCGGCCTGGAGGAGGAGGAAGAGCCTCTCAGCCTGGCCCAGCTGGCTCAGCGGCCCCTCCTGCTCCTGCGGCACCACCAAAAGCTGTTGGAGCGCCACTTCCAGCAGGCCGGACTGGAGCCGGACCTCTTCTGCCTGGCTGACGACAGCCTCACCCTCCTGGCCTGGGCCAGCGCCGGCCTGGGCACCGCCCTGGTGCCCTCCAAGGCGGTGGCCGCCGCCCAGCGGAGCGGCCTGGTCTGCCGCAGCATAGCCGCCCCGCCCCTGGCCGCGGCACCGGCCCTGATCTGGGCCGCCGAGCGCTACCAGTCCCAGCCGGCCAAGGCCTTCATCTCCTTCTGTCAAAAGTACTTTGCCCCTCCCTCTTGACCTCGGGTAAACAAAAAATACCTCCTAAGCGCCGATCTCGGCCCTTAGGAGGTAGTGTTTTTTTTTAGGCGCTGAGAGCCACCTCTAGGGGAGGAGGCCCTTTCCCTCATGACTCTCCTCCTTCTAAGACTTAGAGGCCGCCCCTAGAGGTACCTGTACTTGCTCTGTAGGGCCCAGCGCAGGAAGGGGGGGCCCAAAAAGTTCACAATCAGGAGCCGCACCAACTGGTAGGTGAGGATCACCGACACGTCCTCCTTCATGCTCATGCCGGAGAGGGCCATCTCCGTAGTGCCCCCTGGCGCCATAGCCAGGAAGGCGGTGATGAGGGTGAAGCCGTAGCGCCGGGAGAGGACGTGGGCCATGGCCACGCTGATGGCGATGAGGATGGCGGTGCCTGCCACCACGCAGGGGATGGCGCTCCGGGCCCGCATTACCCGCTCCCCGTCCAGCCGCAGCCCCATGAAGAGGCCGATGCTCACCTGGGCGGGAGCCATCAGGTAGGCAGGCACCGGCTGCACCCGGCCGCAGACTACGGCGAAGCCGGCGGTGGCCAGGATGGACCCTAGCAGGGTGGGGGTGGGCAGCCGCAGCTTGCGGGCCAGGAAGGCCCCCAGGATGGACAGGGGCAGGAAGATCAGCCAGTGGTAGCCCCCTAGGTTGGGCATGGCTATGGTGGAGCCGCTGATCTTGGCGTCCAGCAGGTAGATGACCATGAAGGGCACCGAGAGAACCACGCCGAAGAGGCGGATCACCTGCATCACGGTGACGATGTTAGGGTTGAGGCTCTTGTCCTCTTCCACCATCAGCATGGAGAGGGTGAGGCCCCCGGGGAACATGCCCAGCATGCAGCTGGCCAGGTCCTCGTGGATGAGCTTGGCGCTGATAAAGGCGATGAGGATGCTGGCCAGGAAGATGGACAGGGTGGCCTCTAGCACCCCCAGACTCTGGCTCAAAAAGTTCTGCCAGGTGCCGATGTCGATGTTCTCCCCGATGCCGTAGCCTGCCACCAGCAGGGCGGCCTCCCGCCAGCGGAAGGGCCAGGTCACCTGGGCCCTCCGGGCGAAGGTCTTGCACAGCAGGCCGCAGACCATCCCTGCCAGCAGGAAGGGTATGGGGATGCGGAGCCGCACCAGGAGGCTGCCTAGGCAGATGGCGCTGAGGAAGAGCAAGAATCTATTGATGAGCATGGCAGCCTCCCTTCCCTAGGCCCTAGCCGGCCGCCTTCCTCTCCAGGCTGCGCATGAGCCTGTCGATCAGCTCCCCCCTGGTGCTGTGCTGGGTGGAAGAATAGATCAACAGCTGGTCCTCGTAGAGGCCCAACAGCTTCCGGTAAAGGGCCTTCTGGGCGGCGGCGGCGCTTTTAGAGAGCTTGTCCGCCTTGGTGAGGATGAGCTGGACCGGCAGGCCCCACTCCTGCAGCCAGCTGTAGCAGTCTAGGTCGCTGGCCATAGGCTGGTGCCTGATGTCCACCAGCTGGCAGACCAGGGCGATGTTCTCCCCCTCCGTCAGGTAGCGGCTGATGAAGCCGCTCCACTGCTGCTTATCGGCCTTCCCTGTCTGGGCATAGCCGTAGCCCGGCAGGTCCACCAGGTAGAAGAGGCTCCTTTCGTCCAGCCCCTCCTCCGTCCGCTTGGCCTCTAGTTCGTAAAAATTAATAGTCTTGGTCTTGCCCGGGGTGGAGCTGACCTTGGCCAGGCCCTTCTGGCGGCAGAGGCTGTTGATGAGGGAGGACTTGCCTACGTTGCTGCGGCCGATGAAGGCCGCTTCCAGCAGAGGCGGCTGGGGGTATTGGGCCGCCCGCACCGCCGAGGTGACGAACTTAGCTCTGATGATGTCCCAGTCTCCCTTAGGCATCTTGCACCTCCAAGGCCAGGTCCAGCACCTGGTCCATATGGGTGACCGGGACGAACTCTATGGCCTGGCGGATGTTGTCAGGCAGTTCCTCCAGGTCCTGCATGTTGCGGCGGGGCAGCAGGATGGTCTTGATGCCGTAGCGGTGGGCCGCCAGCACCTTCTCCTTGATGCCCCCTACCGGGAAGACCCGGCCGGAGAGGGTGATCTCCCCCGTCATGGCCAGATCTGCCTTCACCTTGCGGCCGGTGAGGGCGGAGACCATGGCGGTGACCATGGTGACGCCGGCGCTGGGCCCGTCCTTAGGCACCGCCCCTTCCGGCAGGTGGATGTGGAGGTCCGTGTTCTCATAAAAGGCCTCGTCCAGCCCTAGCTCCTTGGCCCGGCTGCGGATGTAGGTGAAGCCGGCCTGGGCCGATTCCTTCATCACATCCCCCAGCTGGCCGGTGAGGTTGAGGCTGCCCTTGCCCTTGAACTTCAATACCTCCACCTTCAGCAGCTCCCCGCCTACGCTGGTCCAGGCCAGGCCGGTGCACACTCCCACCTGGGCCTGGGCCCGCAGGTCCTCTTCCAGGTAGAGCACCGGGCCTAGGTACTTCTCCAGGTTCTTTTCGCTGACCACCGCTCCCTTGGCCTCCCCGGCCACGATTTTCTGGGCGATTTTGCGGCAGATGGCGGCCAGCTTCCGCTCCAGGTTCCGCACCCCTGCCTCCCGGGTGTAGTCCCGGATCACCCGCAGCACCGCCTGCTCCCGCAGGCCGATCTTGTACTTAGCCAGGCCGTGGCGGCGCAGGGTCTTGGGCCACAGGTGGCGTTTGGCGATCTGGGTCTTCTCCTCCTCCGTGTAGCTGGAGAGGTGGATCACGTCCATCCTGTCCAGCAGGGCGGGGGGTATGGTGTCCGCCGTGTTGGCGGTGATGATCCAAAAGACGTGGGAGAGGTCGAAGGGGTACTCGATGTAGTGATCGCTAAAATTGCTGTTCTGCTCCGGATCCAAGGCCTCTAAGAGGGCGGAGGAAGGATCCCCCCGGAAGTCCGCCGACATCTTGTCCACCTCGTCCAGGAGGAAGACCGGGTTCATGTAGCCACAGTCCTGCATGCCACGGATGATGCGGCCGGGCATGGCCCCGATGTAGGTGCGCCGGTGGCCTCGTATCTCCGCCTCGTCCCGGATGCCCCCTAGGGAGACCCGCACGAACTTGCGGCCTACCGCCTCGGCCACGCTGTGGGCCAGGCTGGTCTTGCCCACCCCTGGCGGCCCTACCAAGCAGAGGATGGTGCCCTTCTGCTGGCTGTCCTGGGTCAGGGCCCGGACGGCCAGGAACTCCAGGATCCTCTCCTTCACCTTTTTCAGGCCGTAGTGATCCCGGTCCAGGATCCGGGCCGCAGCCTGGAGGTCGAAGCTGTCCTGGCTGAACTTGCCCCAGGGCAGGTCCAGCACTGCGTCTAAGTAGTTGCGGATCACCGCGTTCTCCGCGTTCATGGGGGGCATCTTGGCTAGACGGCTGATCTCCTTCTCCAGCTTGGCCGCCAATTCTGCCGGCAGCTGGGCCTGGGCCAGCTTCTCCCGGTACTCGGCAGCCTCGGAGACTAGGTCTTCCCCGTCCCCCAGCTCCTTGTTGATCACCTTCAACTGCTCCCGCAGGTAGTACTCCCGCTGGTTCTTCTCGATGGCCTCGTGAACCTCCCGGGCGATGTTCTTAGAGATGGTGGCCAGCTCCTGCTCCCGGGTGAGCACGGTGTAGAGCTGGCGCAGCCGCCGCCGCACCGAGGCCTGCTCCAGGATTTCCTCCCTTTCCTCGATGGTAAGGTTCAGGTAGCCGCTGATGCAGTCGGCCAGACGGCCGGGGGAGGGCTGCTTCTGGATGCTCTGGAGGAGGTCCTTGCTCACCTTTTTGCTGTTGGCGGCCCACTGCTGGAAGGCCTCCAGCAGGAGGCGGGTCAGGGCCTGGACCTCCAGGCCGTCTTCCTCTTCCTCTGCCACCGGGGCGGCCAGGCAGCGCAGGTGCTTGCTAGGGGCGCTGGCCTCCACGATGCTGTCAAAACGCAGCCGGCTCAGGCCCTCCACTAGGATCCGCACTGCCCCGTTAGGCAGCTTCAGCACCTGGCGCAGCTCTGCCAGGGTGCCGTAGTCGTACAGGTCCTCCCGGCTGACTTCCGCCTTTTCCGCATCCTTCTGGGTCACCAGGGCCAGCTGCCTGTCCCCGTTGTAGGCCAGCTCCACGGCGTTGATAGAGTGCTCCCTGCCTATATCTAGATTTATCACCATGCCGGGAAAGACCGTAGCCCCTCTGATGGCCAGCAGGGGATAGGCCCGGCTCTCTGCCGCTATGTTTTTCGGGCTCATCTTCATCATCCTTTGGTTCCTAGGAAAGATAAGGGAGAAGGTCCCCCTTCCCCCCAGCGTTTAATTTTCTTTGTAATACATCAGGGGTGCCTGGCGCTGCCTTACCGTGGCTTCGGTGACCACGCACTTGGTCACATCGTCCCGGGAAGGCACGTCGTACATCACGTCCCGCATAATGGCCTCGATGATGGCCCGCAGGCCCCTGGCCCCTGTCTTGCGGGCGAGGGCCTCCTCCGCTATAGCCGCCAGGGCCTCCTCCTGGAACTCCAGCTCTACCCCGTCCATCTCCAAGAAGCGCTGGTACTGCTTGGTAAGGGCGTTCTTCGGCTCGGTGAGGATCCGCACCATGGCTTCCTGGTCCAGGCTGCCCAGGGTCACTACCACCGGCAGCCGGCCGGCGAATTCGGGGATGAGGCCGTACTTGATCAGGTCCTCCGGCTCCACCTGCTTCAACACCTCGTCCCGGTCCACGTCAGCCCGCTTCTGGATGTCCGCCCCGAAGCCCAGGTTCTTTTTGCCGATGCGGGCATTAATGATGTTCTCCAGGCCGGCGAAGGCGCCGCCGCAGATGAAGAGGATGTTGGTGGTGTCGATGGCGATCAACTCTTGCTGCGGGTGTTTGCGGCCTCCCTTGGGAGGCACGTTGGCCTCGGTGCCCTCCAGGATCTTCAGCAGGGCCTGCTGCACTCCCTCGCCGGAGACGTCCCGGGTGATGGAGACGTTCTCGCTTTTGCGGGAGATCTTGTCGATCTCGTCGATGTAGACGATGCCCCGCTCTGCCGCCTCCACGTCGAAGTCTGCGTCCTGGATCAGCTTGAGGAGGATGTTCTCCACGTCCTCCCCTACGTAGCCGGCCTCAGTGAGGGTGGTGGCGTCGGCGATGGCGAAGGGCACCCGCAGGATCTTGGCCAGGGTCTGGGCCAGCAGGGTCTTGCCGCTGCCGGTGGGGCCCAGGAGGAGGATGTTGGACTTTTGCAGCTCTACGTCCCTCTCCTGCTCTCCTTCCTCGTAGTTGATCCGCTTGTAGTGGTTGTAGACTGCCACCGCCAGGCTCTTTTTGGCCTCGTCCTGGCCGATGACGTACTCGTCTAAGATGGCCTTGATCTCCTGGGGCTTAGGCAGGTCCTCCCTGCTGCCGGTGCGGACCAGGGGCTTGCGCCGCTTCTCCTCCTCGTTGAACATGGAGACGCAGTAGCGGACGCACTCGTTGCAGATGTACACCCCCCTGCCCCGGATCAGCTGTACGCCCTGGTCTTCCCGCTTGCCGCAGAAGGAGCAGCAGGGCAGCTGCCGCTCATCGTTATAATTCATAGGCTTGTTTCTCCTCCGCTAGCCCGCCCGGCCTAGGCGGACGGGTGCCGCTCCAGCACCCCGTCGATCAGGCCGTAGGCTTCAGCCTCAGCACTGGTGAGGTAGTGGTCCCGTTCCGTATCCAAGGCGATCTGCTCCACCCTCTGGCCGCTGTGCCGGGCCAGGAGCTGGTTCAGCTGCTCCCGCACCCGCAGGATCTCCTTGGCGTGGATGGCGATCTCCGTGGCCTGGCCCTGGGCCCCGCCCATGGGCTGGTGGATCATCACCCGGGAGTTAGGCAGGGCGAAGCGCTTCCCCTTGGTGCCGGCTGCCAGCAGCACCGAGGCCATGCTGGCGGCCATCCCGATACAGATGGTGGACACGTCCGGCCTGATGTACTGCATAGTGTCGTAGATGGCCAGGCCGGCGCTGACGCTGCCGCCTGGGCTGTTGATGTAGAGGTGGATGTCCTTGTCCGGATCCTCCGATTCGAGGAAGAGCAGCTGGGCGATGACCAGGTTGGCAGTTTCATCCTCGATGGGGCCGCCGATAAAGACGATCCTATCCTTCAGCAGGCGGGAGTAGATGTCGTAGGACCGCTCCCCCCTGCTGGTCTGTTCTATAACGAAGGGCATGAACATAGCTTAGCTTCCTCCTGCTAGGCGGCCTTACTGGGCGCTGTCGATAACCACCCGGGCGGCCTTGCGGCGGCGGATGTTGGCCAAGAGGAGGCCGAAGGTGCCGTTATCCCGGATGATCTTCTTGACCTGGTTCATGTCGGCCCCGTGCTGGCTGGAGATGGCTCCCACCTCCGCATCCACGTCCGCCATGTCCACCTGGATCTTCTCCGCCTCGGCTATGGCGTCCAGCACCAGATCCACCTTCACATTCTCCTCTGCGCCGGCCCGCTGGTTCTCCCGGATGGCGGCGTCGTCCAGGCCGGTGTACTGCTTGTACATGGCCATGCTCAGCTTGCGGTTTTCCAGGCTCAGCCGCAGCTCTTCCACCATCTGGTCCATCCGCTGCTCTATCATCACCGGCGGCACGGTGAAGGCGGCGTTCTTGACGGCTAGGGAGATGAGGGCGTTTTCATAGGCGGCCTTGCTCTCGGCGTCAGCGGCCTGCTGCAGCCTCTCCTTGTAGCTGGCCCGCAGCTCCTCCACCGTCTTGGCCGGGCTGTTGGCGGCCACGTACTCGTCGGTGAGCTCC
>CAZXKQ010000017.1:0-39857 GCA_964641395.1 uncultured Phascolarctobacterium sp. | reverse complement strand
TTCCCTCCCAACAAAAAAGAACAGGCCAGCAGCCTGTTTAGTAAAAAGGTGGGAAGAGGGAACCTTGGCAGGCGTCCCAGTCTCCTGCATCTCTCAGGGTTGCCCCTTGTCGTACCAGCGGCGTGTGGCCGGGACGAAGTCTACAACCTCAAGATCCTCTCAACCACCTATTTAAGGGAAACAGCCTCTCTTGTAAAGAATTTTTTTGGCTCCCAGGACGTCGCAGCCCCAGCTTCACAGGCTGTGCTAGCAAACCCAGGCACTAAGGGACAGTTGGCCGTCCCTCCGCAAAAAAACCTTGCCAAGGGCGGCGTTTTACTATATAATTAGGACTGTGCCTAAGGGCGCTATGACTCATCAAGAGCGGTGGAGGGAAAGGCCCAATGAAACCGCAGCAACCATCAGGGCTCGGCCTTGATAAGGTGCTAAATCCTGCGCCAGCCGCAAGATGAGAAGGCTGTAAAATTTAAGGCGTTCTCATATGCTGAGGACGCCTTTCTTTATGCCCCTGCCCGGGGGCGAGGCCTGGGAGCTGGCCTGTTAAGGAAAGGAGAAGCCAGTCTAAATGAGGAAACTATTTACCAGCGAAGCCGTTACGGAGGGCCATCCGGACAAGATCGCGGACCAGATCAGCGACGCAGTGCTAGACGCCATGATCGCCCTGGATCCTAAGTGCCGGGTAGCCTGCGAGACCATCGTCACCACCGGCCAGATCCACATCTTCGGGGAAATCTCCACCACTTGCTACGTGGACATCCCTAAGCTGGCCCGGCAGACCGTCATCGACATCGGCTACGATAGGGCTAAGTACGGCTTTGACGGCCATACCTGCGGCGTGCTGCTGTCCATCGACGATCAGTCCCCCGATATCGCCCTAGGGGTGGACAAGGCCCTGGAGGCCAAGGAGGGCACTGCCGCCGCCGATGAGGCGGGCGCGGGGGACCAGGGGATGATGTTCGGCTACGCCACTGACGAAACCCCCAGCTACATGCCCCTGCCGGCGGACCTGGCCAACAAGCTGGCCCTGCGGCTCACCCAGGTGCGGAAGGAGAAGCTGGTGGACTATCTGCGGCCGGACGGCAAGACCCAGGTCACAGTGGAGTACGAGGACGGCAGGCCCCTGCGGGTGGACACCATCGTCATCTCCAGCCAGCATAAGCCGGACGTGTCCCCGAAGAAGATCCGCAAGGATATGATCGAGAAGGTGATCAAGCCGGTGGTGCCCAAGAAGATGCTGGACGAAAACACCAAGTACTACATCAACCCTACCGGCCGCTTCGTCATCGGCGGCCCCCAAGGAGATGCAGGCCTCACCGGCCGTAAGATCATCGTGGACAGCTACGGCGGCATGGCCCGCCACGGGGGCGGCGCCTTCAGCGGCAAGGATCCCTCCAAGGTGGACCGCAGCGCCGCCTACGCCGCCCGCTACGTAGCCAAAAACGTAGTGGCTGCCGGCTTGGCCGCCAAGTGCGAGCTGCAGCTGGCCTACGCCATCGGGGTGGCCCAGCCGGTATCTGTCAGCGTAGAGACCTTCGGCACCGGCAAGGTCAGCGATGAGCGGATCGTGGAGCTGATCAAGGCCAACTTCTCCCTCAGCCCCAGCGGCATCATCCGGGAGCTAGACCTGTTGCGGCCCATCTACAAGCAGGTGGCCTGCTACGGCCACTTCGGCCGGGAGGATCTGGACCTGCCCTGGGAGAGGTTGGACAAGGCGGCTGCCCTGCGGGAGCAGGCCGGCCTATAAGGGTGGAAGAAGAGAGAGCGCGCTATGGAAGAGAAATTATTAGCTATTAAAGAGGCCGCCCTGGCAGAGCTGGGACAGGCTGCCAACCCGGAGGCCCTGAAGGAGCTGCGGGTGAAGTACCTAGGCAAGAAGAGCCCTATGACGGAGATCCTGCGGGGCATGGGCAAGCTGCCCCCGGAGGAGAGGCCTAAAATCGGCCAGATCGTGAACCAGATCAAGGCGGAGCTCACCCAGGCCTTGAACGCCAAGGGGGCCCAGCTGGACCAGGCCGCCCTGGCCGCCAAGCTGGCCCAGGAGAGGGTAGACATCACCCTGCCGGGCCGGGCGCCCCTGCGAGGCCACCTCCACCCCCTCACCCTCACCCTGCGGGAGATCAAGAAGATCTTTATGCGCATGGGCTTCGAGGTTATGGAAGGGCCGGAGATCGAGAACGATTACTACAATTTCGAGGCCCTCAACCTGCCGAAGGACCACCCGGCCCGGGACATGCAGGACACCTTCTACATTACTGAAGAATACCTGCTCCGCACCCAGACCTCGCCCATCCAGGCCCGCACTATGCAGGCCCGGGAGCCTAACACCCCCATCCGCATGATCGCCCCTGGCACCGTCTACCGCTGCGACTACGATGCCACCCATTCCCCTATGTTCCATCAGGTGGAAGGGCTGGTCATCGATGAGGACATCTCCCTGGCAGACTTAAAGGGCACCCTGGAGCTGTTCCTGCGGGAGATGTTCGGCTCCAGCGTCAAGGTGCGGCTGCGTCCCAGCTTCTTCCCCTTCACCGAGCCCTCGGCCGAGGTGGATATGTCCTGCGTCATCTGCGGCGGCAAGGGCTGCAGGGTGTGCAAAAACTCCGGCTGGCTGGAAATCCTAGGCAGCGGCATGGTCCACCCCAACGTGCTGACTATGAGCGGCTACGACCCCTCCAAGATGACCGGCTTCGCCTTCGGCATGGGGGTGGAGCGGATCGCCATGCTGAAGTACGGCATCGACGACCTGCGCCTGTTCTTTGAAAACGACTTGCGCTTCCTGAAGCAGTTTAACTAAGGAGGGGTAGCATGTTAGCGTCTTTAGAGTGGTTAAAGCAATACGTGGATATAGAGCTGCCGGTGGAGGAGCTGGTGGACAGGATCACCCGGGCGGGGCTGGAGGTGGAGACCGTCCAGCACCTAGGCACCGGCCTCAGCGGCGTGGTGACCGGCCGGGTGGTGGACCTTTGGCGCCATCCTAATTCCGACCACCTGTGGGTGTGCATGATGGACTACGGCCAGGGAGGGGAGCCGGTGCAGATCCTCACCGGGGCCCAGAACGTCCGCAAAGACGACAGGGTGCCGGTGGCCGTGGTAGGGGCGGTGCTGCCTCCCAGCGGCCGCAACCCGGAGGGCCTGAAGTTGAAGAAGGCCCGCATGCGGGGCCTGGACTCCTACGGCATGCTCTGCTCCGCCGACGAGCTGGGCATCGACAGCAAGCTGCTGCTGCCAGAGCAGCGCAACGGCATCTACATCCTGCCGCCGGACACCCCGGTGGGCCTGGACATCAAGCAGGTGATGGGCCTGGACGATACGGTTTTAGACATCGACCTGACCAGCAACCGGGCAGACTGCTTCAGCATCATCGGCCTGGCCCGGGAGATAGCCGCCCTGACCGGAGCCCGGCTGCGGCTGCCGGCCACTGACTGCCGGGAGGCGGCCGGAGGCAGGGCCGAGGACATGGCCAAGATCATCATCCAGGACAGGGAGCTCTGCCCCCGCTTCACCGTGCGGGTGCTGAAGAATATCGTGGTGAAGCCCTCCCCCGGCTGGCTGCAGAACCGGCTTCGGGCCTGCGGGGTGCGCCCCATCTCCAACGTAGTAGACGTAACTAACTACGTCATGCTGGAGCTGGGCCAGCCTATGCACGCCTATGACTACGACACCGTAGGGGGCCACACCCTCATCGTCCGCCGGGCCGCCCCAGGGGAAAAGCTGGTGACCTTGGACGAGCAGGAGCGCAAGCTGGACAGCAGCATGATCACCATCGGCGACGCCACCCATGCCGTAGGCTTAGGCGGGGTGATGGGCGGTCTGGAGACGGAGGTTACGGACAAGACGGTCAACGTCATGCTGGAGGCGGCCAGCTTCCACGGCCCCAGCATCCGCCGCACCTCCTACAGCCTGGGCCTGCGCAGCGAGGCCTCCGGCCGCTTTGAAAGAGGGGTGGACACGGCCAACTGCCACCGGGCCCTGAACCGGGCGGCCTACCTGCTGGAGGAGATGGGGGCCTGTGAGACGGTGGCCGGCATCGTGGAGGATTATCCCCAGCCGGCGGCTCCCACCCGGATAGAGGTGACGGCCAAGGGCATCAGCAGCCGCATCGGCATCGCCATCAGCAAGGAAGAGATCTGCCGCATCCTCACCGCCCTGGAGTTCCAGGTGGAGGAGGAGGGGGAGAGGCTGCTGGTCACCGTGCCCAGCTGGCGGGGCGACTGCAGCTGCGATGCCGACATCTCGGAAGAGGTGGCCCGCTTCCACGGCCTGGACCACATCCAGTCCCACCTGCCGGTGCTCAGCGTCACCCAGGGCCGCCAGTACGTCAGCGAGGACGTGAAGGATCAAATCCAAGACTACCTGGTAGGGGCGGGGCTGAGCGAGATTATGAGCTACAGCTTCATCAACCCTGCCGTCTTTGACAAGCTGCTGCTGGCGGAGGCTGATCCCCGCCGCCAGGCCATCCCGCTGCTGAACCCTATCACCGACGACTTCAAGGTGATGCGCACCACCATGGTGCCCTCCCTCTTAGGAGCTGCCGCCTACAACCTGGCCCGCCAGGCAGACCGGGTGGCCATCTTCGAGATCGGCCGGGTCTTCCTGCCCCAGGCCCTGCCCCTCACCGCCTTCCCAGAAGAAAGGCAGGTGGTGGCCGCGGCCCTGTGCGGCAGGCGGGGAGAGCTGAACTGGTGTGCGGATAACGGCAGCGTGGACTTTTACGATTTGAAGGGTATTGCCGAGGGGTTGCTGGCCAAGCTCCAGGTGCAGGATTACCAGCTGGCCCCGGTAGAGGAGCCCTACCTCCACCCAGGCAAGAGTTGCGCCATCCTCTTGGAGGGGCGGCGCATCGGCTGTCTAGGGGAGCTCCACCCCCAGGCCCAGGCCGCCCTGGACCTGCCCCAGAAGGCCTACGTGCTGGAGCTGGAGCTGGAGCCCCTGATCCCCTACGCCACCGCTGTGCCTAGCTACCAGCGGCTCACCAAGCACCCTGCCTCCAGCCGGGATATGGCGGTGGTGGTGCCCCAGTCTGTAAGCAAGGCAGAGCTGGAGGCGGTCATCCGCCGCTACGCCGGGGAACTGCTCCAGTCGGTGAAGGTCTTCGACGTCTACACCGGCCAGCAGGTGCCGGCAGGCTGCAAGTCCATGGCCTTCAACCTGACCTACCAGGCCCCGGATCGCACCCTCACCGATGAGGAAGTGGATGCCAGCATCAAGGAGGTAGTGGAGCAGGTAGGGGAGGCCTATAAGGCCCAGCTGCGCCACTGAGGCTGGCATTTTAGCCCCGCCCCAGGCAGGCCGGAATCAAGTATTTCACCTATATCACCCATAAGAGAAGCTGTCCCCTTGAGGATGGGGGCAGCTTTTTTTGCGCCCCTTTTAAGGCCTGGGGACAGGGCCGCTAGGGTTGTCTGCACATTTGTGCGATGTTATTTGCAAATCTGCATAATTGTGCAAGTATTGATAAAATTTAGAAATTATGTTTATTAAAGGCAGAGGCGGTGCAATAATGTTTATTTTATAAAGAGAAAATATGCTATACTTTGCAAAGACGGTGAGAGAGGAGAAATAGAGAAATATTGTGCATCAGCAACACTGAAAGTTTTCCCTGCTGCCTAGATGACGGCGGGCCCAGGCTATGTTACAATATAATAAAGGGCGGCCCCGAGGGGCTGCCCCCCTAGTGGAAGGAAAAACTTTTCCTTGTTTTTAGACAGGCTGTTATAAGCCTTTCTTTTCCATAGCAAAGAAAGAGGCCTAGGCGGCCGGGAGGGAAGAATGAATGTCCAAGTGTTGCGCTCCTTTTTAACCGTGGCCCAGTGCCGCTCCTTCACCCAGGCGGCCAAGCTGCTGAACTTCACCCAGCCTACCATCAGCAACCACATCGCCAGCCTGGAGGGAGCCTACCGGGCCAGCTTTTTCAACCGGGCAGGAAAGAGCCTCTACCTCACCCAGGCCGGCCAGGCCTTCCTGCCCCTGGCCCAGCGGCTGCTGCAGGACTACCAGGACAGCGTAGAGGTGATGAGCCGCTTTCAGGCTAAGGAGCGCTGCCTGCAGCTGGCGGTGTCCGCCCAGTTCATCAACTTCTATCTGTTGCCTGTCCTCCGCCAGCTGGGGCAGGAGTACCCAGATTTGCGCATCCGGGTGGACAGGCGGTTGAGCGTGGCGGAGACCCTGGAGGAGGCCTTCGGGGCCCAGAAGTACGACTTCGCCCTGGTGCACCTAGAGGCCCAGCCCCTCTATACCCAGAGGCTGAAGCTGTGGCGGCAGCAGCTGGTATGGGTGGCGGCGCGGGAGCTGTACCAGCAGCTGGGCTGCAGCCAGGACATCTACGCCTATCCCTACATCGGCTACGGCAGCAACGCAGAATACCAAAACCTCCTGCGGGCCAAGGTGGACTTCGGCCGGCTGCGGCAGGGCTTGGACTTTAACGATGCGGAGGCGGTGCTGGCGGCGGTGAGGCAGGGCCTAGGCCTGGCGGTGCTGCCCCTGCTGCGGGTGGAAGGCCTGCTAGGCCCGGAGGGCCCCCTGGTGCAGCTGGGCCGGGAGTACAGCGTGGAGCTGCCAGTGTCCCTCCTCTACGATCTGCGGCTGGACCTGGCGGATTACAAGGCCCGCTTCCTGGAACTGGTGGGAGCGAGCCTATAAGCCTTTCTTAGCTTAGGCAAAAAAACCATAATTTTATCTTGCCCTTTTCCTGTGGTAGAGTAGAAAGCGGACCCGGGGCCGGGTTCCTAAACAGCTAGAACTAGCACGGGAAAGGAGAGATAGTTATGAAACAGAAAGCAGCCCGGGCGAAGCGGAAGCCCACTTTCCTAGAGGCCTTCGTGCCCATTATCGCTATGTTGGTGATCCTCACCTACGGCAAGGGGGTGAAAGGCTACAGCACTGAGCCCCTGCTGATCCTGGTGGCGGCGGTGGCCGCCCTCATCGCCTTCCGGGTGGGGGTCACCTGGGCCGACATCCTGGAGGAAATATCCTTGAAGATCGCCAAGGGCATGCCGGCCATCCTGATCCTGACCACCGTAGGGGCCCTGGTAGGCAGCTGGATGGCCAGCGGCACCATCCCCCTGATGATCTACTACGGGGTGCAGCTGGTGGATCCCCAGTGGATGCTGGTGACCAGCTTCCTGATCACCGCCCTGGTCAGCATCGTCACCGGCACTAGCTGGGGCAGCGTGGCCACCATGGGGGTGGCCCTGATGGGCATCGCCACCACCCTGGGAGTGTCCCTTCCCGCCACCGCCGGGGCGGTAGTGGCCGGCTCCTACTTCGGGGACAAGCTGTCACCCCTCTCCGACACCACCAACCTGGCGCCTATCGCCGCCGGCAGCGAGCTCTACGAGCACATCCGCCACATGTTGTACACCACCGTGCCGGCCACCCTCCTCTCCCTAGGGGTGTATGCCCTGGTAGGGGCCGACGTGCGGGTGGGAGGCAGCGTCAACTCCCAGACGGTGAGCAAGCTGCTGGGCCAGCTAGACGCTATGTACAGTTGGAACCTGTTCCTCCTCTTACCGGTGGTCATCGTCCTGGGAGGCTCCCTCTTGAAGCAGCCCACCATCCCGGTGATGCTCCTCTCCACCGTGGTGGCCGGCCTGGAGGCAGTCTTCTGCCAGGGAGTGAGCCTGCGGGATATTTTGGCCGCCACCGTTACCGGCTTCAACGTCAAGATGATCCACGCCGCCGGCTTCGACCCGGCCCAGGCAGGGGCGGAGGTGGTGAAGCTCTTGAACAGGGGAGGGATGAGCAGCATCATGAACACCACCCTGCTGGTGTTCTGCGCCTTCTGCTTCGCCGGCATTATGAGCAGGGCCGGCTGCCTGGACGTGGTGCTGGAGAAGATCCTGGGCATCGCCAAGACCACCGGCGCCCTGGTGACCGCCACCGTAGCCTCCTGCCTGGTGATGGCCCTTACCACCGGCAACTCCTACCTCTCCATCCTGGTGCCGGGGGACATGTTCAAGGAGGCCTACAAGGCCCGGGGCCTGGCGGCCAAGAACCTCTCCCGCACTCTGGAAGATGCGGGCACGGTCTTCGTGCCCCTGGTGCCCTGGTCCGCCGCCGGGGCCTATATGACTAGCTGCCTAGGGGTGGAGGTGCTGGACTACCTGCCCTGGGCCATCCTCTGCTACGCCGGCTTCCTCTTCGCCATCTTCTACGGCTACAGCGGCATCGGCATCGCTAAGCTGGAGGAGGAGGCAGGGCCCAGCCTGCTGAGGAGGGCTGGAGATGATTAAGCTGTTACGCCGGGCCCAGGTCTACGCCCCTGCCCCCCTGGGACGGCAGGACGTGCTGGTGGTGGGGGGCAAGATCGCCCGCATCCAGGAAGAGATCAGCGGCTATGAGGGGCTGCCGGAGGTAGAGGTGCTGGACTTGGCGGGGAAGAGCCTGGTGCCCGGCTACATCGACCTCCACGTCCACATCACCGGCGGCGGCGGAGAGCAGGGCTACGCCTCCCGGGTGCCGGAAGCTACCTTAAGCAGCTTTGTGGCCAATGGGGTGACCACCTGCCTGGGCCTCTTGGGCACAGACGGGCTGACTCGCAGCTTAGCGAACCTGGTGGCCAAGGCCCGGGCCTTGAACCAGGAGGGGCTGAGCTGCTACTGCCTCACCGGCAGCTACGGCTATCCCCCGGTCACCCTCACCGGCAGCGTGGAAGGGGACATCGCCCTGGTGCCCCCGATAGTGGGGGTGAAGGTGGCGGTCAGCGACCACCGGGGCTCCAATCCCGGGGCCCGGGAGCTCATCGCCCTGGGCACTGCCGCCCGCCGGGCGGGGCTGCTGGCTGGCTGCGCCGGCCTGGTGACCCTTCACATGGGCAGCGGCCGGGCGGGGCTGCAGCCCCTCTTCCAAGCCCTGGCGGAGAGCGACCTGCCGGCGCAACACTTCCTGCCCACCCACATGCTCCGCAGTCCCAGGCTGAGGGAGGAGGGGGCGGAGCTGGTGGCCCGGGGCGGCTACATCGACTGTACCGCCGGCGCCGGGGAGGAGGAGGCAGAGGAGCTGTACCAGCTGCTGAGGCAGGTGGGAGTAGGGCAGGTGACCCTGAGCAGCGACGCCTTCGGCAGCCAGCCCCGCTTCGACCCTGGCGGCCGCTGCCTAGGCCTCACCTACACCACCCCTAAGCATCTCCACTCCAACCTCCGCTTCTTAGTCCGGCGGGGCCTGCCCTTGGAGGAGGCCCTCACCCTCCTCACCTCCACCCCGGCCAAGCTGCTGGGCCTGGAGGGGGTGAAGGGCTGCATCGCCCCAGAGGCTGACGCGGACCTAGTAGTGCTGGACCAGGAGCTGGAGCTCTCCGCCGTTCTGGCCCGGGGCAGGCTGGCCCTGGCCCAGGGGCAGGTGCTGCTGCGAGGCACCTTCGAGGGCTGAGCTGCGGCAGCAACTAGGCCCTGAATAATTGTAAAAGCTGTCCCCCTGCCTGGCCAGGGGGCTGTCTTTTTAAGGGGGGAAGGGGCCTCTGCCTTTGGGGCTAAAGGCCTGTTGCCCCCTTGTAAGACTTGCTGTTTTGTGGTAAAATTATATGACATCATTGTATGGCGTGTATGGCGTCCACTAGGCGGCTGAGGCCGCCACAGACACGAGGTCGGCTTAATGTACATCATCTACAACATCCTGGTCATCCTGGTCTTCATCTTCTTCGTCCTGCCCTACTACACCTACCGGCTGTTTACGGAGAAGGGCTTCGGCCTGCGCTTCAAGCAGAGTATGGGCTGGGTGAAGGAGGAGGAGCTGGCCAAGGTGGTGGGCCGGGACTGCATCTGGATCCACGGGGCCAGCGTAGGGGAGATCGTGGCCACCAGCCCCCTGGTGAAGCAGATCCGCAAGACCATGCCGGAGCGGGCGGTGCTGGTCAGCGCCTTCACCGTAGGGGGCTACAACATGGCCAAGCAGATCATTCCTGAGGCCGACGCCATCATCTACTTCCCCCTGGACCTGCCCTTCGTGGCTGAGAGCATGGTGCGGCGCATCCACCCAGGCATCTTCATGCCGGTGGAGACGGAGCTGTGGCCCAACTTCCTCCGCTCCATCCGGGAGCGGCAGATCCCGGTGATGATGGTCAACGGCCGCATCAGCGAGAATTCTGTGCGGAACTACCGCTACTTATACGGCATCTGGCAGGACATGCTGGACACGGTGCGGCGCTTCTGCATGCAGTCCAGCATCGACGCCGATTACATCACCCACCTGGGGGCCGACCCAGGCAAGGTCTTCATCACCGGCAACACCAAGTTCGACCAGACCTATGCGGAGGTGACTCCGGCTGACCTGGCCATGTACCGCCGGGAGCTGGGCCTGGGCACCACCTATCCCGTCATCGTAGCCGGCTCCACCCACCCTGGGGAGGAGCGGGTGCTTTTAGATAGCTTCAAGGTCATCCGCCAGCGCTACCACGACGCCCGCCTGGTCATCGCCCCCCGTAAGCCCAGCCGGGCCAAGGACGTAGCCGCCATCGCCGCCAAGTACGGCTACCAGGCCGGCTTCCGCAGCGTGATGGCGGCCCAAGAGGGGGAGAGGCAGGCCTATCCTGTGCTGGTGCTGGACACCATCGGCGAACTAGGCCGCATCTACGCCGTGGGGGACGTAGTCTTCGTAGGCGGCTCCTTCAGCGGCACCGGCGGCCACAACGTGCTGGAGCCGGCGGCCCACGCCAAGCCCATCTTGGTGGGGCCCAGCATGCAGAACTTTAAGGATTCCTACGCCCTTTTGAGCAAGGTGAAGGCCTGCAAGATGGTAGGCAGCGGCGCCGAGCTGACCAGCGAGATGCTGGACATCCTGGGCAACCAGGAGCGGCGGGAGGCTATGGGGGCCGCCTCCCTGCAGGTGATCAAGGATAATAGGGGAGCGGACGTAAAGAGCATCCACTACTTGAAGGAGCTGCTGGACCTGACCGCCGTGCCGGGGCGGGTGCAGAGCAGCTACCCTGTCAACGCCCGCAGCCTGGCGGAAGAGGGGGGCGGCCAGCTGCGCCACTCCGACGCCATTATGCAGTACATCTACAACCTGGCCTACGGGCCGGACACCTCCTTCTCCGGCCTCCTCCTCCTAGCCCTCCTGCGGCTGGTGAGCTACCTCTACGCCTTCGGCGTCACCTGCAAGCTGTCCCTGTACAAGGTCGGCCTCTTGCAGCGGGCCCAGCTGCCCTGCTGCGTCATCTCCATCGGCAATATCACCGTAGGCGGCACCGGCAAGACCCCTACCGCCCAGAAGATGGCCCAGCTGGTGCAGAACCTAGGCTACCGGGTGGTCATCCTCAACCGGGGCTACCGCTCCCACTGGGCGGAAGACATCGGGGTGGTGTCCAACGGGGAGAAGATCTTCATGACTGCCTACGAAGCGGGAGACGAGGCCTACCTGATGGCCAAGACCCTGCCCGGGGTGCCGGTGATCATCGGCAAGAACAGGGCCATCACCGGCAAGTACGCGGTGGAAAAGCTCCAGGCCCAGGTGATCATCCTAGACGACGGCTACCAGCACTGGCAGCTGCAGCGGGACCTGGACGTGGTGCTGGTGGACACCCGCACCATGTTCGGCAACGGCTGCGTCCTGCCCCGGGGCATCCTGCGGGAGCCCTTGGCTAACCTGGACCGGGCCCACCTCTTCCTCCTCACCAAGACGGACCAGAGCAGCAAGCTGGACCACATCTACCTACAGGAGAAGATCGGCCACTACAACAGCCAGGCCCCGGTTATCGAGTCCGTCCACCATCCCCGCAATTTCGTGGAGATCGGCGACTGGTACAAGAGCATCGGCGGCCGGGTGAAGAACCTGGAGGATCTGCGGGGCCAGGGAGTGATGGTCTTTTCCGCCATCGGCAATCCCTCCTCCTTTGAGCAGACCCTGTCCAGCATCGGCCTGAAGATCCTAGAATCCGTCCGCTACCCGGACCACCACGACTACGGCATGGTGGAGATGCAGTACATCAGCGAAAGGGCCAAGAGCCTGGAGGCGGTGGCCATGGTGGCCACTACTAAGGACGCGGTGAAGATCCCGGCGGAATTCATCTATTCCAAGCGGGAGATCCCCCTCTATATTTTAAGCATGGAGATCCGCATCACCGAAGGGGTGGACAAGTTTAACGACTGCGTTTTGAAGGCCATAGCCAAGGAGCATGGAGGAAAGAAATGAAGGTATTGTGCGTCATCCCCGCCCGCTATGCCTCTACCAGGCTGCCAGGGAAGCCCCTGGCCCTCATCGCCGGCAAGCCTATGATCCAGCGGGTCTACCAGCAGGCGGCCAAGGCCCGTCTGCCCCAGGCCGTGCTGGTGGCCACCGACAGCCCCCTGGTAGTGGAGGCGGTGCAGGCCTTCGGCGGCCAGGTTATGCTGACCAGGGAGGACCATCCCACCGGCACTGACCGGCTGGCGGAGGTGGCCCAGGCCTATCCGGAGGTGGACGTCATCATCAACGTCCAGGGGGACGAGCCTATGATAGACCCCCAGATCATCGATAGGCTGGCCCAGGCCTTTTTGGACGAGCCCGGCCTCTTGATGGCCACCATGAAGGTGCCTATGAGGGAGGAGGATTACCAGGATCCCGCCTGTGTGAAGGTGGTGTGCGACCAGCAGGGGTACGCCCTCTACTTCAGCCGCAGCCTGGTGCCCTATCCCCGCAACAAGCCGGCAGACTACGTAGTGTACAAGCACGTAGGCATCTACGCCTACCAGCGGGACTTTTTACTCCGCTACGCCTCCCTGGCCCCCACCCCCCTGGAGCGGGCGGAGAGCCTGGAGCAGCTGCGGGCCCTGGAGAACGGCTACAGGATCAAGGTGCTGGCCGGCGACTTCCAGGGGATAGGGGTGGACACCCCGGAGGATCTGGCCCGGGTTAACGCCCTCTTGGCAGGGCAGGAGGAGGACGGAAGTGCAAATAGTTAAAGTAGGCTCCTACCTGGTAGGGCCGGGGCAGCCCCTGCTGCTCATCGCCGGCCCCTGTGTTTTAGAAGGTTATGAGCGCAGCCTGCTCATCGGCCGCCGGGCCAAGGCCATCGCCCACAAGCTGGGCCTGCCTTATGTGTTCAAGGCCTCCTTTGACAAGGCTAACCGCTCTTCTTATAGCTCCTTCCGGGGCCCGGGGCTGAAGGAAGGCCTGGCCATCCTAGCCCAGATTAAGAAGGACTTGCAGGTGCCGGTCACCACCGACATCCACGAGCCCTACCAGGCGGAGGAGGCGGCCCAGGTGGTGGACATCCTCCAGATCCCCGCCTTCCTCTGCCGCCAGACTGACCTGGTGTGGGCGGCGGCTGCCACCGGCCGGACGGTGAACGTGAAGAAGGGCCAGTTCCTGGCCCCCTGGGATATGAAAAACGTAATCCGGAAGGTGGAGGAGGCAGGGAACCACAACCTCCTCCTTACCGAGCGGGGCAACAGCTTCGGCTACAACACCCTGGTGACGGACATGCGGGGCCTGGCCATTATGCGGGAGCTGGGCTACCCGGTGGTGATGGACGCCACCCACAGCGTCCAGATCCCCGGCGGCCAGGGTACCTCTAGCGGCGGCCAGAGCCAGTACGTGCCCCATATGGCCCGGGCGGCAGCGGCAGTGGGCATCGACGCCCTCTTCCTAGAGGTTCACGACCAGCCGGCGGAAGCCCTCTCCGACGGGCCCAATATGGTGAAATTAGACCAGCTGGAGGGCCTGCTGACCCAGGTGCTGGCCATCGATAAGATTGTGCGGAGCTAGAGAGGTAGCCATCATGGAAGATATCCTGCAAAAGGGCAGAGAGGTGCTGCGCCAGGAGGCGGCAGCCATCCTAGAACTGGAAGGAAGGGTGGATCAGCACTTTGCCGCCGCCGTAGACCTGATCATGGCCTCCCACGGCCGGGTCATCGTCACCGGCATGGGCAAGTCCGGCCTCATCGGCCGCAAGCTGGCGGCTACCATGGCCTCTACCGGCACCCCCTCCCTCTTCCTCCACCCGGCGGAGGCCATCCACGGGGATCTAGGCATGGTCACCAGCAACGACGTAGTGCTGGCCCTCTCCAACAGCGGCGAGACCTCGGAGGTGCTCCACATCCTGCCCTCCCTCCGCCGCATCGGCGCCCGCATCATCGCCATGGTGGGGAATGCTTCCTCCACCCTGGCCAAGAACGGGGACGTAGTGCTGGACGTAGGGGTGAGCCGGGAGGCCTGCCCCCTAGGCCTGGCTCCCACTAGCAGCACCACCGCCCTGCTGGCCTACGGGGACGCCCTGGCGGTGGCCCTGCTGGAGCGGCACCACTTCACCGCCAACCAGTTCGCCGTCTTCCATCCTGGCGGCAACCTAGGCCGCAAGCTCCTCCTCACCGTAGGCAGCATTATGCACAGCGGGGAGGAGAACCCCCTGGTGCGGGGGTGGACCACGGTGCAGGAAGCCCTCTTCGTCATCACCGACAAGGGCCTGGGGGCGGTATCCGTAGTAGACGACAAGGGCCTCCTCCTAGGCCTGCTCACCGACGGGGACATCCGCCGGGGCCTGCGGAAGGGGGTGGGCTTTTTGGCCTGCCCGGTGACAGAGGTTATGACCAAGGCGCCTAAGACCATCACCGCCGACAAATTGGCGGCCGAGGCCCTGCACCTGATGGAGAGCAACAAGCCTAAGCCGGTCACCGTGCTGCCGGTGGTGGACCAGGCCGGCTGCTGCGTCGGCCTCCTCCACATGACGGACCTAGTTAGGCAGGGTGTAGTATGAAGTTAGCTAAGATCCGCCTCCTAGCCCTAGACGTGGATGGGGTGCTCACCGAAGGGGGCATCCACATGGGGGCGGCAGGAGAGCTGTATAAAAGCTTTAACGCCAAGGACGGGCTGGGCCTCAGCCTGGCCCTGCGCCAGGGTCTGCAGGTGGCCGTCATCACCGGCCGCTCCAGCACCATAGTGGAGCAGCGCTGCCAGGAGCTGGGCATCAGCCTTCTCTGCCAGGGAGTGAAGGATAAGTACGGCCAGCTGCGGGCCTTGGCTGCCAGCCTGGGCCTGGAGCAGGAGGAACTGGCCTTCATGGGGGACGATTTAAACGATCTGCCGGCCTTTGCCGCCGCCGGGCTGAAGCTGGCTCCGGCGGATGCGGCAGCTGAGGTGAAGGCGGCAGCGGACTACGTAACCCAGGCCCCAGGGGGCCGGGGGGCGGTGCGGGAAGCGGTAGAGCTCCTCCTCAAGGCCCAGGGCCTGTGGCAGGCCGCCGTGGCCGCCTACAGCCAGCCAGGGGAGGGCAGCCTCCCTGTAGGAGATAGACAGTAGATGCTTTTATACTACTCTTTGAAGGGGCTCAGCTTCCTAGTCTGCCTCCTGCCTTATCGGGCCCTGGTGCTGCTAGGCAAGGGGGTAGGCCGCCTCTACTACTACATCGCCAAGAAGCAGCGGCTGCGGGCCGAGGCCACCATCAGGGAGCGGCTGGGCTACAGCCAGGAGCAGGCGGAGGCCGTCATCAGGCGGCTCTTCCACCAGCTGGGCATCACCGCCCTGGAGCTCCTCTACCTGCCGGCCCTCAACAAGGACAACATCCGGGGCCTGGTGAGCTTCGACCGGCCCCAGCTGCTGTGGGATACCCTCAGCGAAGGCCGGGGCGTAGTGATGCTAGCCTGCCACCTGGACAACTGGGAGTGGCTGGGGGCGGCCCTGGCCCTCAACGGCTTCCCTCTCAGCGCCGTAGAGAAGCCCCAGCCTAACCGGGTGTACAGCGACTTTATGAACGAGCTGCGCCGTGGGGTGGGCCAGGAGATCTTCTCCCGAGGCACCAACGAGATCCTAGGCTGCGCCCGGGCCATGAAGAAGGGCCGCATGCTGGGGCTCATCGCCGACCAGGACGGGGGCTACGACGGCATCTTCGTCCCCTTCCTGGGGAAGATGGCCTCCACCCCCCAGGGGCCGGCCTACTTCGCCCGTAAGTTCCACGCCCCCCTCATCCCCATCTTCATCGTGCGGCGGCCGGACGGCTACGGCCACCAGGCCATCGTCAAGGATCCCATCCGCTACGAAGACACGGGAGACAGGCGGGCGGACGACCTGCGCATCACCCTGGCCTACACCCAGGTGGTGGAAGAGGTTATCAAAGAATACCCAGACAACTGGCTGTGGTTCCAGCACCGTTGGAACACTCCCTACCAGGAGGAGGCAGATTGAGCTTGTTAGAGAATAAGAAGGCCCTCTTGGGCATCGCCTGCGGCCTGGCCATAGCCGCCGGCGTCATCACCTGGCTCTACCAGAGCGGCTCCGTCCCCCAGCAACAGCAGGAAGCGGGACCCCAGGTCAGTGCAGTGGTGAAGAATACAGTGTTGCAGCGGGAACAGGGCGGCGCCAAGCTGTGGGAGTTCCATGTGGCGGAGGCCCAGCGCCAGGCTGCGGGCAATGCGGTGCTTTTGAAGGGCATCAAGGGCCAGGTCTACCGCAAGGACGGCAGCGTGCTGGACATCAAGGCTGACGGGGGCCGGGTCCTGCTGGGGAAGAACGATTTCCGCCTCCAAGGCCGGGTAGTGGCCGTCCTCTCCAGCGGAGGGGTGCTGAAGGCGGACCGGGTGGACTACGACCAGAACAAGGAGCTGCTCAGCGCCCATGGCCACGTAGACATCACCAAGGATGAGTGGCGGGCCACCGGCAATGAAATAGTGACTACCACCGAGTTCAAGCATTTTAAAATGAAGGGTAAGGCCAAGGTAGAGAAAGGCGGGATGCAATGATGGGGATGAAGCAGGCTTGGCGCAGCGGCCTAGGCCTCTTGCTGCTTATGGCGGCCATGACCGCAGTGGTCTATGCGGCAGAGCCGGGTAGCAACAAGTACAGCGTTACGGCTGACGAACTAGAATACGATGTGGAGACTGGCGAAGGCAGGGCCCGGGGCCACGTAGTGCTGGCCGACAACCTAGGCACCGCCCGGGGAGAGGAGGCCACCTTCAACAGCAAGGATATGAGCGGCATCCTGAAGGGCAAGGTAGTGGCAGACCGGGACGGGGCCCACATCGAGTGCGAAGAGTTCATCGTCTACAACCAGGACGATATGACGGCCCGGGGAGGGGCCCTGCTGAGCAAGGAGGGGAAGACCCTTACCGCTCCCAGGGTGGACTATTTTAAGAAGCGCCAATACGCGGAGACCATCGGCGGCTGGGCCAAGCTCACCGACGTGGACGGCAGCGTGATGGATGCCAGGAAGATCGACTACAACCTAGCCACCGGCATCGCCCATGCCTACGATAACGTCACCTTCGACAGCCCCGCCCGCAAGATGAGCGGCAGCGCCGACCAGGTGGTATACGACACTAAGAGGGACGGCGGGGTGCTGGACCTCATCGGCCATGCCAAGGCGGTACAGGACGGCAACCTGGTCCAAGGCAACAAGCTGCGGCTGACTAACAACAGCCAGGCCGCCGCCAACGGCAAGGTGAAGATAATCTACATACCAGAACAGGAAGAGGAGGCCCAGGCCGCCCCGGCTGAGGCAGCTCCGGCAGAGCCTAAGCAGGAGCTGGGCATCCTGGACAGCTACCGGGCTAAGCGGGATGCGGCCAAGAAGGCTGAGGAAGAGGCTGCTAAGGCGGCAGAAGAGGGCATGGCAGCCCCCGCCTCTGACCAGGCCGTGGTCGGCGAGGGAGCCGGTTCTGAGGGGGCTGTGGCTGGCGAGGGCCAGGCGGCAGCCGGTTCAGGGGAGGCTGTGACTGGCGAGGGCCAGGCGGCAGCCAGCCCAGAGGAGGCGGCTACTGAAGACCAGGCTGCCACCAGCGGCCAGGAGCAGGCTGACGCCCTCCCTGAGGCACCAGAGCCTTCCATCGAAAGCCCGGAGCAGGCAGCCAACCGGATCAGAAGCTTAGAATAAGCCGGCCTCTAGGAGCAAGACTGTGATTATCCAGACAGAGAACTTGGTAAAAATCTACAACGGCCGCCGGGTGGTGGACGAGGCCAGCATCCAGGTGGAGCAGGGGAGCATCGTAGGCCTCTTAGGGCCTAACGGGGCCGGCAAGACCACCATCTTCTACATGATCGTGGGCCTGGAGCGGCCGGACGGGGGCCGGGTGCTGGTAGACGGCCAGGACATCAGCCACCTCTCCATGTACCAGCGGGCCCGCCGCGGCATCGGCTACCTGCCCCAGGAGGCCTCGGTGTTCAGCAAGCTGACGGTGGAGGATAACCTGCTGGCCATCCTGGAGACCACCTCCCTGAGCCCGGAGGAGCAGCGGGAGAAGATGAACGCCCTCATCGAAGAGTTCAACCTAGGGGACGTGCGCAAGAGCCTAGGCATGGCCATCTCCGGCGGCGAGCGGCGGCGGGTGGAGATAGCCCGGGCCCTGGCCACTGATCCTGCCTTCATCCTCCTGGACGAGCCCTTTGCCGGCATCGACCCTATAGCGGTGGCGGACCTGCAGGGGATGATCGCCCATCTCTCCCAGCGGGGCATAGGCATCCTGATCACCGACCACAACGTGCGGGAGACCCTGACCATCGTGGACAAGGCCTACATCCTGGCCTCTGGCAAGATTCTGCTCCACGGGGACAGTGAGCACATCGCCAACGATCCAGTGGCCCGCAAGTTCTATTTAGGCGACAAATTTACCATGTAGGGAGGACGGCCATGCAAATCCGTATCTTAGACCGCTATGTGCTGAAGGAGTTGCTCTATCCCTTCATCTTCGGCATCGCGGCCTTCAGCAGCATCTTCATAGCCAGCACCATGCTCTACAAGATCACCCAGTACATCACTAAGTACGGGGCCTCTTTCGAGACGGTGGCCCGCTTCTTCCTCTACAACCTGCCGGAGATTATCAACTACACCTTCCCCATGTCCATGTTGCTGGCGGCCCTGATGGCCTTCGGCAAGCTGTCCGGCTCTAGCGAGATCGTGGCCATGAAGGCCAGCGGCATCAGCTACTACCGGGTGGTGGCCCCAGTGCTGGTGGTAGGCTTCGTGGTCAGCATGTTCAGCCTGGTGTGGGCGGAGAAGGTGGTGCCCCCCTCCAAGGCCAGGGCCAGCCAGATCCTCAGCTACGAGATACGGCACAACAGCCGGCCTACCAGCCAGGACCACATCATCATCAAATCCTTCAGCAGCCGGGATCAGCGGATCACCTACGCCCGCAAGTTTGACGAGGAGAAGGGGCGGATGGAAGGGATTACCATCGAAGAGTTTGAGAAGGGCCACATCGCCCGCATCCAGACCGCCAAGGAGGGCTACTGGCAGCAGGGCCACTGGCGGATCCTGGACGGCATGGTCTACACCATCGGGGAGGACGAGGGAGTCCAGTCCAGCGCCCACTTCGTGGAGCAGATCCTGCCGGTAGACGTCTCCCCTCGCCAGATCTCCTGGGAGCAGAAGGATCCGGAGGAGATGACCATAGCCGAGCTGCGGGAGCAGATCCGGATGATGGATAGGCAGAAGCAGTCCACCGCCAAACAGTGGTGCGAAATCTACATGCGGGTCTCCATACCCCTGGCCAGCTTCTTCTTCGCCATGATCGGCTCCGCCCTGGGCACCCAGAAGCAGCGCACCTCTTCCAGCATCGGCCTGGGCATTTCCATCATCGTCATCTTCCTCTACTACGCAGTGATGGCCCTGACCAGCGGCCTAGGCAAGGGGGGCCTAATGAACCCCCTGCTGGCCTGCAGCCTGCCTAACATCCTCTGTCTGATCGTAGGCTGCTACTTGATGAAGAAGAAAAACGTTTAGGGTACCTCTGACGGGGGCGTAGAGCATGGTTGGACTGAGATTGATAGTGGTCATGGCCGTGGTAGGCGGCTTCATCGCCTATGTGGCGGATAAACTAGGCAGCAAGATCGGCAAGCAGAAGCTGTCGGTGCTAGGGCTGCGGCCTCGGCACACCGGCACCCTGCTGAGCATCGTTAGCGGCATCATCATCTCCGTCCTCACCATCGGCGTCATGGCCGTAGCCTCGGAGAGCGCCCGTACCGCCCTCTTCGGCATGGAGCGGCTGCAGCAGGAGCTGCGCACCCTGAACAGGGAGAAGGCCACGGCGGCCCAGAGCCTGGAGCAGGCCCAGCAGAACCTGGCCCAGCTGGACCAGGTGATCAAGACGGACCAGGCAGAGCTGGAGCGGCTGGAAGGCCGGGTAGCCTGGTTGAACGGCAAGTACAGCCAGGCCCAGGGAGAGGTGGAGCAGCTGACCACCGCCCGGGAAAAGCTCACCGGGGAGGTGCAGGAGCTGGAGGAAAACACCCAGCGGCTGCGCCAAGGCCTGCAGACCCTGCGGGAGGGGCAGGTCTTCTACCGCAGCGGCGAGGTGGTTTACGCCACCATCATGCGGGGCGGCCGCAGCCACGAGGAAAACATCCAGCAGTTGAACCAGCTCTTGCAGCGGGGCAACAGCGCCGTTTTGACCCGCCTGCGGATCAAGGAAGAGGAGGGTAAGAAGCTCCAGGCCATCCTCATCAGCTCCGAAAGCGTCAGCCAGGCCCTGGCCACCCTGGATCAGAGCAAGGCGGACAAGGTGGTGCGGCTGCGCACCCTGGGCAACATCATCCTGGGGGAGCTGGTGGCCTGCGAAATCGAGATCGCCGACAACAAGCTGGTCTTCGCCAAGGATGAGCTGATCTATGCCGCCGAGTACGACCTAGGCAGGGTGGATGCCGCCAAGGGCAGCTACGACGCCCTTTTGATGAACTTTTTAAGCAATGTGAACCACAAAGCGGTAGGGGCAGGGGTGCTTCCCGATCCCCTCACCGGCAAGGTGGGCAGTATGGACGCAGCCACCCTCATCGAGGCCAGCACCTACATCCACCGCCTGGGAGGCGGCAGGGTAGTGGTGAAGGCCTACGCCCGGGAGGATATCAACACCGCCGGGCCGGTGCGGGTGCGCTTAGTGGTGGAGCAGGTCAATGGCTGAGTACTTGCTAGCAGTGGATCCCGGCCGGGAGAAGACAGGTCTGGCCCTGGTAGAGGCGGCAGCCGGCCAGGTTCGACCAGTGTTGCTCCAGGTGCTGCCCACCACCCAGCTGGCTGCCGGCCTGGCCCGGCTGGAGGCTGCCCTCCCCCCGGAGCAGGAGCTCACCGCCCTGCTGCTGGGAGACGGCACCAACCATCAGGCGGTGGGGGCGGTGCTGCAGGTCCAGTGGCCCCGGCTGCCCCTCCACTTAGTGGCAGAGGGACACAGCAGCGAGGAGGCGCGGCGGCTCTACTACCAGCTGAACCCGCCCCAGGGCTGGCGGCGGCTGGTACCCCGGGGGCTCTTGCTGCCGGCAGGGCCCTTGGACGCCTATGCGGCCCTGGTGTTGGCCCGGCGTTATCTGCAAGGTGGACAGGAGGGCAGCTAGCAGGCTGCCTTTTTTAACAGGAGGAGGAAGGACTATGGCAGAGGTAGGACGGCAGTCCTTGGAAGCTTTTTTAGCAGCCCTGGCCAGCAAGGCGCCCACCCCGGGAGGCGGGGGAGCGGCCGCCCTGGCGGGGGCCCTGGCCGCAGCCCTAGGGGCCATGTGCGGCAATCTCACCCTGGGCAAGGCTAAGTTCGCCGCGGTAGAGGGGGAGGTGGCTCCCCTGGTAGCCAGGGCGGAGGGGCTGAGCCAGGACTTTTTAGGCCTCATCGAGGCAGATGCGGCGGCCTTCGCCGGCTTCATGGCGGTGTACAAGCTGCCGAAGGGGACGGAGGAGGAGAGGGCCCGGCGGCAGCAGGCCAGCCGCCAGGCGGCAGTGGCAGCGGCCCAGGTGCCCCTGGAGATCGCCGCCAAGGCCCGGGACTGCGCCTGCATTGCCCAGCGTATGGCAGTGCTAGGCAATCCCCAGCTGCTCAGCGACGCCGTGTGCGCCGCCCTCCTGGCCCGGGCGGCCCTAGGCTGCGCCCGGCTCAACGTGGAGGTGAACCTGCCCTTCACCGGGGATCAGCAGCTTAACGCCTCCCTCACCGCCCAGCTGGAGCGCTTGGAGGGGGAGCTGGAGGAGGCGGTGGCCGCCACCCTGGCCCGCTGGCAGCAGGCCTAGGAGACAACTTTACAGTCAACAAAAAAGAGCCGGCACCCGTAGGTGTCGGCTCTCCGTTTTGGGGGAAACTAGGGGCTGAGGGCTTATTCCTTGCCAGCCAGCTTCTTGTAGCCGGCCAGGCGCTCCTTGGCATCCTCCTCGGTCTTCTCGAAGAGGCCCTCGGCAGTGCCGGGGAAGGCCTTCAGCAGGGAGGCGAAACGAACCTCGCCCATCAGGAACTCTCTGAAGTTGGCGGTAGGCTCCTTGCTGTCCAGGCTGAAGGGGTTCTTGCCCTGGGCCTTGAGGGCCGGGTTGTAACGGTAGGTGGCCCAGTAGCCACAGTCTACGGCCCGCTTCTCTTCCAGCTGGCTGCAGCCCATGCCGGCCTTCAAGCCGTGGTTGATGCAGGGGGCGTAGGCGATGATCAGGGAGGGTCCTTCGTAGGCTTCTGCCTCGGCAATGGCCTTCAAGCACTGGTTCTTGTCGGCGCCCATGGCGATCTGGGCTACATAGACATAGCCGTAGCTCATAGCCATCATGCCCAGGTCTTTCTTCTTCGTCTTCTTGCCGCTGGCTGCGAACTTGGCAATGGCAGCGGTAGGAGTGGACTTAGAGGACTGGCCGCCGGTGTTGGAGTAAACCTCGGTATCGAAGACCATGACATTCACGTTCTCGCCAGAGGCTAGCACATGATCCAGGCCGCCGTAGCCGATGTCGTAGCTCCAGCCGTCGCCGCCGAAGATCCAGTGGCTCCGTTTTACGAAGAACTGCTTCTGCTCGTAGAGGGCGGCGCACTTCTCACAACCGCCTTTGTACTTCTCCAAGGCGGCTACCAGGGCGTCAGCCCGCTCCCTGGTCTGCTCGCTGACATTGAGGTTCTCCACCCAGTCAGTGAGGGCGGCCCGCAGGTCTTCCGGTATCTCCCCAGCTAGGATTTCCCTAGCAGCCTGGGCGGCATGCTCCCGGGCCTGTTTAACGCCGATGCACATGCCGAGGCCGTACTCAGCGTTGTCCTCGAAGAGGGAGTTGGCCCAAGAAGGACCGTGGCCCTTGCTGTTGGTGGTGTAAGGCATGCTGGGAGCGGAGGCGCCCCAGATGGAGGAGCAACCGGTGGCGTTGGCAATCATCATCCGGTCGCCGAAGAGCTGGGTTACCAGCTTGGCATAGGGGGTCTCGCCGCAGCCGGCGCAGGCGCCGGAGAACTCCAGCAGGGGCTGCTCGAACTGTACGCCCTTCACCGTGTTCTTGTTCATAGGATTGGCCTTGGGGGCCACCTTCTGGACGGCGTAGTCCCACACAGGGGCCTTAGGCAGCTGGCTCTCCAAGGGCTTCATCACCAGGGCCTTGGCCTTGGGGGCGGGGCAAACCTGGGCGCAGTTGCCGCAGCCGGTGCAGTCCAGGGTGGAGATGACGATGGAGAAGTTCAGGCCTTTGGCGCCGATGGCAGGCTTGGTCTCCAAGCCGGCCGGGGCGGCGGCAGCCTCCTCAGCAGTGGTGAGGCAGGGCCTGATGGCGGCATGGGGGCAGACGAAGGCGCACTGGTTGCACTGGATGCAGTTGGCCACCTGCCACTCCGGCACGTTGATGGCGATGCCCCTCTTCTCGTAGGCGGAGGTGCCTACCGGGAAGGTGCCGTCTACATGCTTGGCCACGGTGGATACAGGCAGCTTGTCCCCGTCCAGGCGGTTCATCGGCACTAACATCTCGTCGATGAACTCGTTGCCGGTGGCGGGAACGGCGTGGCTGTCCTCAGCCTCAGCCCAGGCGGCGGGAACCTCTACCTCTACGATGGCCCCTACGCCTTGGTCGATGGCCTTGTTGTTCATATCCACCACGTTCTGGCCCTTCTTACCGTAGGAGTGCTCTACAGCTTCCTTCAGGTACTTCACCGCATCCTCTACGGGGATGATGTTGGCCAGCTTGAAGAAGGCAGCCTGCATGATCATGTTGATGCGGCCGCCCAAGCCGATCTCCTGGGCGATCTTCACAGCGTCGATGATGTGGAGGTGGATGCCGTTCTTAGCGATGAAGCGCTTAATCTGGCCAGGCAGCTGGGCGTCTAGCTCGGCAGGGCTCCAGTTGCAGTTCAGCAGCAGGTTGCCGCCCTTCTTCAGGCCTTCGGTGATGTTGTACTTGGTCACATAGGACTGGTTGTGGACGGCCACGAAGTCAGCTGCGTTGATCAGGTAGGGCTGCATAATGGGGGAGCGGCCGAAGCGCAGGTGGGAGACGGTGACGCCGCCGGACTTCTTAGAATCGTAGGAGAAGTAGCCCTGGGCGTACATGTCGGTGTGGTCGCCGATGATCTTGATGGCGCTCTTGTTGGCGCCTACCGTACCGTCGCTGCCCAGACCCCAGAACTTGCAGGCGGTGGTGCCAGGGGCGGTTACGTCGATGGCAGCAGGGGCCGGCAGGGAGGTGTGGGTCAGGTCGTCGTTGATGGAGAGGGTGAAGTGGTTCTTAGGCTCGGCGGCGGCCAGGTTGTCATAAACAGCCAGCACGTCGTGAGGCAGGAACTCCTTGGAGCCTAGGCCGTAGCGGCCGCCTACGATCTTCACCTGGCGGCCGGAGCCGTAGAAGGAGCCGCATACATCCAGGTAGAGGGGCTCGCCTTCGCTGCCCGGTTCCTTGGTGCGGTCCAGAACGGCGATCCGCTGGCAGGTGGCAGGGATGGCGGCCAAGAGGCGGTCGGCGCAGAAGGGGCGATATAGGTGAACCACTACCACGCCTACCTTGCGGCCGTCCTTGTTCAGGGCCTCAGCCACGGTGCGGGCGGTTTCGGAACCGCTGCCCATGATGACGATCACGTCGGTGGCGTCAGGGGCGCCGTAGTAATTGAAGAGGTGGTACTCCCGGCCGGTGAGCTTGCCGATCTGGGCCATGTAGTCCTCTACGATGGCAGGCAGGGCCTGGTAGTAACCGTTGACAGCCTCGCGGCTCTGGAAGTAGATGTCGGGATTTTGGGCTGTGCCCCGCATTACAGGGGCGTCAGGGTTCAGGCCCCGCTGCCTAAAGGCGGTGACAGCATCCCGATCCAGCAGTTTGCCTAGGTCTTCGTAGTCGATGACCTCTACCTTTTGGATCTCGTGGGAGGTGCGGAAGCCGTCGAAGAAGTTGAGGAAGGGCACCCGGCCTTTGATGGCGGAGAGATGGGCTACGCCGGCCAGGTCCATAACCTCTTGCACGCTGCCCTCAGCCAGCATGGCGAAGCCGGTCTGGCGGCAGGACATCACGTCGGAGTGGTCGCCGAAGATGGACAGGGTGCTGGTGGCCAGGGCCCTGGCGGAAACATGGAAGACGCCGGGCAGCAGTTCGCCGGCGATCTTGTACATGTTAGGGATCATCAACAGCAGGCCCTGGGAGGCAGTGTAGGTGGTGGTGAGGGCGCCGGCCTGCAAGGAGCCGTGTACGGCGCCGGAGGCACCAGCCTCAGACTGCATCTCTACCACCCGTACCGTCTGCCCGAAGAGGTTCTTGGTGCCTTGGGCAGCCCACTCGTCTACTGCCTCAGCCATAGGTGAGGAAGGAGTGATGGGGTAGATGGCGGCAACGTCGGTAAAGGCGTAGGATATGTACGCCGCCGCAGTGTTGCCGTCCATGGTTTTCTTGTGTGCCATAGATCAAACCTTCTTTCTGGATATAATGAAAAACTCAGCCCAAACTGAACAGGAGGGGTTAAACCTGTTCCCTGTTAGTATAACACTTACGGGCAATTTTGTAAAATACATTCTCTACCTTTTTCCTAGGTTACCCGGGCCTAGGGCCTGGACGTAAGAGCCCGCCTAGGCCTATTCCCTGCTCCTCCCATCTGTGTTATAATTAGAGGCAAAGTAAGGTGAGAGGAGGACTGCAGATGGAGCAGCCCTACAGCATAACAGGAGTAGTAGAGGACGTAGTCTACCAAAGTCCCGACGAGCAGTACTGCGTCCTGCGGCTGGACAGCAAGGAAGGGGGCCGCTTCAGCCTGGTCTACCACGGCCCGGCTCCCTTCATCGGGGAGGAGGTGAAGGCCCAGGGCCAGTGGGAGGACCACAGGCGCTACGGCCGCCAGTTCGTTGCCGCCTCCCTCACCCCTCGGCAGCCTACCGGCCTCCAGGGCATCGAAAACTTCCTGGCCTCTGGGGCCATCAAGGGCATCGGCCCGGCCCTGGCAGGGAGGATCGTGGCCAAGTTCGGCACCGACACCCTGACCGTCCTGGCCCAGGAGCCAGGGCGCCTGGCGGAGGTGCGGGGCATCAGCCTGAAAAAGGCGGCCGCCATGGGTGAGGCCTGGGCGGATTTGGCGGAACTGCGGGAGCTGATGCTCTTTTTAGAGAGCCACGGCATCAGCGGCGGCTATGCGGCCAAGCTCCAGGCAGTGTACGGCAAGACTGCCATCCCCCGGCTGAAGGACAACCCCTACAGCCTGGCCACCGACATCACCGGCATCGGCTTTAAGACGGCGGACCGCATCGCCATGGCCCTGGGCCTGGAGAAGAACAGCCGGGACAGGATCGCCGCCGGCCTGGCCTACGCCCTCACCACGGTAGCCGCCGACGGCCATGTCTGCGTGCCGGAAGAGCTGCTGCTGGAGAAGGGGGTGCAGCTGCTGCAGCTGGAGCCCCAGGAGGTGCGGGCCGTCTTTAACGAACTTTTAGAGCAGGATCTGCTGCGCACCGAGGAGCTAGGGGGGCAGCGGCTGATCTATCCTGAATATTTATACAGGGCCGAGGTAGGGCTGGCCAAACGGCTCCTGGCCCTGCGGGACCAGGCCAAGGCCCTCACCCGGGTCAACGCCGCCACCATCATCAACCGCTTTGAGGGGGAGGCGGGGCTCAGCCTGGCCCCGGAGCAGCGGCAGGCGGTGGAAGCGGCCCTGGAGCACGGTGTCTTCATCCTCACCGGCGGCCCAGGCACTGGCAAGACCACGGTGATCAAGGGCATTATCAACATCCTGGAGAAGGCAGGCTGCCGCATCCTCCTCACCGCGCCTACCGGCAGGGCGGCCAAGCGGCTGGCGGAGTCCTCCGGCCGAGGGGCCATGACCGTCCACCGGTTGCTGGACTACCAGCCCCAGGGGGGCTCCTTCAGCTTCGGTAAAAACGAGCAGAACCCCCTAGACGCAGAGGCCATTATCGTAGACGAGGCCTCCATGCTGGATCTAACCCTGGCCTACTACCTAGTACGGGCGGTGCCGGGGGGCTGCCGGCTGATCTTCGTGGGGGATGCGGACCAGCTAGCCTCGGTGGGAGCGGGAGCGGTGCTGCAGGACATGCTCCGCAGCGGCCAGCTGCCGGTGGTGCGGCTGACCAACGTCTTCCGCCAGGCGGAGGTGGGCTCCATCGTCAGCAACGCCCACAGGATCAACCGGGGCCAGCTGCCGGCCTACACCGGCCCCCAGGGGGACTTCTACCTGAAGGAGTTCGCCCAGGAGGAGGAGGCGGCGGCCTATGTGGCCGACGCCTACCAGCTGCTGACCCAGGACGGGGACTGGCAGCGGGTGCAGGTCCTCACCCCTATGCACAGGAACGTCTGCGGGGTGCAGAACCTGAACCGGCTGCTCCAGGAGCGGGTGAACCCTCCTAGCGGCGAGAAAAATGAGCTGAACCTTTCCAACCTCATCTTCCGGGAGGGGGACAAGGTGATGCAGGTCAAGAACAACTACGAAAAGGACGTCTTCAACGGGGACATCGGCCTCATCAAGCACATCGAAGGGAAGAAGCTCTACGTCAACTTTCCTGACCGAGGGCCGGAGGACCTGGTGAGCTATGAGCAGAAGGAACTGGAAGAGCTGCAGCTGGCCTACGCCATGAGCGTCCACAAGTCCCAGGGCAGCGAGTATCCCTACGTATTGTTGCTGATGGTGAACAGCCACTATATGCTGTTGCAGCGCAACCTCCTCTACACGGCGGTGACCCGGGCCAAGGAGAGGGTGCTGATAGTGGGCAGCCGGCGGGCGGTGGCCACGGCCGTGGCTAACGACAGGACCAAGCGGCGCTACTCCCTGCTGGCGGAACGGCTCCAGGGGGGACAGGTGCCGGGGTGCTAGGGCCTAGGCTGGGCCGCCTGTGGCGGCAGGGCTGGGAGCTGTTCAACCTGGCCCGGGAGCTGTTGGCCCCCCGCCTCTGTTACGCCTGTAAGCAGCCTATAGAGGAGGGCTGCCTCTGTCCTGTCTGCCGCCGAGGCTACCTTTTGGGCCTGGCCGGCCGCTACCAGCCCCGCCAGGACGAGTACAGCGCCGCCCTGGCCCCCTACTGTCTGGAGGATGATCATCTAGACCAGTGGCTCTGCCTCCTCCGCTACGAGGGAGTGGTGCAGGAGTTGCTGGGCAAGTTAAAGTTCCAGGGGGAGGAGCGGCTGCTGCAGCTGTTGCAGGAGGAGGCCCAGTTGGCCCTGCCTCCCCGGGAGAGGGCGGTCCTGCTGGCCGCCTACGATGACGTGGCCTGCATACCCACCTCGCCGGAACGGCTGCGGCAGCGGGGCTTCGACGTGCCCCAGGAGGTGTTCGCCTTCCTAGGCGGCAGCGGCAAGCTGCGGCGGGGGCTGTTGCTGCGGCAGCGCTCCACTCCGCCCCTCTTCAACCTGGGGCCAGTGGAGCGGCGGCAGGCGGTGGCCGGCTGTTTCGCCCTGGATCCCGCCTACCGGGGCCGGCTGGCAGGCCGGCGCATCCTCCTCTGCGACGATATCTTCACCACCGGCAGCACCCTGGGGGCGGCGGCAGCCCTGTTGCGCCGTCAGGGAGCGGCCTACGTGGGAGCCCTCACCCTGGCAGCCCCTAAGGAGGCAGAGGCCAGGCTGAGGGAGGTTAAAGGAAGCTGAAGCTATGATGGAGAGAACTGCCCTGGGAAGCAAGCTTAAAGCCCGTCTAAAGCAGGACGTGGTGCTGAGCCTGGCCATCTTTCTGGCCCTGGCCTCCAGCTGTTACTCCCTGCCCAAGCTCAGCTACATAGACTTCGGGGTGTTGGGGGTGCTGCTGGCCCTGATGCTGGTGGTAGCAGGGTTGAAGGAGGTTCGCTTCCTGGACTGGTTGGCCATCGAGTGCTTGAACCTCTGCCGCAGCCGCCGCCAGGTGAGCCTGGCCCTGGTGGGGATCAGCTTCTTTGCCTCCATGTTCGTCACTAATGACGTGGCCCTGCTGACCTTCGTGCCCCTGGCCCTGGTGATCGGCAAGATGCTGAAGATGGACATGGCCCGGGTGGTGATCATCCAGACCATGGCCGCCAACCTAGGCAGCATGCTGCTGCCCGCCGGCAACCCCCAGAACCTCTTCCTCTTCGCCAGCTTTTCCTTTACCGCCTGGGACTTTTTCCAGGTCATGACCCTGCCCACCCTCTTTTCCGCCCTCTTGCTGCTAGTCTTGGTCTACCGGCGGCGGGATAGGGCCATCCGCATCGCCCTGCCCCCCCTGCCTAGGCCGAAGAAGCAGCTGTTAATTCTCTACCTGGGGCTGCTGCTGTTGAATATCGCCGCCGTCCTCCGCTTCTTTCCCAAGGAGCTAATCATCGGCCTCACCCTGGTGCTGGTACTGATGGTGAACCGGCGCCTCTTCGCCCAGGTGGATTACGGCCTCCTCTTCACCTTCAGCGCCTTCTTCATCTTCATCGGCAACATCAGCCAGACCAGCTTAGTCAGGTACCTGCAGGAGCACGTCTTGAGCAGCGCCACCGGCACCTACCTGGCGGGGGTGGTGGCCAGCCAGTTCCTCAGCAACGTGCCGGCGGCCATGCTCCTGGCCGGCCTCACCAAGGCGGGGGAGGCCCTGCTGCTAGGGGTGAACATCGGCGGCCTAGGCACCCTCATCGCCTCCATGGCTTCGGTGATCTCCTATAAGCTCTTCACCCAGGAGCATCCCTACCATGCCGGCACCTATCTGCGGATGTTCCTCTACTACAACTTCGGCTGCCTGCTCCTCTTGGGAGCCCTGGGTTACGGCCTGCTCTATCTGTGGTTTTAGGGGTGGCTAAATGGGACGACGCTGGATTATGCACGTGGATATGGACGCCTTCTTCGCCGCCTGCGAAGTGCTGGACAACCCGGCCCTGGCCGGCCAGCCCCTCATCGTCGGCGGCCTAGGGGGGAGGGGAGTGGTGGCCACTGCCTCCTATGAGGCCCGCCGCTACGGGGTGCACTCCGCCATGGCCATGGCCCAGGCCAGGAAGCTCTGCCCCCAGGCCGTCTTCCTGGCGCCCCGCATGGAGCGCTACAGCCAGCTGAGCCAGAGGATCATGGCCATCTTCCGGCAGCTCTCGCCTGTGGTGGAGCAGCTGTCCATCGACGAGGCCTTTTTAGATTTGACAGGGACGGAGGCCCTCTACGGCAGTCCCCAGGCCTGCGGCCGGTTAGTTAAGGAGCGGTTGCGGACGGAGGTGGGCCTCACTGCCTCGGTAGGCCTGGCTCCTAACAAGTTCTTAGCCAAGCTGGCCTCCGACCTGGAGAAGCCCGACGGCTTCACCGTCATCAGGGAGGAGGAGGCTGCGGCCTTCATTGCCCCCCTGCCGGTTGGGAAGATCTACGGCATCGGGGCCAAGGCGGAGGCAGCCCTGAGCCGCCTAGGCATCCTCCGCATCGGCCAGTTGGCGGCGGCCCAGGAGGAGGTGCTGGCTCCCATCTTCGGCGTCAACGCCGGCCGGGTGCGGCTTCTGGCCCAGGGCATCGATGAGCGGCCCCTGGCCCAGGAGGGGGAGCCTAAGTCCATCGGCCGGGAGATCACCTTCGCCCAGGATCTGCTGGGGACGGCGGCCTGTCAGGAAGCCCTCCTCTACCTGAGCCAGCAACTGGGCTACCGGGTGCGGCGCCACGGCTACCAGGGCCGCAGCCTCACCTTGAAGGTGAAGTACCAAGACTTCCAGACCCGCAGCCACAGCCTCAGCCTGGAGGAGCCCATCAGCGGCGATGAGGAAATCTACGCCCTGGCCCTGCGGCTCTTAGGCCAGATGAAGCTTACCAAGGGGGTGCGGCTCCTGGGCCTGGCCCTAGGCAGCCTCACCAAGGAGGAGGGGGAGGGCCTCTTTGCCCAGGCCGGCCGGGCCAAGAAGCTGAATGCGGCGGTGGACCAGATCAAGGCCCGCTTCGGCAAGGGCAGCATCGCCCGGGGCCTGCTGAAGGAGGGCAAGAAGTTTTAGCCATATATTTAAATATATTTATAAATAGTTACCGATGGTTTGCGGTAGCTATTTTTTTGTCGCACCCTGTCCCCTTGGCTGCGATAGTAGGGTGGGGCAGCAAAAAAAGACCAGGCAGGAGCAGTGCTCCCCCTGGTCTTTGCTGTTGCCGGCTTAGGGTTTGAACTTGTAGCCCACTCCCCAGATGTTGACGATGTGCCTAGGGTTGGCCGGATCTTCCTCCACCGCCTCCCGGATGCGGTTGATGTGGACGGGGACGGTGGCTGTGCTGCCCATAGGATCCATGCCCCAGATGCGGCTGTAGAGATCCTCCCGGGTGAAGACGTGGTCGGCGTTGATCATGAGGAATTCCAGCAGCTTGAATTCCTTGTTAGGCAGGGCCTTCTCCTGGCCCCGGACGCTGACGCTGTGGCGGCTGGAGTCCAGCACGATGTCGCCGATGCTGATGGTGTCGTCCTTCTTGGGCCCCTTCAAGCGTTGGTACTGGCTGAGCTGGGACTTGACCCGGGCCACCAGCACGCTAGGGGAGAAGGGCTTCTCCACGTAGCCGTCGGCGCCGAAGCCCAGGCCCCGGATCTTGTCGATGTCGCTGTGGCGGGCGCTGACCATGAGGATGGGGATGTCGATCTTGCTGCGGATGCGGCGACAGATCTCAAAGCCGTCTACATTAGGCAGCATCACGTCCAAGATGATGAGGGCGTAGTCCCCTGTAAGGGCCAGCCGCAGCCCCTCCGCCCCATCGCCGGTTACGGTGGTCTGGTAGCCGGACAGTTCCAGGTAGTCCTGCTCGATGCTGGCGATTTCTGGATCATCTTCGATAATCAGTATGGGCTTCATAGTTCTTCCTCTCCTTCTTGGCTAGTAGTAGCCTGCTCTTCAGGCCGGCCTTCTTCCGGGGCTGCCGCCTCCGGCCAGCTAAGGCGGATGAGCAGGCCCCGAGGCTGGTTGTTAGCTGCTTCGATAGAGCCGTGCATCAACTCCATGGCCCGGGCCACGATGGCCAGGCCTAGGCCGCTGCCGTCCCCAGTGTGGCTGCGGGCCTTATCGGTGCGGTAGAACAGTTCGAACAGGTGGTCCAGGGCCTCTGGCGGCACCCCGGGGCCGTCGTCGGCCACGGTGAGGCTGATCCGGCCTGCTTCCTTGGCCAGGCTGAGGATCACCTTCCCCTGGCTGCGGTCCTTATACTTGGCGCTGTTGGTGAAGAGGTTCATAATCACCCGCTCCAGCAGCAGCCGGTTAGCTTGGACATAGCAGGGGGGGCCGCCGGCGAAGTGCAGCTCCAGGCCCCGTCTGTTGAAGGCCTCCTGACTGTCCTCCACGGCGGCGGCCAGGAAGGGGTTTAGGTGGATGGTCTCCAGGGGCACCGCCTTTTCTCCTACGTCGATGCGGGAGAAGAGGGAGAGCTGGTCCAGCATGGAGCTGAGCTCGGCGGTACGGTGGAGGACGATCTGCAGGTAGCGGGTCCGCTTCTCCGGGTTGTCGGCCAGGCCGTCCCGCAGTCCCTCCACATAGGCCTGGATGGCGGTGAGGGGGGTGCGGATGTCGTGGGAGAGGCTGGCCAGCCACAGCTTGCGCTGCTCCTCGTCCGCCGCCCGTTGACGGAGGGACTCGCCCAGCACCAGGGTCATGGTGTTGAAGGCGTGGAAGACAGGGGTGAACTCGTCCTGGCCCTGGTGGGGGATGTGGACGCTTAGGTCTCCCTCCTGGATCTTCCGCGCCCCGTCCCGCAGCTGCTGGAGGGGGCTGAGGATGTGGCGGAGCAGGGTGTTGGCCAAGAACCAGCTAGTAAAGCCTACGAAGCCTAGCAGGGCCAGGCCTAGGAAGAGCACCAGGCCCTGGGTGACGTGCTCGATAAAGTCATCGGTGCCGTGGAGGGCCTGCTGGCTGACGTAGAGCAGGTAGTAGTCCCGCTTACCCACCTTCCGCTTCCGCAGGCTGCAGTAGCGGTTGTTTTCCAGCAGGGTATAGGCCCCCTTATAGGCGTGGCCCACCTCCTGCAGGCTGCCGGGGGGCGGCAGCTGGGGAAAGAGGGCGGTCAGCTGCTGGTTGCCGTACTGGTAGAGGAGGCGCCCGTCCTCCCGGCTCAGCTGCACGTAGTTCTGCCGGGGGTCGAGGAGGCGGATGAGCCAGCCGTAGTTGCCGCTGTCTTCAATCTGGCCCCGCTTCTTTTTGCCGTGGAAGATGTAGTGGTAGAGGACCTGCTCTGCCCGTACGTACTGGTCGCTGCTTTCAATATAGACATGGTTGCCGCTCTGGATGAGGATAACCAGGCTGATGGCCGCGGTGCAGCAGGTGATCAGCAGCATCAGCAGGGGGACGGCGAACATCACCAGGTGGGAAAGAAGGAGCCGTCGTTTGATGGTCACTGCCTTCACCCCCTTCCTGCGGAAAATCATTATCTACAGTATATACTCTTCCCCAGGCAAGTTCAACGCAGAAAGGCCATTGTTTAATCATTGTTCAAGCTTTTCTTTACAAACGGATAGCCTCTTGTGACTAGGAGTGAAAACTTATCTGTTATCCTTTTCTCCAGTAAGGGGCCCAGGGTTCCTACAACAGGAGGTCGTCCATGTTAAACACTATCCGTAAGCATCCCTATCTCTTCCTTCTTCTCCTAGCGGCCTATCTCTACCTGATAGGCAACCAGTTGATACCCATCACTGACCCGGTAGAGTCCAACTACGCCTTGACGGCCCGGGAGATGGTCCTCTCAGGAGACTGGCTTTCCCCCCAGATCTACGGCCGCTACTGGTACGATAAACCCATCTTCTACTATTGGGAACTGGCTCTCTCCTTCACAGTCTTCGGCTTCAACCAGTGGGCGGCCCGCTTCCCCGCAGCCTTCTTAGGCTGCCTCAACGTCCTCTTCATCTTCTGGTTCGCCCGCCGGGTCTACGACGAGGCCACGGCCTGGGCCTCCGCCCTCATCCTGGGCCTCTCCTTCGAGTTCTGGCTCCTGTCCAAAGCGGTCATCACCGACGGGGCCCTCTTCTTCTTCATGTCGGCGGCCATAGCCTTCTTCTACTTAGGCTACCAGGGGGAGCGGCGCTACTACTACCTGAGCTGGCTGGCGGCGGGCCTGGCCGTACTGACTAAGGGGCCCATCGGCCTGTTGCTGCCTGGCTTTTCCTGCCTGCTCTTCCTCCTCTGGAAGCGGGATCTGCGGGAGCTGGCCCACGTCCACCTGGCCAGCGGCCTCCTCCTCTTCACCCTGGTAGGGGGGAGCTGGTACTTCTTCATGGTCAGCGTCCACGGCCGGGACTTCCTTTTGAACTTCTTAGGGGTTCACAACTTCCTGCGGGCCGTAGTGGCGGAGCATGAGCGGCATAACGTGTGGTACTTTTACATCCTGATCTTCTTCGCCGGCTTTGCCCCCTGGAGCTTCCTCCTTCCCACCGCCCTCTACCGGCGCTGGCAGCAGCGCCGCCAACTGCCTCCCCTGGAGGAGGTAACCGTCTTCCTCCTCTGCTGGGCCTTCTCCGTGCTGCTGGTCTTCCAGCTGGTGGCCACCAAGTACACTACCTACACCTTCCCCTCCCTCTTCGCCTTCTCCCTGCTGGCAGGACGGCTGTGGCGCCACCGCCTCAGCCTGGTGGCCAAGGCCTGCTGCGGCCTGGGGGCGGTCTACACGGTCCTGGCCCTCTTAGTGGCCCCCTTGGCCACTAACAGCCACTCCAGCGCCTCTATGGGCTTCTCCCTGGCCCAGCTGGACACCGATGCCAGGCCCATCCTCTTCTATGACTGCTATCGGACCTCGGCAGTCTTTTACAGCGGCAAGCCCATTCTGCGGCTGCGGACTGCGGAGGACAAGGAGGCTTCGAAGCCTGGCGGTTTGAACTGGAAGGCTAAAAACGTGATGCCCGTCTACACAGAGGAGGAACTGGCAGCCGGCCACGGCCAGCAGTACTTCGTCATCGTACCGGCAGGCAAGAAGGATGACTTCCTGGAGAACCACCAGGGCCAGGTGGAGACGGAGCTGGCTACCGACAGGTACGACATCCTCACCTGGCGGCAGGGCTAAGGGGGGAGTGCCATGAAGACAGGGCGGTCTACAACCCTGCAGGAAAGGATACGGATCGTAGAGGACTGCCTAGCCTCGGGGCTGAAGTACGGCGAAATAGCCGCCAAGTACCAGGTGAGCTACCAGCAGGCCCGCAACTGGACCCTGCGCTACAAGGAGCTGGGGGCGGCCGGGCTGGAGGACAGGCGGGGCCGGCCCAAGCGGCAGCAGCAGCCCCGCACCCAGCTGGAGGCAGCCCTCATCGAGGTGGACAGGCTCAGGTACAAGCTCTTTCTCGCTGAAAGGGAGAACCGGCAGCTGCGCCGGGCCTACGAGCGGGAACGGCGGAAGAATGCCGCCCGGCAGGAAAAGAACAGATAAAGAGCTGAGAAAAAACCGCACCGGGCCAGGGCTCGGTGCGGTTAGCTGTCAGGAATTGTTTTTATCTCTCTGCCTCTTCCGCCTCCAGCTTCTCCGGGAAGAAGACGGCCAGCACTTCCTTCCCTGGGTCGCGGCCGAAGCTGTTACCCAGGAAGAAGAGGGCTAGGGAGACGAAGATGCCGATGGCGATCTGGTGCAGGTCCAGCACCTTGATCTTCAGGGCCATGGAGAGGCAGTAGAAGAAGACGCCGCCGCTCATAGCCGCCAGGGCTCCGTACTTATTGGCCTTGGACCAGAAGAGGCCGAAGATCAGCACCCAGAAGAAGGCCGTCTCCAGGCCGCCGAAGGCGAACATGTTGATCTGCCAGATGACGCTGGGCGGGTCGATGGAGATGAAGTAGACGATGAGGCCCAGGAGGACCGTGGCCAGGGTGCTGTAGAGGCGGATGGCCTCATTGCCCAGGTTGCGGCCCTTGCGGGCCCGGCTGTTCATGTACACATCCTTGATGATGGAGCTGGAAGCGCTGAGCAGCAGGCTGGAGACGGTGGAGATGGTGGCGGCGATGGGGCCGATGACGATGGTGCTGGCCCAGAAGGGGCTGAGGCTGTGGGTTATCACCAGGGGCATGATGTTGTCTACGCTGCCCCCGTAGGCGGCCAGGGGCTCCGTCAGCACGGTGCGGCCCAGGACGCCGATCCAGTTAGGCAGCAGGTTCATGGCTCCGATGACCAGGGTGCCGATGATCATAGCCTGGCGGAGGGCCTTGCTGTTCTTGTAGGAAAGGCCCCGGACTACCGACTGGGGCAGGGAGAGGGTGCAGATGCCTACCAGGAGCCACTGGCTGATGTAGAGGCTGAGGGGCATCTTGCCCTGGCTGAGGGGCTCCAGCATGTCGGGATGCCGGCTGGCGATGGTCGTCATCAGCCGTTCGTAACCCCCTCCCAGCTCCAGCATGGCCCAGAGCAGGATGCCCATGCCCAGCACCATGGCGATGGCACAGAAGGAGTCGGTGATGGCCACCCCCTTGAAGCCGCCGATGGTGGTGTAAAAGACCACGATGAGGCCGAAGAGGGAGAGGCCGGTAAGGTAGCTGAAGCCGGTGACGGCCTCGAAGATCTTGGCCGCCCCCACGAACTGGGCCACCATGGTGGCACAGAAGAAGGCGACGATGACTAGGGCGGAGAGGTTGGCCAGGGCGGTGCTCTGGTAGCGGCTGCGAATCACGTCGATGACGGTGACGGCATCGATCTCTTCCGCCACTAGGGAGATCTTCTTGCCGAACACCCCCAGCACCAGGAAGATGACTACTACCTGCACGATGGCCATGTAGATCCAGCCGTAGCCGATCATCCAGGCCATACCCGGCCCGCCTACGAAGGAGGAGACGCTGGAGTAGGTGGCGGCGGTGGTCATGGCTAGGACGAAGCCTCCCAGGGTGCGGCCGCCGATAAAGTAATCCTTGGCAAAGTCCTTCTGCCGCTCCGTCTGGGAAGAGCGCTGCACATAGGCGCTGATCAGGAGCATGGCTAGCAAAAAGAGGCTGACAGGCAGGAGGTTGATGATGCTCATAGGCCTGCCTCCTCCTTTTCTTCCTGGGGATCTTTAAAGACCGTCTTGGTGAGGAAGATGACTACCAGGGTGGCGAAGAGCCAGGTCCCTACCACCCCGGTCCAGAACCAGAGGGGGGTGTGGAAGATGGCGATAGGTACGGCGGCCAGGCCGAAGCCTGCCAGGTACCAGAAGAGGATGATAGCTGCCGTGGCGGCCAAGGTGGCTAGCGCTTCTCGGTCAGCTTGCCGAAATTTGTCGCTCCTTTTCACGGTAAGAGCTCCCTTCAGATTTTGTACCCGTCGTCCCTAGACGCTCGAGTCAAGTTATTATACCATATTTTGGGCCTCCCAGGGTAGGGAAAAGCCAGCTGTGAAAAATTTGTTAAATTTTCGTCCGGCCAGCCGGGAAAAACTACGGCCTTGCCAGGGCGGAGCAGAGGGGCTATAATGAAAGCAGCCTCAGAAAGCAGGTGTTGCGATGTATGCCAAGCTCCTCCTCCAATGGCTGGCCCTGGGGGCCTCCTTCTTCATCTATAACTACCTCTGGGTCATGCTGCAGGTGGACAGCCTGGGCGGCCTGCTGCTAGGCTCCCTCCTCCTGGGGGCCGTGGTGACGGCCTTGGTGCGGCTGCTCCACTTCGTCTGCCACCGGGCCTTCAGCGGCGGGGCGGCCACCTTCTTCAACCAGCTGGAGTACATCCTCACCTTCATGGGGGCCTTTATCGCCGCCTGCTGCCTGGTCTTCGTCTTGCCTGGCTACCTGCCTAACAAGGACACCTCCAAACTGGCCATGCTCCTCTTCTTTACAGCCTACAGCTTCGCCGCCGTGTGGAGCACCACCAAGCTGCTGGAGGGCCAGGGGCGGGGCCGTTGATTTTGTATCGCCCGGCCTAGGGGCTGGGCCGCCGCCTATGTCCATCCTACCTATCTTCATCCCCCATGCCGGCTGCCCCCACCAGTGCGTCTACTGCAATCAGCGGGCCATCAGCGGCCAGCAGGACAATAGCATAGAGCAGGCTAGGCGGCAGATCGCCGCCTGGCTGCCGCGGCTGCGCCCTGGACAGGCCCATGAGGCGGCCTTCTACGGCGGTTCCTTCACCGCCCTGCCCCTGGCCAGGCAGGAAGAACTGCTGGCCCTCACCGACCAGCTGCTGGCCGCCGGCCTCATCCAGCGGGTGCGGCTCTCCACCCGGCCGGACTGCGTCAACCTAGAGGTGCTGGAGCTGCTCCAGGCCCACCAGGTCTATCTGGTAGAGCTAGGGGCCCAGTCCTTGGACGACAGGGTGCTCCAGGCTGCGGGCCGGGGCCATGGGGCCCAGGCGGTGGTGGAGGCCGTCGCCCTCCTCAAGAGGCAGGGCCTGGCCGTGGGCTTGCAGTTGATGCTGGGCCTGCCAGGGCAGGACGGGGCCAGCGTGGCCGCTACCGCCCAGCTAGCCGCCTCCCTCCGACCCCAGGTGGCCCGCATCTACCCTCTGCTGGTGTTAGAGGGCACCCCCTTGGCGGCCAGCTACCGGCGGGGGGAGTACCAGCCCCTCAGCCTGGCGGCGGCGGTGGAGCAGGGGGCCTATCTTTACGCCGCCCTCACCGCTGTCGGCAGCCGGGTGATCCGTATCGGCCTGCCGCCGGAGGTGGAGCAGGAGGAGCCCGGAGCGGTGCTGGCCGGGCCCTGGCATCCCAACCTGGGCCTGCTGGTCAAGGCCAGGGCCTGGCGGGAGGCCTGCACCCCCCTGTTAGAGGAACAGTACCGCAGGGGGGAGCGGCCCTTGGTGCTGGACTATCCGCCTGGACAGCTGGATCTGGTGCAGGGTTATAAAAAAGAGAACCTGGCCTACTGGCAGGCCAGGTTTCCAGATGCTGAGTTGCTCTTGCAGGTAAGAGAGGGGTAGGCAGGGCCTGCCCCTTGGTTTTTGACCCCTGTCGGGGGCTTTTATTTTTGCAGCCGGGCGGCTTCTAGGATCAGCTGCCGCACCCAGCAGGCGGTGTTGTAGAGGTCTTCCTCCCGCAGGTATTCCTCCGTGGTGTGGACGGCGGCCATGCCGGTGGAGAGGAGGGCGCAGGGGAGGCCGTAACCGCACAGGTAGTTGCTGTCGGCACAGCCGCCGCTGGTCAGGAGTTTAGGCTGGGCGCCTAAGGCCCGGGCGGCGGCGGCAGCCAGCTGGATGCAGGGATGCTCCCGGCCCAGTTCCATAGCCGGGCAGCCTTCTACCACTTTGAACTCTATCTGGCCCCCGCCGGCTGTGACTACTGCCTGCATCTCCCCCTGCAGCCGGGCCAGCAAGGCGTCTAGTTTGGCGCTTTGCAGGCAGCGCATATCCACTACGAAGGAGGCCTCCGGGCAGATGATGTTGTGGCCCACTCCACCCTGGAGCACGTTGACGCTGAGGGTGGTCTCCTCATCCAGCCGGCCGGAGGCAGGGAGGGCGGCCAGGCAGCGGGCGGATAGGAGGAGGGCATTGACCCCCTTCTCAGGCTCCACCCCGGCGTGGGCTGCCCGGCCCTTGACGGTGACGTAGACGTTGTAGAGCTTGGGAGCGGCGTAGACGATCTCCCCTAGGCTGCCGCCCATGTCCAGGCAGTAACCGTAGTCCGCCTGGAGGCGGCTCCGCTCCAGGTTGGCCGCCCCTAGGCAGCCTATTTCCTCGCTGACGGTGAAGCAGAGCTGCACCGCCCCGTGGGGCGCTCCCTCCTCCTGCAGGGAGCGGATTGCTTCCAGTACGGCGGCGATGCCGGACTTATCATCCCCTCCCAGGGTGGTGGTGCCGTCACTGGCCAGGACCCCCTCCCGCCGCACCACCTTGGTGCCGGTGCAGGGGGCTACGCTGTCCAGGTGGGCCTCAAAGAAGAGGGTGGGGGCCTGAGGCAGGGTAGCAGGCCAATAGGCCCACAGGTTGCCGCAGTCGCCGCCGGTGAGCTGGTGCACCTGGTCCTCCTCCGGGGAGAGGCCTAGGGCGGCCAGCTTGGAGGA
>CAZXKQ010000016.1:0-42132 GCA_964641395.1 uncultured Phascolarctobacterium sp. | reverse complement strand
GCTGTTACTTGCCCACAGGACCGATCATAGCCAGCATGGTACCAGCGGCAACGGCGGTACCGATAACGCCTGCTACGTTGGGGCCCATGGCGTGCATCAGCAGGAAGTTGGCCGGGTTAGCCCTCTGGCCGATAACCTGGGATACACGGGCAGCCATAGGTACGGCGGATACGCCGGCGGAACCAATCAAGGGGTTGGTAGCCCCGCCGTCAACGATGCTCATCAGCTTGCCGAAGATAACGCCGCAGGCAGTGCCGCCGATGAAGGCTACCAAGCCCAAGAAGATGATCAGGATGGTCTGGTAGGTAAGGAACTTATCAGCGGACATGGTCAGGCCGGTACCGGTGGCCAGCATGATGGTTACCGTGTTCATCAAAGCGTTCTGGGCAGTGTCGCTCAACCGATCCAAGCAGCCAGCCTCTCTGAACAGGTTGCCCAGCATCAACATGCCGATCAAGGCGGTTACAGAGGGCAAGAGCAGGGAGATGACGATGGTGCACATAATCGGGAAGGCCACCTTCTCGAAGTGGGACACAGGCCGCAGTTGCTTCATCACGATCTTACGGTCCTTCTCGGTGGTGAACAGCTTCATGATAGGAGGCTGGATCAGAGGAACCAAGGACATGTAAGAGTAGGCGGCAACGGCGATGGCGCCTAAGAGCTGAGGTGCCATCTTAGCAGCCAGGTAGATGGAGGTAGGGCCGTCAGCACCGCCGATGATGCCGATAGCGGCAGCTTCCTGCACGGTGAAGCCCAGCATCATAGCGCCGAGGAGGGCGATGAATACGCCGCCCTGGGCAGCAGCGCCCAGCAGCAGGGTCTTGGGGTTAGCCAGCAGGGGGCCGAAGTCGGTCATGGCGCCAACGCCTAGGAAGATCAGAGGCGGGAAAACCTCGTGGTTGATGCCGTACATGATGACGGACATAACGCCGGGCTCCTCGAAACCGTTCTTAGGAACGTTGGCCAGGATGCAGCCAAAGGCGATAGGGGACAGCAGCAAGGGCTCAAAGCCTCTGCCGATTGCCATATAGAGCAGTAGGAGTCCTACTAACATCATGATGATATGACCACCGGTCAATGCAGCGAAGCCAGAATCTGCCCCTATGGAAGAGATAGCGACTACAAATGCTTCAAACATTTAATATCCTCCCATTTTTTTATTTGTGCGGCCGGGACCGGCCCAGCCGCGGCGGGGACTGGTGTAATCAAGGGGTCAGAGCCCTCCCTGATTACATAACGATCATAACGTCGCCAGTATTAACGGTGGTGCCGGCGCCAACCCGTACGTCGGAGATGGTGCCGTCAGCAGGAGCCATAATCTCGTTCTGCATCTTCATAGCTTCCAGAATCAGCAGTACGTCGCCAGCCTTAACAGCGTCGCCGGCCTTTACGTTAACGGACAGCACCTTGCCAGGCATAGGAGCGGATACAACGTTGGCGCCAGCAGGAGCCGGAGCAGCCTTGGGGGCCGGAGCGGGAGCCGGAGCGGCCTTGGGGGCCGGAGCGGGAGCAGCGGCAGCCTTAGGAGCAGCCTTGGGAGCAGCGGCGGTAACGCCAGCCTCAGCAACCTCTACTTCGTATGCAGTACCATTAACGGTGATAGTGTACAATTTAGCCATTAGAATGACCCTCCTTAAATATTATCTTGTTCCTTAGGTAGTTTGACTTAGAAGCAGTCTTTGCGAACGGAGATGGCTTCTGCCCGGGCATTCACGGTCCAACCATTCTTCAGGTCAACCCGGCGAATGAAGGCAATTTGTTCAGACCCGCCGCCATAAGCAGCCACAGCTGCGGCGATAACGGCGATCAGCTCGGTGTCGTCCTTAGCTGCAGGGGCGGGAGCTGCTACTGCTGCGGGAGCTGCTGCCGGGGCAGGAGCTGCCGCTGGAGCAGGCTTAGCAGCCTTTTTTTTGGTAGGATCGACGTATTGCAACAGAGTCATCAGGATGCCCAGGGCGATCAGCACCCCGAACACGATGGTCATGTTGATAATCGCGATCAAAAAGGGGTTGGTGGTAACAGGACCCATTATTTTCACCTCGTCTTCTTAACTAGCACTATGCAACTGGAGGCAGCGCCTTACAGAGGAATGTTGCCGTGGCGTTTTGCCGGACGGGTTTCCCGTTTGCTTTCCAGCATTTGCAGAGCGTTGATGATAACGGGGCGGGAGTCCTTAGGCTGGATAACCAGATCAACCATGCCGCGCATAGCTGCGATGTAAGGAGTAGCGAAGGTGTCGATGTACTCCTTGGTCTTAGCTTCTACATCAGGATCCTTGCGGAAGATGATGTTGGCAGCGCCGGCAGGGCCCATAACGGCGATCTCAGCGGTAGGCCAGGCGATAACTTGGTCAGCGCCCAGGTCTTGAGAGCACATTGCCAGGTAGGAGCCGCCGTAGGCCTTACGGGTTACCAGGGTTACCTTGGGCACAGTGGCCTCGGAATAAGCGTAGAGCATCTTGGCGCCGTGACGGATGATGCCGCCGTACTCTTGGTTGGTGCCAGGCAGGAAGCCAGGAACGTCTACCAGGTTCAACAGAGGAATGTTGAAGGCGTCGCAGAAGCGGATGAAGCGGGAGCTCTTGTCAGAGGCGTTGATATCCAGGCAGCCGGCCATAACCTTAGGCTGGTTGGCGATGATACCCACGGTCTGGCCGTCCATACGGGCGAAGCAGGTGATAATGTTCTTGGCCCAGTATTTCTGGCTCTCATAGTACTCGCCGTTATCTACGATGGCTTTGATTACATCGTACATATCGTAGGACTGGTTGGAGTTGTCAGGCAGCAGGGTGTTGAGGGACTCCTCAGTGCGCTGGGGATCATCGTTGGTCTCAACGATGGGGGCGCCTTCCATGTTGTTGGAGGGCAGGAAGGAGAGCAGGTAACGAATCTGCTTCAGGCAGTCTTCGTCATCCTCAGCTGCGAAATGAGCAACACCGGATACGCTGTTGTGGGTCATGGCGCCACCCAGTTGCTCCTGGGTAACTTCCTCACCGGTTACGGACTTAACAACGGCCGGGCCGGTGATGAACATCTTAGAGGTGTTCTTAACCATGTAAACGAAGTCGGTGAGGGCGGGGCTGTAAACAGCGCCGCCAGCAGAGGGACCCATGATTGCGGAGATTTGAGGGATAACGCCGGAAGCGATGGTGTTCTCGAAGAAGATCTTGCCATAGCCTGCCAGGGCGTCAATGGCCTCTTGAATGCGGGCGCCGCCAGAATCGTTCAGGCCAACCAGAGGAGCGCCCATCTTCAGGGCCAGCTTCTGTACCTTGACGATCTTGCCTGCGTGCATCTCGCCTAAGGAGCCGCCTTCTACGGTGAAGTCCTGGGCGAACACATAGACCAGCCTGCCGTCGATGGTGCCGTAACCAGTGGTTACGCCCTCGCCAGGCAGCTCTTTCTTTTCTTGCCCGAAGTTAGTGCAGCGATGGCGAACGAAGCGGTCCAATTCTACAAAGGAGCCCTCGTCCAACAGAGCTGCGATACGCTCACGAGCGGTCATCTTGCCGGATTCATGCTGTTTAGCAATCCGCTTCTCACCGCCAGCAGCCAGAATTACTTCGGACTTTTTGAGCATTTTCTCAATCTTTTCTTGAGTAGACAAATCTTACACCTCCATCATTACTTGGGAGAACTTTTATGTACAGCTGCCAAGCCGTATCACCTGTACAGCTTGGCAGCATGTAACCGCAACTGTACGACTAGTACCGTATAACTCTATGTGGGCTACGCTCGCTGAGCTCGCAGAAAGTTATTTGGCAGGAGCGCACAACTCCAGCAGGATGCCGGCGGATTTGGGATGTACGAAGGCGATGTCCATATGGCCGGCGCCGCCCCGAGGAGCCTTGTCGATCATCCTAACGCCGGCGGCGATGCAGTCGGCGATAGCGGCTTTGATGTCGTCTACGCGCAGAGCCATGTGTTGGATGCCAGGGCCGTTCTTGGCAATGTACTTGCCGATAGGGCCGTCATTGTTCTCGGTGATGTCAACCAACAGCTCCAGCAGGGTTTCGCCACAGGGGATGAACACGGTGGCTACGCCTTGCTCTTTAACTTCCTCGCGGTTAGTTACCTGCAAGCCAAGAACCTCGGTGTAAATTTTGGTAGCAGCATCCAGATCGGCGCATGCAATACCAACGTGGTCAACACAGATAGTCTTAAAAGCCATGATGATTCCTCCTAAAAAATTTTTTTGATGGTTAGTTTTATTTTAAAACATTACCAACTATTTCATCAACGACAGAATAGGGTTCGATCTCCCTGGTCTGCAGCTTCCTGACGGTCTCGTCAAACTCAGGGGTCTCCACCACGTTCTTGTCGATGTACCGGTTAACCCGGTCGTTGAGCATGGCCGTCACTTCGTTCTTGATGCGGGCCCTGCGGATCTCGCTGAGCCTGCCGGACTCTATCAGGTAGTTCCTGTGAGCCTCGATAGAATCGATAACGGCCTCTATACCTATACCCTTGCTGGCAATGGTCCTGTTGATGGGAGGACGCCAGGTGACCCGCTCGGGGTTTAATTCCAACATCATTTCGATTTCGATGTTCAGCTTGTCCGTGCCCTCACGGTCAGCCTTGTTGATCGTGAACAGGTCACCGATTTCCAGTATGCCGGCCTTGATGGCCTGGATGTCGTCCCCCATGCCGGGGATGATCACTACCATAGAGGTGTCGGCGGTCTTGACGATGTCCACCTCGGACTGGCCTACGCCTACCGTCTCTACGATAACGATGTCCATGCCGAAGGCGTCCATCAACTTGACGGCGTCGCCGGTCTTCTGGGACAGGCCGCCCAGACTGCCCCGGGTAGCCATGGAGCGGACGAAGATGCCCTCATCGCTCATCAGGTCCATCATCCTGATCCGGTCGCCTAGGATGGCGCCGCCAGAATAGGGGCTGGTGGGGTCGATGGCCACGATGCCCACTGTCTTACCGAGCTTACGATATTCCTTCGCTAACTTATCCGTGAGAGTGCTCTTGCCGGCCCCGGGAGGACCGGTGATGCCCAGCACGTAGGCATTGCCAGTATGGGGATAGATCTCCGTCATAATCTTGACAGCGTCATCGTACTCGTTCTCCACTGCCGTAATGGCCTTGGAGAGAGCCAGACGGGAATGGTTGAGGAGTCTTTCAACTATTTCCAATATGCACACCGCCTTGTTACGCTAGTGGATATTTTAAGGGCAAGCCGGGACAAGCCCGGCTTGCTTTGGGGTGGAAACTAGCTAATTATACGTTAGCTTTGATGAAGTCAACAATGGCGCTGGTAGGAGTGCCAGGGGTGAACACTGCCTTGATGCCGGCAGCCTTCAGGCCGGGGATGTCAGCGTCGGGGATAACGCCGCCGCCGATAACCAGCACGTCGCCCATGCCTTTCTCATTCAGCAGCTCAACTACCTTGGGGAAGAGGGTGTTGTGGGCGCCGCTCAGCAGGGACAGGGCAACAACGTTAACGTCGTCCTGCAGGGCTGCTTCAGCGATCTGCTCAGGGGTCAGGCGGATGCCGGTGTAGATAACTTCGAAGCCGGCGTCACGCAGAGCACGAGCAACAACCTTCGCACCGCGGTCATGGCCGTCCAGGCCCGGTTTAGCAACTAATACTTTAATGTTTGCCATTATCGTTACCTCCGTACAATGTTACTGTGTTTTGTCCTCAAATTAGAGAGCAGTATGAGCCTGGTATTCGCCGAATACGCCTCTCAGTACGTTGCAGATCTCGCCCTCGGTAGCGTAGGCGCGAACGCACTCCAGGATGTAGGGCATCAGGTTAACATGCTCATCAGCAGCAGCTACCTTCAAAGCGGCCAGGGTCTCAGCAACCTTGGCATTGTCGCGGCGGGCCTTCAGGGCGGCCAGCTTCTCAGCTTGCAGCTTGCCAACGGAGGCGTCTACCCGCAGCAGGTTCTTGGGAGGCTCTTCCTTCTGGGTGAACTTGTTAACGCCGACGATGATGCGGTTGCCCTTCTCAACGTCCATCTGCCACTTGTAAGCGGAATCCTGGATCTCTCTCTGGATGTAGCCCTTGGCAATAGCTTCGGGAGCTCCGCCCAGCTCGTCGATCTTGGCGATGTAGTCCCAGCACTCTTTCTCGATCTTGTCGGTGAGGGCCTCTACGTAGTAGGAGCCGCCCAGCGGATCGACGGTGTCAGCCAGGCCGGATTCGTAAGCGACGATCTGCTGGGTGCGCAGAGCGATGGTTACGGACTCAGTGCTAGGCAGTGCCAGAGCCTCGTCCTTGGAGTTGGTGTGCAAGGACTGGGTGCCGCCCATAACGGCAGCAGCGGTCTGCAGGGCTACACGGACGATGTTGTTGTCAGGCTGTTGAGCGGTGAGCATGGAGCCGGCAGTCTGGGTGTGAACACGCAGCATCATGGATTTGGGTTTCTTGGCGCCGAAACGCTCCTTCATAACCTTGGCCCATACACGGCGGGAAGCACGGAACTTGGCAACCTCTTCCAGTACGTTGTTGTGGGCGTTCCAGAAGAAGGACAGACGGCCTGCGAAAGCGTCAACGTCCATGCCGGCCTTGATGGCAGCTTCTACATAAGCGATGCCGTCGGCGATGGTGAAGGCGATCTCTTGGGCGGCGGTGGCGCCGGCTTCACGGATGTGGTAGCCAGAGATGGAGATGGTGTTCCATTGAGGAACGTTCTTGGAGCAGTACTCAAAGATGTTGGTGATCAACCGCATAGAGGGCTTGGGCGGGAAGATGTAGGTGCCGCGGGCAGCGTACTCTTTCAGGATGTCGTTCTGAATGGTGCCACGCAGTTTGTCGGGGGTAACGCCCTGCTTCTCAGCAACGGCGATGTACATGGCTAACAGGATGGAGGCGGGGGCGTTGATGGTCATGGAGGTGGAAACCTTGTCCAGAGCGATCTGGTCGAAGAGGATCTCCATGTCGGCCAGGGAGTCGATAGCAACGCCTACCTTGCCAACTTCGCCCTCTGCCATAGGATCGGTAGAATCATAGCCGATCTGGGTGGGCAGGTCGAAGGCGCAGGACAGGCCGCTGCCGCCGTTAGCCAGCAGGTAACGATAACGCTTGTTGGATTCCTCAGCGGTGGAGAAGCCGGCATACATACGCATGGTCCAGAAACGGCCACGGTACATGGTGGGCTGTACGCCACGGGTGAAGGGATACTCACCAGGGAAACCCAACTTGGTCAGGTAGTCGAAGCCCTCGCCCAGATCCAGGGGGGTGTACAGGCGGTTAGGCTCCAGGTTGGCGCGTTCGGGGGCTTTAGCAAGTTTAGCTTCTACGTTAGCGTTAAACTTATCTAACCCAGCTTTGATGTCTTCTAATGCCATTCTCAAATCCTCCTTAAAAATTTTGTCGACATATTCTGGATTGGACGGATCCAGAATAAGGGTGAGAGTACCCGTCAGACGACGGTCTATGACAAGGCCCTAGGGCCCTGGCAACAGATGGGAGAAGGGGTGCCCGCCTCCGGAGAGGCAGGCGCCCGTAGAGATTTTTGCCTGGCAGGCAGGCTGGAAGGGCTTATTCCAGGCCCTCCATGCTGCCGGTCTTGGCCAGCTGCTCATAGCACTTGAAGGCTTCGGAGAGGATGTGGGGGGTCTGGCTGTTGCCGCAGGCCTCGCAAGCCCTCTTGAAGTAGTTCTTCAGCCAAGGCTGGTACTTGGGGTTGGCGATCTGGTCGATGATGATGGGAGCTTTTTCCTTGGGAGACAGGCCCCGCAGGTCGGCTACGCCCCGCTCGGAGACGATGACGTCAACGTCCAGGGTGGCATGGTCGATGTGGCTGCAGAAAGGCACTACGGAGGAGATGGCCCCCTTCTTGGCCAGGGAGTTGGTGAAGAAGACGGTGAGGTAGCCGTTGCGGGCGAAGTCGCCGGAGCCGCCTACGCCGTTCATCAGCTTGGTGCCTACTACGTGGGTGGAGTTAACGTTGCCGTAGATGTCCACCTCGATGGCGGTGTTCATGGCGATGACGCCGATACGCCGGGCCACCTCAGGGCTGTTGGAGATCTCCTGCGGACGCAGGATCAGGTAGGGTTTGTACTTCTCTACGTTGGCGTAGAACTTCTTCTGGCACTCAGGAGACGGGGTCAGGGCGGTGCCGGAGGCAACCCGCAGCTTGCCGGCGTCGATGAGGTCGAACATGCCGTCTTGGATAACCTCGGTGTAAACGGTGAGGTCGGTGAAGTCGGAGTTAACCAGGCCGTTGATAACAGCGTTGGCTACGGAGCCTACGCCGCTCTGGAGAGGCAGCAGGTTGGCAGGCAGCCGGCCTTCCTTAACCTCGTTCTTCAAGAAGGCGACCAGGTTGGCGCCCATGTGCTTGGCATCCTCGTCGATGGCGCCCAGGGGACGAACCTTGTCGGTGATGTCGCAGGGAACTACGGCTACAACCTTGCTCAGCTCGCAGGGGATGTAGGTGGTGCCGATGCGGTCTTCCGGCTTCTCAATGGGGATGGGCTTCCGGTTGGGAGGATCCAGGGGCACGTAGGAGTCATGCATGCCTTCCAGTTCTACAGGCTGGGTGGTGTTAACCTCGATGATGACCTTCTTAGCGGTCTGCACGTAAGAGGAGCTGTTGCCCATAGAAGTGGTAGGGATGATGCCGATGATGCCGCCGCCCAGGTCCTTGATCTTGCAGGCCTCTACGATGGCGATGTCCACGCCCCGGCGGTTGGCCATGAAGCCGTAACGGGTCATCTGGGCCATGTGGCTCAGGTGGATGTCGGCGTACTTAACCTGGCCGGCATTGATGGCCTTACGCATGGTAGCGTTGGTCTGGTAGGGCAGGCGGCGGTCGATTACGCCGGCCTCAACCATGGCGGCATCGATCTCGGGACCAACGGAGGCGCCGGTCCAAATGTTAACCTTAAAAGGAGTCTTCTTGCCTTTTTCTGCTAGAGCCAGAGGCACGGCCTTGGGGTAACCGGACGGAGTGAAGCCGGAAACGCCAACGTTGTCGCCGTCTTTGACGTATTCTGCAGCAGCTTCAGCGGTGGTAACCAAGCCAGCGACTGCATCGCAAATGCGATCTTTGATGTCGATCATGTTAACCTTCCTCCTTAAAAAATTAGGTTTAGTAGTGGTATGGGACACTGGGGAATAAAACTCATCGCCAGCCATCCCAGGGGCTGGGGACAAGGTTTTACCTTAGGAACGCAGGGGCCGGAGCCGTCGGCAGAGGGCCGCAGCCCTCCTCCTACCCTGCTCCATTCTACGCAAGCCTAGGAAAATCCTGCCAAAAGGCCTGGAAGAGTGCCACTTTTATCTGCCTACACTCCACCGCCTTTATTATACCACAAACAGAAAAGAATTCACACTCTTTTCAAATTATTTTGTAAATTTTCCCCGCCCCGCCCTGGCAAAAGCCCCTCCGCCAAAGGGCGGAGGGGCCGGAAAGGCACTTATTTTTACCGTTTTTGGGCCTGGTAGGTGGTGTGGAGGAGGTGGTGGGCCCTTTCCCCTAAGGGCTGGCCCAGGTAGGTCTTGTAGAGGGTGATGATCTCCGGATTCTCGTGGCTCTTGCGGATGGTGCTGGCCTCGTCGCAGCCTAGCAGGGCCTCCCGCCGCTGCCGCCTGATGACCCCGTCCACCGGGATGGGCTGGCCGCCGCCGCCGATGCAGCCGCCGGGGCAGGCCATGACTTCGATGAAGTGGTAGTCGGCCTTCCCTGCTTTGAGCCGCTCCAGCATCTTCTTAGCCGCAGCCAGGGTGTGCACTACGGCGATCTTCACCTGCTGGCCGGCGATGTCCAGGGTGGCCTCCCTGGTATCCTCCATGCCCCGCACCTCGTGGTAGACCACCTTAGGCAGGCTCTGGCCGGCTACTACGTCTGCCACGGTCCGCAGGGCGGCCTCCATTACGCCGCCGGTGGTGCCGAAGATGACGCCGGCGCCGGTGCCGTAGCCCAGGGGGCTGTCGAAGTCCGCCTCAGCCAGGGCGGCGAAGTCGATGCCGGCGGAGCGGATCATCCGCCCCAGCTCCCTGGTGGTGATGACTATGTCCACGTCCCTATAGCCGCTGTCTGCCAGCTGGGGCCGGGCGGCCTCAGCCTTCTTGGCGGTGCAGGGCATTACAGAGACGCTGACGATCTTCGCCGGGTCTATCCCCGCCTTCTCCGCATAGTAGGTCTTGGCGATGGCGCCGAACATGGCCTGGGGAGACTTGGCGGTGGAGAGATGGGGCAGCAGCTCGGGGTACTTCAGCTCGATCATGTTCACCCAGCCAGGGCTGCAGCTGGTGATCATAGGCAGCACGCCGCCGTTTTGCAGCCGGTGGATGAACTCGTGGCCCTCCTCCATAATGGTCAGGTCGGCGGAGAAGTTGGTGTCGAAGACCTTGTCAAAGCCTAGCTGCTTCAAGGCTGCCACCATCTTGCCGGTGACTACGCTGCCGTTAGGCAGGCCTAGCTCCTCTCCCAGGGCTACCCTGACGGAGGGAGCGGTCTGGACGATGACGATCTTCTCCGGATCGTCCAGGGCGGCCCATACCTTGTCGGTGTCGTCCTTCTCCACGATGGCGGCGGTGGGGCAGACGGCGGAGCACTGGCCGCAGAGGGAGCAGGCAGACTGCCCCAGGCCCAGGCCGAAGGCCGGGGTGACGATGGTGTTGAAGCCCCGGCGGGCGAAGCTGTACACGTTCATGCCCTGCACGTCCCGGCACACCCGCACGCAGCGGCCGCAGAGGACGCACTTTTCCTGATCCCGCACCAGGGCGGGGTTGCTGTCGTCAATGGCGTGGGTCTTGCGGGCCCCGCCCTCGAAGCGCAGCTTCCGCACCCCTAGGTCCGCCGCGATCTTCTGCAGCTCGCAGTCGCCGCTCTTCTGGCAGCAGAGGCAGTCCTTGGGATGGTTGGTGAGGAGGAGCTCCACTATGGTGCGGCGGGCCTCCCGCACTGCTTCCGTATTGGTCTTCACCACCATGCCTTCAGCTATGGGGTATACGCAGGCGGCGGCCAGGCCCCGGCTGCCGCTGGCCTCTACCACGCAGAGCCGGCAGGCCCCTTCCGGCCGCAGCTCAGGATGGTAGCAAAGCGTAGGGATGTAGATGCCGGCCTGGCGGGCCGCTTCTAGAATGCTGGTTCCGGCAGGAGCCTGGACAGGCTGGCCGTTAATCGTCAAATGTACCATGGTCATCTTGCATGCTCCTCCTTAACCCTTCGTAATGGCCTTGAACGGGCAACCGGCCATGCAGGCGCCGCACTTGATGCACTTGCTCTGGTCGATGACGTGCTTCTGCTTCACCGTGCCGCTGATGGCCTGCACCGGGCAGTTGCGGGCGCACTTAGTGCAGCCCTTGCAGTTATCCCCGATGACATAGCGGAGCATCTTCTCGCAGGCGCCGGCCGGGCAGCGTTTATTCTTGATGTGCTCTTCGTATTCGTGGCGGAAGTAGCGCAGGGTGCTGAGCACCGGGTTAGGAGCGCTCTGGCCCAGGCCGCAGAGGGCGGTGGCCTTGATGTTCTTGGCCAGGGACTCTAGGAGCTCTATATCCCCTTCCCTGCCCTCGCCTTCGGTGATGCGGGTGAGGATCTCCAGCATCCGCTTGGTGCCCTCCCGGCAGGGGGTGCACTTGCCGCAGGACTCGCTCTGGGTGAAGGTGAGGAAGAACTTGGCCACGTCCACCATGCAGGTGTCCTCGTCCATCACTACCAGGCCGCCGCTGCCCATCATGGCGCCGGCCGCAATGAGGGAGTCGTAGTCTACCGGCAGGTCCAGCATGGACTCAGGCAGGCAGCCGCCGGAGGGGCCGCCGATCTGCACGGCCTTAAACTTCTTGCCGTTGGTGATGCCGCCGCCGATGTCGTAGATGATCTCCCGCATGCTGATGCCCATAGGCACCTCGGCCAGGCCGGTATTGTTGATCTTGCCAGTGAGGGCGAACACCTTGGTGCCCTTGGACTTCTCCGTGCCGAACTGGCAGTACCACTCAGCGCCGTTGTTGATGATCTGAGCTACGTTGGCGAAGGTCTCTACATTGTTGATATTGGTGGGCTTGCCCCAGAGGCCGGCTACTGCCGGGAAGGGGGGCCTGGGCCTAGGCATGCCCCGCCTGCCCTCGATGGAGGCCATCAGGGCCGTCTCTTCGCCGCAGACGAAGGCGCCGGCGCCCTCCTTGATGTGGATGGTAAAGTTGAAGCCGCTGCCGAAGATGTCCTCCCCTAGGAGGCCGGCCTCTTCCGCCTGGGCTATGGCTACCCGCAGCCGTTTAATGGCCAGGGGGTACTCCGCCCGCACGTAGATGTAGCCCTCGTCGGCGCCGATGGCATAACCGCAGATGGCCATGCCCTCCAGCACCCGGTGGGGATCCCCCTCCAGCACGCTCCGGTCCATGAAGGCGCCTGGGTCTCCCTCGTCAGCGTTACAGATGACGTACTTCTTGTCGCTGACGGAGGCCTTGGCGAACTGCCACTTCAGGCCGGTGGGGAAGCCGCCGCCGCCCCGGCCCCGCAGGCCGGACTTCTTCACTTCTTCCACTACCTGCTCCGGGGTCATCTGGGTCAGGGCCTTGCCTAGGGCCTCGTAACCGCCTACGGCGATGTACTCCCCTACGTTCTCCGGGTCGATCTCGCCGCAGTTGGCCAGCACGATCCGGTGCTGCTTCTTGTAAAAGCCGATCTCGTCGTAGTTAGGCACCTGCTCCTTGGTCTGGGGCTCATGGTAGAGCAGACGCTCCACGATGCGGCCCTTGTAGAGGTGCTCCGCTACGATATCCTTCACGTCGTCCACCCCTACCCGGCAGTAGAAGGTGCCCTCAGGGTAGACGATGACCAGGGGGCCGTTCTCGCAAAAGCCGTGGCAACCGGTCTCTACCAGCATAACCTCATCCTGCAGGTTGTACTCTTTCAAGTAGTGGGCGAAGGCATCCTGCACTGCTTGGGATCCGCTGGACTTGCAGGCGGTGCCGCCGCATACTAAGACATGGGCTCTGATATGCTGCATAATTTCCCTCCGTTGCTTTGCTTAGCTAGAGCCTTTACGGCTGCTCAATCTTGGCTATTACCTTGTCCTCCACGATGTTGCCGTTGACCACGTGGCTGGCGATGATCCGGCCCACGTCCTCAGGCTTTACGTTGCCGTAGGTGATGCGGGGCTCGCCAGGCCGCAGCACGTCTAACAGCACCTCTTTGTCGCACATGCCGATGCAGCCGGTCTGCTGCACATGCACGTCGGTGAGGTTGCGGCGGGCCAGCTCTTCCAGCACTGCCGCCATCACCTCCCTGGCGCCGGCGGCGATGCCGCAGGTGCCCATGCCGATGATGATCTTGGTGCCGCTGTTCTTCCTGATCTTCAGGTCGCCCTTCAGTTTATCCCTTAGTGCGTGTAATTCAGCCAAGCTCTTCATAAAGCTCTCCCTTCCTCCTTGACCCTGTCTATTTCCTGTTCCAGGTAGCCCTTGACCCAAGCCGCCAGTTCAGGATGGGAAAAGTCACAGGCCTCGCCTAAGTCCTCCCTCAGGCTGCGGCTGTCGAAGCTAAACTCTCCTCTGCCGCCTACATAGTGGAAGCAGACGTCTAAGTGGGGCGCACCAGCTAGCAGGATGCTGATGCTGCCGGCCACGTCCCCCAGGGGGGGCCGGTCTATGTTGTCCAAGCCGAAGTAGGCTGCCAGCTCCGTCCCCCGGCCTGGCTGGGAAGCCAGTTCCAGACGGCCGCCGCATTGCTGGGCCTCCATCTCTACCAAGGGTATGCCTAGGCCCACCTTGCGGGTGGTGCGGGTGGTGACGAAGGGATCCCTCACCCGCTCTAGCAGCTCCTGGTCCATGCCCCGGCCGTTGTCGGCCAGCCGCAGCACTAGGAAGCCGTCTTCATCCTCCACCACTTCGATGCGGAGCAGGCTGGCCTGGGCAGCCACGGCGTTCTGCGCCAAATCCAAGATATTCAGCGCCAACTCCTCCATTTACTGGTACCTGGCCAGGATGGTCTTGATCTTCTCCGCCGTCAGCCGGCCGTGGGTGTCCTCGTTGATCTGCATAACCGGGGCCAGGCCGCAGGCGCCGATGCAGGCCACCGTCTCCAGGGTGAAGCGGAGGTCCTTGGTGGTTTCACCGGCCTTCACTCCCAGCTCCTTCTCCAAGGCTTGCAAGACGGTCTTGCCGCCCCGTACGTGGCAGGCAGTGCCCTGGCAGGCCCGGATGATGTTGCGGCCCCTGGGGTTGAGGTGGAAGAGGGAGTAGAAGGTCACCACCCCGTAAATATCGGCGATGGGAACTCCCGTCCGCTCCGCTACATACTCCAGCGCCTCCTTGGGCAGGTAGTTGTAGAGGTTCTGCACCTCCTGCAAAATGGGTATCAAGGTGCCCTTCTGCCCCTGGTACTTGGCCAGGATGGCGTCCACCTTCTGCCGCTCCAAAGAGCAGGCATCCTCTCTTTCCTTCTGGCTCATACTTCCTCCTTTACGCTACAGCGGCTGCCGCAGCAGCCTGATAGTTGATAGTATAGAAAATAAAAAGAAAGGCCTGACGTCACTCGGTATACAGTATACCATAATACACGGTTCCCTGTCATGTGAAAAAACCGTGTCTTTGCCTTCTAGTCCAAGGAAAGGTAGTGGCCGGGGCTGCAGCTCCGTCCCCCCTCCTGCCCCAGGGCCAGCCGCAGCTCGGCTATGGTCAGCTCCTCCACCGTCAGCAGGTTCTTGGGCCCCTCCACAAAGTCGTAGATGTTGTGGGCGTCGCTGTTGGTCACGTAGGGAAGGTTGCCGGCCAGACGGCGGAGCAGGGGGTCCTTCTGCCTCCCCTGCCGCCAGCCAGCACCGGACAGCTCCGCGGCCGCCAGGCCTAGGTCCGGCTCGATGAAGCCCAGCTGGCCTACCAGGCTGTAGCTGGGCCGGTCGATGTGGGCCGCCAAGGCCAGGCCCCCCAGCTCCCGCGCCTGGGCCACGATGGCCGCGGCCGGCAGATCCAAGGGGGCGTGGAGCAGCCTTTCCTCCTCGTAGAGGAACTCATCCTCTTCGTCTACTACGTACTGGCCGCCGAAGACCTCCGCCCGGTTCCGCTGCCCGCCCATGTGCTGGTCCACAAAGGCCTGCCAGCGGCGCAGCTGCTTGAGGCTGTCGAAGAGCACCAGGATGTGGGCCTCTTCCGCCGACTCCGCCTCCATGCCGGGAAAGACGTGGACATCGTAGCGCTCCGCCGCCCGGACGGCCGCCAGTACGTTGGCGCTGCCGTTATGGTCGGTGACGGCCACCGCCCCGATGCCGTATTCCGCCGCCCGCAGCACGATGTGGTGGGGCGTCATCTCCACCTCCGCGCAGGGGGAGAGGAGGGTGTGGACGTGGAAGTCGGCCAGCAGGGTCCTCATTGGCCGGAGCGGATGCCCAGGGCGTAGAGCCGCCCTACTACGTCGAAGGCGCTGAGGGGGGTGGTGAAGATCACCACCACGTTGGAAGTGGCCTTCTCCAGGGTATCAGGGGCCGGCTGGGCCCCTCCGGCTATGATCACCGCCGCCAGGCCGATGAGGGAGGCCACTGCCGCCACGTTCCTGTGGCCCTGCATGGTCACCCACACCTGGCCGGGCTGGGCCTTGCCCATCACGTTGCTGAGCAGGTCGGAGACAAAGCCCCCCTTCACCTCGTCTGTCAGGGCGTCCCCCTCCAGTTCCGGGGTGACCAGGGTCAGATCCAGTTTTTCCATTACCTCTTGTAATTGCATCTTCTATCTCACCCTTTCTCTCCCGCCCTCTACCTTCTCCGGCTCGTGGGAGATGGGTATCTGCTTGGCCAGCTCCAGCATGCCCTGGGCCAGCTTGTGCACTGAGGAGCGTAGTTTAAATATACAGTCTATCTCGTGGGCCCTGCCTTGGACGATGTCCTCCGCCAGGCCTTGGCAGCTGGGGGCGCCGCAGGCGCCGCAGTCCAGGCCGGGCAGGGAGGAGAGCACCTCCTCCATCCGCTCGAACTTCTCCATGGCGGCCAGGATGTCGTCGTCCAGCTGCATCATGGGCCGGGGCACCAGGGGCTTGACGTAGTCCTTAGAAGCGGGGAAGCCCTCCAGGGTCATGCTCTGGGCCAGGACGGCCTCCCGCCGGGCCGGCTCCTGCTGCCGCAGCTTCTGCATACGGTGGCGCAGGTTGCTCTCGGCCACGAACTTGTTCTCCGCCGCCAGGATGCCGCCGATGCAGCCTCCCTGGCAGGCGTTGCACTCTACGTAGTCCAGCTGGGGCATCTTGTTCATGGAGATCTGCTCCAGGATGTCGTACACGTCGTCGATGCCGTGGACCGCCAGGCCGTGCTCAATGCCGGCGCTGAGCAGCTCCCCGCCGTACATCCCCCAGGCCAGGCCGTAGGAGGAGCTGGTGCGGGCCTTCACCTCCTGGCTGCCTTCCCCAAGGTGCTTGAGGAGGAGGCCGTAGATCTCTGCCAGGCTGAAAGAGCCGCTGAGCTGGGTGCGGCGCACGTCCACCGCCTGGTGGATGTTGGTATTCTTCGACGGACAGGGGGAGATGAACCACACCCCTATCCTTTCCGGCGCCAGGTCCAGGCGGGCTGCCGCCTCCTGCTTCACATAGATGGCGGCGGCCTCCCCTGGGGACAGGATGGGCACCACCTGCTTGATCAGCTCGGGGAACTTCACCTGGATGAGGCGCAGCACCGCCGGGCAGCTGCTGGAGATGAGGGGCTTGCGGCCTCCCCGGTAATTTTTGACGTAGTTTTCAATCTCTACCGCTATGTATTCCGAGGCCAGGGAGACGTCGAAGATCTCGTCGAAGCCCAGGTAGCGCAGGCCCTGCCAGATGGTGTGCCTGGCCACCTGCTCGGAAAACTGGGCGTAGAGGGAGGGGGCGGGCAGCACGATGTTGTACTGGTAGTCCCGGAGCCGCTCCAGGGACTCGGTGGCCACGCTGAAGGCATGGTAGGGACAGCAGGCGGCACAGGCGCCGCAGTCAACGCAGCGGTCGCCGATGATTACAGCCTGGCCGTTGCGCACCCGGATGGCCTCTGTGGGACAGGCCTTGACACAGGCTACGCAGCCCTGGCATTTTTCCCTTTGCAGGGTGACGGAATGAAGGAATTCCCGTGGCGCCATAAACGGCCTCCCCTAGGCCGGCCCCCTGGCCGGGGGCCTCTATAAGTCTTCGCTCCGGTGGTAGAAGCGCATAGTAACCGTAGTGCCCTCCCCTACCACCGAGTGGATGTGGAATTCGTCGGAACACTTCATCATATTAGGCAGGCCCATGCCGGCGCCGAAGCCCATCTGGCGGGCGTACTCCGGGGCGGTGGAATAGCCTTCCTGCATGGCCGCCTGGATGTCGGGTATGCCCTGGCCCTGGTCGCTGACGGTGATCAGGGTGTCCTGGCTGGACACCTCCGCCGTCACCGTGCCTCCCCCGGCGTGGATGATGACGTTGAGCTCTGCCTCGTAGGTGCCTATGGCCACCCGCCGCACCACGTCGGAGGGTATGCCCAGCCGCTGCAGCATCTTCTTGATCTTGGCGGAGGCCTCCCCTGCCCGGTCGAAATCGGCCCCTGGGCAGTAATAGCTGAGCTTAAGCACGTTAGCCATGGGCCGCCTCCCTTCTGCAGCTGGCCAGCCCGGCCTGGATCAGGCGGGCGCAGGCCTCTGCCAGAGGCAGCTCCGTGGCCAGCAGGGGCAGGCCCCAGGACTCCGCCTCCTCGGTAACGGAAGCCTTAGGCAGCTTCCCCCCTACGAAGACTACGGCGGCCAGGTCCGTCATGTTGGCAGTGCGGATGACCTGGACGTTGGTCAGGCCGGTGCAGAGGAGGGTCTGCTGCTTCACCGTGGCCAGCACCTCGCTCATCAAGTTGCAACCGAAGCAGGAGCTCACGTCTTTTTTCTCTAGTAAGCGCTCACCGCACAGCACCCGCGCCGTGAGCAGCTCTTGCACCTGCCGCAGTTTCATGGCCCTCTCCCCCCTGCTGTAGAAGCCGGTCTTGTTCCCCATTATTGTACACTAGCGGCCTAATAAAGTAAACCAAAATTTCCCTAGCCCTGCTGGTAGCAGGCCGCCAGCCGGCGGCCCAGCAGCACGCTGAAGCTCAACAGCCAGAAGAGGAGGCCTAGGCGGGGGTTGAAGTAGACGTGGTCCGTGAGCCCTCCTACCGCCACCCCTAGGGCGGCCAGCAGGTAGCCCTGGCCCAGGGCCCGCAGCCAGGGCAGGGGGTTGGAGCGGGCCAGCCGGTAGGCCTGGTAGATGAAGATGCCCCACACCGTCAAAAAGACACCCAGCCCCAGCCAGCCCAGCTCCGCCAGGACGTTGAGGAAGAGGTTGTGGCAGTGGTACATGATGACGCTTTTGTCCGCTAGGTAATAGTTATAGTCCGGATAGATATACTGGAAGCCGGCCCAGCCCACTCCCAGGGGATGCTCTTGGATGATCCACCAGGTGGAGCGCAGGTAGGCCTGGCGCAGGGCTATGGAGGTATCCTGGCTCCCGGCCAGGGAGGCCAGCCGCTGCCACAGCTCCTCCCCTCCCAGCAGGAGGGAGGCGGCCACCACCACCAGGACCGGCAGCAGGGCCCGACGGTTGAAGCAGCCGCAGTAGAGGAGCAGCACCGCCCCACAGGCCAGGTAGTTGCCCCGGGAATAGGTGTAGAGAAGGCAGAAGAAGGCCAAAAGGCCGCTGCAGCCCGTAAGCAGCCGCAGCCAGGAGCGGCCCTTGGCGGCGTAGAAGAAGGCCAGGCTGTAGGCGATGACCAAGACCAGGTAGCCGGCCAGGATGTTAGGGTTCTGCCAGGTGGAGTAGACCCGCACCGCCAGCTCGGGAAAGGCCGCCGGATCCACCCACACCCCCTCCGCCGCCACGCCGGCGCTCTTCTGCCCCAGGCCCAGCAGGCTCACCAGGCAGGACGACCCAAAAAAGACCCCTAGCAGCTGCAGAGGCCGGGGCAGGGAGAAGAACCTGTCCCGGTAGGGCCGGGGGACGGAGCGTACCAGGGGGATGAGGTCCGCCATGGCCGCCTCATCCTGGGGGGAGGCACCGGCCTCCCCATAGGCCAGGCCGAAGCGGGAGGGCCGTCGCCAGCCATAGCGCAGCAGGACGTAGCTGAAGGCCAGGTACTGGCCCACCGTGTAGACGAAGAAGAGGGCGCTGCCGGCGGGCCGGCGGGAGAGGCCCAGGCTCAGCAGGGCGATGGCGGCCAGCAGGTAGCAGGCCCCCTGCTCCCAGGGCCGCAGCACCGGCTCCTGCCGCCGCCCTAGGCAGCAGGCTACTAAGAGGGCGCTGCAGAAAGTGGCCAGGAGGCAGAGGCCGGCCGTCACCTGCTCCAGAGGCAGCACTGCCACCGTCAGCAGCAGCATAAAGTAGACGTAGGGCTCCACCCTGAGGGCCCAGCCCTGCAGCACAGCCGCCATAACCTGCCACCACCCTTCCTTAGTATCTAGAGCATCTAACTCAGTGGAAAAACGCCGCTACTGGAGCCAGCCCCGGCTCTTGAAGTTGCCCACTAGGTAGAGGCTGCCGCAGACGCAGACCACTCCCTCCGGGCCGCAGGCCGCCAGGGCCTGGGCGTAGGCCTGCTCCAGGCTGTCCACTGCCACCGCCCCCGCCCCGGCTAGCTCTGCTAAGACCTGGGCCTCAGCCGCCCGGCTGCCCTGGTCCGCCCTGACGGTATAGACCCGGTCTGCCGGTCTGAGGAGGGCGCCCAAGACGCCGGCCATATCCTTATCCCCCATCATGCCCAGGACGAAGGAGCGCTGGGCGGCAGGATAGTACTTGTCCAAGGCCCGCCGCAGGGCCTGGGCCCCCTCTAGGTTGTGGGCCCCGTCTAAGATCACGTCTGGGTGCCGGGCCACCAGTTCCAGCCGGCCTGGCCAGCGGGCGGCGGCAGTGCCGGCTTGGAGGGCGTCCTCTGTGATGCGCCGGTCCTGGGCGGCCAGCAGCCGGGCGGCCATGAGGGCCACCGAGGCGTTCACCACCTGGTGCTCCCCTGGGAGGGTCAGGCGGTAGCTGGCGGCCCAGGCAGGGCCTACGTGGAGGGTGAAGCGCTGGCCGGCCATGGAGCTGGCCTCCTCCTCCCCCCAAAAGTCCCTGCCGTACAGGTAGCAGGGAGCATGGCGGCTGGCGGCGGCGGCCAGGATCACCTCCAGGGCCTCCTCCCCCTCTGCCGCCGTCACCAGGGGCACCCCTTCCTTGATGATGCCGGCCTTCTGCCCGGCTATGGCGGCCAGGCTGGAGCCGCAGCGGTCCATGTGGTCGTGCTGGATGTTGGTGATGACGCTCACCAGGGGGGTGATTACGTTGGTAGAGTCCCACAGGCCCCCTAGGCCCACCTCTATCACGCCGTAGTCCACCCCTTGCTGGGCGAAGTAGAGGAAGGCCGCCGCCGTCAAAACCTCGAACTGGGTGGGCTGCTCCCCCCTGCCTGCGGCCAGCAGCGCCGCTGCCGCCTCCCGCACCCTGGTCAGGACCTGGGCCAGCTCCTCGTCGCTGACGTCCCGGCCGTCCAGGGCTATTCTTTCATTATACCTTACTAGGTGGGGGGAGGTGAACTTCCCCGTCTTGAGGCCGGCGGCGCTCAAAATGCTGGCGATGATGCTGGCCACCGAGCCCTTGCCGTTAGTGCCGGCCACGTGCACCAGCCTCAGGCCCCGCTCCGGCCGGCCCAGCTCCTCCAGCAGGGCCTCGATCCGCTCCATGCCTAGGCGGATGCCGAACTTGCCCAGGCTGTCTAAATAGGCCAAGCTTTCTTGATAATTCATAGGGGCCCCGCCTCCTTCCAACCGGCCCTGGCGATGCTGATGAGCACCGGGTGCTCCCCCCAGGCGCTAGGGACAGTCTGCCGCCCCTAGGCGCTGACAGGGAGGATGGGCGCTGCCATGGTAAACCTGTCGGCCTTCTGCATAGTAGTGCTCCTGCCGGATAATATAGCATTTTACCGGCCTGCTGTCAATGGAGCAGCCCGCCACCCCCTTCCTCCGCCCTGCCCATACAAGGACGGCGCCCCCGCCTGTAGGCAGGGACGCCGCCACTAGCCGAAGCTGTACTCTAAGAAGAAGGAGCCGGAGGCCCGTAAGGGTTGTAATTGATCTCCTCTATGTGGGGCTCCGCCCCGATCAGGTGCTGGAAGGCTAGCAGGGAGGACAGCACCTGTTGAGGCTCTAACTCCTTCATAATAAAGACTATCTGGGAGTTCCGCTCCTCCCCCCGCCAGTCCTCTAGGTGGTGGGGCGGGTGGATGATGTGCTGCACCCCGTTGATCACGATGGGGCCGCTGTCTCCCACGTCCACCATGCCCTTCACCCGCAGCATCTCCTCCCCGTGGGCGTAGAGCAACATGCTAAGCCAGATGCCGAAGGCGGTCCAGTCTAGGGGCTGGTAAAACTTAAGGGAAAGGGAGCGGACGCTGCTATTGTGGATGCTGGGCCCGGTGCCTAGCTGCTGCAACTTGGCCAGGCGCCTCTCCATCTGCAGCTGGCCGCTGGCCAGCACCAGGGAGGGGTCCAGCTGCCCCCGGGAGGCTTCATAGACCACTGCCGCCGGGTTCAGCTGCCGCAACCGCTGCCGCATCTCCTCCACCGTCTGCCGCTCCACGATGTCGCACTTGGTGATGATCACCGTATCGGCACAGGCCAGCTGCTTCACGCTTTCCGGGTTGTTGGCCAGGTGCAGTTCGCCGTTGGCCGCATCCAGGCAGCACAGCACCCCGTCCACGTAGTAGCGGTTGGTGAGGAGGGGATCCATCAGGATGGAGAAGAGGATGGGGGCCGGATCCGCCAGGCCGGTGGTCTCTATCACCACCCGCTCCAGGGGGTAGCTGCCCTGCTCCGCCTCATTGAGGATGTCCTTCAGCTCCTGTACCAGGTCGTCCCGCATATTGCAGCAGATACAGCCGCCGCTGAGGAGGCGGGTCCTTTCTTCGATACGGCGGATCAGCCGGTGGTCCAGGCCGGCCTGGCCGTATTCGTTGATGATCACCGCCGTGTTGGCGTACTCCGGGTGGCGCAGCACGTTGGCCAGGAGGGTGGTCTTGCCGCTGCCTAAGAAGCCGGTGACTACTGTGATGGGATACCTATTGTCCCCTGTCAGCACTGCCTGCCTCCTTCTGTAAAGAGGCCAGGAAGGCCGGATCCAAGGGGTCAAGCTGGCGCCCGGCCAGCTTGGCGGCGGCGCTCCACATCCCGCCTAAGTCGTAGATCACCTTGCTGAGGCCGTTCCTGCTGGAGAGGAGGTAGCGGCTGCCGTTCCAATCCCGCAGGCTGAGGCCGTAGTAGGCCAAAAGCTTGTTGGCGATGGCCACCCGCTTCAGCCGCAGGCGCAGCCTCTCCCGCTGGCTCTCCCCCACTACCACGGTGCGTTTGCGCCGGTAGTCTACGTCGTGGAGGGGCTGGTCCGTCCAGTGGACGGTCATGATCATCTCACCGCATAAAACGCACATCAAAACCCCTCCTTCCCCCTAGGCCTATTTCTTGCGGGGGAACTTGGCCAGGAAGGCATCGGCCATCTCGTTCAGGGTGCACCACCTTACCCCCTCGTACTGGTTGATGTGGTCGATGAGGTGCTGGTGGCAGCCCAGGCACTTGATGCGGCCGGACACGTCGGGATGGATGGTCATGGGGAAGACGGCCCAGTCGTAGTTTTCGTACACGTAGTCAAAGGAATCTTCCCACATGCCGAAGATGTCCCTGGGGCTGTGGAAGCCGAAGCTGTTGGGGGACTTCTTGATGAACATCATGGGCGGTATATCGTCCAGATCCCAGTTGGCAGGGATTTCTACCAGGTCCGTCTCCTCCCCTCTGATCAAGGGCTTCATCCAGGTGGAGGCAGGGGCGGAGTAGTCGATCTTGGACCAGCTGTCGCCGATGCGCACGTAGTAGGGCATGCAGTCGTGGTGCATCAAGGAGTGGTCGTACTTGATGCCGTACTTTTTCAACAGTTTGTCAGTGACGTTGGAGAACTCCCACCAAGGGGCCACGTAGCCGGTGGGGCCCTTGCCGGTGAGCTGGGTGATCAGCTCGATGCTGCGCACCAGGATGTCCTCCTCCTGCTTGGGGGTCATGGCGATGGGGTTCTCGTGGGCATAGCCGTGGGCGCCGATCTCGTGGCCGTCAGCTACGATCATCTTCATAACCTCGGGGAAGGTCTCGATAGAATGACCAGGAGCGAAGAAGGTGCAGGTAAGGTTGTTCTTCTTGAAGAGCTTCAAGAGCCGGGGCACCCCTACTTCGCCGGCGAAGAGGCCGCGGGAGATGTCGTCGGGAGAATCCTCGCCGCCGTAAGAGCCTAACCAACCGGCAACCGCGTCGATGTCAACGCCGTAACCTACTAGGATTTCCTTTTTAGCCATAGTTTTCAACCTCCTTAAGTTGGACTAAAGGGGGCAGGATGCGGTTCCCCCAGGCAGGAGGGGCCGCCTGCCGCTATACCTCGGCCTGCCTAGGCCGACAGTAGCGCAGTGGAAGAATTACTGCTCCGCGCCTCCCTCAGGGCCTAAAAAAGCAGGGCCAAGGATAGCAGCTAGGCTCCCACGCCTCGCTTTCCTCTGCCCTGCCTCGTTGCCTTTTAAACAGAAGGGAAACACTTTCCATGTTTCTTAGTATAGCTGATTTGCTTGGGAAAGTCAAGGAAAAACCACGGCCAACCCTCACCTAAACTCCGCCTTCACAGGCTGGCGCAGGGGCAGCCGCCGGTATTTGCAGGCGCTGTAGCCCACCAGCAGGGCTCCTACCCCCCTCTGCTTGGGGGAGAGCCGCAGCCGTTCCAGCAGGGGCTGGTAGCCGCTGAGCAGGGCCAGGGAGATGAAGCCGCCGTAGCAGGTGCCCAGGCCCAGGGAGGGCCCGTAGAGCATGGCGTAGGCGAAGCACTGCTCCGCATTGCTCTCCCCTGCCAGATTCAGCCGCTTGGCCACGGCGATGATGAGGCAGGGAGCCTGGCGGCCGATGACGTCCTGCCCCCTCCCCCGGTAGGCCTCCAGCACGGAGGTGAAATAACGCTTCCGGGGCCCGTCCTGGGCCACCTCCTCCTCCATGTAGTCCGCCACTAGGTCGCAGACCGCCTTGATCTCTTCCCTGTCCCGCAGGACGATGTAGCTCAGGCCCTGGGAGTTCCCGGCGGTAGGGGCGTAGCGGCAGGCCTCTAGCAGCTTCCTCACCACCTCCTCGCTGGGAGGCTGGGGCCGGTAGATGCGGACGCTGCGGCGGCTCTGCAAAAAGGCCAGGGCCTGCTCCGGCGTAAAGGGAGGCTCCGGAGCCGGCTGCAGCTCCTGCAAGGGCAGCAGCCTGTGCTCTATGGCCCCTACAGGGCAGACAGCGGCACAGTGGCTGCAGAGTATGCAGCCATGCTCGTTGATGCACTCCGGCCCCTCCGCCGTCATCTGCAAGATGCAGGAGGGACAGGCCTTGACGCAGAGGCCGCAGCGCAGACACTTTTCTTTAGCTATCGTCAATAAGGCCATGATCTGGCTCCTTTCTCCCTTTCCCTATCCAGGGAACCCTAACTCTTGCCGCCGTCCCCGTCCTGCTGGGCAGGGTCTGAACGGAGGTACTGGAGGCCGGCAAAGTCTAAAACATAGGAGGCCCCTGCCTCGGCCCTGCCTAGCAGCTCCCTGTCCCGGGCGGCTATGCCTGCCGCATTGGCCAGGCCCACCTCGGCTATAGCGGCAAAGGCGCCGAACTTCTCCGCCTGGGCCGCCAAGGCGGCCCTAGCCGCCTCGTCCACCCGGCCCTTGGCAGGGTAGCAGGCGAAGTCGGCCACGATGAAGGTGAGGAGGCTGCCGTTCTTGGTGATGATGTGGGGCAGGACGCCCCGCTCCGGCTGGGCCATTTCGATCTGGTTGCCGTTAGCCTCCAACCACTGGAGCAGGAGGGCCAGCCCCGTCTGGTGCAGCTCTGCCGCCGTCAATGCCTTGGCCATCATCCGCCTCCTAGCCTTCGCCGATGATCTTCACTTCTGGCTCTAAGCGGACCTGGAAGAGCTGCCACACCTTCTCTTCCACAAAGGCCATCAGGTCCAGCACGTCCTGGGCCGTGGCCCCTCCCTTGTTGATGATGAAGCCGGCGTGCTTAGTGGACACCTGGGCCCCTCCCACGCTGGCCCCCTTCAGCCCGGCCCGGTCGATGAGGGCGGCGGCAAAGGCCCCCTGGGGCCGCTTAAAGGTGCTGCCGGCGCTGGCTTCCCCTACCGGCTGCACAGCCTGGCGTTGGGCCTTGATCCGCTCCATGGCGGCCCAGATGTCCTCCTTCGCCCTCGGCTGCAGCTGGAGGCTGACCTGGGTGAGGCACAGCTCCCCCTCCATCAGGGCGGAGCGGCGGTAGGAAAAGCCTAGCTCCTCCCTGCTCAGCACCCGCTCTACCCCTTGGCGGTCCAGGCCCGCCACCTGGGTCACTACTTCGCTGATCTCGCCACCGAAGGCGCCGGCGTTCATGTACACCGCGCCTCCCAGGCTGCCCGGTATGCCGCAGGCAAACTCCAGGCCGGAGAAGCCCAGGTCCGCCACTAGGTGGGAGGCCGCCGCCAGGGAGAGGCCGGCTCCGCAGCGCAGCAGCCCTGCCTCCCTGTCCAGGCTCCAGTCCTGCAGCCCGTCTGCCAGCTTCAGCACCAGGCCCCGGATGCCGCCGTCCCGCACCAGCAGGTTGCTGCCCCGGCCCATGATGGTGAGGGGCAGGTGGTAGGACTCCGCCAGCTGCAACAGCTCAGCCACCTCCCCTGCCGAGGAGGGCTGGACCAAATAGTCGGCCGGGCCCCCCACCTTGAAGCTGGTGTGGCGGGCCATCACTTCCTGCCGCAGTATAGGCCTGGCCAGCTGTAGGCCTGCCAAGACCGCCTCTAGACCCATGATCAAGCTCCCATAACCTGTTTCACTACATCGCTGATGGCCTTGTTGATGTCGCTCATCAGCAGCTCAAAGCGCATCACAGCCTGGAGGTAGTCCACTGCCTCCTTGTTCAGCTGCAGGATGCCCAGCAGTTTATCCGCCTTCTCCGCCTTCTCCTTGTCAGGCTCCTTGCCCTGGTACTTGGCCATGTTCACTTCCACGTTCAGGGCCATGAAGTCATCGGCCATCTTCATTGCGTCCGGATCCTTGGCCAGGACCTCCTTCGCCGTCTTGAGGGCCTGGAACTCCCTGCTCTCCCGCAGGGCCCGGGCCAGTTCGTTAGCGCTATCGTAAACGTTCATGCGGTCTCACTCCTCCTGTCTATAGCTGTCAGGCAGTAAATTATTTATAAATATATTTATTACTTTAAATCTTTCAATGCGATATTCAAGGCGGCATAGGCGGCGCCGTCCTGGTAGAGGAAGTGCCACCATTCCATCTCTATGCCCTTAAAGCCGGCGGCCAACATGCTGGAGCGCAGCAGCTCCCGCAGGTAGCGGGCCCGGCTGCTGCCCCCCGGGTAGTGGCTGTACTGGCGGGGGGAGGGCTCGTCGAAGCCGGAGATCATCTCCACCTCCGCCCCGGTAGCCAAAGCGTAGAGGGTGACGTCCACCGCGTTGCCGCTGTTGTGGCTGCTGGCCCTGCGGTCCGGATCCTCCAGCAACTCCTTGCTCCCCTCCGGCAGGGCTAGGTGGGCCAGCTTGCTCACCTGCCAGGGCCGGTAGGCATCCAGCAGCACCAGGCCGTAGCCCTCCTGGGCCAGCCGGGCCTGGGCCCGGGCCAGGGCCGCTGCCGCCCCCTGGCTCACGTAGAGCTTGGGGCTGTCGTAGAGGGGGTTGCCGAAGAGGTTGGCCGCAGTGGCGTAGACAGAGCGCACCCGCAGCCCCTCCACCGTGGCGGCATCCACCAGGCTGGCCTGCCTGCCTGCCGCCAGGGCTGCCGGCTCAACTGCCGCCGCTGCCGCCTCCTGCAGGCGCTGCCACTCTTCCGGGCTCACAGCCGGCAGGCGGAAGAGCCGGGGCCTTTCTCCCTCCCCGTAGCCTAGGAAGAAGCGGGTGTAGCGCACGCCGCCTACCTTGCAGGTGATGCCGTAGCCGTCCTCGTCTCTTTCAAAGCTGAGAGGCACCTCCTGGCCCCGGTTAGGGCCGGCCTCATAAAAAAGGTAGGAGTCAAAGCGCTCCTTGGTCAGGGGGAAGATATTGGCTTTGGCGAAGTTGGCATCCCCTGGCTGGTAGCGGTAGACCAGCTCCAGCTGGCCCTGATTCTCCCGGATCAGGAAGTTCTCCCCGTTGCCGTAGTAGAGGCCCAGCAGGTACTTCAGATCCTTAGGAGGCTCCGGGGGCAGGCCGTAGCGGCTGGCAGCCTCGTCTGCCTCCTGCCGGGCCGCCTCCTCCTTGCTCAGCTGGGGCGCCGCCTCTCCCCGGTCCAGGCCCCAGGAGGGAAGGAGGAAGGAAGCTGCCACCAGGGCGGCGCAAAGGCCCCCTAGCAGGGCGGCCCCCCTCCCAGCCCGGCTGGACCGGTCCCTCTTCTCCCCCTCCATCAGGAAATCAACTCCTTACGCACGTCCAGCAGGGCGTTGAGCCGCTGCCGCACCTTCTCCACCTGGCCTAGGTCTATTTCACAGGTCAGGATTGCTTCTTCCTCCCCGGCCTCTGCCACTATCCGCCCCAGGGGATCTACCACCAGGGAGTGGCCGTAGAAGGGCGCCCCCTTGAAGCTTCCGGCACAGTTCACCCCCACCAGGAAGGCGTGGTTCTCCGCCGCCCGGGCCTGGGCCAGCAGGCGCCAGGCATCCCCCCGCACCGTCGGCCACTCCGCCGGGCAGAGGAAGAGCTCCGCCCCCTGGAGGGCCAGGTGGCGGTAGAGCTCAGGAAAGCGGAGGTCATAGCAGATGGTGGAGCCGCACTTCACCCCGTCCAGCCAGTAGGCGGAAAAGTCCTGGCCGGGGGCGAAGAAGTCCTGCTCTTGGAAGAGGCCGAACAGGTGCACCTTGTCGTAGACGTGCACCAGGGCCCCCCGCTTGTCGATGGCCAGGGAGGAATTATACACCAGGCCCCCTCGGTAGAGGGGGACGGAGCCGGCCACGATGGCACAGCCCTCCCTGGCGGCCAGGGCCTGCAGCTCCCGGACCAGGGGCCCGTCCAGCCGCTCTGCCTCCTGGGCCAGGTGGCCTAGGCTGTAGCCGGTGGTCCACACCTCAGGCAGCACCACCAGGTCCCGGCCGCAGGCGGCCTGGGCGCTCAGCTCCAGGCCCCGCCGTATATTGTCTTCCTTGGCCCTTTCCCAAACTGCCAACTGGACCAGGGCTAACTTCATAGCACCCTCTCCCTGGGCAGCATGTCGTTATTGGCCAGGCGGCGGAGGAAGAAGCCTTCCAGCTTGCGGTTCAGCCTGGTGATCCACAGCTCCTTGCCCCCTAGGCTGTTGCACAGCACCACCTTTTGTTTGGCCAGCTTGGCCCCTAGCACGTCGGTCATGAGCTGGTCCCCCACGAAGAGCACCTTGCCCCCTCCCATGGCCTTCACCAAGCGTTTAAAGGCCATAGGCATGGGCTTGGCGGCCCTGGTGGCCCCGCCGCAGTTAGTCTGGCGGAGTATGGTGTCGATGCGGGCGCCGTGGTTGTTGGAGATGAGGGCCACAGTGATGGCCATCTCCCTGCACTGGCGGAGCCAGTTCATAACCCGGGGCCCCACCATGGTCTTGTCCCTGGGCAGCAGGGTGTTGTCGATGTCCACTACCACCTTGGTGTAGCCGTTGCGCTTCAACCACTTAGGGGAGATGTCGCAGAGGTGTTTAACTCGATAATCTGGGCAGAAATACTCTAGTATCATACTACCTTAACCTTCGGAAAATTTATTTCAAACGTGGTACCTGCACCCCGTTTGCTGCTAACCTTGGCAGTGGCTCCGTGCACCCGCACGATCTCCTTGGCTATGGCCAGGCCCAGGCCGGAGCCAGGCCGGTTGCGGCTGTGAGACTTGTCCACCTTGTAAAAACGCTCCCAGATGAAGGCCAGATCCTCTTCCGGTATGCCCGGCCCCTCATCGTGGACCCGCAGGAGCACGCTGCCGTCCTCCTGCCGCCGCAGGCTGAGGCTGACGGTGCCGTCCTCGGGAGAGTACTTCATGGCGTTGTCGCAGAGGATGAGCACCAGCTGCACCAGCTGGTCCCCGTTCCCCAGCACCTTGACTCCGTCATCAGCCTGGATGTTGAACTTGATGTGGCGGCGCACGCTGCTCACCAGCAGCTTCTCGGCCACGGTGCGGACGATGGTGGCCAGGGGCAGGGCCTCTAGTTTGTCAGGGGCGATAGGATCCTCCGCCTGGAGGCGGCTGATGTCCAACAGCTCCCGTACCATCCGCTCTAAGCGCACCGTCTCCTCGTTGATCAGCCCCCGGTAGCGCTGCAGCACCGCCTGGTCGGTGATGATGCCGTCGCTGATGGCCTCGTTGTAGCCCCGGATGATGGTGATGGGGGTGCGCAGCTCATGGGAGACGTTGGCTACGAAGTCCCGCCGGATCTTCTCCGTCCGCTGCATCTTGTCCACATAGTCCCCCAGGTCCGCCCCCAGGCTGTTCAAGGCCCGGCCTAGGTCCGCCACCTCGTCGTCCCCCTTGATGGTCACCCGCTGGCTGTAGTCGCCGCCGGCCATGGCGGTGGCTATGTTCTTCATGTCCACCAAGGGCCTGATGAAGCGGCGGGTGATCTGGCTCACCAGGACGAGGCAGAGGAGGAGGGTGACGAAGCCGATAAGGCCGATGTAGATATAAATATTGCGGAGGAAGTTGTCGAAGCCTCCCAGGGGGGTGGTGATGAGGATGGCCCCGGTAGTGCCGGCTATGGTATTGTTGTAGGGCAGGCCCACCATCAGCACCTGCTCCTTATAGTAGGGATGGAAGAGCTGGGAGCGGAGGCTTTTGCCGGCGTAGATGTCCTTCAGCACCAGCTGCACCCGCTCCGACAGGTCCCCTTCCTTGATGGCCTTGTCTAACTCCACGATGCCTTCCTGGGTCTGCAGGTCCAAGTTGCTCTCATCCCTGCCGAAGAAGGCGTCCCAAATACTGATGTTGTAAGCGCTCTGCTGGCTCTTGTACCCTTCGATATAGGAGGCGGCCAGCAGGTTGAAGCTGTCATCGAAGAGCCAGATCCGGGCCCCTACCAGCTGGTCCACCGTGTTGATATAGCGCTGCAGGGTGTCCCTGTCCTTGATGCTGAGGAAGTAGGAGATGGTGCTGGCCATCTCGTTGCCCTGCTGCTCCAGCTCCCTTTCCTTCATATCGACGAAGTAGTCCCCCACCAGGTAGGAGATGCCTATGGAGGCCCCTAGGACGATGCAGACGATGACGGCCATAAAGCTGTAGGCCAGACGGGTACTCAGTGATCTACTCATGCTCCTCCTCCCCTAGGGCGGCCTGGGCCTGGAGGGCCTTACTTTAGCTCGAACTTGTAGCCTATGCCCCACACAGTACTGATGTCCCAGGGGGCATCGTTGGGTATCAATAACTTCTGCCGGATCCGCTTCACATGGGTGTCCACCGTACGGGTGTCCCCGTAGTAGGAATACCCCCAGATGGTCTCTAACAGCTGGTTGCGGCTGAAGGCCTTGCCGGGATTGGAGGCCAGGCACCAGAGCAGCTCCATCTCCTTGCTGGTGAAGGTGACCCGTTTGCCGAAGGCTTCCACTATGTACTGCTCTAGGTCGATGGTGAGGCCGGGGAAGGTGAGCCGCTTCTTGCCTCCCTTACCCCCCTTGATGCCGCCGGAACGGCGCAGCACCGCCTTCACCCTGGCTACTACCTCCCGGGCGTTAAAGGGCTTGGTGATGTAGTCGTCGGCCCCTATCTCCAGGCCGGCGATACGGTCATCGTCCTCGTCCTTGGCGGTGAGCATGATGATGGGCAGGTCGCTCATCTGCCGCACCTGCTTGCACACCTCGATGCCGTCCAGGACGGGCATCATGATGTCCAGCAACAGCAGGTTGGGCTTGTCAGTCCGCAGCTTGGCGATGGCATCCGCCCCGTTCTCCGCTTCACAGACCTCGAACCCGCTATTTTCAAAGTAAATCCGCAGTATTTCCCTGATCTGGGCCTCATCGTCAGCGATAAGTATCTTCTGTTTAGCCATGGCCTTTACTCCTCTGAGGCGTGGCTCGGCGCCTAGGGCGCCTATAGCCTGAATAAAGTTATTATATCATAAGTCCCTCTAAAAGGGGAGGGGCAAATTACCCGGCCTCCAGGCCCCGGGCCAGGAAGAGAAAGCCCTGCAGCAGCTGCCGCCGCTCCCGGTAGTCCGGCAGCACGCTGGCCACCAGCTGCCAAAAGGCGGCATCGTGGCTGCCGTAGCGGAGGTGGGCCAGCTCGTGGACCACCACGTAGTCCAGGCAGGCCCTAGGCCGGTAGACCAAGCGCAGGTTGAACTTCACCAGCCCCCGGCTGGGCAGGCACTCCCCCCAGCGGCTCTGCACCTGGAAGAGGCGCCACTCCTTGGGGTAGAGGCCCAGGGCGGCCTGCCAGCGGGCCAGGGACTGCTCCACTGCGGCCTTGAACAACTGCTGCAGCAGCCCCTGCAGGGCGGCCTCCCTGGCGGCGGGGCTGCAGCCCTGGGGCAAGATGAAGGCCCTGCCCGTATAGGAAGGCTGGAGGCAGCCTGCCTCCTCCCTCACCGGGTAGAGGCGGCCGAAGAACCAGACCCGGTCTGCCTCCAGGCCTAGGTCCGGATTAGGGGTCTGCTCCTCCAGCCGCAGGGCCGCCAAGCGCCGGCGCAGCCAGGGCAGCTGGCAGCGGATGAAGTACTCCGCCTCAGCCTGGCTGCTGCTGAGGGGGAGGCTGCAGCTCAGCCGCCCCGTCCTTGCCACCTTCAGGCGCAGGTAGCGCACCCTCTTCCACAGGAGGGTGACGTGCAGTCCCTCTATCTCTAGCTCCCGTTGGAGCTGAACCCCTCCCCTCACTTGCTGTAAAGATAGCGCTGCAGCATCTTGTTAAACTGCCAGCCTTCCCTGCCCACCTCTTCCTGAGGGTGCTGGAACTGGTTCATAACGGCGTCCAACTCATCGGCATAGTGGACGATGAAGGCCTCCTTGGTGCTGCAGGGGATGGGAGAGCCCTTGTCGTTTTCCCCATGGTGGGAGAGGAGCACGTGGAAGAGCTGCTCCAGCCTGCCTAGGGGCATCTTCAGCTTCAAAGCCGCCTCCTGCACCATCAGGGCGGAGAGGCTGATGTGGCCTAGTAAACGGCCGGTATCCGTATAAGAGAAGCCCACCTGGTGGGATATTTCCTTGATCTTGCCGATGTCGTGGAGGAGGGCGCCGGTGATCACCAGGTCCTTGTCCACCTCCTCGTACTGCCCCGCCATGGCCAGGGCCAGGCCGGCCACGTCTACCGAGTGCTGCAGCAGCCCTCCCAGATAGGCATGGTGGAGGCGGGAGCCGGCAGGGTTGAGGAGGAACTGGTCGTAGACCTCCCCCTTGAACAGCTCCTCCAGCAGGCTGCGGTAGAGGGGCTGGCGGACCGCCTTGATGAAGTTGGCCAATTTGGTGCTGTAAACCGCCTGGTCGAAGTCCCCCTGGGGCAGGAGATCCCTGATGTCGTCATTGGGGCCCAGGGCTTCCGCATGCTGCACCAGCAGCTGGTTCACCATCTCGTCGTTGTACTTGTAGCCATCTACCGTACCGCCGACCTTAAAGGGTGTGGGCCCGTCCACCTTGGCCAGCCTGTCCACCGAGCCCCTTTCAAAGCAGATGAACTGCAGCCTGCCGCTCCTGTCCTCCGCCAGGCCCCGGGCATAGGGAGAGCCCTTGCTGCTGGTGGCTATCTTCTGCACCCGCAGCAGCAGGACCTGCTGCACCTTGCTGCCCAACTTCATGTCTTTGATCAGCATATGTTCATACCCCCCTCAGCAAGAGGTCTTCCTTGGCCACAGTCACGGTAATGGCCCATTCCTTCTCCGTAAAGCGCAGGGAGAGGCGGTCGGCCAGCTCCTCCAGCACCGGCCATTCGCTAGTCTGGTGGCCGGCATCGACGATGTTCAGGCCTTGATACACCGCCTCCTGGGCCCTGTGGTAGCTCACATCCCCGGTCACCAGGGTGTCCGCCCCCTTGGCCAGGGCCTGGGGCACCAGCTCCGCCCCGGAGCCGCCGCACACTGCCACCCGGCGCACCGGCCGGCCGGCGTCAGCGTAGCTCACGTAGTCGCAGCGCAGCAGCTTCTTCACCACCAGGGCGAAGGAGCGCAGGTCGGGATAGCGTTCTTCCAGATTGCCGATGCGGCCCAGGCCGCTCTCCTCGTCTAGCTCGAAGATGTCCTGGAGCTTTAACCGGTTGGCCAGGGCCCGGTTCACCCCGTGGGCGGCGCAGTCTAGATTAGTGTGCATGGCGTAGAGGGCCACCTGCCGCTCCGCCAGCCGCAGCAACAGCTCCTGCTGCCAGCAGGCGCCGGTGAGGCTTTTCAAGGGCTGGAAGATGGCCGGATGGTGGGTGATCAGCATGTCCGCCTGTTGCTCGCAGGCCTGCCGGCAGGTCTGCTCCGTCAGGTCCAGGGCCAGGAGGAGCTTCTCCGCCTTGTGCTGCTTCCGCCCCAGGAGGAGGCCCACATTGTCCCAGGGGGCAGCCAAGCGCTTAGGCACCATGGTCTCTAAAAAGTCTACTACCTCAGCTATGGTTACTGTGCCACGCATCTGCTATCTCCTCCACTTCTTTGGCCAAACGCAGAAAGTATTGGTATTTAGGGCTGTTTACAGCCTGGCTGCTGGCGGCCATGGCGGCCAGGTTGCGGGCCAGGGCAGCCCGCTGCTTAGAGATCTGCACCCCTAGCAGGGGATGCCGGCCGGCTAGCAGCAGGGGGCCGATTAACAACTGGCCAGGGCTGTAGCGGCCGCCTGGCCCGGGCCCAGCCTTGATGATTTCATACAGGTGCTCGCCGCTCTGCACCAGGTCTTCCTGTAGCAGGCGGAAGCCCCGGCTGCCCAGGTAGGTGCGCAGGAGGGAGGCCCCTGCCATAGGCTGGAGGATGAGGCCCCTGGCCTTTTTGGCCAGCTCCAGCTCCGCCTCCAGGATGGTGCAGATGGTGGTGCCGCCTAGGCCGGCCAGCACCAGGTAAAAGTTCTCCAGGCCCGGCTGCTCCCGCAGAACGGCCAAGCCGTCCCCCTGCCGCACCTCTATTTTGGCCCCTAGCCCCAGGGCCTCTACGGTGCGGCGGGCGCTGGCGCAGGGCCCGTCGGCTATGTCGGAAGCGATGGCCAGGGGGCTGATGCCGTTGCTCACCAGGTAGCAGGGCAGGTAGGCGTGATCGCTGCCTATGTCGGCCACCGGACAGCCCTTTTCTACTAAGGCCGCCAGGGCGGCCAGTCTGGGATCTAGTTTCATAGTCAGTCCTCCTTGAACTGGGCCATGTACAGCTTATAGTACTCCCCCTTGGCAGCCAGCAGCTGGGCGTGGCTGCCCTGTTCGGCGATGCCCCCGTCTTTCAGCACCACGATCCGATCTACGTTCTTGATGGTGGCCAGCCGGTGGGCGATGATCAGGGTGGTCCGGTTCCGGCTCAAGGCCGCCAGGGAGCTTTGGATGGCCTGCTCCGTCTCGTTATCCAGGGAGGAGGTGGCCTCGTCCAAGATCAGGATGGGGGGATCCTTCAAAAAGGCCCGGGCGATGGCCAGCCGCTGCTTCTGCCCGCCGCTGAGCTTCACCCCCCGCTCTCCCAGGCCGCTGTCGTAGCCCTGGGGCAGCTGACGGATGAAGCGGTCCGCCTCCGCCAGGACGGCGGCCTGCACCACCTCCGCCCGGCTGGCGGCAGGGCGGCCGTAGGCGATGTTGTTGTAGACGCTGTCGGAGAAGAGGAAGATGTCCTGGGCCACGCTGCCGATGTTGCGGCGCAGCCCTGCCAGGGTCAGCTGCCTGATATCCAGGCCGTCGATGGTGATACGGCCCTCCTGCACCTCGTAAAAGCGGGGCAGCAGGTTGCAGAGGGTGCTCTTCCCCACCCCGGTGCTGCCTACGAAGGCCACTGCCTCCCCTGCCGCTATGGTCAGGGAGAAGTGGTTCAGCACCCTCTCCTTCCCCTGGTAGCCGAAGCTTACGTCCTCGAAGGCGATGTTCCCCTGGAGTTGGCCCGGATCCACCGCATCAGCGGCTTCCACCAGATCCCCTTCCTGCTGCATCAGCTCTTGGAAGCGGGCGAAGCCGGCCACCCCCTTCTGGTACACCTCTGCCAGGGCGTTGAGCCGCAGCACCGGCCGTACGAAGATGGCCACGTAGAGGAGGAAGGCCACCAGGTCGCTGTTCTTCATGCCGCCCCGGTAGATGAGCACCCCGCCGGCACAGATGATGGCCAGGTTGATGATGTTGGTAAAGAAGACCATGCTCACATTGCTGTGGGCCAAGAGTTTAAAGTTCTGCCGCCGGCACTCCAGCAGGGCCGCCGCCCCCCTGTTCAGCCGGGCCCCCTCCAGGGCTTCGTTGGTGAAGGCCTGGGCCAGCCGCACGGCGCTGAGGCTTTCGGCCACCTGGGCGCTGATGTTGCCCAGGGCCACCCGGGTGGCCCGGCCCAGCCGTTTCAGCTTCCGGTTGGTGACGAAGGAGTCGTAGGCCTTGAGGATGAGGAAGGCGTTGACCAAGAGGGCCAGCTGCCAGTTAAGGTAGAAGAGGATGGCCGCCGTCCCCAGCATGAAGATCAGGCAGACCAGCAGGTAGTTAGGCCCTAGGAAGACCAGCTCCCGCACCTCGCTGATGTCCCCTACGATGCGGGACAGGAGCTGCCCCACCTGGTGGTTGTCAAAGTAATTAAAGCTGAAGCGGCACACATGGTCGAAGAGCCGCTGCCGCAGATCCCTCTCGATGAGGGCCCCCATCAACCGCCCCTCCACTGCCACGTAGTAGTTAATGGCCAGGTTGAATAGGTAGGCCAGCAGGAGGCCTAGGGCCATCTTGGCCAGGAGCGCCAGATCCTTCTGGGGCAGCACCGCGTCCATCAGGTAGCGGATGTAAAGGGGGAAGAAGAGCTCCACCAGGCTGGTGAGTACCGCCCCAGCCAGCACCAGGGCCAGCCGGGTTCTATAGGGCTTATAGTAGGGTAGCAGGTTACGCAGCACGGCAGGGCTCCTTCCCGGGCCGGTAGACGGCAGGGGTGAGAGCCGGCCTGGCCGCCTTGCAAGAAAATATCTCAGTAGTTTATTTTATCATAAGCGGCAGGAAATGAGAAGAGCCGCCCAGCCCCGGGCCGTCCCCTAGTAGGTGGCGAAGATGCGCCTCAGCTCTCCCCTGTCCCTAGTCTGGAGGAGGGCCAGCATCAACAGGATGCGGGCCTTCTGTACAGTGAGGTTGTCCCCTGGGATGAAGCCGTACTGGTCGTCCAGGTGGTTCTCGCTGACGATGCCGTTGCCCACCCTGCTGCCCCGCACTATGGCTATGCCCTGGGCGGCCAGCCTGGCCAGGCCGGGGATCATGTCCTTGTGGATGTTGCCATGGCCCAGCCCAGCCACCACCAGGCCCTGGGCCCCGGCGGCCACTGCCGCCTCGGCCATAACGCTGTCACAGTTGATGTAGCTGTAGACGATGTCCACCCGGGGCAGTTGCTCCACAGTGGCGATGGAAAACTCCGTCTCGTAGGTGTGCTTGCGGACGGACTTTTTGTAGAACACCGGCCGGCCGTTCTGGAAGTAGCCCAGATAGCCCAGCTCCGGCGCCTTGAAGGTCTCCACATGGGTGGTGTTGGTCTTAGTGCAGTCCCGGGCCCCGTTGATCTGGTCGTTTAGGGCGATGAGCACTCCCTGGCCCACTGCCTCCTCACTGGCGGCCAGGGTTACAGCGTTCAGCAGATTCACCGGGCCGTCGGCGCTGAGGGCGGTGGCCGGCCGCATGGCGCCGATGATGACCACCGGCTTAGGGCTCCGCACCGTCAGGTTTAAAAAGTAGGCGGTCTCCTCCAGGGTGTCTGTGCCGTGGGTGATGACGATGCCGTCTACCTCCTCCTGCTGCAACAGCTGGTTGACCCGCTTGCCCAGGGCCAGGACGGTGTCCCAGGTCAGGTCGAAGCTGCCCACGTTGCAGAACTGCTCCCCGGAGATGCGGGCTACGGCCAAAAGCTCCGGCACGGCGTCGATCAAGGCCTGCACCCCTAGCTCCCCTGGTTTATAACCAGTCATCTCCGTATTGGAGGCAGCCTTGCCGGCGATGGTGCCGCCGGTGCCTAGGATGACGATGTTCTTCATAAGTAAGTCCTCCTACAACTGATAGAGTTATTTCATCGGGCTAGCCCGCTAAGAACCGAGAGGCAGCCTCCTGCTCCCCGCTTCTTACCGCCCCAGGCCAGGCCCCTCAGCCTTTGGTCAAAGCTTCCCTGTAGCCCTTCCCCCACTCCTCCATGGCCTGCAAGATGGGCCACATGGATCTGCCCAGCTCCGAGAGGGCGTACTCCACCCGGGGAGGCACCTCTGGGTAGGCGGTGCGGGTAATGATGCCGTCTGCCTCCAAGGAGCGGAGGTTGTCTGTCAGCACCTTCTGGCTCACCCCGGCCAGGCTCTTGTGTAACTCGTTAAAACGCCAGGGGCGGAGCAGCAGGTTGCGCAATATCAACAGTTTCCACTTGTTGCCGATTAACTGCACCGTGGTGGCCACGGGGCAGTCCGGCAGCGGCTGGGCCTTGCTCTTCATAGCCAGCCTCCTTTACAGCAAAAATGAATGTTACAGCTATATTCTACTGTAATAAGCAGTTCCTTGTCAAGTTCCCAGGGCGGGGCAGTTGCCAGTTACCAAAAAGTGCCTACTTGCCAAGAGGCGGAAGAGTCGTACAATAGAGGAAGAGGAGGGGGCATGCCGCCCTCCCCGTTATGAGCGCCCCAAACTGAAAGGAGCTGGATGTATGGACTTCTTAGAACTAATCAAACAGCGTCGTTCCATCCGCAAGTACCAGGACAGACAGGTGGAAGCAGAGGCCTTGGAAAAAATCCTCACGGCCGGGCTCTACGCCCCCTGCGCCGGCGGCCTGCAGTCCACCCGCATCATCGCCCTGCAGGACGCCCAGACAGCGGCCAGGCTGGGCCGCCTGAACGTCCTGGCCATGGATCTGTCCAAGCTGGCCGGCTTCCACGTTTCCCAAGAGCAGCCCAGCATCATCGACGACCCTGCCATCAAAAGCGGCTTCTACGGAGCCCCCACCGTCTGCATCGTCCTGGCCCCCCAGGGCTATCCCTACAGCGTGGCCGATGCCTTCTGCAGCGCGGAAAACATGGTGCTGGAAGCCACGGCGCTAGGCGTTTCCTCCTGCATCATCGCCCGGGCCGAGGACACCTTCGCCACTGAATACGGTGCCGCCCTCCTGCAGGAGTGGCAGGTGCCGGCAGGCTACCTGCCCCGCTGCTTCGTCCTCCTAGGCTACTGCCAGGGAGCCTATCCAGGAGAGAAGCCCCGCAAGGAGGGCAGGTACAGGATTGTAGAGTGAGGAAGAAAGGCCGAGGGCCCTCCCCAAAAGGAGGGCCCTCTTTAGAAGCTACCCCAAGGCAACCCAGGGGGTAAACACAAGTTAAAGCTCACACCCGTCCAGGGGCTGCCGCCCGCCTAAGCCTTATGCAGCCCCCTATCCCCAGCCGCAGTCCAGCCCAACGGGCCTGCTTCCAGCAGAAGGTTCCCTCTGGAAAATTTTCTTCTAATTCGGCTCTGCCTCCGTTATAATAGGAGGTGGAGCGACACTGGGGCGGTAGGTTCCCGCCCTCCCTTACTATAAGAGACGCAACTGTGGCCGAAGGAGGTGGAAGGATGGGCGGCAAAAGACAAATGACGACCAGATCCGCGGTGCTGGCCAAGGCCCTAGGCCCCCTGTGGCGGGCCATTATCGAATTCGACCTGCTAGCCAAGGAGGACAGGGTGCTCATCGGCCTCAGCGGCGGCAAGGACAGCCTGCTCCTCACCCTGCTGCTGGCGGAGCTGGCCCAGCACGCCCCCTTCCCCCTGGGGCTGGGCTGCGTCAGTGTAGACCCTGGCTTCGCCCCCGGCTTTCCCCAGGCCCAGCTGCAGGCCTTCTGCTCCTCCCTCTCCCTGCCCTTCTACCTAGAAAAACTAGACGTGCCCCGCCTGGCCCAGGGCGCCACCCCCTGTTACAGCTGCGCCTACTTCCGCCGGGCCGCCATCAACCGCCGGGCCCGAGAGGAGGGCTACAACAAGGTGGCCTACGCCCACCACCTAGATGACGCAGTGGAGACCTTCTTCATGAACCTGGTTACCAGCGGCCAGCTAGGCACCTTCCTCCCCCGCACCTATCTATCCCGCAGCGGCCTGACGGTGATCCGGCCCCTCCTCTACTACAGGGAGGAGGAGGTGCGCAGCCTAGGCCGGCAGTTGGGGCTGGAGCCGCTGAAGAGCACCTGCCCCTACGATGGAACCACCGTCCGGCAGCAGGTCAAGGAGGACCTGGCCCGGCTGGCCGCCGCCTATCCTGACGCCTTCCAGCACCTGGCGGCGGCCCTGCGAGGGGGTCCCGGCCAGCTGTGGCCGGCCAAGCTGAGCCAAGCGGAACTGGCGGCGAAATTCAAGGCCTTCTGGCAGACGGAAGAAGGCTGAAATAGCTAAGGCCCTCCCCCAGGAGGGCCTCTTTTCGTGAGGGGAAGAGGGCGCAGGCCCCGGCTGGGGGCGCCCCTCTCTCCGGCTTAGCTGCTCAGTGCAGCTCCAAAACCTGCACCAGTTCTCCCTGGCTGCGCAGCCACATCTCTATCCCCTTGCCGAAGACCTCGGCGTAGATGGTGTAGATGCCGTTTTCTTCCTTTTCGATCTTGGCGGTGGGCAGCCGGTCCAGGACGGCCTCCACCGAGCTTCCCCGATAGGTGAAGCGCACCCGCTGCAGCTTGCCTCCGTACATGAACTGCACCCGCTTGCGGAACTCTCCCTCCTGGAAGCGGTTGGCATAGGGCCGGTGGAACCTTTCCTGCAGCACCTTGTACCTCTCTATCCTGTCTATCCTGTAGATGGTAGGATAGGCATCGTCCACCACGTCGAAGGCGGCCTTCACCCCTTCATCCTCGATAAAGGCGGTGAGGTAGAAATAGTATTCCGAGAACATGAGGGAGACCGGCTGCACCTTCCTCTTCACCAAGGCCTTGTCCTTCAGCCGCCGGTAGCTCAGCTGCAGGTAGCGATGCTCCCTGATGGCCTGGCCGATGTCCCACATCTTGTCTAGGAAGGCAGAGCGATGCCTAGGCTCTATGTAGTGGTACTCCTCGTTTTGGATCAGTTCCTTCACATCTTTGTGCTTCACCTGGGGGACGCAGCAGTCTATCAGGCGGGAGAGGAGGCTCTTCATCTCCTTCTTCCTCAGGGCCCTGCTGTCTAGGAGGATCTTGCACACCGCCAGGATCTCGCTGCAGCTCAGCTTCCTGTCGTAGACCTCCTCCAGCCGGTAGCCCCTCTCCACCCGGTCGTAGACCACGGTGCTGACCACGCCCTTCTCCCCAGCCTCTGCGCTCAGATACTGCCTTATGTCTTCCAAGTCTCGCTGGATGCTCCGCTGGGTGACGTTGTAAAGGGCGGCTTCCTCCGCCTTGTTCACCACGTAGCCCTCTAGCAACTTAGAGTAGATGGTCAAGACCCGTTTTATTTTATCGTCCTTTTCCGTCCTCATCTCAGCCTCGCCTCGAATCTGCTGTAGCAAAGTAAGTGCCGCCAGCCCGCTCCTTCCTGCCCTGGCCGGCTGCTGCGGCCCCAGGCGGAAGTTGGGGAAAGAGGGGCGGCTGCCCCCTGGCTAGAAGCTGGTTATCTCCACCACCTACATTTTAGCATTGCCCTTCCCATCCTGCAAGGCCCTTTCTGAGGAAGCAGGCCTGTCCCCTCCCACCTTGGCTCTTCCAACGGAGGAGGGCTCCAGCAGCTCTGCCGCCGACTTAGACAGGTCGCGTCCCAGTCAGCGGCAGGCTGAGAGCCCCCGACCGCTTGCCGTTTTATTTTTCTCTTTTGCCTTACATTTTCTCCCCGACAACCTCACAGGCTATGTTCCCCGCTCCTGCAGCCTAAGAGCTTCCCCCGCCAGCTCTTCCCGGCTGCCCCTGCCCGACTCCTGCTGCCGCCTTCCCCCTGCCCGCTGCGGCCCCCTCACCGCAGTTCCAAGACCCTTACTAAGTCTCCCTGGCTGCGCAGCCACATCTCTATCCCCTTGCCGAAGACCTCGGCAGAGATGGTGTACACCCCCTCTTCTTCCTTCTCTATCTTGGCAGTAGGCAGCCGGTCCAAGACCGCTTCTACGGAGCTGCCTGCATAGGTGAAGCGCACCCGGCGCAGCTTGCCGCCGTACATGAACTGGATCCGCTTGCGGAACTCCCCCTCCTCAAAGCGGTTGGCGTAGGGCACGTGGAACCTCTCCTCCAGCACCCTGTATTCTTCTATCCGGTCTACCCGATAGATGGTGGGGAAGGCATCGTCCGCCACGTCGAAACCGGCCCTTACCTCCTCATCTTCGATGAAGGCGGTGAGATAGAAGTAGTACTCAGAAAACATCAGGGCGACCGGCTGCAGCCTCCTCTCCACCAAGGCCCTGTCTTTCAACCGCCGGTAGCTGAGCTGGACGTAGCAGTGCTCCCTGACGGCCCTGCCCAGCTCCCACAGCTTGTCGATGAAGTCAGCCCGGTGCCGAGGCTCTATGTAGTGGTATTCTTCGTTTTGGATGAGCTCCTTCACCTCCTCCTGGGCCGCCTGGGAGGCGCAGCAGGCGATCAGCCGGGCCAGCAGGCTGGTCATATCTTTCTTTCTAAAGGCCCTGCTGTCCAGCAAGATCTTGCAGACGGCCAAGATCTCGCCGCCCCTCAGCTTCTGGTCGTAGAGCCGTTCCAGGCGGTAGCCCTTCCGATTCCTGTCGTAGACCACGGTGTTCAGCACCCCGCTAGCCCCGGCCTCTCCGCCTAGGTACTGCCGAATGTCCTCCAAGTCCCGCTGGATGCTCCGCTCGGTGACGCCGAAAGCAGCCGCCTCCTCCGCCTTGTTGAGGATGCCCCCTGCCGTCAGCTTGGCATAGAGGGACAGCACCCGCCTAATCTTGTCTTTCTCCGCCTTCATAATAAACCCCACTCAGCCCCTTCCTAAGTATGAGTTAAAGAGAGCCGTCTCCATCCCCGCAGGGCCCTGCCGCCTCCAGGCCGCCCACAGTCAGAAAAACCAAGAAAGCAGTACCCAGAGAAGGAAGAGGAGGAAGATCCCTCCCAGGATGATGGCCAGTCCATTGAGGAAGAACGGCATTAGCTCTACCACTACATAGCCTGCAAAACCTACAAGGGTGATAAAGCAGATGATCTTGACTAAAAACATCTCCTGCCCTCCTTTCTAGCGCCCTGCCGCCACTGGTTGCGCCCTGCCTGAGCCTGCTGCTCCCAGGGGCCCTCCCCTGTCTAAACTAATAATAGCAAATCACATAGACA
>CAZXKQ010000015.1:0-44578 GCA_964641395.1 uncultured Phascolarctobacterium sp. | reverse complement strand
GTCCCCCTCACAGGGCGAACAGGAGGCCACCACTACGGCCTCCTGTTTGTAACTGGGGATCAAGGGGGATGGGTGAGAGGAAGGCAGGGCAGGCTGCCGTCATTGCGGCGGAAAGGAAGGGTTACTGTGGATGATAAGGTGCTCACATTGGCCGCCATTACCAGCTTAGTAAGGCCCCTGGCGCTGAAATACCGGCTGCAAGAGCTATACCTGTTCGGCTCCTATGCCAGGGGAGAGGCAGACGGTGAGAGCGATGTGGATTTTTTAGCCTATGGCGGAGCCGGCTTTAGGCCCACTTCGATTTTCGCCTTAGCAGAGGAGCTGAGAGAAGCCTTGGGCAAGGAGGTGGATGTGTTCGAAATTTGCGAGCTGGAGCAGGACAGCGCCTTTTATGAGACCGTCATGAGGGAAAGGGTGCTAGTTGCGTGATGGCTACAGACTGGGAGCGGGTTAGAGAAATTTACTGGCTGTCGCTAAAACTGCATCAGTATGTATTAGATAAAGGTATTGCCAAGGAAGCCTTATTGAGGGAGCCCCCTCTACAATGGCTTGTTACCACTCCCTTGATTAACATAGGCGAGCAGGCCGGCAAATTGACGAAAGAGTATCGGGAAGCCCATGCTGAAGTACAGTGGTCGGAAATAGCCGGAATGAGGCACCGTTTAGTACATAACTATGAAGGAACAAACTGGAATATTATAGCTGTCATCGTTTTTGACGAACTACCAATTTTACTAAAACAACTAGAGGTGATTCTAGAAGAAGGGCGAGATACCATCTAGCCCCGGGCTTTGGCAAGGCCGTCCCTTGCCGCCACAGCAGAAAATACTATAGCGGCGAATTGCGGTATGTCTCTGCGGAGCATACCTAGGGGAATTGGATGCGTCCGGTTCCCCTTTTTCATAGTAATGATGGCAGTATAACTTAAGTACAATAGGTCTCATTAAGGCAGGGGCGATAGGGATTTCTGTTACCAGGGGTCAAGATCACCGCCCTTGCCTTGTTTCTTTCATGGGCTCCTCCCTGCGCCTTTTTTTATGGCCGGGCAGACTAGGCGCCGAGTCAGAACTGGGCAAAGTTTGTCTTAGAGCATAAGAACTTCCCTTTTTTCCGGCAATCTGTTATAATGAAAAAAGAAGGCCAGCCCCGCCTGTAGACCGGGGCCGGGCCTGGGAAGCCGGCCTTGACGGAGAGGAGGATCGCCCATGCCTACAGAGTATTACTTCTTACTGGGGGGCTGTGTGCTGCTCCTGGTAGAGTTCGCCCTGCCTGGCTTCGGGGCCTTCGGCATCAGCGGCATCCTCTGCCTGACCATAGGCTCCTTCTTCCTCTTAGGGGGCGGCCCAGGCGCCATAGCCATCATCGGCTGCATCTACCTGGTCCTGGCCCTGCTGGTGGCCCTCTGCTGCTGCTACCTGCCTAAGGAGAGCAAGTACAATCCCTTCGTCCTGTGGGAGAAACAGAGGGGGGAGAAGGGCTACCGTTCCAGCCCTGACCTAACCGCCCTGGTGGGGCGGCAGGGCCTGGCCCTGACCCCGCTGCGGCCGGCCGGCACCATCAGCATCGCCGAGGAACGGCTGGACGCCCTGACCCTGGGCGACTTCATCCAGAAGGGGGAGAGGGTGCAGGTGCTGCGGGTGGAAGGCAGCAAGGTCTTCGTGAAAAAAGTTAAGGAGTGACAGAGATGGACAGTTTATTCGGCCTAGCCCTAGGCAGCGGTTTCACCGTAGTATTAGTCATTATCGGCTTGATAGTCTTCTTCAACTTCGTGCCCCTGGGGCTGTGGATTTCCGCCATCGCCGCCGGGGTCAACGTAGGCATCTTCAACCTTATCGGCATGCGCCTGCGGCGGGTGCCGGCCTCCCAGATCGTGCTGCCCCTGATCAAGGCCAACAAGGCCGGCCTGGGGGTGAGCGTGAACCAGCTGGAGGCCCACTACCTGGCCGGCGGTAATGTAGACCGGGTGATAGACGCCCTCATCGCCGCCCACCGGGCCCAGATCGACCTGAGCTTTGAGCGGGGCTGCGCCATCGACCTAGCCGGCCGTAACGTGCTGGAGGCGGTACAGATGAGCGTCAACCCGGAGGTTATCGAGACCCCGGTGGTAAGCGCCGTGGCCAAGGACGGCATCGAGCTGAAGGTTAAGGCCAGGGTGACGGTGCGGGCCAACATCGACCGCTTAGTAGGCGGCGCCGGCGAGGCCACCATCATCGCCCGGGTAGGGGAGGGCATCGTTACCAACGTAGGCTCCAGTGACGACCACAGCAAGGTGCTGGAGAACCCGGACTACATCTCCAAGACGGTGCTGGACAAGGGTTTGGACGCAGGCACCGCCTTTGAGATCCTCTCCATCGACATCGCCGACGTAGACGTAGGCCGGAACATCGGCGCCGCCCTGATGACGGACCAGGCGGAGGCGGACAAGCGGATAGCCCAGGCCAGGGCGGAGGAGCGCCGGGCCATGGCGGTGGCCAGGGAGCAGGAGATGAAGGCCTACACCCAGGAGATGCAGGCCAAGGTAGTAGAGGAGCAGGCCAAGGTGCCGGCCGCCTTAGCCGAGGCCCTGGCCAAGGGCCGCCTAGGGGTTATGGACTATTACCGGATGAACAACATCATCGCCGACACCCAGATGCGCAACACCATAGCCGAGGTGGCGCCGGAGGATAAGCCTACCACTAATAAATAAGGGGGAGGGCCATGTTTATTTATCACTTTGGCGAGGACGGCTTTTTCGGCTTCCTCTCCACCGCCATACCCCTCTTCATCATCTTCATGCTGGTGCGGAACATCCTGCTGGTGCTAGGGGGCAGGGGCAGGAGGCGGCGGCCCCAGCTGCCGCCTGAGGGCCGGGAGGAGGGCCCGCCTCCCAGCAGAGCCCCGGAGCAGCCCCAACCTGCTCCCCAGCAGCCCCAGCCCGGCTCTTACCAGGAAGAGGTGCCGCAGCCTCAGAAGGGGGAGGACATCAATACCATCATCGCCAAGATGGAGGAGAAGTTGAAGCAGCGGGCGCCGGCTCCGGCCAAGGACGGCCAGGGCAGGCTGTACCAGGAGGGGGCAAGGCCCACCCCTCCCCCGCGGAAAGCCACTGTGACCTTGGGCAAGAAGGCCAAGGAAGCCCCCGCCACCCTGGCAGCTAACAAGGCTGAGGGGAAGGTGGTACGGGAAGGCGGCCTCTACAGCGAGCCGGCCGGGGCCACCCATAGGGAGGGCTGCCAGCTGGACCACGAAAGAGGCAGGGTCTACCAAGAAGCCCCCAGCTGGGGCAGCGAAGGGGCGGGCCTGGCGGCTGCCAGCCTCCTGTCACCCTCAAGTTATCAGCCTAGCCGGCCCAGGCTGCGCTTGAAGCACGCCGACCTGGCCAAAGGCTTCCTGGTGGGGCAGATACTGGACAGGCCCCGCAGCTTGAAGCCCTACGATGACTTACTATAGGCCCTATCCAAGGCAGGTTTAAGGTTACCCACTATCATAAATACGGGGCCACGGCCTAGGGCCGCCCCAGCGAAGGAGATGTTGTGCCGTGCTAGAGAAGATCGATCTCAGCGAAAAATTATCCAAAAAAGAGTTTAGCAAGATCATGGAGACCTTGGGGGAGAAGATGGGCCAGGCCCAGCGGGCGGCCCGGGACGCCAAGATACCCATCATCATCATCTTCGAGGGCTGGCGGGGGGCCAGGCGGAGCGCCATCATCAACAGCATTATGCAGCAGATGGACGCCCGGGGCTTCCAGGTTTATTCCACCACGAATATGAGCAAGGAAGTGCTGGAGCAGCCCTTCTTCGCATATTTTTGGCGGAATCTGCCGGCTAAGGGCCACATAGCCGTCTACCACCGCAGCTACTACTATCTGAAGAATGCCTATGAGATAGAGCACGGGGGCCAGGACTACCCGGTGGCTTCCTTTGAGCGGATCAACGCCTTCGAAAAGGATCTTACCGACGATAATTACCTGGTGCTGAAGTACTTCCTCCACATCAGCGAAGAACAGCAGAAGGTGAACACCGCCAAGCACGCCAAGACCCTGGGCAAGGCCTGGCGGGAGCTGAACCCGGCCTATGATGAAAGCGGCCGCTACAACGAATTCCTAGCCCGCTACGAAAGGATGCTCCAAGCCACCGACACGGCCAACGCTCCCTGGCACGTAGTGCCGGCCGAGGACCTCCAGGTGGCCCAGGTGGATGTGTACACCTCCATCGTAGAGTACATCGAGGCCGCCCTGGCGAAGAAGAAGCTGCCCAAGCCCCCTGCCATCCCCAGGCCGGAGGTTAAGTACGACGTGCTGAGCAAGATCAAGGCGGACAAGGTGATGAGCAAGGAGCACTATCGGGAACTGCTCAAGCCTATGCAGCGCTACCTGCGGGAACTGCAGATAGAGATGTACCAGAAGGGCTACTCCGCCGCCATCTGCTTTGAAGGCTGGGATGCCGGCGGCAAGGGAGGAGCCATCCGCCGCCTGACCGATGCCATGGATCCCCTGGGCTACTCGGTGCACCCGGTGGCCGCCCCCAACGTAGTGGAGCGGCAGTTCAACCATCTGTGGCGCTTCTGGATAGACATACCCAGGAAGGGCAGCATCGCCATCTTCGACCGCACCTGGTACGGCCGGGTGATGGTAGAAAGGGTGGAGGGCTTTGCCACCCAGGAAGAGTGGCAGCGGGCCTTCAGCGAGATGAACGAGATGGAGGCGGAATGGGTGGATGCCGACATCGTGGTTTTGAAGTTCTGGCTGCAGATCGACAAGGAGGAGCAGCTGCGGCGCTTCAACGAGCGGCAGAACAATCCGGCTAAGAACTGGAAGATCACCGATGAGGACTGGCGCAACCGGGACAAGTGGGATGCCTACGAGGACGCGGTCAACGAAATGCTGGTCCGCACCGACACCTCCTACGCCCCCTGGGTAGTGGTTGAGGGGAACAATAAGTACTACGCCCGCCTCAAGGTGCTGAAGAGCGTCATCGAGACTTTCGAGAAGAAGCTAGGCAAGAAGGGGGAAGAGTTCGTCATCGACGGCGAGAAGCCCCCTAAGAAGGAAAAGAAGGAGGCTGGCAAGGAAAAGGCCGACAAGAAGGTAGAAAAGGCAGCCGAGAAGAAGGCGGAGACCGCCGACAAGAAGGTGGAAAAGGCAGCTGAGAAGAAGGCGGAGGCCAAGGGGGAAAGGAAGCACCCCAAGGCTGCAGAGAAGAAGGCCGACAAGAAGGCGGAGCAGGCGGCCCCGGCAAAGGCCCAATGACGGCTGTCCGCAGCCAAGAGTAATCCTTAGCGGCGATACGGGGCCGGGCGAGGCTCCTATCGCCGCTCTTGACGTTAAGGAGGCTTAGGTGAGCTGGGAGATACGACAGAGACTGGCTTCTATAGTGGCGGCAGAGGAGGGGGGCTGGCGCTTCCCCCTGGGGCAGCGGCGGCCGGCGGCCTTCCTCTACCCTAATACCTACCAGGTGGGGATGAGCAACCTAGGCCTGGCCATCCTCTGCCAGCTCATCAACCAGCGGGGGGACTACGGCTGTGAGCGCTACTTCCTCCCAGAGGGGGAGCTGGCGGCCCTCTACGCCAAAGGGGGCACCCCCCTGCTGAGCCTAGACAACCAGCTGCCCCTAGGGGAGTGCCGGGTCATCCTGGTGATGCTCTCTTTTGAGCTGGACTACCGCAACCTGTTGCAGATGCTGCACCTAGGGGGCCTGCCCCTTGAGGCGGCCCGGCGGGATGAACGCCAGCCCTTGGTGATCATAGGCGGGCCCTGCGCCACCTTTAATCCGGAGCCCTTGGCGGAGGTAGCCGACGCCTTCGTCATCGGCGAGGGGGAAGAGGTGGTGGGCAGGCTGTTGGACTGCGTAAGCGCCTACGAGGCTGAGCCCAGGGCTGAGCAGCTGGCGGCCCTGGCCCGGTTAGAGGGGGTCTATGTCCCCAGCCTCTACCGGCCCCAGTGGGACGGGGCGGGCAACTTTGTCGGCCTGCAGCCCCTGCCAGGAGCCCCTAGCACCATTAGGCGGCAGTGGGTGCGGCAGATAGACGCCTATCCCTGCAGCAGCGCCCTGATAACCCCGGCCACGGAATTCAGTAATATGTACCTGGTGGAGGTGGCCCGGGGCTGCGGCCGCCACTGCCGTTTCTGCATGGCCGGCTACTGCTTCAGGCGGCCTCGGCAGCGGCAGTTGGCCGCCCTGCTGGAAGCTATCCAGCGGCGGCCGGCCGGCACCAGGAAGATCGGCCTCATGGGGGCGGCGGTGCTAGACTATCCCGCCATAGACCAACTCCAGGCCTACCTCCGGCAGCAGGGCCTGCCCTTCGCCCTGGCCTCCCTGCGGGCGGATAGGTTGGACCTGGCCACTGTCCAGGCCCTGGCAGCTTCAGGGCAAAAGACCCTGACGGTGGCCCCGGAAGCAGGCAGCCCCAGGCTGCGCCAGGCTATGAACAAGGGGATAGAGGAGGAGCATGTGGTCCAGGCCATCCGGCTGGCGGCCCAGGCGGGGATGCAGCACATCAAGTGTTACTTTATGCTGGGCCTGCCGGGGGAGGAAGAGGAGGACGTGGAGGAGCTCATCGCCATGCTGGGCCGTCTGCGCCAGGTTATGGCGGCGGCAGGCAGCAGGGGGGACTTGGTGGTCTCCGTCAACCCCTTCGTGCCTAAGCCCTTCACCCCCTACCAGTGGCAGGGCCTCTGCTCGCCGGCGGTGTTGCGGCGGCGCTTCAAGCGTTTGGCCGCCGCCTGCAAAAAGGATAGGCACATCAAGCTGCTGATGGAATCCTTGAAGGAAAGCTTGGAACAGGCAGTGCTGGCCCGGGGGGATAGGCGGGTAGGCCGGGCCCTGCTGCTGGCCTTCACCCAGGGGCTGAGCTTGAAGGCGGCCCTGGGACGGTTGGGGGTAGACATGGAGGAAGCGGCTACTGCGGAGTGGCCAGTGGACGCCCCCCTGCCCTGGCAGCACTTGGACATGGGCTTCAGCACCGCCTACCTGCTGGCAGAGGCGGAGAAGAGCCGCCTAGGCAGGCCCACCCCTCCCTGCTTCCCCGGCTGTAAGCGCTGCGGAGTGTGCACCTAGGCTTTGGAGTTGTTTAACTTGCTAAGGAGGCGGGGAGATGGAAGCAGAACAGAAGTATCCAGGCTACAGCACCGCCGTGGCCAGGGCCCAGGCCTTTGCCAAGGCCTGCCACCAGGGCCAGGTGGACAGGGCGGGGCAGCCTTACATAGGCCATCTAGCCCGGGTGGCCCAACGCTTGGCGGAGCCGGAATTACAGGTGGTGGCCTGGCTCCACGACAGCATAGAGGACGCAGGGGTCAGCTTTGCCGACCTAGCTGTCGGCTTCGGCGAGGCGACGGCAAGGGCGGTAGTGGCCCTGACCCACCAGCAAGGGGAGGGCTACCTGGCCTACGTAGCCAGGCTCAGGGAGGAGCCGGTGGCCCGGCTGGTGAAGATCAGCGACCTGATCGACAACAGCAACCTCTCCCGCTTGCCCCAGGTGACCCTGGCGGATGTGGAGCGGCAGGGGAAGTACAACCAGGCCCTGCGCCTCCTGCTAGGCTGAGGGAGGAGGACGGTTTCCTCGCAAAGGGCTCAAACAATTTTAGCATTTAACTAGATTAACACTTGTAAAACTCTAGCATTATTTCGGCTAACTGCTGAATAAGCACCGCTATAGGGTGGGCAGGAAGACAGAAGAAAAAGACTGGCGTCAACCAGTCTTTTTTCGTGCCGGGCCAGGGGTGAGGGCCCCGGCAGGGGTATTTTCTTCTCTTAGCAGGGCCTGGGCGGCTCCCCTCAACCCTTGGCGGCGGCCAGGAGCTGGGCCAGCTCTTCCACCTTGGCGGCAAACTTCGCCAGGGTGGTGGCCACCGGGGCCGGGGTGGTGAGGTCTACGCCGGCCTTCTGCAGGATGGCCAGGGAGTAGTCGCTGCCCCCCGCCTGTAAAAAGCCTAGGTAGCGTTCTACCGCTCCCTCCTCCTCAGCCAGGATGGCGGTGGCGAAGGCAGTGGCAGCCGCATAACCGGTGGCGTACTTGTACACGTAGAAGGGGGTGTAGAAGTGGGGGATGCGGCTCCATTCAGAGCACAGCTCCTGATCCACCTTCAGGTGGCGGCCGTAATAGAGCTGGTTCAGCTCCAGCCAGTAGGCCTCCAGCTCTTGGGCCAGCAGGGCCTGGCCCTGGCTGATGCGGCCGTGGATGTGGGCCTCGAACTCGGCGAAGAGGGTCTGGCGGTACACGGTGGTCCGCACAGCCTCCAGGTACTGGTTCAGCAGGTAGAGCCGTTGCTGGGGGCCGGCCTGCCCCAGGCAGTGCTCTAGGAGGAGGATTTCGTTGCAGGTGGAGGCGATTTCCGCACAGAAGATGGTGTACTGGGAGTTGACGTAGTTCTGGCTGCGGCAGCTGTAGTAGGAGTGCATGGCGTGGCCCATTTCGTGGGCGATGGTGCTGATGCTGTTGTAGCCAGGGTGGTAGTTCAGCAGCACGTAGGGGTGGACGCCGTAGACGCCCCAGGAATAGGCGCCGCTGCGCTTGCCGGCGTTTTCGTACACGTCCACCCAGCGGCTGGTCAGCCCTTGGTGCAGGGTGCGGACGTAGTCTTCACCCAGGGGCGCCAAGGCCTCTTCCACCAGGGCGCAGGCCTGCTCAAAGCTGCAGGCGTAGCTGTCGCCCACCGCCGGAGCCACCAAGGGGGCGTAGAGGTCGTAAGGGTGGAGGGTCTTGCAGCCCAAGGCCCTTTTCTTCAGGCGGCAGTAGCGGTGCAGGGGTTGCAGGTGCTCATGGCAGGTGGCGATGAGCCCTTGGTAGAGGGAGGCCGGGATGTTGTCTTCCGCCAGGCAGCTGTTTAGGGTGTCCGGGTAGTTGTGGGACCTGGCGAAGTAGTAAGCGGTCTGGGCCGAGCCGTTCAGGGTGGCGGCCAGGGTGTGGCGGTAGCTGTGGTAGGTGTTGTGGAGGGCCTGGAAGGAGCTTTTCCGCAGGCTGCGGTCGCCGCTGGCCTGGAGGAGGGAGTAATTGCCGTTGCTCACCGCCACCTGGCGGCCTTTGCGGTCCACGGCGGGGGGAAAGGCAAGGTCGGCGTTGGTCAGGCTCCTAAAGGCGTCGGCGGCGGAGCAGCGGGAGAGGTGGCCCATGGCGAAGAGGGCCTCCTCCTTGGCGCTGAGGACGTGGTTCGCCAGCCGCAGCAGGTTCGCCACATAGTGGCGGTACTCCTCTAAACGGGGCTGGGCTTGGAACATGGCCTCTACCTGGGCGGAGCCCAGGGCCAGGAGCTCCGGCTCGATGAAGGAAGAGGCTTCGGCGAAGGCAGCCACCAGGGCTTCCGCCTGGCCTTTCAGGCCCTGGTAGTGGGCGGCGGTGGTGTCCGCGTCGTGCTGCAGGCCGGCATAGGCGTAGAGCCGGTCTAATTTGCGGCCTAGGTCGAACTGCAGCTCCAAGGCGGCCAGGGTCTGGGCCGGGTCGGCCAAGCTGCCCTTTAAGGCGGCCAGCTTAGGCAGCAGTTCCTTACAGGCGGCGCAGTCCGCCTGCCAGGCTGCCTCATCTTGATAAATATGGCTCACATCCCAGGTGGCGGCCTCTGGGAGCTGGGAGCGGCTGAGCTGGGCGCCGCCGGCGTTTTGCAGGTTCTTTTTCCCCATAGTTACATCTCCTCATCTGTCAGTAAGCTGCAAAGCATGCTACAATCTCTTATTATAACACAAAATGCGGGAAGAGGGGGGCCATAGAGGCCCTTTTAGTCAGGAAGCAACAGCAGATAGACCCCTCAAGGGGAGAGGGGCCGGTCCTGGTGGAGGGCAGGGGCGGCTTACTGAGCTAGGGCTTTTGCCGGGAGCCCACCTTGACGAAAGAGGCCAGGGAATATTATAATAGAGACGCCAAAGGCAATTTGGGGAAGTATGGGGTGTGAAAGTGAAAAAATTAGACTGTACCGGTAAACTCATCGCCATGGATATGTACAACTGCGACGCCCGCTGCCTGGCCGACCGGGGGAAGGCGGAGGAGTTGCTGCGCCAGGCCTGCACAGACAACGATATGGGCCTCCTAGACATCGTCTGCTCCCAGCAGGAGCAGCTGGACGAGTACTCTTTGGTGGCCGTCTGCGATCGGGGCCACATCTGCCTCCACATCTACCCGCTGCTAGGCTTCATAGCCGCCGACGTCTTCACCTGCCGCCAGGAGGCGGATTCCGCCAAGACCGCCCGGCAGTTGCGGACGGACTTTGCTGCGGACAAGTCCAAGATCACCCTGCTGGACAGGGGGGACTTCGGCAGTGAAAGCGACATGAAGCCCCACCGCCGCTCCAAGATCAAGCTTCTGCGCCGCACCGTCAACCTAGGGGGCAGGCTGAAGAAGATGATGCTGAAGCCCAGGGGCATCTAGGAGCAGGCTATGAAGTACCTGTTATGGGATATTGACGGCACCCTCCTGCTGACAGGGGGAGCCGGCATGCTGGCCCTGGTCCAGGTCATCAAGGCCTACTACGGCCTGGCCGACTTCAGCTTCAGCCGCAGCCTGGCGGGCCGCACCGACCTGGACATCGTAAAGGAAGTGGGCCTGGAGGTGAGGGGCCGCTACCTGCCCCGGGAGGGGGCCGCCCTCCTGCGGAACTATGCCGCCGCCCTGCCGGCCGCCCTGCCCCAGTGCCAGGGGAGGGTGCTGCCTAACGTGGAGAAGACCCTGGCCTATGTGGCCGGCCTGCCAGGCTGGCACAACGGCCTTTTAACCGGCAACATCAAGGACGGGGCCGCCCTGAAGCTGGGCTACTACGGCCTGTGGCGGTACTTCGCCGCCGAGGCTAACTTTTTCGGCGACCTCAGCCCCCTGCGGCAGGAGGTGGCCCGGCAGGCCTGGCGGAGCCTGTACGAGGCCGACCCCTTCCTCAGTCCCCAGGACGTGGTGGTTATCGGGGACACTCCTAATGACGCCCTCTGCGCCCGGGCCATAGGGGCCCGCAGCCTGATCTTGCTGGCCGGCTCCAGCTACAGGCAGGAAGACTTTGCCCAGGTGCGGCCCTGGCTCCTCCTTCCCGCCCTGCCAGAGGAGCCGGAGGACCTAGTCCGGCTCATCCTGGCGGAGGAAGAGGTATAAGGAGGTGGCGACTATGTCCAAGGGGATCCTGGCCCTAACCCTCATCTTAGGCAGCCTAGGCCTGGCCTCTGTGGCCCAGGCCTATGATAATGCCGCCCTGGCCCGGGCTGTGGCCGGTGAGGACTGCCCTGGAGCGAATCTGGCCGGGGCGGACCTCAGCGGTTACGACCTGCGGGGGCGGGACTTCCAGGGCTGCGACTTCACCGAGGCCCGTTTAAGCGGTGCCAAGCTAGACGGGGCCAACCTGGCCGGCGCCTTCCTCATCCAGACCTTCCTCTATCAGACCAGCTTCAGGGGGGCGGAGCTGAGCGGCGCCCGCCTACGGCTGGCCCAGGCCCAGGAGGCGGATTTTACCAACGCCAAGCTGCGAGGGGCCAAGCTGGAGCGGGCCCAATTAGGGGGCGCCAAGTTCCTCAATGCGGACCTCAGCTACTGCGATGCTATGGAGGCTTCCTTCAGCCAGATCCAGGCTGACTATGCCCGCTTTGACTACGCCAACCTGCCCTTTTCCTGGTTGGAGGGGTCCAGCCTGAAGCACGCCTCCTTCCGAGGGGCCAACCTCTACCATGTGCTGGCCAAGAACGCCGACCTGGAGCAGGCCGACTTGGCCGGGGCCCACCTAGGGGGGGCGGATCTCCGCCGGGCCAAGCTAGAGCAGGCGGATTTCAGCCGCACCTCCCTCTACCAGGCGGACCTGCGGGGAGCCGTCTTGAAGGATACGGTTTTCACCAACGCCCAACAGGAGGGCTGCCGCTTCCGCTGAGGGCCTAGGCGGCCCCAGCCTGGCTTTGGCGGCAGGGAACTTTGTCCAGCCCCAGGGCTTGACTTAGGGGGAAAAAATAGGTATAATATCTCTGTTGTTCGGGGCGTGGCTCAGGTTGGTAGAGCACCTGCCTTGGGAGCAGGGGGTCGCAGGTTCAAATCCTGCCGCTCCGACCAGCTTTTTAGCCCTGGCTAGACGGTCAGGGCCGTCCCTTTCATCTGCGGGCGTAGTTTAGTGGTAAAACTCCAGCCTTCCAAGCTGATGTTGTGGGTTCGATTCCCATCGCCCGCTCCATAGGGTCCAATAGCTCAGTAGGATAGAGCAACGGCCTTCTAAGCCGTGGGTCGGGGGTTCGAATCCCTCTTGGATCACCAAAAAAAAGGCACAGGCGTATAGCTCGTGCCTTAGTTTATTTTCCGGACTGGCAGGGAGGTCGGGGCAGGGGCGGCCTGGCTCAAGGCCAATGTTCGCAACGTGCCGAACATCTCCAGAGAGAAAAGGAGATTTTTGCCGTTAAAAAGGGGAAAAGCCCTTGTTTTTTGCCTTATTTTGTAATAAAATTTAGCCATCACTTCGATGAGGAGGATGACTATGAGCGACGATAAGAAAATATCCAAGGCGGCCTATGACTACTACGGCAAGTTAGGACTAGCCCAGGCCTTGCCCCTAGGCCTGCAGCACGTGCTGGCCATGTTCGTAGGCAACCTGACCCCCCTGCTCATCATCACCGGCGCCTGCGGCATTACCGGCGGCAGCGACCTGGCGGACCTGCAGATCAGCCTCTTACAGAACGCCATGATCATCGCCGGCTTGGTTACCCTGGTGCAGCTCTACGCCATCGGCCCCTGCGGCGGCAAGGTGCCCATCATCATGGGCACTAGCAGCGGCTTCATCGGCGTCTTCAGCGGGGTGGCTAAGACCATGGGCAGCGGCGTAGTGACCTACGGAGCCATGATGGGGGCCTCCATCATCGGCGGCCTCTTCGAAGGGGTGCTGGGCTTCTTCCTGAAGCCTCTGCGGCGCTTCTTCCCCTCCATCGTCACCGGCACCGTAGTGCTGTCCATCGGCCTCTCCCTCATCTCCGTGGGCATCAACTCCTTCGGCGGCGGGGTGGCGGCCAAGGACTTCGGCAGCATGGAGAACATCGGCCTGGGCCTCTTCGTCCTCTGCGTCATCCTGCTCTGTAAGCACTGGGGCAGCGGCATCATCAGCAACGCCGCCATCCTCTTCGGCATCATAGCCGGCTACTTGGTAGCCTTCGTCATGGGCTTCCTCCTGCCCCAGACCGGGACTGCTGGCGGGGCGGAGTACGTGAAGGCCTGGGTGCTGAACTGGGACAAGGTGGCCCAGGCTGACTGGCTGGCCATACCCAGCCTGCTGCCGGTGGACATCGTGTGGGATATGCGGGCCATCGTGCCGGTAGGCATCATGTTCATCGTCACCGCGGTGGAAACCGTAGGGGACATCTCCGGCGTCATGGAGGGAGGCATGAACCGGGAGGCTACGGATAAGGAGCTGTCCGGCGGCGTCATCTGCGACGGCTGGGGCTCCACCTTCGCCGCCCTCTTCGGGGTGCTGCCTAACACTTCCTTCAGCCAGAACGTAGGCCTGGTGACTATGACTAAGATAGTCAACCGCTTCGCCCTGGCCACCGGCGCCATCTTCCTGGTGCTGTGCGGCCTCATACCTAAGCTGGGAGCCTTGATCTCCATCATGCCCCAGTCGGTACTGGGGGGTGCGGCGGTAATGATGTTCTCCAGCATCGTGGTCAGCGGCATCATGCTTATCACCAAGGGCCCCCTCACCGCCCGCAACCTGACCATCGTGGCTGTGGCCCTGGGGGTGGGCTACGGCATGGGGGCCACACCCCGGATTTTGGCCCACGCTCCTATGTTCATCAACCTGATCTTCGGCGGCAGCGGCATCGTGCCGGCAGCCGTAGTGGCCATCTTGTTGAACATCGTGCTGCCTAAGGACAGGGAGGCCTAAGCCTGGCAGCCCTCTAGGTCAGCCACCGTATCTATATCCACTAGCTCTTTAGCAGCCTGAGCCGCTGTAGTCCGCAGCAGCTCAGGCTGTTTTTTTAGCAGGTAGGCGCCGCCCCAGCCGGGAGGCAGATGCAGCAGCTGCGGCGCCAAGGCGGCAGGGAAGAGGACGGGGCTGCCAGCCTGGCCCCCGTAGGCCAGCCGGTAGATGTAGCCCGGGGCGGCCAGGAAGTCGTAGCAGAGGCGGAGGAGGCTGGCAGGGCGGAGGAAGGGCTGGTCCCCAGGACAGAAGAGGAGGCCCTGCAGGCCGGGGCCGTAGCTGTCCAAGGCCCCCTGGGTGCCTAGGGCGATGCTGTCGGACAGCTGGGGCCTGTGGTGGAGGAGGCAGGGCACCGCCTGCTGACGGCACAGCTCTGCCACCTCCTGGCTGCGGGTGGTGACCAGGCGGCAGGGGAGGCAGGCGCTGGCCTCCAAGATATAACTGAGGAGGGGCCGGCCCTGGAGCAGGGCTAGCAGCTTGTTGCTGCCGAAGCGCTTACTGCTGCCGGAGGCCAGGATGATGCAGGCTATCCTCTTTAAGTCTTCTGGTTTTGCTTCCTTCATGCTCGGGCCCACCTCCAGGCTTCTTTCCCTCTATTGTACGGCAAGTCCGCCCGGCTGGCAAGGCAGGGGAGCTAATTTGCCGCCAGCCCTAGTCGAGCCAGCCATCTTATGTTATACTAGGGGAGGAAGATTACACCCACTAGGAGCTAGGAGGCAGACTATGATCAGCATCCGAGAGTATCACAGGGCGGCCAGCCTGGAGGAGGCCTACCAGCTGAACCAGAAGCGGGGCAACCGCCTCCTAGGGGGCATGCTGTGGCTGAAGCTGAGCCGCTACGGGGTGCAGACCGCCATCGACCTAGGAGGCCTAGGCCTAGACAAGATAGAGGAGGGCCCGGAGGGGCTGCGGCTGGGCGCCATGGTGACCCTGCGCCAGCTAGAGCTGTCCCAGCCCCTGGCCGCCTACAGCCAGGGGGCGGCAGCCCAGGCTGTGGGCCGCATCGTAGGGGTGCAGTTCCGCAACCTGGCCACCCTGGGGGGCAGCATCTACGGCCGCTTCGGCTTTAGCGACGTGCTCACCCTCTTTTTAGCCTTAGATGCCACTGTGGAGCTCTATAAGCGGGGCCCCCTGCCCCTGGCGGACTACGTAAACCTGCCCTACGATAGGGACATCATCACCCACCTGGGCCTGCCTGGGGAGGAGCCTGTAGCCGTGGCCTACCAGTCGGCCCGGCTGACGGAGACCGACTTTCCCCTGCTCACCTGCGCCTGCGCAGTCCGGCCTGCCGGCCTCCGCATCGCCATCGGGGCTAGGCCGGGGAAGGCCCTGCTGCTGCCAGGCTTAGAGGACTACGCCGGCAGGAGCCTGGGGGAGGCGGAGATAGGGGCCCTAGCCGCCCAGGCGGCGGCCACCGTGCCCACCGGCAGCAATACCCGGGGCAGCGCCGCCTACCGCAGCCACCTAGTGGGGGTGCTCACCGCCAGGGCCCTGCGGTCCTGCTACCTAAAGGAGGGCGGCCATGGAGCTTAAGCTGACTCTCAACGGGAAGAAGATAAGCCGTACCATCCAGGCCGGCGACCTGTTGCTGGACTTCCTCCGCCGGGAAGGCTGCTACAGCGTGAAGCGGGGCTGTGAAACCAGCAACTGCGGCCTCTGCACCGTCTTCTTGGACGGCCGGCCGGTACTGTCCTGCTCCCTCTTGGCCGCTAGGGCGGAGGGCCGCTCCGTCACCACCTTGGAAGGGCTGCAGCAGGAGGCGGCAGAGCTGGCCCCCTTCATCGCCGCAGAGGGGGCGGAGCAGTGCGGCTTCTGTAACCCCGGCTTCGTCATGAACGCCCTGGCCCTGCTGCGGGAGAAGGAGGAGCCTAGCGTAGAGGAGATCAGGGCCTACCTGGCCGGCAACCTCTGCCGTTGCTCCGGTTACGAAGGGCAGCTGCGGGGCATCCTCAACTTCCTCGCCTGGCGGAAGGCTCACAAGGGAGGTGGGGGACGGTGAAACTGGTCAACACGGCGGTGCCGAAGAAGGACGCGCTGCAGCTTTTAACAGGCCAGCCTGTCTACACCGACGACCTGGCCCCTAAAGACTGCTTAATCGTAAAATTACTCCGCTCTCCCTACGCCAGCGCCCTGGTGAAGAAGGTTAACAAGCAGGCGGCCCTGCTGCTGCCGGACATCGAGGCCGTCTATACCTGGGAGGATGTCCCGGCCGGCGCCCGCCGCTTCACCCTGGCCGGCCAGACCTACCCGGAGGCCAGCCCCTGCGACCACCTGCTGTTAGACAGGCGGCTGCGCTACATCGGGGATCCGGTGGCCATCGTAGCCGGCCGCACGGAGGCGGCGGTGGAGCGGGCCCTCTCCCTGCTGAAGGTGGAGTACGAGGTGCTGGAGCCCCTCTTAGACTTTACCACAGCCAAGGACAACCCTATCTTGGTCCACCCTGAGGCGGACTGGCAGGCCCTCTGTCCCGTAGGGGCGGATAATAAGCGCAACCTCTGCGCCCATGCAGAGAGCGGCAACGGGGACATCGAGGCCACCCTGGCCAGCTGCGACCTGGTGCTGGACCGCACCTACCACACCAAGGCGGTGCAGCAGTGCATGATGGAGACCTTCCGCACCTTCTGCACCCTGGACGCCTACGGCCGCCTGGTGGTCACCAGCGCTACCCAGGTGCCCTTCCACGTCCGCCGCATCGTGGCCAACGCCCTGGGCCTGCCTAAGAGCAAGATCCGGGTGCTGAAGCCCCGCATCGGCGGCGGTTTCGGCGCCAAGCAGACCTGTATCAGCGAGATGTACCCTGCCTTCGTCACCTGGCAGACTAAGAAGCCTAGCAAGCTGGTGTTCAGCCGCTATGAGGCCATGACCGCCTCCAGCCCCCGCCACGAGATGCAGATCCGGATCCGCCTGGGGGCTATGAGGGACGGCCGCATCCGGGGCATCGATATGTACGCCCTTTCCAATACCGGGGCCTACGGGGATCACGGCCCTACTACCGTAGACTTAGCGGGCCACAAGCCCATCACCCTCTACCGGACGGAGAGTTACCGCTTCGTCTCTGACGTAGTATACACCAACTATATGTCTGCCGGCGCCTACCGAGGCTACGGGGCCCCCCAGGGCATGTTCGCCTTGGAAAGCGCCGTCAACGAGCTGGCGGCCCAGCTGGGGCTGGACGCCTTCGCCCTGCGGGAAATGAACATCACCCACGAGGGGGACTATCTGCCCTCCTACTACGGGGAGACCAATACCAGCTGCGCCCTAGACCGCTGCCTGGCCCGGGCCAAGGCCATCAGCGGCTGGGAAGAGAAGGGCCTCTGCCGGGACCTAGGGGGAGGGAAGCTGCGGGCCCTGGGCATGGCCATGGCTATGCAGGGCTCTTCCATCAGCAACCTGGACGTAGGGGGAGCCACCCTGAAGCTGGGGGATGAGGGGAGCTACAACCTCCTCATCGGCGCCGCCGACATGGGCACCGGCTGCGACACCATCCTGGCCCAGATCGCCGCCGAAGTGTTGGAGTGCGACCTGGACGCAGTCAGCGTCTTCGGGGTGGACACCGACGCCTCCCCCTACGACAGCGGCTCCTACGCTTCCAGCACCACCTACCTTACCGGCCAGGCAGTCTACCAGGCGGCCCAGGAGCTGCGGCAGCGGATCTGCGCCCTGGCCGCCCGCCGCCTGGGCTGCACGGCGGCGGAACTGGGCTTTGACGGGCAGAGGGTGGCCAAGTTAGACGGCAGCGCCAGCCTCAGCCTGGCAGAGGTGGCCGCAGCCAGCCAGCTGGCCAACGACCTGGCCCTGGAGGTGACGGTGAGCACTAAGTCCACCGCCTCCCCCCCTCCCTTCATGGTAGGGGTGGCAGAGATTGATATCGACACAGAGACGGGAGAGGTACGGCCGGTGAACTACTACGGAGTGGTGGACTGCGGCACCTGTATCAACCCCAACCTGGCCCGGGTGCAGACGGAGGGAGGCATCGTCCAGGGGCTGGGCATGGCCCTCAGCGAAAACGTCACCTACAGCCCCCAGGGCCGGGTGTACGAAAACTCCCTGATGCAGTACAAGATACCCAGCCGCCTAGACAATGGCCGCCTCCAGGTGGAGTTTGAGCCTAGCTACGAAAAGAGCGGCCCCTTCGGGGCCAAGTCCATCGGGGAGCTGGTGATCAACACCCCGGGGCCAGCCGTAGCCGCCGCCATCGCCAACGCCCTGGGCACCCGCTTCTATGAGCTGCCCATCACCCCGGAGCAGGTGGCCCTGGCCGCCTTGGCCCGGACTGAGAAGTAAACTACGCTGCCTCTTGGCAGGGGGATGCTCTTGCAGGAGGCAGTTTTTTAACCCAGGCGTTTCTCTAAGGTGAGAATGACGCTAGGGCGCTGTATATACCTTAAGAAAGAGAGCAGGCAGAAGGAGGCGGGGGAGGATGCTAGGAAGTTACCAGAGGGAGGTGGACTACCTCCGCCTCTCCCTGACCAGGCGCTGCGACCTGGCCTGCCGCTACTGCCGCACAGGCAGGGAGGAGGCAGGGCCGGAGCTGGCCCCCGCCCAGCTGGTGGGGCTGGCCCGCTGCGCTGTGGAGCTGGGCATAAGCACCATCCGGGTCACCGGGGGGGAGCCCCTGCTGCGGCCAGGCTGGCTGGACTTCCTCCGCCAGCTGCGGCCCCTGGTGGGGCGGCTCTGCCTCTCCACCAACGGCACCCGCCTGGCCCAGGGGGCACCGGCCCTGGCTGCCCTAGGCCTGGACAGCGTCAATGTGAGCCTGGACAGCCTGGACAGGGGGCGCTTCCAGCGCTGGAGCGGCCAGGACAGGCTGCCCCAGGTGCTGGCGGGGATAGAGGCGGCGGTAGCCTGCCGCCTGCCGGTGAAGCTCAACTGCCTGCTCCTGCCCGACCTAGGGGGGGAGGAGCTGCTAGGGTTACTGAACTACGCCGCAGCCCTGGCCGTACCCCTCCGCTTCATCGAGGAGATGCCCTTGACGGCCAACAAAGGCAGCACAGGACTGAGGGGCGGTGTGGTGCGGCAGCGCCTGCAGGAGCTGGGCTACCGGCTAGAACCCTGGGCAGGGCCCTCTTTAGGCCGGGGTCCGGCCCGTTACTACCGCCTCAGCAGCAGGGGGCTGCAGGTCTGCCTAGGCTTTATCGAGCCCCTCAGCCACTGTTTCTGTGCCGCCTGCAACCGGGTGCGGCTGGACTGCCAGGGCCGCCTCTACGGCTGCCTCTACCACAGGCAGGGGGCGGACCTAGGGCGGCTGCTGAGGCAAGGGGCAGGGGATGAAGCCATAAGGCAGGCCATGGCCCAGGTCATCGCCCGCAAACCCCAAGGCCACGCCTTCGCCCAGGCGCCGGCCTGCCTAGCCCTGGCGGACTTAGGGGGCTGAGGCTAGTTCCAAGGGAGCTTCTTGCTGATCAAGGGCAGGAAGCAAGGCGCTGTAGAGCAAGCAATAAAGGGGCTTAATACTAGCGTTATACTTGTAAAAGACTATTATAATGCCTAATAACGAAAGAGGAGGGGATGGACATGGAAGGCTTCAGCCACCTAGATGACAGGGGCCAGGCCCTGATGGTAGATATCGGGGCCAAGGCCGTTACCGCCAGGGAGGCGGTGGCTGTAGGCCGCCTGCTGGTGGGGCAAAGGGTGCTGGACTTACTGAAGGCCCAGGCCCTGCCGAAGGGAGACGCCCTGGCGGTAGCCCGCATCGCCGGCCTACAGGGGGCGAAGAAGGCCAGTGAGCTCATCCCCCTCTGCCACCCCCTGCCCCTGACTAAGTGCCAGGTGGAGCTGGCGCTAGATGAGGAGGCGGGGGCGGTGGAAGTCACCTGCAAGGCGGCGGCGGTGGCCCGGACGGGAGTGGAAATGGAGGCCCTTACCGGGGTGCAGATCGCCCTGCTGGCCCTCTACGACATGTGTAAGGGGGTCAGCAAGGCCCTGGTGATCCAGGATGTGCACCTAGTGAGCAAAACCGGCGGAAGGAGCGGTGACTACAGATGGCAGCAGCAGTGAAGGGCCGGGTGACGGCCATCTGCCTCAGCCGGCAGCGGGGGACGGCTAAGCTGCCGGTGGCGGCAGCCCAGGCCCAGGCAGACTGGGGCCTGGTGGGAGATGCCCACGCCGGCCCTTGGCAGCGGCAGGTCTCCCTTTTAAGCGAGGAAGCGGCGGCCGCCTTTGCCGCCCAAGAGGGGGTGGAGCTGGAGGCGGGGGCCTTCGGAGAAAACCTCCGCCTGGCCGGCCTGGACTGGAGCCGGCTCCAAGTGGGCAGCCGTCTCCACAGCTCCCGCGGAGTGGTACTGGAGGTGAGCCAGCTAGGGAAGGACTGCCACCGAGGCTGTGCCATAGCCCAGCGCCTAGGCCGCTGCCTGATGCCTAAGCTAGGGGTCTTCGCCTGGGTACGGCAGGGAGGCAGCCTCAGGCTGGGAGACGAGTTCAGCCTGGAGGAGCCCCTGTCTGGGGAACCCTTGGCAGCAGTGGTGACGGTGTCCGACCGCAGCGCCGCCGGTAGCAGGGAGGATGAAAGCGGCCCTACGGCCCGCCGGCTACTGGAGGCGGCCGGTTACAGGGTGGCTGCCGCCAGGCTAGTGGCAGATGAGCAAGAGGCCATCAGCCAGGTCCTGCTGGAGCTGGCGGATAGGGAGGGTGTAGGGCTGATCATCACCAGCGGCGGTACCGGCCTCAGCCCCCGGGACGTGACTCCCGAGGCCACCCTGCAGGTGGCAGAGCGGTCGGTGCCAGGCCTGGCGGAGGCCCTGCGGGCCTACTCCCTGACTAAGACCCCCCGGGCCATGCTCAGCCGGGGGGTGGCGGTGACCCGGGGCCGCTGCCTGATTATCAATCTGCCAGGCAGCCCTAAGGCAGTGGCGGAGGGCTTAGACTACCTCCTGCCGGTGCTGGGCCACGCCTTGGAGCTTTTGCAGGGGCAGGTGAAGGACTGTGGCAGAGCTTGACCTTTCCCCTCTAGACTGGAGCCCCCTCTGGCTCTCCCTCCAGACTGCCGCCCTCACCAGCGGGCTGGTCTTCTGCCTGGGCCTCCTCTTAGCCTGGCAGGTGGGCCGCCTGCGGCCTCGCTGGCGGCTCTTGTTAGACAGCCTCTTCACCCTGCCCCTGGTGCTGCCCCCTACGGTGGCCGGCTTCTTCCTCCTCTACCTCTGCGGGGCCCGGGGGCCCCTGGGCAGTTTCTGCCGCCAGGTACTGGGTTTGGACCTGGCCTTCACCTGGCTGGCCACAGTGATGGCAGCCAGCGTCATCGCCTTCCCCCTTATGTACAGGGCGGCCCGGGGGGCCTTGGAGCAGGTAGAGCCGGATTTGGTGGCGGCGGCCCGCACCCTGGGCATGGGGGAGGGGGCCATCTTCCTCAAGGTGCTGCTGCCCAACGCTGGCAGCGGCCTGATGGCCGGGGCGGTGCTGGCCTTTGCCCGGGCCATGGGGGAGTTTGGCGCCACCATCATGGTGGCAGGCAACATAGCCGGCCTGACCCGCACCCTGCCCCTGGCCATCTACAGCGCCGTAGCCGCCGGCCAGTGGCAGACGGCTGCCGCCTACGCCGGAGTGGCCGCCCTGCTGGGCCTGGGGGTAGTGCTGTTGCTGAACTATTACCTCTACCGCAGCCGGAAGAGGTGGGAGGGCTGAGATGGAGCTACAGGCTGCTATCAAAAAGAAGCTGGCCCCCTTCACCTTGGAGGTGAGGCTGCACCTCAGCTCCCAGCAGCCGGTGCTGGGCCTGATGGGGCCCTCCGGCAGCGGCAAGACCACCGTTTTGAAGTGCTTGGCAGGCCTGCTGCCCATGGATGAGGGCCGTATAGAGCTGGGAGGCAGGCTGCTGGCGGACACGGCCACCGGTTTCAGCCTGCTTCCCCGGCAGCGGCGCTGCGGCTACCTCTTTCCTAACTTGGCCCTCTTCCCCAACCTCACTGTGGCGGACAACATCCGCTGCGGCCTAAGCTCCCTGGGCCTTCCTAGGAGGGAGCGGGAGCAGGAGGTGGCCCAGCTCTTGCGCCGCCTGCGCTTGGAGGGGCTGGGGGAGCGCTATCCTGCCAGTCTGAGCTGGGGGGAGAGGCAGCGCCTGGCCCTGGCCCGGCTGCTAGGCTCCAGGCCCCGCCTCTTGCTCTTAGACGAGCCCTTCAGTGGCTTGGACGAAGTTTTGCGGAGGGAGGTGGGCAGGGAGCTGGCTGCCTTGCTGGCCGCCACTGCCGCCCTGGCCATCATCGTCAGCCACCGGCGGGAGGACTTGCTGCCTCTCTGTCACAAGTTGCTGCGGCTGGAGCAGGGAAGGGTGACGGAGGTGGAAGAATGCAGAAGAAGTACGGGCTTTTAGGACTGCTGCTGGGCCTGTTCCTCTGCCTGGGCTGCAGCCAGGCCCGGCACCAGCAGCAGGTCCGCCTGCGGATCGCGGCGGCAGCCAGTTTAGAACAGGTATTGGAGAAGGAGCTCCTCCCTGCCTTCAGCCGGCAGGAACACATCAGGGTGGAAGGAGTCTACGCTGGCTCCGGCCACCTGCAACGGCAGCTGGAGCAGGGCTTAGAGGCGGACCTCTTCCTCCCCGCCGCCCCTGGGCCCCTGGACGCCTTGGTGGCCCAGGGCCTGGTGGAGGCAGACAGCGTCAAGCCCCTCTTAGGAAATGCCCTGGTGCTGATAGTGCCCAAGGGCAACCCTGCCCAGGTGAGGGGCTTTAGGGAGCTGGGGAAGGCAGGGGTGCTGGCCCTAGGGGAGCCGGCCAGCGTACCAGCCGGCGCCTACGCCCAGGCCTATCTGCAACACCTAGGCCTGTGGCAGCAGGTGAAGGCCAAGGCCAGTTTGGCCACCAGCGTCAGCCAGGTGCTGGGCTGGGTGGCCCAGGGCAGCGCCCAGGCCGGCCTGGTCTACGCCACCGATGCCGCCCTCACGGACCAGGTGGAGGTGGTGGAGGTGGCCGCCCTAGGGGCCAGCGGGCAGAGGATAGTCTACCCCCTGGGCCTGTTGAAGGCCAGCAAGGAGAAGGAGGCAGCCCGGCGCCTGGCCGCCTACCTCCAGGGAGCCCAGCCTATCTGGCGGCGCTACGGCTTCACCCTGCTCCAGCCTGCCCCGGAGGGCTCCCAGCAGAAGTAGTAGGAGGCATAGCATGAAGACTATCAAGACGGAAGAGGCAGTGGGCTGCGTCCTCTGCCACGACCTTACCCGCATCGTCCCCGGGGTGAGCAAGGGGCCGGCCTTCCGCAGGGGCCACCTGGTGCAGGCAGAGGACATACCCCTGCTCCTGGCCATGGGCAAGGAGCGGCTCTACGTGTGGGAGCCGGATCCAGGCCTAGTCCACGAGGAAGAGGCGGCCCAGCTGCTGGCCAGCTGTTGCGCCGGCCCAGGGGTGACCAGCGGGCCCTGCTGGGAGGGGAAGGTGGAGCTGTTCGCCGCCCAGCCCGGCCTCTTCACGGTGGAGAGGGAAAAGCTCCTCCACTTCAACCAGGCGGGAGAGGTGATGTGCGCCTGCCGCTGGGGCCAGACCCCGGTGGCGGCAGGGGCCAAGCTGGCCGGTCTGCGGATCATCCCCCTCATGCTGGCTAAAAGGAAGTTGGAGCAGGTGGTGGCAGGGCTGCAGGGCCGGCCCCTCTTCCAGGTGTTGCCCTACGTGAAGCAGACAGCCGCCCTGCTGATCACCGGCAACGAGGTGGCCAAGGGCTTAGTGCCTGACGGCTTCGGGCCGGTGGTGAAGGCCAAGCTGGCCGCCTACGGCATCAGGGTGGTGTACGAAAGGCTGCTGCCTGACCAGCCGGCCCTGATCCAGGCGGCTATCCGGGAGGCGGCGGAGGTGGCGGAGCTCCTCTTCTGCACCGGAGGCATGAGCGTAGACCCAGACGACAGGACCCCCGCCGCCATCAAGGCCAGCGGGGCGGAGGTGGTGAGCTACGGGGCGCCGGTGCTGCCGGGGGCCATGTTCCTCCTGGCCTATCTGCCAGGGGACAAGCCCCTCTGCGGCCTGCCTGGCTGCGTGCTGCATGACCGGGTAACCATCTTCGACGCCGTGCTGCCGCGGCTGGCCGCCGGGGAGAGGCTCAGCGCCGCTGCCCTAGCCAGCCTAGGGGAGGGGGGCCTCTGCCTAGGCTGCAACCCCTGCACCTATCCTGCTTGCGGCTTTGCCAAGGGGTGGTAAGATGTCAAACTACAGAGCGCCGGCCAACTACCATATCAAGGTGCGGGTCTTCAACCAGCAGCTGTCCTTCGGCAAGGGGGTGGCGGAACTGATGAGGCTGGTGGCCCAGCATGGCTCCCTGCGGGCCGCCTACCAGAGCATGGGCATGTCCAGCAGCAAGGCCTGGAAGATCCTCCGCCGGGCGGAGGCGGACCTAGGCTACAAGCTGGTGGAGGCGGCGGCAGGAGGGGCCCAAGGAGGGTTCGCCGCCCTCACTCCCGCGGGAGAGGAGCTGCTAGCCGCCTACGTGGCCTTTGACCGGGAGGTGCAGCAGCAGGCGGCCCTGAGCTTCGCCAAGTATTTCGGCGGCAAGTAGGGCCTTTTTCCCCTGGAACGGTTGCAGAAGGGGCGGCCCTATGGTATGATTATATTACCTGGTTTATCACCCGGACAATATTTTTAGGAGGCTGAGGTTACCATGGCCGATCTCCCCAGCTTGCTTCAGGAACTCACCGCATACAGCTTTGAAAAGGAATGGTTCGAGTTCAAAAAAGATTGGTACGAACCCTACGAGCTAGGGGAGTATATCTCGGCCCTGGCCAACAGTGCCGCCTACTGCGGCAGGTCTTCGGCCTACCTTGTGTGGGGGGTGGAGGATGGAACCCACGCTCTGGTAGGGACGGCCTTTAATTATGACCAAAACGTGAAAAATGAACCCCTGCAGCATTTTCTGGCCCGACAGCTGGAGCCCTACGTGAACTTCGCCTTCCACGAGGCCCTCATCCAGGGGAAGAGGATAGTGGTCTTGACCATAGCGGCGGCCAAGGGCGTTCCCACCGCCTTCAGGCAGAAGCGTTATATCCGCATCGGCTCCAGCAAGGAACAACTGCAGAGATACCCGGAAAAAGAGTCCTATCTTTTTGCCGTCCTGCGGCAGGGGCTGCCCTCCATGGAGAACACGCCGTCAGAGTACCAAGATCTAACTTTTGAGCAGTTGCTGATCTACTACGGCGCCAAGGGGCTGAGGCTGAGGCCGGACACCTTTGAGAAGAATTTAGGGCTGCGGACCGAGGACGGCAGGTACAACCTGTTGGCCCAGGTCTTAGCAGATAACTCCCACCTTCCCCTGCGGGTTGCTCTTTTTTCCGGTACCTCCAAGGCGGACAAACTGTACTCCGTGCGGGAGTTCGGCTACCGCTGCCTCCTTTATTCCCTAGATGAGGTGCTGAGGTACGGGGATGTGCTGAACCTCATCCAGGCTGACGAGGAAGGCAGGGTCGTGGAGCGGAAGGAAGTCCCCCTCTTTGAGGAGGCTGCCTTCCGGGAAGCCATCATCAATGCCTTTGTCCACAATAAGTGGGTAACTGGTAATGAACCTATGATAACCATCTACTCTGACCGGATAGAAATCCTCTCCCGGGGCAGCCTGGCGCCGGAGCAGACCATGGAAGGGTTTTTCGCAGGGGAGTCGGTGCCTGTGAATAAAAAACTGTCGGAGATATTCCTCCAGCTCCACATCAGCGAGAAGACGGGGAGGGGGGTACCTACGATTACGGAAAAATACGGCAGGAAGTCCTTTGCCTTTCGGGAGAATGCCATCGTGGTGACCATACCCTTCCGCTGGCTGAACCCCCTGGGGAGCAAGCCAGGGGAAGGGATGGGTAAGAAGCCCCAGAAGGGGGCCTCTCTGTCCACGCTGCAGGGGAGGATACTGGCGGAAATGCGCCACAATCCCCACATCACCAAGAAGGAGCTGGCCCCGCTGCTGGGAGTGGGGAAGACGACTGTGGATACCGCCATAACTAACCTCCGCCAGAGGGGCTACCTGACCAGGGTAGGCTCTAATAAAACCGGCTACTGGAAGGCCCTCGGCTAGTGGGGGCTGGGAGACAGAACTTCACAAAAATTTTACTTCTGCCCTTGCAATCAAGGCCATTTATGTTATAATAACCTACATAAAGTGAAGAAAGTGTGGTTGATGACGGCAGGAGAAGGCCTAGGCCTACCGAAGGAGTAAAACTCTCAGGTGCTGCCCTTGCAGCGATGAACTGCCGCCGGACACGACTCTGGAGAGTCCCGTACAGGGTGCCGAAGGGGCACGGGGGAGCGACGCTCTTCTCAATCTCTCAGGCCAAAGGACAGAGCAGCACTTTGCTTCCTAGTCATTGCCGTTAGGCAGCTAGGAAGGGTGAGGGCTTTACTATTGCTTCCAGAGTCAGTCTGGGAGCTTTTTTATTGCAGCCGGCTCCCTTTCTCCACCTAGCCGAACCAAAAAGCGAGGAGGAAAGATCCATGTTGGAGTTGTTAAACGAAATTGACAGTTTCGTCTGGGGGCCGCCCCTTTTAATCCTCTTGGTGGGCACCGGCATCCTGCTGACTATCCGCCTGCAGCTCATCCAGGTGCTGCGGCTGCCTAGGGCCCTGCGGATGATCTTCGCCGCTAAGAGCGAGGGGGAGGGGGACGTGAGCAGCTTCAAGGCCCTCTGTACCGCCCTGGCGGCCACGGTGGGCACCGGCAACATCGTAGGGGTGGCCACCGCCATCCGGGCCGGCGGGCCGGGAGCCCTCTTCTGGATGTGGGTGGCGGCCTTCTTTGGCATGGCCACCAAGTATGCGGAGTGTATGCTGGCGGTTAAGTTCCGCAAGGTGGACGACAACGGCAACATCTCCGGCGGTCCCATGTACTATATAGAGAACGGCTTAGGCAGGAAGTTCCGGCCTCTAGCTGTGATCTTCGCCCTCTTCGGCGTCCTCTGCGCCTGCTTCGGCATCGGCACCTTCGCCCAGATCAACTCCATCACTGAAATCACCAACCTCACCATAGGCCTGCCTGCCTACATCACCGGCCTCGCCCTGACCATCCTGGTGGCAGTGGTGACCATAGGGGGCCTCCGCTCCATCGCCACTGTTACCGGGGCCGTAGTGCCCTTCATGGCCGCCCTCTACTTCGTGGCCACCGTCAGCATCCTGGTGCTCCACGCCGGCAGCCTGCCTGGGGCCGTGGCCAAGGTCTTGGAGAGCGCCTTCACCGGCACGGCGGCCCAGGGAGGCTTCCTAGGGGCTACGGTTATGCTGGCCATGCGCAGCGGCGTAGCCAGGGGCGTCTTCTCCAATGAGTCCGGCCTAGGCTCCGCCCCCATCGTGGCCGCTGCCGCCAAGACCAAGTGGCCGGCAGAGCAGGGCCTGGTATCCATGACCGGCACCTTCATCGACACCATCATCATCTGCACCCTCACCGGCCTCACCCTAGTGGTCACCGATGTGTGGCATGGGGACCTGAACGGGGCGGCTATGACCGAGGCGGCCTTCAGCGGCACCTTCGCCAGCGTGGGCAGCTACCTGCTGATGGTGGCCCTCTCCCTCTTCGCCTTCACCACCACCCTGGGGTGGAACTACTACGGGGAGCGCTGCGTAGAGTACCTGGTAGGGGTTAAGGGCATCATGCCTTACCGGATCTTCTTCATCCTCATCGTAGCCTGCGCCCCCTTCCTGAAGCTGGAGACCATCTGGACCCTGGCGGACATCGTCAACGGCCTGATGGCCATCCCCAACCTCATCGCCCTCCTCCTGCTCAGCGGAGTCATCGTGGCGGAAACCAAGGCCTACTACAGGTACCTAGAGGAAGAGGAAGGAAAGTAGCCCCCCAGAACTAAAAGCTAGCGTCACCGGCCCTGCTGCGGCAGGGCCTTTTCATTGCCCCCTGGGCAGGGGCAAAGAAAAAACTCCACCCTGAGGGTGGAGTAGGGGTGCAGGCTGGGTTAGGTTACAGCATCCTGAAGACGGCCATAACCTTGCCTAGGATCTGGATGTTGTCGGTGCCCAGGATGGGCTGGTACTTGTCGTTTTCCGGCTGGAGGCGGATGTTGCGCCGCTCCCGGAAGTAGCGCTTCACCGTGGTAGTCTCCCCGTCGATGAGGGCCACTACGATGTCGCCGTTGCTGGCGTAGTCCTGCTTGCGGGCGATGATGTAGTCGTGGTCGAAGATGCCGGCCTGGATCATGCTGTCCCCCTCCACGTTGAGCATGAAGAGGTCGTCGCTGCAGCCTACCAGGTCCTTAGGAATGGGGTAGGTGTCCTCGATGTTCTCCACGGCCAGGATGGGCTGGCCGGCGGTCACCCGGCCCAGCAGGGGCACGGCCACCATCTCCTTCTGCCGCCAGGCCTCGGCGTTGGCCCCCCGCAGCTCTATGTTGCGGCTCTTGGCCTCGTCCCTGGTGATGAAGCCCATCTCCTCCAGGTTGCGCAGGTGGTTGTGGACGCTGGCGGAGGAGGAGAGGCCCACCGCTTCGCCGATCTCCCGTACGGCAGGGGGATAGCCCCGCAGCAGCATGTGGTTGCGCAAAAACTCCAGGATCTTCCGCTGCCGGTCACTGAGCATGTCCTCCGTATAGGTGCCATCAAAGTCTGGGGGGAGAGCTTTCCTACGACCCATAATACGACCTCCGTTCCTGGCCAGGCCCTTGTACAGCCGCCTTTTCCAGCTAGCCGGCCTAACTTTAGACCTATTATAGCACGGTGAAAGGCATTAGTCAAACAAATACGCCTGTTTTAGGGCAAACCAGGGCTCAGGGTTTGGTTAATTGATGCTTTATTACATTGTATTCTACGTCCTGCTCGTAGGGCTTGCCGTTGACCCGCACGTGGCCGCTGAACACCGCCAGCTTGGTCTTCCAACAATAGCTCCCCTTGTCGGCCTTGATCTCGTCCTGGCCGCAGCGGAAGACGGTGTTGCCCTCCACATAGGCGGTGCTGTCGCTGTGGTAGACGTCCACCCTGTCGCAGGTGAAGCGGGTGTCCGCATCGTATTCCAGCTTGATATTCCCCTCGGCGTGGACCTCCATCTGGTAGAGGAGGACCTGGGCCCGGTCACAGGAGATCACCAGGTCCATCCGCTCGCTAGGCCAGCGGATGGTGGCATCTCCCACCAGGGTGTAGACGCCGGTGAGGGGGTTGAAGGAGCGCTCCTTGCTAGTGATCAGAGGGTCTTCCGCCCAGCAGACCTGGGTGAAGAAGCAGAGGAGCAAGGTCAAAAGGAGCAAGATTTTTTTCATTGGGCACAACCCACCTCTTCTCTTCCATTATGGCCCTATTATACCATGTTTTACCTATAAGGCAAGGAGAAAGAGGGGGGAGGGAAAAATAGGGCGGCAAGAAAGAGGATTTTTCCCAGTAAATAGGGAATATAGTGTAACATTAGCGAATTGGTGCTATATGGCTGAGGCGGGGGCAAGATGGAGCAAGAGTGGGAGAGTTTCAAGGAGCAGGTACGGAGCAGCGCCAACATCCTAGAGGTGGCCTCCTCCTATGTGAACCTGCAGCGCCGGGGCAGGCGCTACTGGGGCTGCTGCCCCTTCCACGGTGAGAAGACCCCCTCCTTTTCTGTCAACCCGGACAAGGGGCTCTTCTACTGCTTCGGCTGCCACGCTGGCGGGGACGTCTTCGCCTTCGTCCGCCAGATAGAGCACTGCGGCTTCAGCGAAGCCCTGAAGCTGCTGGCGGCCCGCTACCACATCCCGGTGCCGGAGGGGCAGAAGAGCGCCCAGGAAGCGGCCAGGGAGCAGCAGCGGCAGGCGGTGGTGGAGGCCAACGAGCTGGCCTGCCGTTACTTTCAGGCCTGCCTGACCAAGATGCCCCAAGGCCGGGAGGCCCTGGACTACTTAGCCGCCCGAGGCATCAACGCCTCCATCATCCAGCGCTTCTCCCTGGGCTACGCCCTGCCTAGCTTCCGCAGTTTGCTGGTTAACCTCAGCAAGCGGGGCATCAAGGAGGAGGTGCTGCTGGCGGCAGGCCTGGTGGCCAAGGGCCGGGAGGGCTCCTGCTACGATAAGTTCCGCCAACGGGTGATGATCCCTATCAAGAACCCCCGGGGCCAGATCGTAGGCTACGGCGGCCGCCTCATCGGCGCCCAGCAGGCTGCGGCCAAGTACATGAACACGGCGGAGACGGACTTTTTCAACAAGCGCTACCTCCTCTTCGCCCTGGACGTAGCCCTGCCGGCCATCAGGGCCGCTAAGCAGGCCATCGTGGTGGAGGGCTACATGGACGCCATCAGCCTCCATGCGGCGGGGATAGAGAACGCAGTGGCCTCCATGGGCACCGCCTTCAGCCAGCAACAGGCCCGGCTGCTGGGCCGCTGTGCTGGGGAAGTGGTGTTCTGCTACGATAGCGACCCTCCCGGCCGGGCGGCCGCGGTGCGGGCGGTGAGCCTGGCCCGCAGCAACGGCCTGCAGGTGCGGGTGGCCCTAGTGCCGGAGGGGAAGGATCCGGATGAGTTCATCCGGGCCCGGGGCAGCCAGGGCCGAGAGGCCTTTTTGCAGGTTATCGCAAGGGCGGAAGAGGGGCTGGCTTTTCAGCTTAACGAAGTACTTAGACAAAATAATACCACTAGTTTGGCAGGAAAAGTACAGGCTGTGGCGAATATTATACCATTCCTTCTCGAGGGGGGAAGCGAGATAGAGGCGGCCGCCTATATCAGGCAGCTGGCCCAGCGCTTGGTGATTGACGAGGCTCTGATCCTGGAAGAGTACCGCAAGGCGGCCCGCAGCCAGGGGAGGAGGCAGCCAGGGGGCAGAACTGCCCAGGCTGTGGCCGAGACGCCGGTGCAGCAGGTGCCGGAAGGCCTGCCGGCCGAGAAGCTGTTGCTGGTCTGCCTCTTGAACCAGCCGCAGCTCCTCCCTAACTGTGCAGCCACGGTAGAGCGTTGGGGCTTCAGCTGCCCCGCCTACCAGGCCATCTACGAGGGGCTCCAGGCCTATGAGGCCGCCCCAGGGGCCGGCGAGGTAGGCAGCTTTCTGGCGGCCCGGCTGGAAGAGGAGGAAGGGGCCGGCAGGGCCCTGGCCCAGTTAGCCGCCCAACCCCTGCCCGGCCAGGCCTTGGACGCCGTAGTGGGGGACTGCTGCTGGCAGCTGGACTGCCACCACCTGCAGCAGGAGTACCAGCGTCATGCGGCCTTAGCGGCGGAGTACGTCCAGGCCCAGGATGGCCGTTATGTGGAAGAATTGGCGGCTAGTCAGCAAATCAAACAGCAGATTAGCCAGCTGTACCGAGATAGAGGAAAGTAAGAGGGAAAGGAGGGAAGGCCGTGGACAAGGAACTGGACAGCGAACAGTTGCAGCTGCCCTTAGAAGCTAGCACTGAGCAGGAACCGGTTGACACCGAGCAAGAACTGGCAGAGCAGCAGCCGGATGCTGGCACCGAGCAAGAGCCGGCAGAGCAGCAGCCTGAGGCTGGCGCCGAGCAGGAGCCGCTAGCGCAGCCACCAGAGGCTGGCGCTGAGCAAGAGACGGCAGCGCAGCAGCCAGAGGCTGGCACCGAGCAGGAACCGCTAGCGCAGCAGACTGAGGCTGGCGCCGAGCAGGAACCGGCCCCCCTGGCCCTCCTACCCCAGCCTCCTTCCTCCTTGGAACAGGGCAGGGGCCAGCTTGCGGAGACGGAAGAGGAAGAGCCCAGCTTCAACGACGAAGCCTTGAAGACTGAGCAGGACTTCCAGCGGGCGGAGGCCCTCCAGGAAGAAGAAGCAGAAGAGCTCCAGGAAGCCGCCGAGCTGGCAGGCTTCCAAGAGGGTATAGACGGGTTTGCCGAATTGGCAGGCATGAAGGACCTGGACGAGGGAGGGGACTACTCCGGCCTGCCGGAGCTGCCTAGCGGCGGCCTCAGCCAGGAGCAGTTAGACGAACTGCTGGCCAAGGCCAAGGAGAACAACGGCCTCCTCACCGTGGGGGATGTGCTAGAGGCGGCCCCTAACGCCGACGAAGAACTGGTGGAGCGCCTGTTGGAGGAAATGGCCAACAAGGGGCTGAAGCTGGTTGACGAAGGCAGCGAGGAAGAGGGGGATATCGAGGCCGACTTGGCGGAGATAGCCCAGGGCAGCGAAGGGGTCAGCGAGACAGAGCTGGCCAAGCTGACGGTTCCCGAGGGCATCAGCATCGACGATCCGGTGCGGATGTACCTGAAGGAGATAGGCCGGGTGCCCCTGCTGGAAGGGGACGACGAGGTTAAGCTGGCCAAGCGGATGGACAAGGGCCGCCAGGCTGAGAAACTGCTGCGGGGCCACAAGCCGGGGCAGGAGGCCGCAGCCAAGGAGGGGGAGACAGCCCTCCACCTCTTAGAGCGGGCCCAGGCCCTGCTGGCCCAGGAACGGAAGATCACCCGGCAGCGCAGCATGCCGCAAATGCTGCAGCAGGTGCTGGAACGCTCCCGCAGCGGCCATCCCTGCTCCCTGTCTGAGTACGAAGAGCTGATCTTTGAATTAACCAGGGATGAGCGGCGCCACCTCCAGCACCTGCTGGCGGAGGCTAGGTGCATGAATCCCCAGTACGAAGCCCTGGCAGTCCAGAAGCCCACCAGCGACAAGGAGACCCACCAGCTGCAGAAGATCGACAACCTGTTGCAGGCGGCAAAGGCCAAGGCCAAGGGGGAGGGGTCTGCCGACCTGGCCCAGGCCTGCCAGGAGGCAGAGGCCGACTTTAGACAGCTGCTGACGGAGTTGAAGCAGCAGGGGGAGGAGGCCAAGAAGGTCCTCTCCGAGACCAACCTACGCCTAGTGGTGAGCATAGCCAAGCGCTATGTGGGCCGGGGCATGCTCTTCCTGGATCTGATCCAGGAGGGGAACCTGGGCCTGATCAAGGCGGTGGAGAAGTTTGACTACAACAAGGGCTTTAAGTTCTCCACCTACGCCACCTGGTGGATTAGGCAGGCCATCACCAGGGCCATCGCCGACCAGGCCCGCACCATCCGCATACCAGTCCACATGGTGGAGACCATCAACAAGCTGATCCGGGTCAGCCGCCAGCTGTTGCAAGAACTGGGCAGGGAGCCCCAGCCGGAGGAACTGGCCCGGGAGATGGGCACCACGGTGGACAAGGTGCGGGATATCATGAAGATAGCCCAGGAGCCGGTGTCCCTGGAGACCCCTATCGGGGAGGAGGAAGACTCCCACCTAGGGGACTTCATCGAGGACTACGACGCCCCTGCCCCAGCAGACGCAGTGTCCTTCACCCTCTTGAAGGAGCAACTGGGGGAGGTGCTCCAAACCCTGGCTCCCAGGGAGAGGAAGGTTTTGGAGCTGCGCTTCGGCCTGGAGGACGGCCGCAGCCGCACTTTGGAAGAGGTGGGCCAGTGCTTCGGGGTCACCAGGGAGCGTATCCGGCAGATCGAGGCCAAGGCCCTGCGGAAGCTGCGCCACCCCAGCCGCAGCCGCAAGCTGAAGGACTTTTTGGACTGAGCGGCCTTGACAAGGGTTCCTGCTTTGGCTATAATAGTGCTGTTGGTGCTCTATGGGCCTATAGCTCAGTTGGTAGAGCCGCCGGCTCATAACCGGCTGGTCGTAGGTTCGAGTCCTACTGGGCCCACCATTAATTTTAATGCTAGCATCGCAGCTCCTGCCGCCAAGGGCGGGAGTTGCGTTTTTTCTATACATTTGCTTGACAAAAACCCTCTTTTAGCTATAATTAAAGCGAAGGGAGGCTTAATTTATGGCACAGATAAGTTTTCGTATTGATGATGAGGTAAAGAAGAATGCGGAGGCCGTTTTGGAGAACATCGGCCTTTCTACATCTGCGGCCATCACTATCTTCCTGAAAAAGGTGGGCAGGGAGAAGCGGATCCCCTTTGAACTCACCGCCGAGCCTGCCGCCAACAGCGACGAACACGAACTGATCTTTCCCCGCTGAGGGCCGCCCCCGGCCGTTGCCGAGGGAAGGGCTGTCCCAGCCCCTGCTGCCGTAGGGGCGGGTTGAAGAGCATAATTAGGGAAGTGCTGTGCAAGTCCCCCTGCCCCTTTGGAGCGCCCTACTAGGCGCCGAAGCCCAGGGGGGCTTTTTCTATGGAGGATAGCCTCTCCAACGTAGGAGGGTGAGGGCCGGGAGTAGGTTGCGGCAAGGGGTTCGGGGGGCCCCAAATTCACGGGAAAGACACAGACTGTCTATTCCCCTTTTTACTATTATGTGCTACAATGAAGATGGTGTGGTGTACCACATTAGTTCATCTCGCAGAGATTAAAGATAGGAGGGAACTATGGCAGTAAACTATGACTTTTACTTGGCGGCGCTGCTCTACGATCTGCGGCTGCTGCCCGGCTTTTTCCCTGGGGAGTGGGTGAGGAGGAATGCCAGCCTCTTCAGCCTCTATACTCCAGTGGAGGAGCTGTGTGCGTACCTGGACAACGGCGGCGGCGACTCTGTCCTGGCAAAGGCCTCTAAGGTGGCAGGAGGAGGGGAGCCGTCCAACCAGGGAGGAGGCGGCAGACTGCCGGCCTTGAAGAGCGTCTTCAGCCGTCTCACTTTGGGAAGTGCTCCCCAGCAGCTTCCCGGGGCCTATTACAGCCAGGCAGTGCTGGACTTGACCAATTGTTTCCCTGCTGGGGAACGGGTGCAGGTGGAAACCAAGAAGGTGGTGGCCGGTCTGGATGAGGACGTGGCCTTAGTGGCAGCGGCTCCTCCTAAGGGTATCGCCGCCCTTTTGACCACCCTGGACACCATCTTAAAGCGGCACCTTTGGTGCGTACCTGCCGACTCCAGTCCTGGACAGGATGTCTCCCTCTACGACAGGCTGAAGATCACGGCTGCGGTGGCCTATTGCCTCCAGGCAGGGAGCGAGGAGAAGGAGCCTTACCTGCTGTTGACAGCAGATTTTTCTGGCATACAGACTTACATCTTCGCCGTAGCCCGGACCAGCGTCAAGGGAGTAGCTAAGCGGCTGCGGGCCCGCTCCTTCCTGGTAGATGCCATGATTCAGACCCTGGCCTACCACATCTGCGATGTTACAGAGGCGCCCTATGGCAACATCCTGATGCTCAGCGGCGGTAAGTTCTACCTGCTGCTGCCCAATACGGCAGAGGTGAGGGGCAGGGTGGAAGCCTTGGCCGAGGAGACGGCGGCAAACCTCTACCGCCGCTTTGCCGGGGAGATAGCAGTAAACATGGCCTGGCTACCCCTTGGAGACGAAGGGCTGCAGAAGGACTACAGCGGTACTATCACCGAACTTTCCCAACGTTTGCGGCGGGAGAAGAACCGGGCCTTCCGGACAGTGCTCACAGGTGAAGAGGGCTGGCGGGAGGAGGCCTTCATCCTGGCTGACGATCTAGCTAATAAGCATGCCTGCCATTCCTGTGGCAAGGCCTTAATTGCCGTAGGACGGGACGTCTGTGACCAGTGCCGGCTCCAGGAGCAGTTAGGCGGCAGGCTGGCCACGGCGAAGACCCTGTGGTTGAGCCGGGAAGGGGGAGAGTACCAGCTGTGGCCGGGTTACTGGCTCAGCTTTGAGCAGGAAGAGACCAAGGGCCCTTTGGTGCGGGTAGAGCAGTTGAACCGTTGGGAACTGCCTGCTAACATGACCGGCTATCCCCTGGCTGTACGCCTAATGGCCAACCACCTGCCTAAGGAGGGGATGGAGCCCCTGTCCTTTAGCGAGCTGGCGGAGCAGGCTGTCGGCAGCAAGCGGCTGGCCATCTTGAAGGCCGATGTAGACACCTTGGGCTACCTGTTCGCCGACGGCATGCGGGAGAGGGATAAACACTACGGCACCATCGCCCGGATCACTGCCCTGTCCCGGCTGCTGGAACAGTTTTTCTCTGGCTATATCAGCTACCTGTTGGAGGAGGAGTATCCGGCTGTTTACAGCGTCTTTTCCGGCGGTGACGACCTCTTCCTCATCGGTCCCTGGGATCAGATGCCGGCCCTGGCGCTGCGTATCGCCCAGGCTTTCCGCCGCTTTGCCGGCGACAACCCCTGCGTGACCCTGTCGGCCGCCCTCTGCCTGGCAGATCCTAAGGCCAACCTGGCCCTCTTGGCAGAGAGCAGTGAAGAAGAGCTGAAGAGGGTGAAGAACAGCGCCCCTGTGGCCCTCTATCCAGGCAAGCAGGGCCGCAACGGGGTCTCCTTCCTGGGGGATGTGTTCTCCTGGGAGGACTTTGCCGCCCAAGTGGAAAACATCAAGCTGCTGCTGCCGGAGAGCCAGTATGTGAACACCAACATACTGCGGCGGATCCAGATCTACAGCGAAATGTACCGGCGCTTCTTGGTGGATCACGATGTGCTGGGCCTGATGTTCGAGCCCCTCTTCTACTACGACAGGACCCGCAACTATAAAAACCTGCCTGAGGAGAAGCTGCGCAATTTCTTCCGCTATGCCGAGGGACTGCCTAAGAATGCGGCCAACTACAAGGAGCTCAACCGCAACCTGTACTTCGCCCAGACAGTGATAACCTGTATCTTGAACCAGACTAAGGAGGTGCGCACTAATGCCAACATATGATACCAGCAGGGGTGGAGGCTATGCCAATCAAAACAGACCAGGAGGCGGACGGCCCTATGCAGCCCCGCCCAGCAGGGGCCTGCCACCAGGGTATTTGAAGGATGGGTACTTTGCTAAGGAGGGAGAGAAATTAGTCCTGCGCAAGGAGTACATCGTCGACTATCCTATCATGATCGCTGAAGCCCTAGATGACCGGGATAAGAACAAAAGCTCCCAGTTGCGCAAGTTTTATGATTTTTGTATCAGGCTTCGCTCCATTATAGACAACGGACGCTCCTTCCGAGAGGTGCAAAGCGAGTTAGCACGCCTAGGACCTTTCGCTAGATATGCAGAATCCAGGAGCAGGGTGACTCCCGTCTTTGTACAATTCATAGAGAAGAACATGGAGCGGGTACACAATGAGGGTGACTTTAACGCCTTCATGAAACATTTTGAAGCGGTCATCGCCTATCTGAAAAAATAAGGGCACCAACCACCCCTCTCCGGCACAAACTGCCAGCCCTAGGGCAGTGGTAGCGGGGGGCAGGGGGAGGAATGAATTATGCATAAGGGAGAGTGAAAGTTAATGGCTAGCTGGAAATTGAAAAAAATCGTTTCTTTCCAAGGGACTATCGAATGTGTTACCGGTATCTCCATTAAGGGCGGCGCCAACGATCTGGGCATCGGTGGTGCTGACAGCGAGGTAATCAAGAACCCCCTCACTGGGGAGCCCTATCTGCCGGGTTCCAGCCTGAAGGGGAAGATGCGGTCCCAACTAGAACATGTTTACGGGGCAAAGAAGAAAAATTTGGAAGATACTGATAGCGAGCCATGTGGCTGTGGACAGCCTGGCTGCCCGATCTGCACCATATTTGGCGCTCATTTCAACCCTGGCTCCAAATGTGGGCCCACCCGTATCCTAGTGCGGGACAGCGTGATGACGGAGGCCTTCCGGGAAAAGGTGCAGAAGTTACCTTTGGAAAAGGGCAGCTATCTGGAAGTTAAGGCGGAGAACATTATCGACCGCAAAAGCGGCACGGCCAAAAGCCCTCGCTTCATGGAGAGGGTGCCGGCCGGGGCAGAGTTTACCTTGGATATCCAACTGCAGCTTTTTGATAAGGACGACGAGAAAAAACTGGTGGACTTTGTAAAACAGGGCCTGTCCTTGGTGGAGGCTTCCTACTTGGGGAACAGCGGCTCCCGGGGTTACGGCAAGGTAAAGTTCCATTACGAAGTCACCGCTAAAGGGGTGTAACCATGCCCCTCTATCGAGCCACCATCCAGCCTCTAGGGCCCCTGGCCTCCCCGCTGCAGAGCGACACCCTCTTCGGCGCCTTCTGCTGGAGCTGGCTGCGGCTGTACGGGGATAAGGACCTGGAGGAAGAGATCATCGACTTCTCCCTGATCGGGGAGCCGCCCCTCATCTTTTCCAACGGCTTCCCCCAGGGAGCCCTGCCCCTGCCCCTAGGCTGCTACGACATGGCTGAACGCTTCCAGGACAAGGTGGGGAAGGGGGAGCGTCTGGCAGCCTACCAGAAGAATAAAAAGTTGAAGGGCGCCCGCTATGTGAAGCGCGCCGCCTTCCTGCGCATCAAGGCGGGGGAGTGGCGGGGCTTCACCCAGGACCTGGTCCAGGAGCTGGGGGAGGAAGAAACCACCCTCCACAACCTGGTGAGCCGGGAGAGCGGCACAGTGGAAAAAGATGCTGACGGCTCCGGCAACCTCTTCGGCCTGGACCGGCGCTTCTTCAACCCGGGGGATGGGTTCGACATCTACCTGTTGAACCACCTGCCTCTGGAGCTGATGCAGCCCGCCCTGGAGCTGATGCTGGCCCTGGGCATAGGCGGGGACAAGTCTAGCGGCTGCGGCAGTTTCAAGCTGACTGCCCTGGAGGAGGAGAAGGAGCTGTTGGCGCCGCCGGAGGGGGCTAACGGCTTCGTGGCCCTGTCCAACTTTCTGCCGGCGGCCGGCGATCCCACCCAGGGCTGGTACCAGACCCTGGCCAAGTACCCCCGGCTGGACAGAGACTTCGCCGCGGGAGAGGCGCCCTTTAAGAAGCCTCTGCTGCAGTTGAAGGCAGGCAGCCTGTTCCAGACCCAGGAGCTGCGGCCCTGGTACGGCCGCTGCCTCAGCGGCATTGCCGCCGTGAAGGCGCCGGTCACTGTCAATGGCTGCACCATAGCCGTCCCCGTCCGCATCCCTACGGAGGTGCTGGAAGGATAGGCCATGGTACTGACGGTTACTAGCTACGGCCTGGCCTTGAAGAAGGCCGGGGACTGTATAGAGGCGGTGAGCAAGGAGGGGAGCAGCCGCAGGGTGCCTATCAGCCAGGTAGAGGAACTGGTAGTGGCGGCTCCCTGCAGCCTCTCGTCTGAGCTGATCTCCCTCTGCATCAAGCACAGGGTGCCCCTCACCTACGTGGATAGGCGGGGGCGGCCCCTGTGGTACACGGAGGCCTTTGAGCAGGGGAGCACCCCCCTGCTGCACCGCCGGCAGCTGCAGCTGGCAGAGGAGCCGGCCGGCTCCGTCCTGGCCACCACCCTGCTGGGCAGGAAGCTGCAGGCCAGGGTGGAGTTGTTGCTGCGGCTGGCGGCCAACCGCCGGGATGAGCGGGGGGAGGCCCTGCGGGCCAGCGCCGCGAAGATGGAAGAGATCCAGGCTAAAATCGCCGGGCTGCCCCCAGCCCCCATCTGCAGCCTGCGGGAGAGCCTGCAGGGCTACGAGGGGACGGCGGGGAGGGTGTACTTTGCCGCCCTGGCCGCCATCCTGCCGGCGGAGGCTGCCTTTGCCGGCCGGGAGCGGGGGCCGGAGGCCGGCCCCTTCAACCAGCTGCTGAACTACGGCTACGGGGTGCTGTACCGGGAGCTGCTCCACCTCTGTTACCGGGTGCGGCTCAACCCCTACCTAGGGGTGATGCACACGGATAGCTACAACAGCCCCACCCTGACCTACGACCTGATCGAACCCTTCCGGGTGGCAGTGGAGGAGACGGTGTGCAAGCTGTTCACCAAGCACCAGGTGCGGGTGGACAGCCACTTCACCGTAGGCAAAAAGGGGCTGACCCTCAGCTCCTCCGGCAGGAAGTTGTTGCTGGAGAAGCTGGATGCCAGGCTGCGCAAGGGTTACCGCCGGGAGATGGAAGCCTTGGTGCGGGGCCTGGCCAAGGGTTTGGCGGCCTGGAAGGAGCAGGAGGTGGAGGAGTGTACTGGTTGGTGATGTACGACATCGCTGCTCCCAAAAGGCTCTACCGCACAGCCAAGCTGTGCGAGAACGCAGGGCTGCAGCGGCTGCAGAAAAGCGTCTTCCTAGGGGAGTTGGCGCCGGAGGCGATGGATAGGCTGGCCAAGGAGCTGCGGGGGAAGATACGGGCCAAGGAGGATTCGGTGATGATCTTCCCAATGGGGAAGCGGCATTTGCAGACTGCCAGAACCCTGGGCAGGGCGGGGGCGTTGGCGGAGTTGCTGGAGAGGAAGGATGTGGTGTTTTTGTAGCCTGCCGGCGGCTTTTTGGGTGCTGTGTTATGGGGGTTTATTTATGAAAAGAGGGAAAAAGGCGGAGAGGCCTTTGGGGCTCTAGGGTGTTATTGGTCTTTAGGGAGGTGAAGGATTGGGAGGTTTAACAGATTATTGGCGTTTTTGTGGGATTTTTATGCAAGGGACAGGCTGGGGACTTTGGGCGAAAAGGCTAGAGTTTCCAAGGCTTGTCGAGAATTTAGCTGACTGAGAAATATATCCAATAAAACAAGGATTGAGACAGTATTCTTTATAACTCAAATGCCAGATATTATTAGAGCAGGTAGACTGAGAAATATATCCAATAAAACAAGGATTGAGACTATCACTTGGAAGAAGTTTACGACATTCGTCTATTAGACTGAGAAATATATCCAATAAAACAAGGATTGAGACATAATTTTTCTTCCACAATGTTATGAACTTTTTGTTGGACTGAGAAATATATCCAATAAAACAAGGATTGAGACTACGGCAGGATGAGGCTCCGCCCCAAATACGGCGAAGGGCGACTGAGAAATATATCCAATAAAACAAGGATTGAGACATAGTGGTATATGGCCGCTTGTAGACAACGCCACTGTTGACTGAGAAATATATCCAATAAAACAAGGATTGAGACTCAAACCTAATCAAACCTAATCACCCGCACGCCTCACGAGGTGACTGAGAAATATATCCAATAAAACAAGGATTGAGACTGCCTGGCCTGCATTTTTGGGCCGCTCCCAACAACCTTGCCGACTGAGAAATATATCCAATAAAACAAGGATTGAGACAGCGGGCCCTGGCGGTGATGTTGGTGTGAATACCGGCAGACTGAGAAATATATCCAATAAAACAAGGATTGAGACAACGGCTAAAAGAAGACAGAAAGGAGCTGGCTAGTCTGACTGAGAAATATATCCAATAAAACAAGGATTGAGACTGCTTCCTTTACCTCTGCACTCTTAATTTTGCTATTATCGGACTGAGAAATATATCCAATAAAACAAGGATTGAGACCTAATTGTTTTCCATACTTTTTGCATACCGATATCGGTAGACTGAGAAATATATCCAATAAAACAAGGATTGAGACCTACAGTGAAAGTCCTGCTATAGTAGACACCTTTTCGTTGGTTGTAAGACTGAGAAATATATCCAATAAAACAAGGATTGAGACCGCCTTTCCATGATCATTACCTTATCAGTGATATGGGGGTTTAAGACTGAGAAATATATCCAATAAAACAAGGATTGAGACGGTGGTAAGGAAGATACACAGCGCCACAATCCGCAGGACTGAGAAATATATCCAATAAAACAAGGATTGAGACTCCACTCGGCCCCAGTGAAGGCAAGGTAGAGGCTCACCAGACTGAGAAATATATCCAATAAAACAAGGATTGAGACATAGAGAAACATACCCTCCAAAAACGGCCATCTTTCGACTGAGAAATATATCCAATAAAACAAGGATTGAGACCTGTGTTCCAGCGTGTGTACGGCGAAGATAAATGGGATAAGGACTGAGAAATATATCCAATAAAACAAGGATTGAGACTATTGAAGATGATATTGAAAAGATCCAAACTAAACCAGGAAGACTGAGAAATATATCCAATAAAACAAGGATTGAGACCTGAGGAGCGTACTTTTTAATGGTCAGCAAGAAATCCAGACTGAGAAATATATCCAATAAAACAAGGATTGAGACTTTCTCAGATGCTACTCGGGTATTGGAGGAGGACCCCAAGTTTAGACTGAGAAATATATCCAATAAAACAAGGATTGAGACCCTGTTTTTCATACTTCGCTACTAAGTCACGGTCAACTAGGACTGAGAAATATATCCAATAAAACAAGGATTGAGACATGGAGGCGACGAAGCAACCGGCGAACACTCCCAGGGACTGAGAAATATATCCAATAAAACAAGGATTGAGACTGCGGCACGAGCTATCCTGCCATCGGCCGGGATTACGACTGAGAAATATATCCAATAAAACAAGGATTGAGACGTAACAAATTCTTATTTGGTACGAGTTCTTTAATCTTAAGACTGAGAAATATATCCAATAAAACAAGGATTGAGACACCCCATACACCAAGTATTATAAACCCCGTTGGTTTTATGGGTGACTGAGAAATATATCCAATAAAACAAGGATTGAGACTTTATCTCCCTCCTTTTCATCAATAATTTCAATCAGACTGAGAAATATATCCAATAAAACAAGGATTGAGACTCAGACACCTTTAACAGGCTCCTGCGGCATTGGTGGTCCACGGGGACTGAGAAATATATCCAATAAAACAAGGATTGAGACTGGTGGCGATATTCTTCATTTTTTTCTCCTTTTCTGACTGAGAAATATATCCAATAAAACAAGGATTGAGACACTACCATTAACAACTCCTGCACCAACATTTCGTTTTTTGACTGAGAAATATATCCAATAAAACAAGGATTGAGACACGGCAATATCTCTGGGTTCACTTCAACAATCAACTTGGCTTTAGACTGAGAAATATATCCAATAAAACAAGGATTGAGACCTGCTGGCCATCTTGACTGAGAAATATATCCAATAAAACAAGGATTGAGACTTCGCCACTTTAACGGTTAGCGGCGGGCAATCGCCCTTGACTGAGAAATATATCCAATAAAACAAGGATTGAGACTCCCCCGAAAGCCTACTCAGCTCGACCAGCCATTGGGCTCTAAGGACTGAGAAATATATCCAATAAAACAAGGATTGCGACGGCAGGTGGGACAGGATGACCATGGGGTTGATTCTGACTGAGAAATATATCCAATAAAACAAGGATTGCGACTACGTTGTCTCTTAAAGCATCAATAAAAAGACTCCCACTTAGAGACTAAGAAAGAGGGGTGACAGAGCAAACATCCTTCTAGAGCAAGGAGTGGGACAGCGGATGTAGAATTCTTCTTCAAGCGGTACGTGATAATCAAGCCCATAATGACAAGCAGTTCTGTATTACTAGGCTTTAGGGGTGGTAAAGGCGGCTGAAAGGCTGGGAATATATCCAATAAAACAAGGATTGAGACAAAGGTGGAGTGGCAAGTTAGACAGTTGCGCGAGGAGACTGAGAAATATATCCAGTAAAACAAGGATTGAGACCTCTCGGTCCCGTCGACAATGAAACGCATTCCGGTAATGACTGAGAAATATATCCAATAAAACAAGGATTGAGACAGCTTCTTCATCACTTGTCCTCCTTAAGCTCAAAGCCTATGGACTGAGAAATATATCCAATAAAACAAGGATTGAGACTACCGAGTCCTTTGAAGAAAGATACTAGCTTATCCAGGGACTGAGAAATATATCCAATAAAACAAGGATTGAGACGTTCCCTCCGTCATGTACTTCTGGAGGAGACCAAGGACTGAGAAATATATCCAATAAAACAAGGATTGAGACCTTCCTAGTCTTCGCCAACGCCCTCAGCCCCATCTCCGACTGAGAAATATATCCAATAAAACAAGGATTGAGACTTTATATCGAAATTCTTTTTTGCAGATCTTTTATCTGACTGAGAAATATATCCAATAAAACAAGGATTGAGACCACCAGGGAATCTGGCAACATAGACGGACAGGGTGTAAGGAATACACCCGTCCTCGACTGAGAAATATATCCAATAAAACAAGGATTGAGACTGATAGATAAGAGAGTGGATACATCTGATGGTATTAGGTGACTGAGAAATATATCCAATAAAACAAGGATTGAGACACATTATTGCGGTTTTATGAAGTTGTCCGGCGGAGGGTAGGACCCTCCGTAAGACTGAGAAATATATCCAATAAAACAAGGATTGAGACCAACGGCAACAGCGTCAACCTGCGGGGGCAGGACAGGACTGAGAAATATATCCAATAAAACAAGGATTGAGACGGTTGTTGTCCCTAAAGTCATGCCGATGGTAATCCTGTGACTGAGAAATATATCCAATAAAACAAGGATTGAGACTGTCCTAAGGGTATCCTTTACTGTATTTTCAACAAAGACTGAGAAATATATCCAATAAAACAAGGATGGAGACACATTATTGCGGTTTTATGAAGTTGTCCGGCGGAGGGTAGGACCCTCCGTAAGACTGAGAAATATATCCAATAAAACAAGGATTGCGACCGCCGTCTTGGTCGAGACTGAGAATACTTATCGTATTCTGACTGAGAAATATATCCAATAAAACAAGGATTGCGACACCAACTGAGACAATTTAGTTTTTAACTTCTCCCCTAAGGACTCAGACTGAGAAATATATCCAATAAAACAAGGATTGAGACCGCCGGAAGGGCTGAACGCCGTTAATCATCTTATGTGTATGGACTGAGAAATATATCCAATAAAACAAGGATTGAGACTTCAACTTGCTGGTCGCCGGAACTTGCGACCAATCAATTGACTGAGAAATATATCCAATAAAACAAGGATTGAGACTTCAACTTGCTGGTCGCCGGAACTTGCGACCAATCAATTGACTGAGAAATATATCCAATAAAACGAGGATTGAGACCCCCAACACAACAGATTCCACTCGCTCTTCTTCTTTCGGACTGAGAAATATATCCAATAAAACAAGGATTGAGACATGGACGGTTGTTTGGTCGTCCATTGCTGTGCCCGTGCTGACTGAGAAATATATCCAATAAAACAAGGATTGCGACTTCCATGTGGCTTTGGCTTGGATTCCGCTCTTGGCAGACGGACTGAGAGATATATCCAATAAAACAAGGATTGAGACCCCCTACTCTCACTGCGGTTTATGTGCATCAAGGTAGACTGAGAAATATATCCAATAAAACAAGGATTGAGACCCGATTACCCATCCGCACGCGTAGGGCATCCGGAGACTGAGAAATATATCCAATAAAACAAGGATGCGACACGTTGACACTGTGATATT
>CAZXKQ010000014.1:43167-44855 GCA_964641395.1 uncultured Phascolarctobacterium sp. | reverse complement strand
GTTTGACTACCATCAGGATTTACACCATTCTCAAACTAGCCGTTCTTTACCCTGAAAACATGAGGGGTTTGACTACCATCAGGATTTACACCATTCTCAAACCCAGGCCGTTCCCGGGGTTGACTACAGTTAGTTTGACTACCATCAGGATTTACACCATTCTCAAACGCCGAGTCTTCATGGTGTTACCGCCTTTCTGTTTGACTACCATCAGGATTTACACCATTCTCAAACCCACACCTTTGCTAAGTTTCTCAAGGGGGTGTTTGACTACCATCAGGATTTACACCATTCTCAAACGTTGCCGACACTACTATATAGGCAAGACTAGTTTGACTACCATCAGGATTTACACCATTCTCAAACAGGAAAGCCGTCATGAGGGCCTTTTGTGAAGTTTGACTACCATCAGGATTTACACCATTCTCAAACATTGATAGGGGATAAGAAGATCGTAGAGATGTTTGACTACCATCAGGATTTACACCATTCTCAAACATCAACACGATGCGCAGCACTTTTGGCGAGGTTTGACTACCATCAGGATTTACACCATTCTCAAACTGCTTTGTGACAATTCGGCCCCCTGGACAGGTTTGACTACCATCAGGATTTACACCATTCTCAAACAGGGCGTAAAGCCTCTCGTCCTCATGACGTGTTTGACTACCATCAGGATTTACACCATTCTCAAACTTCCTCTTGCGCCTTGGCGGCCACTTTTTGGGTTTGACTACCATCAGGATTTACACCATTCTCAAACCACGATTACGCTTCGCACACCACCAAAGATGTTTGACTACCATCAGGATTTACACCATTCTCAAACATATAAAATGGGCCGCACTAGGCCAGCATAGTTTGACTACCATCAGGATTTACACCATTCTCAAACGGCCCTCACCGACACCGAGTGGCGCATCCAGTTTGACTACCATCAGGATTTACACCATTCTCAAACCATAGAAGCCTGCTTAAACTCAGTGCCTGCGTTTGACTACCATCAGGATTTACACCATTCTCAAACAAACATTTCCATTTCCTGGGCCATCTTCGCGTTTGACTACCATCAGGATTTACACCATTCTCAAACAAAACCGAAAGTATTAGATACATCGAAGGCGTTTGACTACCATCAGGATTTACACCATTCTCAAACGGCCATCACCAACACGTCTTCCGTGGTGTTGTTTGACTACCATCAGGATTTACACCATTCTCAAACAGATAAGCCCTTCCATGTAGAGAATATCCAGTTTGACTACCATCAGGATTTACACCATTCTCAAACGCGGGCGAAAATCGGCGGGGCAATTTGGGGGTTTGACTACCATCAGGATTTACACCATTCTCAAACAGCCCCTGTTTCCGTGGCGATATCAACACGGTTTGACTACCATCAGGATTTACACCATTCTCAAACGAGGCATTACGAAAGATTGCTTTGCAAGGGGTTTGACTACCATCAGGATTTACACCATTCTCAAACCTGCTCTCCCTGGGGGAGTGTTGTAGCGGCGTTTGACTACCATCAGGATTTACACCATTCTCAAACCCGTTCGTAGCTGAGTTTGAGCTCGGCCCGGTTTGACTACCATCAGGATTTACACCATTCTCAAACGGGCCTTGTCCTTTTTAGACCCTGCCTGTCGTTTGACTACCATCAGGATTTACACCATTCTCAAACC
>CAZXKQ010000014.1:36657-43067 GCA_964641395.1 uncultured Phascolarctobacterium sp. | reverse complement strand
TTTTAGACCCTGCCTGTCGTTTGACTACCATCAGGATTTACACCATTCTCAAACCATGTCACGATTACGCAGTACGTTGCCTTCGTTTGACTACCATCAGGATTTACACCATTCTCAAACCTGTGTGAGAAAAAAGCGCCACCATTACGCCGTAAATCCTGCTGGAGCAACCACTAGCGATTCTATTATAACAACTCTGGGTCAAAATCACAACGTACCTCGCATAAATCGTCGTCAATCACGTAAAACAGCTCTTGAGCGACTTTAACGGGGCAAAAACGCTCAATTTGCAGGAGTCGTATTTTTTCATATTCCAGCTCCTTGTAAAAGGCCTTCAACTCCTCTCCGGTAAAATAACTGGCCAGGCCTACCACTATTAGCAGGGGAAAGCCCAAAAAGCCACGGCAGAGCCTGGCGTAGGCCGCCAACCTTTCTAGCACCCCTCCCTCATCACTGAAGCGCACATTGGTGGCCGTCAGTATGTCCTTGACATTAAAGTCCAAATTAAAGTCTAACTGCTCCACGCTCTCCGTGGTCAGCCGCAACAGGTAGCGGGCCAGATAGCTCTTCATAGCCTGGGTCTCTCCTATCAGACCAGGACCGGCCGCCAACTGGCTCAGCTGTTCATAGAGTTTGCCCAGCACCTTCCGCTGGTTCAATTCTAACTGGAAGGGCTGTAACACTACGGCGGCGCTACGGCTCAGTTTTATCTCCTTGTTGTTTTCCGAAAGGAAGAAGTCCCCTTCACAGCCCTCCAACTGGGACAGGAGCATGGCTATCGTCTCTCGATAAAAAACCGGATTCTCGATGACCAAGACTAAAGGAGCATTTTCTCCCAACGGCAGGGCCTTCTGCAAAGGGCGATAGGCCAGCTTCATAGGATCACCAACCTGTCCGTGCCATTCACTACATCGCTTTCGGCCGCCCCAATCAGGTAGATCATGTTATTGTATTGACGCTCCGTCACCGACAGCAACTGCACTGTACCCCTGTCCAGGCCCAACTTCTCCAAACTCCTCACCAGCACCAGGGTCTCTCCCGCATTTATGGATAACTTGCTGTAAAAAGACTCCTGCTCCATGAGGAAGCCTAGGTTCAAAAGCTCCTTGTGCAAGTGCCTGTAGACCCGTTTGTCTTCCAGGGTCAAGGTAGGCATATCAAAGATCACCAAAATCCGCATTATCCTGCTCATCTAGCTTTCTGCCCTTTACCCTTGGCCTACTAGGTGCCTAAGCCAAGGGCTTTTCTCCTTTGAGGAAGTGGCAAAACTGCATGAGGCTTTCGTCCCCTTCGTTGACGCTGTCCAGCACGCTCTGGCAGTAGGCATCTATGGCCTTGTTGAGGAAGTATTTCTTGTTATCGAACAGCACCTGCCGGTCCAGCGCCCCCAAAAGGGCGTGCTTCTCTTCCGTCTCAAAACTTATTAACTTTCCCTGGTACCACAACTTATAGACAGCCAAATCCACAAAGGGCCGTAACGGTTCCACCAGGTCTGAGCCCAAATTGAAAGAGTTGTCCCCGTTATCGTGGTGGATGCCTAGCTGGGTTAGGTACCCCTTGGCGGCGATCAGCCGGCAACAGGCGGAGAGCAGCACGGCATAGCCGTAGTTCAAGCCGGCGTTGAGGGGGGAATCGGTAGCCCGGGTGAACCCCTTGCCGAAGAGGGCGCTGAAATAGACCTTGGCCGCCGCTCCCTCCCTATTGCTGGCATCGTTATGCTGCAACTCTTCCAGGAAGCCCTCCAAAGCAGCTGCCTCGGCCAGGCCTAGCAGGGCCAGCACATCCTGCTGCCGCTGAATCTTAGCCCGTACCAACTCCGTCCACACCTGGGCCTTGGCCTCCGGCCGCCACTGTAGCTGGAGCCGCAGTTTGTCGCTGCTGTCATGGCTGTGGTGGAGGGGCAACAGCTGGGAACAGGGGTAGCGCTTTTCATCGCAGAAAATCACCCCTATGTTGCGGGTCACTAATTCTGCCATCAGCGCCACGCTGAGGGAGACGGCTGTGCTTTCCACAATCAGCACGGCGATCTCGCTGAGGGCCACCCGCCGCCTGCTCTCTCCCCTCACCACTAAGTAGCCTAACTCTTTATCTAACTTGGCCCGCTTGGAGATTACTACTGTACGCCAGGACATGGTCAGATTTTTAACATATCTACGGACTGTTCAAAAATGCCGGTGACGGATTGATTGTAAAGAAAAGCTGACTTTTTTGTATTAACAGTTTTGTTAAATAACACTACTCCGGCATTTGCACTTCCGCCTATGGCTACTAAATTAGCAAATGGAGCCTTCGTTTTGAACAGGTATAATACATTGTGAAGCACTTGACACTGATTTTCTACGCTCAATGTAGTGAATTTTGCCCGTCCTTTTTGCAAGGTCTCTATTTGAGGCGTAGGCCTATTACAATAAGCTTTACTCTGGTGTTTAGCCAAAAGCAAATCATAAAGGGCCAGATTGTTCTGACTGGTCGGCATTTTCTTGGGTTTCTTCCCCGAGACCATTTTCTCAATTTCTCTTATATAACACTCCCAAGAATAATCTAGAACTAGCTGTGCTGCCACCATGGCAGTAATTCGATTACCTGTTTTGCCAGTAATCTGCATCAAACAGCCATCAATTGACACAAGAGAGTATCTGCGAATCTTGGGTATTAATACCTCTGGCTTAATGAGCCCACAGCCACCGTCTTCGATTCTGCCAGTCAGAAAGGCTTTCCTAACAGTTTGATCCGTTTCTATTTTATTAGCCAGGTATATGGGAACCGCTTCCAGGGTACGCAGTTCCTTGCCCTTTTTGCCTACGGATTTTACCAGCATAAAATAGGCAGTCGATGCTTTATTATAGCCGCCGTACTTGGCTATATCCATGCCCGCCTTGACAGGGATTTGCCCTTTGCCCTTCTTCATCAGCTGGATGTCGTACAGCTGTCCCTTTCCTGTCAGCGCCATACGGGTATAGAGGATATTATTCTTGGCCATGGTCCCCCTCACCACTGCCATGCTGCCCTGGGGCCCTGCTTTCCAGGCCACCTCTCCCCCTCTGGCTATATCTCTGTCATAGAATTCTTTAGTCTTAAGGGTGTAGCGTTGACCACTGTGCAAGCCCTTGACGAACTTGAGAGCATCCTTAGTAAACTTCACATGATAAGCATTGCCCACCACGATATTCAAATAGGCATCCTTAGCGTGGTGATAGTCGTTCACATCCCTGCACTTCAGCAGGTCAAACTCCTGCCTAAAGTCAGACACATTGCCAGCCTTGGAATAGACGATCTCACTGTCTGGGCACTCTAGCTGCAAAAGCTCGGCAGCAGCCTTGGTAGACTGGCTGGTCTCCACTATCTGCCTATTGATGAACTGAGCCAATTCTTCCTCAGTCAAAGGGTCAATACGGACTAACCGATTGTACTTCTTCTGGCTGATCAGGCCCTTGGTCATCAAAGACTGCCAAAAAGCCTTCATCTTGGCCTGAATACTGGGTTCCAAGGGGTAGGTATCTGTTTTCTCTCTATTGTAGATGTATTTAACCAAGACAAGGTTGTCCAGGCTGTCGTCCTTGGTCTTGGAACGGGGGTAGATGTGATCCCTGTCATAAAGATCCACCCCACCCTCCTTGCTGTAAAGAGAGTTAATATCGATCTTTTCACCGCTGTACATACACCGGCCCAGCTGGGTATAGTAGAGGAAGAGCTTGTTGCTGCGTAGGCTCTCCTCCGTCTCCCCCTGCAATTTAGCATAGAGCTCCGGCTCCTCCTTTTGGCAGCTTTCGTAAAGCTTGCTTAAAGCCGCCTTCCTACTTACCGTCCTCACCTTTTCCCCATCACTTCTGGTCATCTCGATGAAGATCCGCTTAGGCTGGTGCCCCATTACCTTCTCTATTTCCTGCACGATCAAGATGGCCTGCCATGTGCTGCGCTTTACCGCTGGGGACAGGTAGAGTTCATCCACATTCTCATAGCTTATGCCACCTGCTAAATTTTTAGAAGCACCGTTGAAGCGGGCTATGTCTTCCTGCACCCGCTCGTTGGCTAAGAACTGCATCAGGTTGGAATTGTAGGTTCTAAAGGCTACGATGAGGGGTAGCAACTCTCCCGTCTTTTTCTCCAAATAGGATATGCGGTCACTAGACAGGAAGGTTCTAGACAGCCGCCCCCAACCCTGGTATTTCAACTTGCAGACCTTGTTCAACGCCTCAGCAGTTAGCTCCGGCACAGTGCCGTAGTGCTTATCTACCTGCCGCCGCAGCATCTGCTTCTCCTCACTGAAGAGGGTGAGCCAAAGGATGATGTCCTCTATCATGGTAGGGTTGGCCTTCACAAAACGCTCACCAAAGATGGCGCTAAAATCCTTATAGGCCTGGAGATTAGCCTGGAGGGGGTTATCCACGCCGCTGATTAATTCAGGCTTAGCCTTAGGAATAAGATTTTCGCTGCGCAAGAACTCGGCAATTTCCTTCTTCGTCAGCTTGCCCTTCACTCTTAGTACAGGTTTAAGGTCTTTGTCCAGGAAGTTGGCGATTTTCTTCTTCGTCAGCTTGCCCCTACCCTTCAGCAAAAGTTCGTCGTAGATGGCGTTGATAATGTCGATATCTAGCTTTTTACCGTCGTAACGTAGGTTGTTTAACTCATTACGGGCCATGAACTCGGCGTAGAGCAGGGAGTACTTAGGTAGCACATCCTCGCTGGGGAGATAGGTACACTTATTGGTCATATTGGTGATGAACTTTTCCGCACTGGCCTCCCTATCCACCACCTGGTCGAAATTCCAAGGATAGACCTTGTCCTCGGTTCGCACCACCCAGCAGCGTTTTTTGGCCTTAGAGAGCTCCGTTCCTGCCAGCGGCCCCACATAATAAGGAATGCGGAAACAGAAGATCTGCACTAGTTTTTCAGCCACGCTGAAACCAGTAGCATCCTCCACGGCGAGGAAGGGCAGGTGCTTTTGGGCGTTGGCCAGGATCTTTTCCAGCTCGGCCTTATTGACCTGCATCGGTATGATGCCGTTGCTCTTCATCGTCTGTTTAGGAAAGGCCCGCTCAATGCTGATACGGTACAGTAACTGCTGGAAGTCGTCTCCTCCCTGCTCTGCCGTCCTAGCCTGTCCCATTACATCCTTGAGTGCCTTTTTGAGGAAGCCGCAAAAGGCTGCCTGGTCGCATCTTTTCTCCAACACTGCCTTACGCCCCCGCCTGTCCAAGCAGGAGCCGATGTAATGGCTGTAATTATCTGCTGCTTCCGAGCCGAAGATAAGCCTATACAGCTTCCTGTTTTGCCGGCAGTAATTTTTCAAAACTGTCAAATCCCGCTGGTGCTCCTGGTAAACCTTCACCTTAGCCAATGCCAGGTAGGCCGCGCCCTGTAAAATATCTTGTAGCAGGCCCCAATCGTAGATGGCCTTTAGCTTGGCCACCAGCTCAAAGTCCTCCCCTAGCAGAGCTTCCAAGTCTCCTGCCAGAGCATCAAAGTCATCTTTGAAGCTGAACTTTCCCTTCTCGGCGTCTTTCAGATCCTCCCTGGCGAACAGGTCGGCCAAGGCCCCCTTGCCCCCACTGAGGAAAGTGGCCATAGCCAGGCTCTGCTTATTAGCCGGCTGGAAGATGTCCTTCAACTGTTTTCTCTTTTCCGTAACCCCTAGCATCGTCGTAGCTATGATTTTTTCAAAACGCTTGGTATCAGTGCAATGCCATTCCTCCATCCCTTCCAAGTTTTCTTGGATGTACTGCTCCAACTCTGGATAAAGGCTATTAAAGTCGCTCACACTGCCTGCATCCAACCCTTCAAAGAGAAAGTGGCCCCTGTGTTTGAAGAAATGGGAGAGTACCAAATAAAGCAGGCGCACGTCAAAGGCTTCTGGTACATCATCCAGCATGGCCTTGCGCAGGTGGTAGATGGTGGGATACTTGCTGTAATAAGCCCCGTCACTCATATAGTCCTTCGTAAAAAGGCTATACTTCACCCTATTATCCACGCTTTTATCCTCCAGCTGCAAGTTGCTCTCCTTCAACCGTAGATAAAAGCCTGGATCCACCTTGCTGATCTCTGGTGCCAACAGCTCTTGCAGGAGGCTCAGCCGCCAAGTCTGCCGGGCTATGCGCCGCCGGGCGATCCGATTGACCCTGGTATTGGCAGCAGTGCTGGCCTCATCAAAGAGCCGCACTCCCCACAGAGCCTTGCCGTTTAACTTTTGGATATGATAGCCTTCATCTGTAACTGCCCACCCTATGGAGTTGGTGCCCATGTCCAGGCCGATGTAATACTGGCCAAATTCTTTTTTTGCCATCTTGACAAAACCCCTTTCTTGCCCTAAAATGAGAACAGATCCGGTGATTGACTACCATCAGGATTTACACCATAAGTTCAAAAAACATGATTCATTCAAATCGCTCCCTCGGGAGCTCCACGGTGTGTGG
>CAZXKQ010000014.1:22844-36557 GCA_964641395.1 uncultured Phascolarctobacterium sp. | reverse complement strand
GGGCAAAGCGGGCCCTGCCCTCCTGCACATCCTGCCTAATCCCCTCCAGATAGCGGATGTTGGCTTCTGAATAGAAGGGATCAACCCCCACCTCAAAGGGGATGCGGTATTCCCTACCTACCTTCTTGGCGAATATGGTAAAGGCTGCGCTCATGGAGAGGCCCAGTTCCCCACAGACCAACTCCATCTGCTTCTTGACATCTGCGTCCAGCTTAAAATTGACGTTAACTACATGGGCCATAGCCAGACCCCCTTTCCCCAGCCGCCCCCACCTCCTTGGCCGCCGCCATAATGGCCAGCCGCCCATGCTCGAAGGTGAGGCCCCCCTGGAAGTAAGCGTTGTAGGGGGGCCGGCAGGGCCCGTCGCAGCTCAGCTCGATGGAGGCCCCCTGGACGAAGGTGCCGGCGGCCATCACCACCAGATCCTGGTAGCTGGGCAAGCGGCCCGGCACAGGCCTCACATGGGCATCTATGGGAGAAGAGGCCTGGATGGCGGCGCAGAACCCTTCCAAGCGGCGCTGGCTGCCCAGGGTCACCGCCTGGATGATGTCGCTCCGCAGCTCAGCCGGTCCCGGCTTCACTTCGTAGCCCAGCTGCTGGAAGACTGCCGCCGCAAAGATGGCCGTCTTCAAGGCCTGCAGCACCACGTGGGGGGCTAAAAAGAGGCCTTGGTAGAACTCCCTAGGGCTGTCCCCCAGGCTGGCCCCCATCTCCGCCCCTAGGCCCGGCGCCGTCAGCCGGTAACTGGCCTGCTCCACTAAGTCCGCCCGGCCGGCGATGTAGCCGCCGCAGGGGGCCAGGCCCCCGCCAGGGTTCTTGATCAGGGAGCCTGCCACCAGGTCCGCCCCCACTTCCAGAGGCTCCTCCTTTTCGCAAAACTCCCCGTAGCAGTTGTCTACGAAGCAGATCACGTCGGGGTTGAGCTTCTTCACCCAGGCGCAGAGCCGGCCTATGGCCGCCAGGTCCAGAGTCTCCCGCACGGCGCTGTAGCCGCAGCTCCGCTGAATGTGCACCATGCGGGTCTTGGCGGTCACCGCCTGGGCGATGGCGTCCAGATCCCCCTGCCTGCCTGTCATGGCCACCTCTTTGTAGACCACTCCCTGGTCCACCAAGGAGCCGGGCTGGGCCACCTGCTGGCCGATGACCGTCTGCATAGTGTCGTAGGGGGTGCCGGTAATGGCCACCAGCTCCTGGCCCGGCCGCAGATTGCCTAAGAGGGCCACCGCCAGGGCGTGGGTGCCAGAGACGAAGTGGCTGCGCACCAAGGCGGCCTCCGCCTTAAAGACCTGGGCGTAGACCGCGTCCAGGGCCTCCCGGCCCACATCGTTGTAACCGTAGCCGGTGCTGGGCTTCAGGTAGTAGTCGGCCACCTGCTGCCGCTGGAAGGCGGCCAGCACCTTGGCGGTATTGTGGAGGGCTATGGCTTCCAGCCTCTCCTGCTGGGCCGCCACCGCCGCCAGGCCCCCCTCTTCTATAGCCTGCCAATCTAGCATTGCTTCACTCCTTGTACAGATAGGCCTGGTACTTGGCCGCCTCAGCCAGGGGCAGCCGCACCCGTAGCAGGGTGCCTCCCCCCAGGTATTCCTCCTTCAGCACCGTCCCCCCTTGGTAGAGCCGGTTCAGCAGGGCCCCCTGGCTGTAGGGGATCAGGTAGTCTGCCTCCACGCTCTGCAGCCGCAGGTTCTCTGCCACCAGCTCCAGCAGGGCCTCCAGGTTCAGCCCCTTCTTGGCAGAGATGCAGATGCTGTTCTCCTCCCCTGCCAGCCGGGCCGTCAGGCCGGAGTCGGCAGGCAGTTTGTCTATCTTGTTGTAAACCGTCACGATGGGCTTGTCTACCGCCCCCAGCTCCCTCAGCACCTGGTAGACGGCGGCGCTCTGCTCCTGGTAGAGGACGTGGCTCACATCGATGATGTGGAGCAGAAGGTCGGCCTCCACCACCTCCTCCAGGGTGCTGCGGAAGGCGGCCACCAACTGGTGGGGCAGGCGCTGGATGAAGCCCACCGTATCCGTCAGCAGGGCCTGCCGCTTATCCGGCAGCTCCAGCTGCCTGGTAGTGGGGTCCAAGGTGGCGAAGAGCTGGTCCTTGGCGTAGATGTTATCCCCGGTGAGGGTGTTCAGCAGGGTGGACTTGCCGGAGTTGGTGTAACCCACCAGGGCCACCGTAGGCAGCTCGGACCGCTCCCGGCCCTGGCGGTGGAGGTCCCGCACGCTCTTCACCTTTTCGATGCAGCCCTTAAGATAGGCGATCCTGTCCCTGATCCGCCGCCTGTCCACCTCCAGCTTGGTCTCCCCAGGGCCCCGGGTGCCGATGCCGCCTCCCAGCCGGGAGAGGCTCTGGCCCTTGCCCATGATCCTAGGCAGGGTGTACTGGAGCTGGGCCAGTTCCACCTGGAGCTTGCCCTCGTTGGTCCTGGCCCGCTGGGCGAAGATGTCCAGGATGAGGGCCGTCCTGTCCAGCACCCTCACCCCCAGGGCCTGCTCAAGATTGCGCTGCTGGGCCGGAGAGAGCTCGTCGTCAAAGATCACCAGGTCCACCGACTCCTGCTGGGCGTAGAGGGCTAGCTCCCGCACCTTGCCCCGGCCGATGAAGTAGGCCGGATCCGGCTTCGGCCGCTTCTGGAGGAAGCGGGCCACTACCAGGGCGCCGGCAGTGTCCGCCAGCTGCTTCAGCTCCTCTACGCTGTCCTCCAAGGTCCAGCCCCAGGTATCCTGGCGGCCGTAGTCCATGCCTACGATCACCGCCCGCTCCTGGCTGCTGGCCAAACTCTGGGAGCCCCTAGGCGCCAGCAGTTTCTCGATGGTGGCGATAAAGTTGGGGAAGTAGATGTTCTCCGCCTCCGCCAGGCTCAGGGGGCCGAAGCCGTCGATGTGGTAGTCCCCGTTTTCGTCCATGCCGTCTAGGACAGCGAAGCTCACCTGGCTCCGGGCCGGCTCTGCCGCCACCCCGATGGCCAGCATACAGTCCAGCTTATAACTCCGCAGGGCGGACACGTCCACCCCGCTCAGCTGGCTGCTGCCCCCTGGGTGGGTGTGGAAGCAGCGCAGCCCGGAGAGGCGGCCCGCCCCCCGCCGGCCTTCCACCGGCGGCAGGTTCACCGTGCCTACATCCCCTAGGCTGACGCTGACGATCTTCCCCGCCCGGTTGCAGTACACCGCCACTTCCCGGTTCAGCTGGCTGCTGTACTGGCCCAGCCTGAGAGCCAGCTCCGCCGTCAGCAGCTGGCCGTCTTCAATGCGATAGTCGTAGAGGGTCTCTAAGTCCGCCAGGACGGAGGCCCTGATACCCTTAGTATTACCACTGATTTCTGGCACTTCCACCACGTCCTTTGCCTACACGCTGCCAGGAGGGCACCGCACTCCCCTATTTGCGCAGTTTGGCCGGTTCTATGTTCACCTTGTAGCCTTTGATAGTGTTCTTGTCCATCGCGGCCAGCACCTTTTCCCCCACATCCTCCGGCACTTCCACGAAGGTGAACTTGTCGTAGATGCTGATCTGGCCTATGTCCCGGGCCGGGATGTCCGCCTCGATGGCGATGGAGTTGATGATGTCCCGCACCGTAACCTTCTGGCTGCGGCCGATGGTGATGAAGAGCCGCACCATGCCCGGACGGGCGCCGGTATTCTGCAGATCCAAACGTAAGGGCGGCTCTGGCGCCTCCAGGGCCCTGCTCCCCTCCTGGCCCAGCTTCAAGGCCGCCGCCAGGGCCTCTGCCGGCCCGTAATCCTCCAGGATGTCCTGGGCGATAGGCAGGTAGGGGGAGAAGGCGTCCAACTCCAGCACCGTCCGCAGCTTAGAGAGGATCTGCTCCCGCTGCCGCTCGATCACATTGTCCTCGGTAGGCAGCTGCCGCCGCTGGATGCGGGTGTGGGCGATCCGCTCGATGAGCTTCAGTTGGCGGAACTCCCGGGGGGTGATGAAGGTGAGGGCCACTCCCTGGGCCCCGTAACGGCCGGTGCGGCCGATGCGGTGGACGTAGCTTTCCGGATCCTGGGGTATGTCGTAGTTGATGACATGGGAGATGTTGTCGATGTCCAGGCCCCGGGCGGCCACGTCGGTGGCGATGAGCACCTCGCAACTGCCCTCCCGGAAGCGCTTCATCACCCGGTCCCGCTGGAACTGGCTGAGATCCCCGTGGATGGCCTCCGCCAGGTAGCCTCGGCTGCCCAGGGCGGCGTTCAAATCGTCCACTCCCTTCTTAGTGCGGCAGAAGATCAGCAGCTTGCCCTCTACATCCGTGTCCAGCAGGCGGCACAGCCCCTCCACCTTGTCCTTGACCTCGTAATAATACTGCTGGATGTTAGGCACCGTCAGCTCTTCCTTGGTGATGGCCACCGTTTTAGGCGCCTTCATGTACTTCTTGCTGAGGCTGAGGATGGGCCGGGGCATGGTAGCGGAAAAGAGCATGGTCTGCCGCTCTGGCGGCAGGTAGGCCATAATGGCTTCGATGTCGTCTACGAAGCCCATGTCCAGCATCTCATCCGCCTCGTCCAGAACCAGGAAGCGGACCTGGTCCAGCTTGATGGTGCGGCGGTTCAGGTGGTCTAAGAGGCGGCCGGGGGTGCCGATGACGATTTCCACCCCGTTTTTCAACGCTTTAATCTGTCTTTCAATAGGCTGGCCGCCGTAGACCGGCAGGGCTCTGATCCTGCTGATGCGGCCGATCTTGGTCAGTTCTTCCGCCACCTGGATAGCCAGCTCCCGGGTGGGAGTCAGGACCAGGGCCTGGATATGGTGGTGGTCGCTGATGTTCTGCACGATGGGGATGCCGAAGGCGGCGGTCTTGCCGGTGCCGGTCTGGGCCTGGCCTACGATGTCTTCCCCCGCCAGGGCCAGAGGTATGGTGGCGGCCTGGATGGGAGAAGGCTCCTCAAAGCCCATGTAGTGCAGGGCGCTGACGATCTTCTTGTCCAGGCTGAGTTGGCCGAAGTTTTCTTGCTGAGTTTCCGTCATGTACTATCCTCCGTCTAGTATTTTCCTAGTGATATATTGAATATAACTAGTGTTTTGCTAGTTATCAATAGGCTTTTTGCTAATTATGTCCAAACTGCAATAATTCATCTAAGAGCAGGGAGAGGGCGGTTTGGGCGCTACGCAGCTTGTTCTCCGTCCTGCTGGACTGGAAGAAGTAACGGTGGCTGTGGCAGCCCTTCTCGCTGGCCACGGCGATGTAGACCAGGCCTAAGGGCTGGCCGCAGCTGGCCGTAGGGCCGGCATTGCCGGTGATGCCGATGCCGTAGTCGCTGCCTAAGAGCTTCCGCACCCCCTGGGCCATTTCGCAGGCCGTTGCGGCGCTGACCGCCGTGTGGGCCGCCAGGGTGGCCTGCTTCACCCCTACTATCTCTTCCTTCACCTTTTCCGTATAGCACACTATGCTGCCAAGGAGGTAGGCGCTGCTGCCAGGCACGTCGGTGAGGAGGCTGCTAGCCAGGCCGCCGCTGCAGCTCTCGGCCAGGGCCAGGGTAGCTCCCTGCTCCAACAGGAGCCGGCCTACGGTGGCGGCCAGGGAGGCATCGTCTACGCCGTACACATAGGGCCCCACTGCCTGCCTAGCCCTAGCCTCCCACTGGTCCAGCAGGGCCGTTGCCGCCTCTTGGCTGGAGCCTTTGGCGGTGAGCCGCAGGATGATCTCCCCCCGGCGGGCATAGAGGGCCAGGGTGGGATTGCTCTGCTCCTGGATCAACTTATCTAGGAAGGTGGCAGCCTGGGATTCCCCGATCTTCCGCAGGTGGAGGGTGCGGCTGAGGATGGTGCCCTCGTGGTCGAAGCGGGCGCTGAGGCGGGGCCACAGCTCTGCCCCGCACAGGGCCTCTACCTCGTGGGGCGGCCCGGGCAGGAGGATGAAGAGCTTCCCCTCCCTTTCCAGCCACAGGCCGGGGGCGGTGCCCACCTGGTTAGGCAGCACCTGGGCCCCCTGGGGCACCAAGGCCTGCCGCTTATTGTTCTCCGTCAACTGCCGGTTCCGCCGGGCCATGAAGGCGGCGATCTCCTGCCACAGCCCTTCCTGGAAGACCAAGGGCAGGTCGTAGAGCTGGGCCAGGGCCTCCCTGGTGATGTCCCCCCGGGTGGGGCCTAGGCCGCCGGTGGTGATGATGATATCCGCCCTCTCCCGGGCGGCAGCCAGGGCCTGGCACAGTCGCTGCAGGTTATCCCCTACCGTAGTCTCGTAGAGGACGTTGAAGCCCCGCCGGTTCAAGTTCCGGGCCAGGTAGGGAAAGTTGCTGTTGACGATCTCCCCTAGGAGCAACTCCGTCCCCGTGGTGATTACCTCTACGTTCATAGACCCTCCTCCGCCAGCGGCTGGGCCACCGCTTCATAGGCAAAGCCCTGCTGCACCCGCACCGGCAGAAAGCTGCCTAGGGCCAGGGGCTGCCTGCTCTCTACATAGATATTGCCGTCTATCTCCGGCGCCTCCCGGTAGCTTCTGGCGGCATAACGGTGGTAGCCGTCTCCCTCCGGCTCCAGTTCCTCTTCGATGACCACTTCCAGCACCCTGCCCTCCAGGGCCCGTTCCTGGGCCTCCGAGATGGCCGCCTGCACCGCCATCAGCCGGTGGTAGCGCTCTTCCTTCACGGCGGCCGGAACCTGGTCAGGCCGCTCCCCCGCCTCGGTGCCTTCCTCACGGGAATAGGTGAAGACGCCGGCATTGGTAAACTTCTGCTCTTGGACGAAGGCCAGCAGCTGGGCGAAGTCCTCCTCCGTTTCCCCAGGGAAGCCTACGATGAAGGTGGTGCGGAGGGCCACATCCGGCAGGGCTTGGCGCAGCCTGGCCAGGAGGGCTTCCAGCTGGCGGCGCTCCTCCCGCCTGTTCATCTCCCGCAGCACCTTGTCGCTGGCGTGCTGCAGGGGCAGGTCCACATAGTGGCAGACCTTGGAGCAGTCGGCCAGGGCCTGGATGAGCTCAGTGGTGATATTCTCCGGGTAGAGGTAGAGGAGCCGCAGCCAGCGGAGGCCGGGAATGGCGTTCAGGCGCCGCAGCAGCTCCGGCAGCAGCAGCCGGCCTGCCAGATCCAGGCCGTACTGGCTGGTGTCCTGGGCTACAAGGATCAATTCCTTCACCCCTGCCCCTGCCAGGGCCTCAGCCTCCTCCACCACTTCGTCCAGGGGCCGGGACCTATAGGGCCCCCGGATGGCGGGTATGACGCAGTAGGAGCAGCAGTTGTCGCAGCCCTCTGCTATCTTCAGGTAGGCGTAGTGGCCGGGGGTGCTGAGGAGGCGGGGCAGCCGTTTGAAGGCCGGCACCGCCAAGGGCCGCAGATGCTTGAAGCGGCGGCCGGCCAGGGCCTGCTCCAGCACCCAGGGCAGGTCGCAGAAGGCGGCAGTGCCGCAAACCGCATCCACCTCGGGCAGCTCCGCTAGCAATTCGTCGGCATAACGCTGGCCTAGGCAGCCGCTGACGATGAGGGCCCGGCAGCTACCTGCCTCCTTGTAGCGGGCCTGCTCCAGGATGGCGGCTATGGACTCTTCCTTGGCCCTTTCGATGAAGCCGCAGGTATTGACTACGATCACTTCCGCCTCAGCTGCCTCCTGGCAGAGGGTCCAGCCCCGCTCTGCGGCCAGGCTGGCCATGACCTCCCCGTCTACCATGTTCTTCGGGCAGCCTAGGCTGACGATGGCTAAGTTCATCTTCACTCCTGTCCGTGGCGGAAGCGCACCCGCTCCAACCACCTCTGCTTCAAATAATCCTGCCGGCTGTTCAACAGATAGGTGGTGTTGAGCCACAGCTCCTCAGGGGGCCTGGTCCCTCCTACCTGGTCCAGGAGGAAGAGGTAGCCGCTGTTCTGGCTCAGGCAGACCCGCCGCATATCGCTGTCCGTCAACAGCCAGTCGGCAAAGGCGCCGCACTCCTCCACCGCCTTGCTGCCCTGCAGCACCCCCACCCCGTACAGGTTCACCGGTGTGCCCTCTACTGGGAAGAGCTCATAGGCAGGGAAGTTGCTTTCTAGATACTTGAACACATAGCTGCGGCGGGTTACGGCCACGTCCGCATCCCCCACCGCCGCCATCCGCACCGGGGTGAAGGGAAACTTGCTGTAGTGGTTGATATAGCGGCCCACCGACCACAGGTAGCTGAGGGACTGGCCCTCCCCCATCTTGTCCGCCAGGGCGCCGATGAAGTTGCCGGTGGAATTGTTGTCGGTGAGGTTTTCCATGGCGATGCGGGCGCCGCCGAAGCCGTTCTGCAAGTCGCCCCAGCCGTGGATTCTCTGCTGGCCGATGCTGCGGCTAAAGGTCTGGTTGACTAAGAAGACCACCGGATCGTAGAAGGCCCCGTACCAGAGGCCGTCCTTATCTTTAAATTTACCAGCCAGCCTCTCCCCCTCAGAGCAACTATAGCTTTGCAGGCGGCCGTCCACCTTCAGTCCGTTCAGGGTGCGCTGTTCCGCCAGCACCAGGTCAGCCGCCGCCCCCTCCTTCAGCTCATACACCGGGGTGAGCTGGGCCTGGTGCTTATTTTCTGCGTTATAGGCGGCCACTATGGCCTGGGTGAGGGTGGGCTCCAGCTCGGAATACAGGACCAAGTGGGCCGTTTCCTCCTTCTGCTGGCCGCCGCAGCCTGCCAACAGCAGGCAGCAGAGGGCACAGAAACATATTTTCTTCCACATACTCATCATCCTAAGGGGTGAAGCCTCAACTGGGCTTCTTCTTTTTATGCTCTTTAAGGCGATTACGGGCAGGGGTACTGCCCTTCTGAGAGGCGGGCTGGGGGCCTGGCTGCCTGCTGGCAGCCAGGGGCCGCACCAGGCAGCGGGGGCCGTAGCCGATTAAGTCCTGCCGCCGGGCCCGCTGGAGGGCCTCCACCACCAGGGCCTGGTTGGCTGGCTCCTTGTAGCGGAGCAGGGCCCGCTGGAGGGCCTTGTCATGAGGGTCTCTTGCTACGTAGACCTCCTGGCCGCTAGCCGGGTCTATGCCGCTGTAGTACATGGCGGTGGCGGCGCTGCCGGGAGTGGGGATGAAGTCCTGCACCTGCTCCGGATAACAGCCCCTGTCCCGTAAAAACTCCGCCAGGGCCACTGCGTCCTCCAGGGTGCAGCCAGGGTGGCTGCTGATAAAATAGGGCACTAGGTACTGGTGCAGCCCCAGCTTCCGGTTCTCCGCCTCATAGCGGCGGCAGAAGGCTAGGAAGACCTCTGCCGGGGGCTTGCCCATCCTGGCCAGCACCTCCGGCACCACGTGCTCCGGCGCCACCTTCAGCTGGCCGCTCACATGGTAGCGGCAGAGGGCGGGGAGGAAGTCCTGCCTCTTGTCTGCCAGGATGTAATCGTAGCGGAGGCCGCTGCGGATGAAGACCTTCTTCACCCCTGGCAGAGCCCGCAGCCGGCGCAAAAGCTCCAGGTAGTCCCTGTGATCTGCGTCTAGCTGGGGGCAGGGGCTGGGATAGAGGCACTGCCTCTCCCGGCAGGTGCCCGCCTGCAACTGCTTCTGGCAGCTAGGGTGGCGAAAATTGGCGGTGGGCCCTCCCACATCGTGGATGTAGCCCTTAAAGCCAGGGAGGCGGGTTAACTCCGCCGCCTCCGCCAGCAGGCTGGCGTGGCTGCGGGCCTGGACGATGCGGCCCTGGTGGGCGTGGATGGCGCAGAAGGCGCAGCTGCCGAAGCAGCCCCGGCTGCTCACCAGGCTGAAGCGCACCTCCGCCAAGGCCGGCACCCCGCCTAGGGAGGCGTAACTAGGGTGGTAGGTCCGCTGAAAGGGCAGGGCGTAAACTGCGTCCAGTTCCGCCGTAGTGAGGGGCTGGGCAGGGGGATTCTGCACTAGGTAGGCGGACCGGCCCCTCTGCACCACCTGCCTGCCTCGGATGGGATCCTGCTCCAGGTACTGACTTTGATAGGCCAGGGCGAAGAGCCTCCTGTCGGCCAGGATGGCTTCATAGGAGGGCAGTTCCACCGCCTGGTCTAGGTCTGGCGGGGTGCTGGCCAGGTAGGCGGTGCCGGCTAGGTGGTGGAGCTCCTCCGCCCTGGCTCCTCCTGCCAGGTAGGCGGCCACCTCCTTCACCTGCCTCTCCCCCATGCCGTAAATCAACAAATCGGCACCGCTGTCCTCCAAGATGGAGGGCAGCAACCTATCTTCCCAATAATCGTAGTGGACGAAGCGGCGCAGGCTGGCCTCCAGGCCCCCTAGGATGCAGGGCAGTTCCGGCCAGGCCGCCTTGGCCAGCCGGGCATAAACAACCGCCGCATGATCTGGCCGCTTGCCTATCAGCCCGCCAGCGGTGTACTTATCCGTCATGCGGCGTTTCTTACTAACTGTATAATGACAGAGCAGGGAGTCTAGGTTGCCTCCGCACACCAGCACCCCCAGCCGCGGCCTGCCTAGGGCCTTGACGCTGTCCGGCTGCCGCCAGTCCACCTGGCAGAGCAGCCCCACCTTGTACCCCTCCGCCTCCAGCAGGCGGCAGATGAGGGCCGGGGCGAAGGCAGGGTGATCCACATAGGCATCGCCGCTGAGGAAGAGGAAGTCCAGTCCCTCCCAACCTCTGGCGGCCATCTCTTCTCTTGTCATAGGCAAAAAAGCAGCCATACTCACCCTTCAGCCGGACCCTATATCCTAGTCCGACCAGACCTTGCCGGCCTGGCCAATCTTCCTACCTGGTGTAGACCTTGTCGGCTACGCCCTTCTCTCCCTGGTTAGGCACCTTTTGCCCGTTCACCTCTACCTCTACGGCGGCTATGTTGCCATACCTGATCTCCAGGGCCTGCTTAGCGGTAAAGGTACGGACGGCCCCCTGGGTCAGCAGGCCTTCGTAGACCTTAGCCTCGTCGGCGTAGACGGCCAGCCAGCAACGGTCTAGGAAGTTGAGCTTTACCACTACCTCCTGCCCCGCCTCCCCTGGGGCGGCCTGGGCCTGGGCCAGGGTTGCAGAGGGACTGGCTGGAGCCGTAGCGGGGGCGTCTTTGGCCTGGGGCTGCTCAGGCTGCTGCCCCTTTGCCGCCTCCGTGGCCGGTTTGGCAGCAGGGGCTGCCTCTGGCTTCGCTGCCTCAGCCTCCTTGGCCGGCTTCTCTTGCTGGATCACAGTGATGGGGCTGGCCGGCTTCTCCGCCGCCTGGGGCAGGCTGCGCAGCCAGGCCAGGATGTTGGGCATGAAGAAGCAGGCCGCTCCCAGGAGGAGCAGGATGAAGAGGCCGCAGCCCACCTGCCGCAGGGGCAGGCCCCTGCCCTTGCTTTTGACCGCCGGGTCTTGGCCGCTGCCTACGTCCCGCTGATCCTTCAACTGCACCTTGACCTTGACCTTGTCCACTTCCCTGATGGCGCCGCCGCCGGCAGGGCCGCCGCTGTGGGCTTGCCGGTAGGCGCTGACCAGGGTGGGCCCATCCAGGCCTAGGTAGTTGCCGTAGGTGCGGATGATGCCCCGCACAAACACGTCGCCAGGGGTGTCCTGGTAGCGCTCCTCTTCCACGGCGGCCAGATAGCGGGCCCGGATGTTAGTATCGGCCTCCGCCTGCTCCAAAGTGAGCTTTTTCGCCAGGCGGGCATACCTCAACCTCTCTCCCACCCCTACGGAAGCGGTGGAAGCCGTAGTGCCCTCCTTCTCCTTCTCCTTCAAGCCGGTCACCTCCCAGCCTCGCTTCGACTTCGGGTCTAAACATCATCTTGTAAGAAGCGCTCCTCCACCTCGTTGCGGGAGAGGATGACCTCCCGGGGCTTGCTGCCCACTGCATGGCCTACGATGCCCAGTTCTTCCATGGTGTCCACCAGGCGGGCGGCCCTGGTGAAACCGATGCGGAAGCGCCGCTGCAACATGCTGGAGGAGGCTTGGCCCATGTCCAGCACCAGGCGCACCGCATCCTTAAAGAGCTCGTCTTCCTGGCTTTCTTCCTCAGCCCCCTCCTCCTTCTCCTTGGCTTCTTCCTTGGCGTCGCTTTCCAGAGGCTGGCTGGTCACTTCTTCTTGGTAGGTGACAGGGATGGACTGGTTGACGATGAAGTCCACGATCCTGTTTAATTCCTCATCGCTGACGAAGGCCCCCTGCACCCGCACCGGCTTGTTCTGGCCGATAGGATAGTAGAGCATGTCACCCTTGCCTAACAGCTTCTCCGCCCCGCCTAGGTCCAAAATGGTCCGGGAATCCGTCTGGGAAGAGACGGCGAAGGCGATGCGGGAGGGTATGTTGGCCTTCACTATGCCGGTGATGACGTCTACGGAGGGCCGCTGGGTGGCGATGACCAGGTGGATGCCTGCCGCCCTGGCCTTCTGGGCCAGCCGCAGGATGGCATCCTCCACGTCCGCCTTGGCCACCATCATCAGGTCGGATAACTCGTCGATGATGATGACTATGTAGGGCAGGGGCTGCTCCGCCTGCCGGTTGTAGCTTTTGATTTCCCGCACATGGCTGTCGGCAAAAACCTGGTAGCGCCGCTCCATCTCCTGCACCGCCCAGTGGAGGGCGGAGGCCGCCTTCTTCGGCTCGGTTACCACCGGGGTCAGCAGGTGGGGTATGCCATTGTAGTTGGTCAGTTCCACCACCTTAGGGTCTACCAGGATCAGCTTCACCTCTTCCGGACTGGCCTTGTAGAGGATGCCGGCGATAATGGTGTTGATGCAGACGCTCTTGCCGCTGCCGGTGGAGCCGGCCACTAGGATGTGGGGCATCTTGGCCAGGTCGCAGGTGATGATCTTGCCGCTGATATCCTTGCCCAGGCCGATGCAGAGCTTGGAATCCGTATTCCGGACGCTGGCGCAGTCCACCACCTCCCGCAGGCAGACGGAATCGTTCTTGGTATTGGGGGCCTCGATGCCTATGGCGGACTTGCCGGGTATGGGGGCCTCGATGCGCACGCCGCTGGCCGCTAAGCGGAGGGCTATATCATCGGCTAGGTTCACCACGGAGGCCACCTTCACCCCGGGGGCCGGCTCCAGCTCGAAGCGGGTGACCGAGGGGCCCCGGGTGACGGCGCTGACCCTGGCCTTGACCTTGAAATCCGCCAAGGTCTGCTCCAGGATGGCGCACTGGTTCTTGATATCCCCTTGGTAGACTGCCGGATCCACCCACCGGGGCTGATCCAGCAGTTCCAGCGGCGGCAGCAGGTAGCTGGGCCCGCTGGCTGGCTGCTCATCGGCCTCAGCGGCCTCCTCTGCCTCCCTAGGCAGGAGGGGGGCCTCTGCAGGCTGGCTAGGCCGGGCCGCCTGGCCCTCCTCTGGCTGCTGGTTCCTTTCAGCCTCTTCTGCCTCTTCTTCTAACTCTTCCCTATCTTCTTCCACAGGCTGGGGCACGGCTGCCGCCTCCTGGGCCCTCTCTTCCTGGGCCTGGAGCCCCGGCTTCCTCTCCTCCTCAGAGGTCTGGGGCACCGCATGCCGGGGAGCCTCTCCCTGGGAGGCGGCCACCTCCTGGGCATCATCATTGTCCACATAGGTGAAGCGGGAGCCGTCCGCCGTCCCATCCCGGTAGGTGTTGACGATCACAGGCCGAGGGACAGGCGCCGCCGTTTGTTCTACCTTGCCTCCCACCGACTGCCTAACCTGGGCGGCCGGCGTCGCCCCTTGCTCTGCCTTGCCTCCCATCTGCTGCCTAACTTGGGCGGCAGGCGCCGCCCCTTGCTCTGCCTTGGTTCCCACCGACTGCCTAACCTGGGCGGCCGGCGCCGCCGGTTGCTCTACCTTGGCTGCCACCGGCTGTTCTGCCTTGGCTGCCGCCGGCTGCTGGGGCTGGGCCTTATCCTGCCCCACCCTAGGCAGGCTGTAATCGATCTTAGGCCGTACCACCCTCCTGTCTTCCGCCT
>CAZXKQ010000014.1:0-22744 GCA_964641395.1 uncultured Phascolarctobacterium sp. | reverse complement strand
ACCCTAGGCAGGCTGTAATCGATCTTAGGCCGTACCACCCTCCTGTCTTCCGCCTGGGCGTCTAGCCACTCTGGCGGCTGGACGGGATCCTGTTCCAGCTCTTGCTTGGTAGCAGGCTCCTCGTAGACCGGGTCCTTGCGGCCGAAGATGCTCTTAAAGGTTCCTTTCGGCTTGGTACCGCTGCTGAAATCAGCTAGATCCTTATTGTCGTAATAATCCCGCAAAGAGGGGTTCTTCCTGGGCCGCTCCTCCCTCTCCTGGCTGGGAGCGGGGGCGGGCTGCCGCCTGGGAAAGAAGCTACGGTCCGGCTCAGGCTTTAGTACCACCTCAGGCTGCCGCTCCTCCCTGGCCCTGGGCCGCTCTGCTTCCGTCTGGTTACGGTGGTGGTCCCGCTGCAGGAAGTGGAGGCTCAAAAGGCCGCAGAACACCGGCACGGCAAAGGCCCAGCTGCCCAGGCTGCTCGCCAGCTGGGCGAAGATGGTGCCCTTCCCCCAAAAGCCGCCGCACACCGCCAGGGTGAGCCCGGTCAACAGCAGCAGGATACAGCCCTTGATTATGTCGGAGAGAAACCTAGACTTTTGTTTAAGCTGCGTCTTTCTCTTTCTAGCCACGCTTCAATCTCCTTCTCCAGGCCCTAGGTCTGCTATACTTCCATAATGATGGGCAGGATCATAGGACGGCGGCGGGTTCGCTCGTAGAGGAAGCGGCCCAGGCTGTCCCGCACGGCCCCCTTGATGGCGGTCCAATCGGTGATGCCGTCGCTGCGGCAGCCCTCCAGGGCCTGCTCCACCTTCTCCTTGGCCTCTTCTAGCAGATCTTCCGCCTCCCGCACGTAGACGAAGCCCCGGGAGACGATGTCCGGGCCGCTGACCACCTTGCAGTCCTGCCTATCCAAAGTCACTACTACGATCATAATGCCGTCTTGGGAGAGCTGCTTCCTGTCCCTGAGGACGATGTTGCCTACGTCCCCCACTCCCAGGCCGTCTACCAGCACCTTGCCGGAGGGCACCTTGCCCGTTATGCTGATGCTGTCCTTGGTCAGCTCCACTACGGAACCGTTTTGGGCGATGACGATGTTCTCGCTGGGCATGCCTAAGTCCTTGGCCAGCTTGGCGTGCTTCACCAGATGGCGGTACTCCCCGTGCACCGGCATAAAGAACTTGGGCCGCACCAGGTTGTGCATGAGCTTGATCTCCTCCTGGCTGCCGTGGCCGGAGACGTGGACGCCGTTGCTCTTCTCGTAGATTACCTCCGCCCCTAGCTGGTAGAGGTGGTCGATGGTGCGGGAGACCAGCTTTTCATTCCCGGGGATAGGGGTGGCAGAGATGATCACCGTATCCCCAGGCACTATGTCTACCTTCTTGTGGTCGCTCATAGCCATGCGGGTCAGGGCGCTCATAGGCTCCCCCTGGCTGCCGGTGGTGCAGATGACGATCTGCTCCGGCCGGTAATTGTGGGCCTCGTCGATGTCGATGAGGGTGCCGGCGGGGGCCTTCAAGTAGCCCAGCTCCTGGGCTATGCCCACTACGTTCACCATGCTGCGGCCGATAATGGCCACCTTGCGCCGGTACCTGGCCGCTGCGTCTACCACCTGCTGGATGCGGTGCACATTGCTGGAGAAGGTTGCCACGATGATCCGCTTCTTGGCGTAGCGGAACTCATCATCAAAGGTCTGGCCCACCACCTTCTCGCTAGGGGTGTAGCCCGCCCTCTCCGCATTGGTGCTGTCGGCTAAGAGGCAGAGCACTCCCTTCTCCCCTAACTCGGCCAGCTTGCTGAACTGGGTCACCTGGCCGTCTACCGGGGTCTGGTCGATCTTGTAGTCCCCTGTGTGGACGATGGTGCCGATGGGGGTGTGGATGGCGATGGCCACCGCATCGGGGATGCTGTGGTTGACCCGCATAAACTCCAGGTTGAAGGAGCCGCACTTCACCTTTTCCCCCGGCTCTATCATCCACAGCTTATTGCTCTTAACCCCGTTCTCCTCCAGCCGGCCCTCCAGGATGCCCAGGGTCAGGGCCGTGCCGTAGACCGGCACCGCCAGCTCCTTTAACACGTAGGGCAGGGCGCCGATGTGGTCCTCATGGCCGTGGGTGAGGAAGATGCCCCGCACCTTGTCCTTGTTGCTCAGTAAGTAGGTGATGTCCGGTATCACCAGGTCAATGCCCAGCATGTCGTCTTCGGGAAACATCAGTCCCGCGTCGACGACGATGATATCATCCTCATACCTGAAGGCAGTCATGTTTTTGCCGATCTCACCAAGGCCGCCTAAAGGGATGATCTGCACCTTTTTAGCGCTTTTTCCCAAAAAAAATACACCTCCGTAACAGTCATGTTCCGCTCAATTAGTTTTAAATTACACGAAAAGCAAGGGAAGCCCGTTCGTACGCATTCTTCCCCTTATTATACAATTATTTACGGCCCATTGCAAATAAAATCGGCTTTTTTCGCCGCCTCCGTGCCTCAAGGGCTTCTGCCCCTTAGAAGAAGCCCCCTAAGAAGCGCAGCAGGGCCAGAACCAGGGCCCCTACCAGGGCGAAGACGAAGAACATGGGCATAACGAAGAAAAAGAAGGCCAGCACTGCGGCCACCACTAGGAGGGTAACTAGAAGGCTACTGCCGCAGCCGTAGGTGTGCACCTGGATGCGGGGGCCCTCTTCCTCCACAGGTTCAGCCTCCTCTACTTCAGGCTCCGAAGGGTCCTCTTGGGCGCCGTCGTCCCAGCCGTCCTCCTCGATGGTGACCCCTTCAAAGCTGTCTCTTTCGTTGGGACTCAAGACCTGGGGCACCAGGGTAAATTGGTAGTGGCAATAAGGGCACTCCTGGGTGCCCTCCGGCACTTCCCGGCCGCAAAAAACACATTTCATCCCTTTGCTCCTTTGCTCAGCCCATGAGCAGTTCCATCAGCATGCCCTCTTGGTTTAAATAGCGGGGGTCGCGAGGCTGCACGCCTGCACACCGCTTGATGGTTTTGGCACAGAGCGGCACCTCCTCAACCTCCACGTCCTGGAAGTAGCGACCGCGGACGGCCTGCTTGCGCTTCCCAAGACCCCACAGCTGTAGCAGCACCTTTATCAGGGCGGCCAGCCAGGGCTTGGCATCTACTATCTCCTGCTGGTAGGCCCGGCGGAAATCGGCCCACAACTGCCTGGCGATGTCCACCTCATCCAGGCCGAACCCCTCCCTCAGCATGGCTGTGGCCAGGGCCTTGTTGTCTTCGTCCTTCAGCAGGGGGGCAGGTTCGTAGTCCCCCAGTCCGTCTGGAATAGGCAGGAGGGGGTAGCTCATGCCCTGGGCGCAGCTCAGCAGGGCATTGCGGGGAAAGACAGGGTTGGCCTGGAAGAACTCCTTCAGGCTGGCCCCTGCCCGGCCCTTGCGCAGCCCCCAGAAGCGGCGGGCCCTGTCTATTAGGGCCAGCAGGTTCTTCCTGCCCCGCTGGGGCACCCACAGGGCTCCTAAGCCGTCCACCACCATGCTGTCATTGTAAAAAATGTGGCCGCAGTAGATCAGCTGCTTAAAATCTTTCTCGATGGCGGCAAGGCAACCTAAGGAGAGGCTGTAGGTTTCGCCGCTAAAGAAGTCCTTGCACTGGTATTCCCCGTTCCCTAAGTCCTTCTCCACGGTGAAGAAGCACAGGCGGGCCTTAACCAGCTCTGCCACGGAAGCCTTGAGGATGGCATACTGCTCCAGCAGCCCGTCGTTGCTGTAGATGATCTCCTTCCTATCTGAGACCCGGAAGTTCTCTCGGAACAGCTCTATGGGCCGTACGCCGAAGCGGCCCAGGCGGTAGTCAAAGAGGAAGTAATTCTCAAAGGCCTTCTCCTCGTCCTTGTTGTCAGGATCAAACTCACAGCCTACCGGCAGGAAGCTATAGTAAAGGGCCTTGGCCCGGGCCAGTTCTGCTGCAAAGTTAGCATCACGGAAGGAGTACTTGACCATCTCCAGGGCATCACTGATGTCCTGGCTCATGTCGAAGAAGACTCGGGCCTCTAAATCTGGCACTCCGGCCAGGGCCTGGGCCCGTTTGGCCAGGGGCTGGCCGTCCAGGGAAAAGCAGCCCCTCCCCTCCGGGCTGAGGAGCCACTCCTTGGCCTTGGCGGCAGAAGGATTGGCGGTGATGTAGTGCTGTCGTTGGAGGTAGTCGTAAAAGCCGGCCAGACTGTCGAGGTAGCGGCTGATGAAGGGCTCCGCCACGGGAAAGCCGGCCACGTTGCGGCCGTTCCACCCTACGTTGTCGATGAAGTCCTCCGCATTGAGATCCCCTAGCAGGGAATAGGAATTGCCCAGGTAGATGCTGAAGGTGGCCAGGTGGAGCCAGAGCCTGTCCAGCTCCTCCTCCCCCAGCCCCTGCCAGGCCTGTTCCCGCAAAAAGCCCTCTACGAAGCGGCGGGGAACCACCTCTTCCCAACCTGGATCCTGGGTATAGAAGTCCCCTACTTTGTCAAAAACATTGTAGTTTTCTTGCTCCACGCTCAGTCCTCCCGGCCAAACCCAGGCCCCTCTTGGGCACAGTTCTAGAGAGCCTGTCTTCTACCTCCTAGATTATATCATAGAAGCGTAGCCCTTGCCTACTAGTTAGAAGAAATATACCTAGGGCGGCCAAGGGTTGACTGGCCGGAAAAACAAACCGCCGCCCGGCAAAGCATCTTCGCCAAGGCGGCAGGCTCCCGTGCCAGCTTCTTAGGTTGTACTGCTGGCTCCTAGCTCATTAAAACTCTTTGTAAATACCCTGCTCCCTTTTGGCCTGGGCCCTGGCAGATACGTAGCTGCCCTCTACCACCGGGAAGCCCTTCTGCTGGATGAGCTTTTTGATGTAGGCCTTGAAGGGGCAGGGGCCGTGGTGGAAGTTTTCGCTGGCCATGCAGCTGGAAAGGTGGACCACTACGTCCTCCGCCGCCCCGAAGGCCGGGTGGGCGGCCAGCTTGCGCTTCAGGTGGGCCAGCTTGACAGCCACCTCCGCCCCGCAGCAGCCGCCGCAACTCAGCAGCAGGTAGCGGGCCTCCGGACTGTAGCCGGCGAACTTGCCGCTGCGCTCATAAAAGGCCCGGGCGCAGGCAAAGCCGCTACAGCGGTGCAGCACCTTCTCGCACTGCACCACTACCACTATCTCAGCCATGGCCTAGAGCAGGCCTGCCGCCTGCAGGGCGGCCTCCAGCTTGGCCTCCGCCCCGGCAGAGATGGGGGTGAGGGGCAGGCGGGGCTGGCCGGCGTCAAAGGGGGTGACCTTGGTGACGGCGGCCTTCACCGGAATGGGGTTGGACTCGATGAAGAGGGCGTTGGCCAGAGGCACCATCCTCTTGTTGATCTGGGCGGCTTCGGCCACCCTGCCCTCCTTGTAGGCGGCGATCAGGTCCTGCAGGATGCCGCCGCCGATGTTGCTGAGCACGGAGACGATGCCCTCGGCCCCCACGGCTAGGAAGGGCAGCAGCAGGCCGTCATCCCCGGAGTAGATGGTGAAGTCCTCCGGGCAGAGGCGGAAGAGCTCCGCCGTCTGGGCCACGCTGCCGGCAGCCTCCTTCACCGCTACGATGTTAGGATAGTCCTGGGCCAGCCGGGCCACGGTGGCAGGGGCGATGTTGGAGCCGGTGCGGCCTGGCACGTTGTAGATGATGATGGGCAGCTTGGTAGAGCGGGCTACGGCGGCAAAGTGCTGGTAATAGCCCTCCTGGGTGGGCTTGTTGTAGTAGGGCCCTACGATGAGGAGGCCGTCGATGGGATAGGCGCTCACCTGCTGGACGAACTCGATGGTGGCGGCTGTGCAGTTGGAGCCGGCGCCTACGATGATGGGGGCCTTCCCTGCCACCCGCTGGCAGATCCTCTGGAGCAGGGTGAGCTTCTCTTCTAGGTTCATGGTGGCAGGCTCCCCTGTAGAGCCCTCCACCAGCAGGGCGTCGCTGCCGTTAGCCAGCAGCCACTCAGCGAAGGCGGCAGCGGTGTCGTAGGCCACGCCCTCAGCCGTAAAGGGGGTGACCATGGCGGTTATAACACGGCCGAAATAGGGTTTCTGCATACTAGTCCCTCCTTTTTGACGCTAGGCCGCCTCACAGCTTGAAGGCTTGGTGCAAGGCGGTAACTGCTTCGATGACGTTCTCCCGCTTGATGATGGCGGCGATGGTGATGTCTGAGTCCATGGTCTGGAGGATGGCTATCTTCTTCTCCGCCAGGGCGGCTACGAAGGTGGCCATCACCCCGGGCATGCCTCCCATGGCGCTGCCTACCACGGTGACCTTGGCGCAGTCGCTGTTCTTGACGAAGTCGAACTTGCTCTGGCGCAGGGTCTCCTCCGTCCGCTGGGCATCCTTGTCGAAGACGGCGAACATGGCCTCCTTCTCCGACAGGTTCAGGCAGCCTACGCTGATGCCTGCCTTGGCCAGATCCCCGAAGAGGAGCCGGCCGGCCACCACGTTCTCAGGATCCAGGCTGACCCGGAACTGGGTCAGATCCAGCTCGTGGGCTACGCCGCTGGCCACCTTCTCGTTAATGGGCACATCCCCCACGCTCAGGTTGTGGCCGGCGGTGGTGATGAGGGTGCCGGGGGCGTCGCTGAAGGTGGACTTGACGTACATAGGCAGGTTGTTGCGCATGGCGATCTCCACCGCCCGGGGATGGATCACCTTGGCCCCGTTGTTGGCCATCTGGCAGACCTCGGCGTAGGAGACTACGTCCAGGATGTTGGCCTCCTTCACTATGCGGGGATCCGCCGTCATAATGCCGTCTACGTCGGTGTAGATCTCTACGAACTCCGCCTTCAAGGCCGCCCCCAGGGCGGCGCCGGTGGTGTCGCTGCCTCCCCGGCCCAGGGTGGTGAACTTCCGGTTCACCTCCGTCACCCCTTGGAAGCCGCAGACTACCGGCACGATGCCGGACTCTAGCAGGTGGATCAGGTTATCCGTATTGATGTTCTTGATGCGGGCGGCGCCGAACTGGCTGTCGGTGATGATGCCCGCCTGGCCGCCGGTGACGGCCTGGGCGTTAAGGCCGAAGCGCTGCAGGGTGGCGGCCACCACGCAGCTGGAGATGATCTCGCCACAGCACATCATCACGTCCAGCTCCCGCACGTTGACGGAGATGTTGGCCGCCTTCAGCACGTCGATGAGGGTGTCGGTGGCGTAGGGCGCCCCCCGCCGGCCCATGGCGCTGACCACCACCACCGGGCTGAAGCCCTTGGCGATGGCCTGCTGCACCTTGTCCTTGACCGCTACCCTGGCCTCCTCCGTGGCTACAGAGGTGCCGCCGAATTTCTGTACGATGATGCGCATCTCACTTAGCGCCTCCCCTTCTAGCCTGCCACTCCTCTATCCAGCCCCGCTGGATCATGACTTCGGCAATCTGCAGGGCGTTGAGGGCGGCTCCCTTGCGGATCTGGTCCCCCACCACCCAGAAGTTGAAGCAGTTGGCCCTGGACTCGTCCCGCCGCAGCCGGCCTACGTAGCAATCGTCCTTGTCGGAGGTGTAGAGGGGCATGGGATAGAGCTGCTCCGCCGGGTTGTCCAGCATCTGGATGCCGGGGAAGGCGTCGATGGCGGCAGCCATGTCTGCCAGCTCCAGGTCGTGCTCGAACTCCACATTCACCGACTCGCTGTGGCTGCGGTACACCGGCACCCGGATGGTGGTGGCGGTGACGCCGATGGAGTAATCGTCCAGGATCTTCCTGGTCTCGTTCACCATCTTCATCTCTTCCTTGGTGTAGAGGTTGTCCAGGAAGACGTCGATCTGGGGGATGAGGTTGAAGGCGATGGGATAGTGCTTAGGCAGGGAGGCGGAGGGCAGGATGTTAGCCTCCATCTCCTGGCCGGCGCTGTAAGCCTTCACCTGGGCGGTGAGCTCGTCTATCCCCTCCTTGCCAGCCCCGGAGACGGCCTGGTAGGTGGAAACCACTACCCTCTTGATCTTGGCCAGGTCGTAGAGGGGCTTCAGGGCCATGATCATGATGATGGTGGAACAGTTAGGATTGGCGATGATCCCCTTGTGGCCCAAGATGGCCTGGGGGTTGACCTCAGGGACGATCAGGGGCACCTGGGGATCCATCCTGAAGGCGCTGGAATTGTCGATAACCACGGCCCCGGCTTGGACGGCGGCAGGGGCAAACTCCTTGGAGATGCTGCCGCCGGCGAAGAGGGCTATGTCTATACCCTGGAAGGAAGCCTTGGTAGCTTCTTCTATAGTGTAGGTCTGGCCCATGAACTCCAGCTTCTTGCCGGCGCTGCGCTTGGAAGCCAGCAGGCGCAGCTGGCTAAAGGGAAAGTTACGCTCGGCGATGAGCCGCAAGAACTCGCCGCCTACGGCTCCCGTGGCCCCTAAAATGGCCACACTGTACTTCTTCATCATACTTCCTCCATCCTCAGCAGCCTGCCCCAGCCTCCCTGGGAGACCGGACCGGCAGGGCTTAAAGCAGTTTATCCAGCCCGTAGACCAGGCCCTTCTTCTCTAAAATCCGCTGGCAGCCGATGACCACGCCAGGCATGTAGCACTCCCTGCTCACCGGGTCGTTGCAGATGCGCAGGGTCTCCCCCTGGCCGCCGAAGATCACTTCCTGGGAGGCTACGAAGCCCGGCAGCCTGACGCTGTGGATCCGCATGCCTTCCACATCCCCGCCCCGCACGTTGCGCAGGGTCTCCCTCTCGTTAGGATGGCCCTGCCGCATGATGCTGCGGACTTCGGCGATCTTTTGGGCGGTTAGGAGGGCGGTGCCGCTGGGAGCGTCCAGCTTGTTGTCGTGGTGCTTCTCGATAATCTCCACCTGTTTGAAGTACTTGGCAGCCTCGGCGCAGAGCCTGATCATGATCACCGCGCCCAGGGAGAAGTTGGGGGCTACCAGTACTGCCGTGTCGTGCTTCAGGGCCAGCTGGTCCACCTCGGCCAGGCCGTTGGGGGTGAAGCCGGTGGTGCCCACTACGCAGTGCACCCCTAGGGGCAGCACCTTGCGCAGGGTGACCATCACTACGTCAGGCCGGGTGAAGTCCACCATCACGTCCGGCTTGCTGGCCTTTACAGCGGCTACTACGTCGCTGTAGGTGGTCATGGTGCTGCCGTCTGGCAGGGTGACAGGTTTGCTGAAGATGTCGCTGACGGCTACCAGCTCCAGCTCCTTCTCTGCGAAGACCTGTTTCACTACCTCGCTGCCCATCCGGCCTAGGGCGCCGTTCACTAATACTTTGATCATCATTTCCCACTCCTTTGCTTCAAGTAAAGAAGAAAACCGTTGAGAGGCTCAGGCTCTCTCAACGGTTACAACCACTTGTAATATCGAGATAGCCCTCCGCTGCAGCCTACAGCCCAGCGACAGTACGTCAGCTCTTCGCTGCCGTCCCAGCAAGCCGCCACGCCTGACGGCCCACTTCGGCGGTGGCCCTTTCCCCTGCCTCAGCGCTGCCGCTCCACAGGCTACTCATGCTTCCCGCGCCTCTATCTTGCTGTCTATCTTTGGATTATACACTAGGTGTAGCACCCTTGTCAAGAAAAAATACCTTCAACCCTGGCTGGTAGAGCCGAAGCCCCCGCTCCGCTCCCCGGCGGCCCCGTCGGCGTCAGCGGTGAGGAAGCGGTAGAAGATGCCCTGGGCGACCCGCTCCCCCTTCAGCAGCTTCACCGGCTCCGCCCCGGTGTTGAGGAGGGCCAGCAGGATGTGGCCCTCGTTGTCCGGGTTGTCGTAGTAGTCGGCGTCCACGATGCCCACGTTGTTCACCAGGGCCAGGCCCCTCTTCACAGCCATGCTGCTGCGGATGTGGAGGCCCAGGAACTCCCCTGGCTGCATATAGGCCTTGACGCCGGTAGGCACCAGGCTGATCCGGCCTGGCTCCAGCACCACGTCCTGGGGCAGGCAGAAGTCATAGCCGGCGGAGAGCTTGGTCTTCCGCTCCGGCAGGGGGAAGTCCACCTCCTGATAGGCGCTGACCTTGGCAAAACCTCGCAGGCCCATGGCTCACTTGCGCAGGAGCACGGCCTTGCGGGAGAGGTTGATGCGGCCCTTTTGGTCGATCTCCGTCACCTTCACCACGATCTCGTCCCCTACGGAGACCACGTCCTCCACCTTCTCCACCCGCTCAGTGCTGAGCTGGGAGATGTGGACCAAGCCTTCCTTGCCAGGCAGGATCTCTACAAAGGCGCCGAAGTTCATCAGCCGGGTCACCCGGCCGGTGTAGATCTTCCCCGGCACCGCCTCTTCTACGATGGCGTTGATCATCTTGATAGCCTTGTCCGCAGCCTCGCTGTTGATGGCGGCGATGTAGATGCGGCCGCTCTCCTCGATATCCACCTTGGCGCCGCTCTCTTCTACGATGCGCTTAACCGTCTTGCCGCTGGGGCCGATGACCTTGGCAATCTTGTCCACGTCGATGGTGATGGTGGTAATCTTAGGCGCATACTTGGACAGCTGGGGACGGGGCTTGTCGATGCAGGCCAGCATCTTGCCCATGATGAAGTCCCGGCCCTCCTTGGCCTGGGCCAGGGCCTGGGTGAAGATGTCCTTGTTGATGCCGTCGATCTTAATATCCATCTGGATGGCGGTGATGCCCTTCTTGGTGCCCGCCACCTTGAAGTCCATATCCCCTAGGGCGTCCTCCAGGCCTTGGATGTCGGTGAGGATGGTGAAATAATCCCCCTCCTTAACCAGGCCCATGGCCACACCGGCTACCGGAGCCTTGATGGGCACGCCCCCGTCCATCAGGGAGAGGGTGGAGGCGCAGACGCTGGCCATGGAGGAAGAGCCGTTAGACTCTAGCACTTCGGATACTAGGCGGATGGCATAGGGGAACTCCTCTTCCGAGGGGATGACCGGCTTCAGGGCCCGCTCTGCCAGGGCGCCGTGGCCTATCTCCCGCCGGCCGGGACTGCGTAGGGGCCTTGTCTCCCCTACGCTGTAAGGCGGGAAGTTGTAGTGGTGGATGTAGCGCTTAGTGTCCTCGGTACCTAGGCCGTCCAGGGTCTGGGCCTCCCGCAGGGGGGCTAGGGCCAGTACGTTGAGAACCTGGGTCTGCCCCCTGGTGAAGAGGGCGCTGCCGTGGGGCCTAGGCAGGAGGCCTACCTCGCAGGTCACCGGCCGCACCTCGTTTAACTGCCGGCCGTCCGGGCGTATCTTGTCCACGGAGATGGTGTGGCGGACGATCTTCTTCACCAGCTTCTGGGTGATGGAGGCCACGTCCTCCCCCTTGTCTGGGTATTTGGCCAGGAAGGCTTCGGCGATCTCCCCCTTGATGCGGGCTACGTTCTCTTCCCGCTGCAGCTTGTTGGCATCCATCAGGGCGGCCTTCAACTGCTCCGCCCCGTAGGCTTCGATTTCTTCTACTAATTCAGCAGGAGGCAGGTGCTTCACTACCTCCATCTTAGGCTTGCCCACCTCGGCTACGATCTTCTCCTGGAAGGCTACCAGCTCCTTGATCACTTCGTGGCCGAAGAAGATGGCGTCCAGCATCACCTGCTCCGACACTTCCTTGGCCCCGGCCTCCACCATCAGGATGGCGTCCTTGGTGCCGGCCACTGCCAGGCTCAGCAGGGAGAGCTCCGACTGCTCTACGGTGGGGTTGATGATGAACTTGCCGTCCAGCAAGCCCACCCGCACCCCGGCGATGGGGCCGTCGAAGGGGATGTCCGAGATGGACAGGGCGCAGGAGGCCCCCAGCATGGCGGGCATATCAGGGGCGTTGTCCGGGTCTACGGAGACGGCGGTGGCTATGATCTGCACATCGTTGTGATAGCCGTCGGGGAACATGGGCCGGATGGGCCTGTCAATGAGGCGGCTGGTGAGGACGGCCTGCTCGCTGGGCCGGCCCTCTCTCCTAATGAAGCCGCCGGGGATCTTGCCTACGGCGTACATCTTCTCTTCAAAATCAACAGTCAGTGGGAAAAAGTCCACTCCCTCCCGGGGAGTCTTGGTGCCGGTGGCAGCCACCACGATGACGGTGTCCCCGTAGCGCACCAGGCAGGAACCGTTGGCCTGCTTGGCCACCTTGCCGATTTCGATGGTCAGGGGCCTGCCGCCTAAGTCCATAGTGTAACTTTGCATAAGTCTATGCCTCCTATCTCCTATTACACAATTTACCTGTCAGATATTCGACAGAGGCGGGAAAATTCCTTTTACCTGCCGGAGAAAGTTTCTCCTAGGAGGCGGGGTCGGAGGGCACTAGCCGGCGCCTATCCTCCTCCTTACCCTCGTTTACCTCCAGCTTTCCACCCTCCAACCAGGGATTAGTCTCAAGCGCCACAATATTACTGTCAGCTAACTGGATATTTCCATAACTAAAGGCAGAACTTCTTCTGGGATTACCCTCAGCTACCAGCTCCAGGGTAAGGGTAACCCGCTCAGGAGCCACCGTCTCAACGAGTCGGGGCGGCCTAAAGCCGTTTTCTCTCCAGACATGGTACAGATCGCAGAGACCGGTTCCTGACCGCTCCCCTACGTTAATCAGGGCGAACATATTAAAGATACGGCCGTTTCTCCCATCGCTGATGCCGCCGGCAATGGCCTCAGCAGGGCTGATGGGGAAGGTGCCAGGGTTGGCAAAGGTGATGTGGCGAAAAGTTTTGTCGATTACAATGCCCCGCCGTCCCACAGGCCCCCTACCCTGGTAAAGGCTAAGGCCTGCCGGACGCCGCCGGCAGGCCTAAAACTACCTTGGCTGTGAACTTAAGGGCCTAACGCTTTGGCACGATCTCCAACCAGTAATTATCCGGGTCGGCGATGAAGTAGATGCCCATGGCCAGGTTCTCGTAGATGATGCAGCCCATCTTCTCGTGCTTAGCGTGGGCGGCGGCGTAATCATCCGTGGTAAAGGCCAGGTGGAACTCGTTCTCCCCTAGGTTGTAGGGCTCCTTCCTATCCCGCAGCCAGGTCAGCTCCAACTGGTGGGGGCTGCGGCCGTCCCCCAGGTAGACCAGGATGAAGCTGCCATCCTCCGCCACCTTGCGCCGCACCTCCTTCAAGCCCAGGGCCTCCTGGTAGAAGGCCAGGCTCCTGTCCAAGTCCAGCACGTTGAAATTATTGTGGGCAAAGGTAAAGTCCATATCCTATCCCTCCTTTGACACAGGCCTATAGTTCCGTCAGCCACAGGCCGTAGATATTGCAGTAAGCGTAGGCGGCTACCACCCTTTCCCCAGGGGAGAGGGTGAAAAGGCAGACCGGCTCCTGGCCCGGCTGCAGCAGCCTGCGCCGGCCTCCCTGGTCGGTCTCCAGGTAGATCCACTGGATGTGGTGGTCCTCCTCCATAGGGTGGGCCATGCTGCCCACTGCCACCCGCACCTGGTTCCCTGTCTGGCTCACCTGGGGCAGGTGCATATCTGCCTTGCTCAAATGAGCAAAAAACGCCTCCATAAAGCACGAGTACTTGCCCACCAAGTCGCCGCTGTGGTCCTCAGTGCGGGTGCTGGGCACCAACTCCTCCATCTTGCTGCCGCAGCACTCCAGGGGCCCCCCGCCATAGTTGAGCAGATCCACCATGTTGCCGCAGTGCTTGCAGACAAAAAACCTTCTCGCAGCCACTTTTCAGCCTCCTTTGCTCTCTAGTCCCTGTGCAGCACCCCCGCCTGCCCCGCCTAAGCCTTGGGCGGCGGCTTCAGGGCCGCGTCCCGCTGCTTGGCGTAGTCCAGGTAGAAGCTGTAGGTCATCTGGTCGTAGCAGGCGAAGATCACCGCCAGGCCGTAGTCAGGGTGGTCCTTCAGCCAGCCGGCCACAGTGTCCATGGCTATAGGCACCGCCTCGTCCAAGGGGTAGCCATAGGCGCCGCAGCTGATGCTGGGAAAGGCGATGCTGTGTAGGTCGTAGGCCTCAGCCAAAGCCAGGCAGGAGAGGTAGCAGCTGCGCAAAAGGGCCGCATCCTCCCCCCTGCCCTGGTAGACGGGCCCTACTGTGTGGATGACGTACTTGCAGGGGAGCTGGTAGGCAAAGGTGATCACGGCCTTCCCCGTCTGGCAGCCCCCTAGGCTGCGGCACTCAGCCACCAGCTCCGGCCCTGCCGCCCGGTGGATGGCCCCATCCACCCCGCCCCCGCCTAGGAGGCTGGGATTGGCCGCATTGACGATGCAGTCCGTCCGCAGGGTGGTGATGTCGCACTGTTCAAAGTAGATGTGGTTGGACGGCCTGTCCGCCTGCAGCAGCACCTGGAGCAGCTCCCTGCCTAGGACCAGGTGCTCCCCCCAGGGGTTGAGGACCAGGCCCTGGCTGGCCGTCTGCCGCAGGGCGAATTTGCAGAATTCCCGGCTATCGTAGAGCGCCAGGGTGGTGGAGGGAGCCCTGCCTGCCTCTGCCTCGTTGGTGAAGGCTGCCAGCGCCTGCTGCCCTGCCTCTAGCTCCACCTTCCGCACCTGGAAGCCGCCGCTCTCCTGCCCCGGCTGCAGAGGCTCCACCGGCACCAGGAAGCCGCCCCCTTGGCGCATGGCCTGGATGAGGGCGGCCAGCACCTCCTTTAAGGCGGCCTGGTTCCCCCTTTGGTGAAAACTGTGGATAGCCGCCTCCACAGGCCCGTTGTATTTAAGCTCTGGCTGAGCCATCTTTCCACCTCCTGGAAGCAGGCCCCCAGGCCCCTTCCCTGCCTTTTATTATACCACGACCAGCCCAGAGGGGGAAATGCTAATTTTGGCAGAGCCGGCCCAGGGCGGGAGGGGGCCCTCCCCTGCCGGCTTCTTTGCTGGCTAAAAGATAAAAACCCTTGACGGGCAGGCCTAAGTGTGCTAGAAATAAGTTGCAGGCCCTCAGCCTGACGGCCCTAGGCCTGCTGCCAGCTGGCCGGCCCGGCAGGCCGGGCCCAGCCCCGTGCCCATAAAATAGTCTTATAAGAAAGATTTCACCTCTTAAGGGGGGAGTAAGATGAGCCGTTTACAAGTACCCCAGCCCAGCCAAGTAGAAAAGACCGTGGGCGCCCTCTGCCGCGACCTGGAGCGGCGGCTGGCTGCCACTCCGGGGGGCCTCTGCCCTGTAGACCTCTGCCTGGGCTTCCTCCGCCTCTGCCACGCCCAGACCTGCGGCAAGTGCGTGCCCTGCCGCAACGGCCTAGGCCGGCTGGCCCAGCTGCTGGAAGACATCCTGGACGGCCGGGGCGGCCAGGCCACCCTGGCCCAGCTAGAGACCCTGGCCCAGGTCATCAGGGACAGCGCCGACTGCGCCCTAGGCTCTGCGGCAGCAGAGCTAGTGCTGAAGAACCTGGTCGGCTGCCGGGAGGACTATTTGAGCCATCTGGAGCAGGGCCGCTGCCTGGCCCAGGTGCAAGACGGCATCCCCTGCAGGGAGCACTGCCCCAGCCATGTGAACATACCTGGTTACATCGCCTTGGTAGGAGCCGGCCGCTATGAGGAGGCGGTGGCCCTAATCCGTCAGGACAACCCCTTCCCTGCTGCCTGCGCCCTGATCTGCGAGCACCCCTGCGAACTGGGCTGCCGCCGCCAGCTCCTAGACGCCCCCTTGAACATCCGGGCCTTGAAGCGCTGCGCCGTAGACGGGGCCAGGGGCGGCCAGGTGCCCCCTCCCTTTAGCTTTCCCGCCACCGGCAAGAGGGTGGCCATCGTAGGCGGGGGCCCCAGCGGCCTCACCTGTGCCTACTATCTGCAACTAATGGGCCACAGCTGCACCCTCTTCGAGGCCCGTCGCTCCCTGGGAGGGATGCTCCGCTACGGGGTGCCCGCCTACCGCCTGCCTCGGGAGCAGCTAGACGCCGACATCGCCGCCATCCTGGCCACAGGGGTAGAAGTTCACCTGAACACCTCCCTCTGCGCCCCTGGCGGCCCCAGCCTGGAGCAACTGCGGCAGGACTACGACGCTGTGTATCTGGCCCTGGGAGCCCACGGGGATAAGAAACTGCGCATCCCCGGCGAGGAGGGGGACGGGGTCAGCTCTGCCGTCGCCCTGCTGCGGGACATGGGGGATGAGAAGCGGCCCCAGCTGGAGGGCAAGAGGGTGGTAGTGGTAGGCGGCGGCAACGTAGCCATGGACTGCGCCCGCACCTGCATCCGTCTGGGAGCGGCCAAGACCTACATCGTCTACCGCCGCCGGCAGGAGGACATGACCGCCCTGCCCGAGGAGGTCCAGGCCGCCCTGGCCGAGGGAGCGGAGCTGGTAGAACTGGCCGCCCCCCTGGCTGTAGAAGTAAACGAGGAAAAGCAGGTAACGGCCTTCATCGCCCAACCCCAGCGGATAGGGCCGGTGGATGCCGGCGGCCGGCCCAAGCCCCTGCCGACGACGGCCCCTCCCCTGCGCATCCCCTGTGAGGAGGTGGTGGTGGCCGTAGGCCAGGCCCTGCCGGCTGAACTTTTACAGGCCCTGGGCCTGCCTAACAAGTGGGGCAGCCTGGCCGCCGCCCCAGACGGCAGCTTTGCCGATCAGCCCGGCCTCTTCGCCGGCGGGGACTGCGTCAGCGGGCCCGACATCGTCATCCAGGCCATCGCCGCCGGCAAGGCGGCAGCCGCCAACATCGACGCCTACCTAGGCTACCAGCATCGCCTGCCCCCCACTGTCCAAGTACCGGGGGCGGAACCTCAAGATCACCCGGCCTGGGGCCGGGCTGAGGAAAAATACCTGGCAGCAGACCAGCGCCGCTGCAGCTTCCAACCTGTCGCCCTGGCCCTGAGCCGGGAAGAAGCCTGTCAGGAGGCGTGCCGCTGCCTGCGCTGCGACGCATACGGCAGCCACAGCTTAGAGAAGGGAGGGGACGGAGCATGGTAAAGATGGTCACTGTAAGCATAGACGGCCACCAGGTCCAGGTGCCAGCCACGGCCACCATTTTAGCGGCTGCCAGCAAGGCCAAGGTAGCCATCCCCCACCTCTGCTACATGGGGGGCATCAACGAGGTCAACGCCTGCAAGGTCTGCGTAGTGGAAGTCCAGGGCCGGCAGCGCTTAGTTTCCGCCTGCACTGCCAAGGTGGAGGAAGGCATGGCCGTCCTCACCGCCTCTCCCCGGGCCCGGCAGGCCCAGCGCACCAATACGGAACTGCTCCTCTCCCAGCATCACTGCCACTGCCCTAGCTGCCCCAAGGAGGGCTCCTGCCCCCTGCAAAAGTTGGCGGCCCAGCTAGGCATAGACCTGGCGCCCCGCCAAGAAGAGGTGGCGAAACGGTCCTGGGACGAGGCCTTCCCCCTCATCCGGCGGGAAGAGCAATGCGTCAAGTGCTTCCGCTGCGTCAACGTCTGCGCCCAGGTGCAGACCATGGGAGTGTGGCAGCCCCAGGGCAGCGGTTCCCGTACCACCGTCGGCGTCAGGGGCGGCCTGCCTATAGCCCAGGCCCCCTGCACCCTCTGCGGCCAGTGCATCAACTACTGCCCGGCCGGCGCCCTGCTGGAGCGGGACGATCTGCCGGCACTGGAGGCCGCCCTAGCCAAGAAGAAGGCAAGCATCGCGCTGGCCACCCCGGCCCTCCGGGCCGCCCTGGGGGAGGCCTGGGGCCTGAGGCCTGAAGCCCTCAGCCAGGGCCAGCTGCTAGCTGCTGTGACACAGCTAGGCTTTGACTATGTGTGGGATAATGCTGCTGCCGTGGCAGCGGCCGCCCGGGAGGAGGCAGCCTGCCTAGCAGAACGCCTGCAGCACAAGGCCCAGCACTCCTGGCCCCTCTTCAGCGCCACCTGCCCGGTCTGGACCAGCTATCTAGGCTACAAGGAGCCCCGGCTGGCTGCCCAGCTCTCCCCTGCTAGGTCCCCCCAGCAGCTGTTCGGCGCCCTGGCCAAGGGCTGCCTGGTCCCCAAGCTAGGCCTGGCCCCGGAGGAGCTGCTCACAGTGGCCCTGGTGCCCTGCCTGGCCAAGAAGGGGGAGGCGGACCGAGGCCGCCTCAGCCCGGCAGGAGGGCGGGAGGTGGACCTGGCCCTCACCCCGGTCGAGGTGGTCCGCCTAATAAGGGCCAAGGGCCTCACCCTGGGCGATTTAGCGGCAGCTGCTCCCCCTGCGCCCCAAACGGCAGCCCCCCCTGCTGGCAACGGCAGCCAAGTAGAGAGGGTGCTCACAGCCGTTTACAGGCTGCTCACTGGGGAGGAGGCTCCTCCCTCCGCCCTGCAAGGGGGCAGGGCTGTGGCCGGCCGGCGGGACTACACTGTCGAAGTGAATGGGCTCGCTATCAGCGCTTGTACAGTAATCGGCCAGAAAAATGCTGTTAAATTACTAGATGATATCCAGGCAAAGAAAGCCCACTACGACTATGTGGAGGTGCTAGCCTGCCCAGGGGGCTGCCTAGGCAGTTGTGGCTGCCAGCTGCTTCCCCCTGGCTGTAAAGAACACTGCCCTGCCAGCTGCTCCTAGCAGGGCCGCTGCCGTACTAGGGTACTAGGAAGCTCAGAGCAAACTAGTTGCCAATACTCTCTGCCGAACCCCGTCCCATAGCAAAGGAGCCTGCCCATAGGCAGGCTCCTCTCTTTTTCCTTCGCTGTTAAAACTACTCCATCCCGCCCTGGTAGCCGGGAACGGTCTTCACCAAGGCCACCTCGTCACAGTAGGGATAGAGGGGGCAGTAGACGCACTCCTTCCACACCTTTTGCGGCAGCTTCTCCTTGGCAGTTTCTACGTAGTCGCACTTGGCGAAGAAGCCGGACTGGTAGGTCAGGGTGAAGAAGAGCTTGGCTCCCCTCTCCCGGCCCTCTTCCTCCAGCAGCTCCACCAGCCGCCGGCCGATGCCGCTCTTCTGCAGGCTGGGGGCCACCGCCAGGGAGCGGATTTCTGCCAACCTATCCCAGACGAAGTGGAGGGCGCCGCAGCCCAGGAGCTGCCCCCCTTCCTCTGCGACTATGTAGTCCCGCAGGTTCTCGTAGATGCTGTTGCGGCTGCGCGGCAGCATCAGGCCCCCCTGGGCGTAATTATTGACCAACTTATGGATGCCTTCCACGTCGTCAAAGGTGGCTCTGCGATAAGCTATCATAGGGGCTACCTCCTTGGGTGTAATAGAGGGGCGGAGTTCAGCGCTTATCCGCTATTTCCTTCTGCAGCAGGGCGATAAAGGCGTCTACGTCCATGGGGCCTAGGTCCCCCTCCCCTCTGCGGCGGACGTTGACGGTACCGTTCTCCACTTCCTTGTCCCCTACTATCAGGCTGTAGGGCACCTTCTGCACCTGGGCCTCCCGGATCTTGTAGCCTAGTTTTTCGTTCCTGTCGTCTACCTTCACCCGCAGGCCTAGGTCGAAGAACTTGGCGGCCAGCTTCTGGGCGTAGGGGGCGTGCTTGTCGGTGATAGGCAGGATCCTCACCTGGCAGGGGGCCAGCCAGGCGGGGAAGGCGCCGGCGTAGTGCTCGATCAAGATGCCGATGAAGCGCTCGATGGAGCCGTACACCACCCGGTGGATCATCACCGGCCTGTGCTTCTGGCCGTCCTCCCCTGTATAGGTCAGGTCGAAACGCTCCGGCAGCTGCATGTCTAGCTGGATGGTGCCGCACTGCCAGGTCCGGCCGATGGAGTCCTGGAGGTGGAAGTCGATCTTCGGCCCGTAGAAGGCCCCGTCCCCCTCGTTGATTACGTAGGCCAGACCGAAGTCCTCCATAGCAGCCTTGAGGGCGTTGGTAGTCCGCTCCCAGGTGGCATCATCCCCCATGGCGTTCTCCGGCTTGGTGGACAGCTCGGCGTGGTACTTCAGGCCGAAGGTGGCGTACACCTCGTCGAAGAGGCGGATGACGTTCTGGATCTCCTCCTTGATCTGGGATTCCATCATGAAGATGTGGGCGTCGTCCTGGGTGAAGCAGCGCACCCGGAAGAGGCCGTGGAGGGCGCCGCTCAGCTCGTGGCGGTGTACCAGGCCCAGCTCCCCCGCCCTGATAGGCAGCTCCTTGTAGGAATGGGGGTGGAGCTTGTAGACCAGCATGCCCCCAGGGCAGTTCATGGGCTTCACCGCATAGTCCATCTCGTCGATCTGGGTGAAGTACATGTTTTCCTTGTAGTGATCCCAGTGGCCGGACTGCTCCCACAGTTTGCGGGAGAGGATCATAGGGGTGCTAATCTCTTCGTAGTTGTAGCGGCGGTGGACGGAGCGCCAGTACTTGATCAATTCCTCACGGATGATCATGCCGTTGGGGAGGAAGAAGGGGAAGCCCGGCCCCTCCTCCATGACGGCGAAGATGTCCAGCTCCCTGCCTAACTTCCGGTGATCCCGGCGGGCAGCCTCCTCCAACATGTGGAGGTAGGCAGCCAATTCCTCCTTGCTGTTAAAGGCGGTGCCGTAGATCCGCTGCAGCATCTTGTTCTTTTCGCTGCCCCGCCAGTAGGCGCCGGCGATGCTCTGCAGCTTGAAGGCCTTCACCCTGCCGGTGGAGGGGCAGTGGGGGCCGGCGCAGAGGTCGGTGAAGTCCCCCTGGGTGTAGGTGCTGATGACTGCATCCTCCGGCAGGTCGTTGATCAATTCTACCTTGTACTTCTCCCCCTTGGCGTCAAACATGGCCAGGGCCTCCCCCCTGGGCAGCTCGTGCCGCTGGAGGGGGATGTCCTCCTTCACTATCCGGGCCATCTCCTCCTCTATGGCCCGCAGGTCCTCAGGGGTGAAGGTGTGCTGGCTGTCTAAATCGTAGTAAAAGCCGGTGGCTATGGCCGGGCCGATGGCGAACTTCACGTCGGGGAAGAGGTGTTGGATGGCCTGGGCCATAATGTGGGCGGCGGTGTGGCGGATGGCATGGAGGCCTTCCGGCGTGTCGGCTAGGACGAACTCCACCTGGGCATCGCCCTGCAAGCAGTCGCTTAGATCCTTATTCCTGCCGTCTACCTGGGCCAACAGGGCCTGCTTGGCCAGCTTGTGGCCCAGACTGGCGGCGATATCCTTCAAACTGGTGCCGGCGGCGTACTCCCTCACGCTGCCGTCCTTCAGGGTTACTTTAATATCAGCCATCTTGCTACCTCCTCTTCCTGCTAGGCATTAAAAAAGCCCCTCCCGGTCACTAGACCAAGGGACGGGGATGAGCCGCGGTTCCACCCTTTTTGGCGCACCTAAAAGGACACGCCCTCTCTTACCGTTAACGCCGGCCTACGGACCCTATTACTCGCCTCAGCTTTGGCAGGGCCGGTTTGAAGGGGGTCTGTGACGGTGCCTGCTGCGCTGCTTACAGCCCTGGCAGCGCTCTCTGCTAGCCGGCGGGCCGCCCCTAGTCCTTCGCCTCACCTTTACCAGTCAATTATAGCACAGACCAGGGCAAAGTCAAGGGAAGGACTGGAAATTTTAAGTAAACTAAGTTATAATAAGACAGTAGTCCCCAGGCCTCGGCCTAGGGGCCGTAGATTTTTCCAAGGACAGGCCCTGTTTAGCATGCTATCCTTCCTGAAATGCTGCCTGGCCGCAGTGGTGGCAGCCTGCTGCTGCCTCCCCTTGAGCGCTGCCGCCAAGGCGAAGATGCGGATCATCTATATACCCTTAGACGATAGGCCGGTCTGCTCTGCCTATGTCCAGCAGACCATGGCTGCCGCCGGAGTGGAGCTGTTGCTGCCCCCCGCCAAGTTGCTGGCCTCAGCCGGCCAGGACGGGGATCCGGCCGCCCTGTGGCAGTGGCTGGAGCACAAGGCGGAGGTGGCCGATGCCGCCGTCCTCAGCTGCGACAGCCTGCTCTACGGCGGCCTGGTGGCCAGCCGTACCCACCACCTGCCCTGGTCTACCCTGGAGCAGCGGCTCGACGCCCTCCACGACCTGCCCAGGACCCTGCCTATCTCCGTCTACCTCTTCTCTACGATTATGCGCACCCCCCGCTCCAGCTTCGGCCGGGTGGAGCCGCCCTACTACAGCCAGATCGGGCCCCACATCTTTGCCTACAGCCAGCTGCTGGACAAGGGCAACTTCAGCAAGCTCAGCCTTAGCGAGGAACTGCAAAAGGCCGCCCTGGAGCGGAACCTGCCTCGCCGCAGCCTGGTGGACTGGCTGCAACGGCGCAAGACCAACCTAGAGGTGAACGACTGCCTCATCACCATGGCGGCGGCCGGCAACTTCCCCTACCTGGCCATCGGCAAGGACGACAACGCCCCCCTCTCCGCCACCCACCTGGAGACCCGCCTCCTGGCCCGGGCGGCCTTCTCCCTCTCCAAGGACGACTTTCAGATTATCGATGGGGTGGATCAGCTGGGCCTGGTGCTCCTCACCAGGGCCTTCTTGGCGGCCCGGAAGCAGCAGCCCACGGTCTACCCTCTCTACGCCCCTGGCAGAGGCCCTGCCACCCTGCCTCAGTACAGCGATTCCCGGCTACAAGACTCGGTGCCTGCCCAGATAGAGGCTGCAGGCGGCCAGGTGGCCGCCACTGTAGCTGGAGCCGACCTAGTGCTGGCCATCAACAGCCCCGCCGACGGGCAGGTGAAGAACACCACGGCTGACGACAATAAGTTTTTCGCCAGCCCGGCTAACAAGGCCTTCATCGCCCAGCTCCAGGGCTTGGCCGCCGCCCGTCGGCCCCTCAGCCTGGCAGATATCAGCTACTCCAACGGGGCCGACAACGGCTTCATGCACTTTGTGGCCAAGGGGGGCCTGCTAGAGAAGCTCACCGCCTACAATGGCTGGAACACTGCAGACAATGCCATCGGCTACGCCATAGCCCAGGGCCTGCTGGCCCCCTACATGGATCCTGCGGAGCGGCAGCGCCTGCTGAAGGTGCGGCTCATCGACGACTGGTTCTACCAGAGCAACGCCCGGAAAGCGGTGGTCAGCAAGCTGGAGGAGGAGGGGCGGCCCTTAGTCCAATATCAATTAGGCCTCTACGAAAACAGCGCCCTCAGCTCGGCCACGGCCAGCTGCCGCAGCCTCCTCCGCTCCTACCCCTTCTTCAAGGGCAGCGACTTCAGCCTCCGCTACCCCTGGCAGCGCCTCTTCGAGGTGGAAGTGAAGCTGAA
>CAZXKQ010000013.1:36723-46302 GCA_964641395.1 uncultured Phascolarctobacterium sp. | reverse complement strand
CAAAAAAAGTACCCCACCAGGCCCGGGGAAGGCCGGATGGGGTCAAAGCAAAAGAAAGTAAGGCAAAAAAGGGATGAATGAGATGTGCTATCTGTGGTCACGACCAACGGTCGTTCTACTCGGATTTAGGTTTGCGGTTGAAGAAGCGCTCCACTACTACGAAGAGCACCGGAATCAGGAAGATACCGAAGCCGGTAGCCACCGTCATCCCTCCTACTACCGCGTTGCCCATGGAGACACGGGCGCCGGCGCCAGGGCCGGTAGCCAGGGCCAGGGGCAGGCAGCCTAAGATGAAGGCGAAGGAGGTCATCAGGATGGGCCGCAACCTTACGTGGGCGGCCTCCACGGCGGCGTGCACCGTGTCCATGCCGTTCTCCATGTTCATCTTGGCGTACTCTACGATCAGGATGGCGTTCTTAGCCGCCAAGCCGATGAGGGTGATCAGGCCTATCTGCATGTAAACGTCGTTGTTCTGGCCCCGTAGGAACTGGGACAGGAAGCAGCCGAATACTGCGGAAGGCACCGACAAAACTACTGCCAGAGGTATGGTCCAGCTCTCGTACAGAGCTGCCAGGCAGAGGAAGACGAAGATCAGCGAGATGGCGAAGATCTGGGTGGAGCGGTTGCCCGCCTCGATCTCGTCCCGGCTTTGATCCGCCCATTCAAAGGTGTAGGATGTAGGCAGCACCTCTGCCGCCACCTCCGCCAAGGCATCCATCGCCTGGCCGGAAGAGTACCCGGGGGCCGGGTCGCCGGCGATCTTGATGGCGCTGGCGCCGTTGTAGCGGGTGAGGATGACGGAGGTGTTCTCCTTCCTAGGCTTAACCAGGGTGTTCAAGGGCACCATGGTGCCGTTGTTGGAGCGGACGAAGAAGAAGCGCATGTCGTCTGCGTCCTTGCGGTGCTCCGGATCCGCCTGCATAACCACCTTCCAGATACGGCCGAAGCTGTTGAAGTCGCTGATCTCGGTGCCGCCTAGGAAGGCCTGCAGGGCGGAGAAGACGCTGGACACCGGCACGTTGAGGGACTCCGCCTTCTCCCTGTCTACGTCGAACTTATAGGTGGGGGTGTTAGGATTCAGGGTGGTGTAGACAACCCCTATCTCCGGCCGCTGCCTAGCCTTGGCCAGGAACTCGTCAGCCCTGCCGGCCATGGTGGCCACGTCCTCGCCCCCCAGGTTCATGATGTACATGCTCAGGGTGCCGGTATCGGAGGCGCCAGGCAGGGAGGGAGGCTGGAAGGCCATGATGCTGGCATCAGGGATGGAGGCGCTGAGGCCGGTGATCATGGGGATGACGTCCTGCACCGTGTTATCCCGCTCGCTGTAGTCCTTCATGGCCACAACCAGCAGGCCGCTGGAGGTCTTGTCGGAACGGCTGGTGATGTCCACCCCGCCTACCGCCATAACGTTCTGCACGCCAGGCATCTTCTGTACCTGGGCGCTGAGGTTGTCAAGGAGCTGCAGGGTGCGGTTGCTGGAAGCGCCCTCCGGCAGGGAGACGGACACAGCCGTCATGCCCTGGTCCTCCGTAGGCACGAAGCCGGTGGGGGTGACCTTGGCCAGGGCGCCGATGCAGATCACTACCACTACTAGGCAGCACAGCACCAGCTTGGCCCGGCGGATACATGCTTCCACGCCCTTCACGTACTTGCCCAGGGTGCGGCTGAACCAGGCGTTGAAGCCGGCCACGATCTTGCCGATGATGCCCTTGGGCGCCGTCTCCGAGCCCTTCTTCACCAAGAGGAGGGCGCAGAGGGCCGGGGTCAGGGTGAGGGCGATGAGGGCGGACAGCATCATGGAGACGGAGACGGTGATGGCGAACTGCTTGTACAACTCGCCTACGGTGCCGCCGGTGAAGGCTACCGGGATGAACACGGCGCTGAGGACGAAGGCGATGGCCACTACAGGGCCGGACACTTCGTTCATCGCCCTGTAGGTAGCCTCCCTAGGATTCATGCCGTTATCCTGGATGTGGTGCTCTACCGCCTCCACCACTACGATGGCGTCGTCCACTACCAGGCCGATGGCCAGGATCATGGCGAAGGCCGTCAGGGTGTTGATGGTGAAGCCCAGGATGACGAAGGAGGCCAGGGTGCCCACCAGGGACACCGGCACAGCCAGGAGGGGGATCATAGTGGCCCGCCAGCTGCCCAGGAAGATGAACACTACCAGGATAACCAGGAAGAGGGCCTCCCCGAAGGTGTGGGCCACCTTGTTCAGGGACTCGGTGATGAACTGGGTGTTGTCCTGTACCACCAGCAGGGCCATGTCGTCGGGGAAGCGGGACTGGGCATCCTCCAGCACCTTCCTGATGTTCTGCACCGACTCGATGGAGTTGGCGTCAGAGGTGAGGGAGATGGGGAAGACCACCGCGTCGCCCCGGTTCAGGGTGCTGACGGTAAGGTCGCTACGAGGGCCGGGGGCTATGGTGGCAAAGTCCCGCAGCTTCAGGTTGTCGCCGTTCTGGGAACGGACGATGACGTTGCCGAATTCTTCCGGGGTGGCGAGACGGCCCCGGGCGCTGGCGGAGTAAGACTTTTCCTGTTCGGATACTGAAGGCCGGGAGCCGATGGAGCCTACGGGGATCTGGACGCTCTGGGTCTTGATGGCGTTAGACACGTCGTCTACGCTCACTCCCAGCTGGGCCATCTTCTCCGGGTTCAGCCACACCCGCATGGAATACTCCGGGCCGTACTCCTGGACGTTGGATACGCCCTTCACCCTCTTCACCGCGTCTAGGAAGTTGGCGTCGGCGTAGGTGCGGAGGAACATGCTGTCGTAGGTCTTGTTAGGGGAATAGAGGCCCAGGTACATAATGGTCTCGGCCGATTCCTTGGCAGTGGTGATACCGTAGCTGAGCACCTCGGCGGGCATGGAGGAGTTGGCCTGGGATACCCGGTTCTGCACCTCTACGGAGCCGATGTCCGCATTCTTGTCCAGGTTGAACTGGACGTTCAGCCGGTACTGGCCGGAGCTGGTGCTGGTAGAGGTCATGTCCAGCATGTTCTCTACGCCCATTACCTTCTGCTCGATGGCCTGGGCTACTGATTCTTCTACGATGTCAGCACTGGCGCCTACGTAGTAGGTCTCCACGCTGATACGGGGCTTGGTGATCTGAGGATACTGGGCTATAGGCAGACTGAAGCCTGCCAAGGCCCCCAGCAGGGTGATGAGGATGGCCAGCACTATGGCAAATACTGGGCGGTCAATGAAAAATCTTGCCATTAAACCTGCCTCCTTACTGCTTGGCTGCCTGGTCCGTAGTAGTAGTGGTGTCTAACTCGGCCTCCGTCATAGGCTCGGCCTTGACTTCCAAGCCCTGGCGCAGCTTGCCGGTGCCCTCTACTACCAAGGTCTCGTCCCCTGTCAGGCCGCTGTTGACCATGAAGAAGCGGCCCACTGCCGGCCCTAAGGTTATTTCTTTCATGCTGACTTTGTTGTCGGAACCGATTACATAGACGAAGCGCTTGTACATCATCTCCGTCACCGCCCGCTGAGGGATGAGGAGGGCATCCTTCTTGATGCCGCTCTGGGCCTGGAGGTGGGCGAACATGCCAGGCAGCAGCTTCCGGTTGGGGTTCTCAAAGAGGGCCTTGATGGTCAGGGTGCCGGTGTTGTCGCTCATGCCCCTGTTCACCTCTGCCACCCTGCCCTTCAGCTCGTAGGTGCTGCCGTCGCTGAGGATGATGCTCAGGTTGTCCAGGGCGGCCCCGCTGCCGGTGGCGGCGGCGCTCAGCTGCAGGTATTCAGGCTCGGCGATGCTGAACTTGACGAAGACGGGGTCCGTGTCGGAGATCTTGCCTAGGACCGTCTGGCCGGCCACGGCGTAGTTGCCCACCTCCAGGGCCGTAGTGTCGATACGGCCGTTAAAGGGGGCCCTCACCTTGGTCTCAGTCATGTTCACCTGGGCGTTCCGCACCAAGGCCTCCATAGCCCCGGTGCTGGCCCGGGCCTGGTCCCGCTGCATCACCGCGTTGTCCATCATCTGCTTGGAAACGGCGTGTTGTTCGTAAAGCTTGATATAGCGCTCCGCATCTATGGAGGCGTTGGCCAGGGTGGCCCTGGCGTTGGCCAAATTAGCCTGGGCGTTCAGCAGGGCGGCCTCATAGGTGCGGGAGTCGATGCTGTACAGCACCTGGCCCGCCTGGACCGTGTCGCCGCCTTTGAAGAATTTGCCGGTGATCTGGCCGCTGACCTGGGCTACCAGGTTCATCTCCTGCTGGGCCTCGATAAAGCCGGTGTAGTCGTAGAGCAGGGGGGTGTCCCGCTTGATGACCTGCATGGACTTCACCTGTACAGCACCCTGTTGTTGCTGCTGGGCGCCCTTCTTGCAGCCGCCTAGGCCTACTACCAGGCCTAACACTAGGATGGCCGCCAACAGTTTCCCGCTACGGCTCCGAGAAAAACTGGTCATAGTGTGGCATTCCTCCTTCATCCCCGCCGGGCAGGGACAAATCTCTAGAAATATCTTCATAACCATTAGGTAATTATATGTTATCTGAGGCAGAAAATCAAGAGCCATCTTGCAGTCGGCCCTGCTTTTTCTCCCTACTGCCCCTTCTGGGCCGGGGAAACAGGCCCGGAGCCCTCCTGGGCCGGCGCCGCCGGCTGCTCCTGCCCCGCTAAAAAGGCCGGCCGCAGGAACTTCCGCAGGTTGCCTAGGGCGAAGCCTGCCGTCTCCTCCTGGCCGTCTACCAGCTGCCGGAAGCAGAGCTTGTCCCCCTCCAGGATGTACCAGTCCTGGGGCAGCCCCTTCTTAAAGTCCAGCTTAGGGTTGGTGGACAGGGCGGCCAGCAGGGGCCTGAGGCCGGGGTCTTCCGTGGCCAGCAGGGCCTGCAGAGGCAGCTCCTTGCCAGTGTGAGGGTCCAGGTTCAGGTAGCGGCGGCGGACCTGTTCCCTGCCGGTCAGCAGCTCCAGGCTCAGCACCTTGTCGGCTGCCGTCAGCACCTGGTAGGCTGCATCCTCCTTCCCCTCCTTGAAGTTCTGCCAGGCCTGCTGGCTGTAGGGCCTGAGGGCGGCGTTGAGGCGGTTCTGCAGCTGGCTGTCGCCGCTGACGGTGAGCTGGGGCAGGGTGGCCTCTCCGCCGGGCCGGAGGGCGGCCTGGGGCCACACCCGGTAGAAGCTTTCGTTGACCCCCTGGTTCACCCGGTTATCCTTGCTGACGGCCCGGGCCGCCAGCAGCACCAGGCCCTGCCGCTGCCAGAGGCGGGCGGGGTTGCTCTGGGCCGGGGCGGCTGCTGCAGGCCGGCCCCCTTGGAGGGCCGTCCCTACCTGCCGGGCCTCTGCCAGCCAGTCCTGGAGGGCCTGCTGGGGGCCTTGCTGGGAGGCTTGCTTGGTGGCTTGTTGGGGGGCCTGCCCTGCCTGCTCCTCAGCGGGGGCGGCCTGGGCCCCTCCCTGGTAGTGCCAGGCAGCTCCCAGCCGGGCCAGGGCCTGGCCTCCGTAGCTCACCTTCTCCACCGTCAGCAGCTCCATCAGCCCGTCCCCGTCTAGGTCCAGGGGGACTACGCTGTCCAGGCCGCCCCAGGCCAGCTGCCGGCCGGCCTCAGGGGTGACCCCCTGGTCCAGGGCTACTGCGGCCGTCTGGCCGTCCCTGGTGGTGAGCTGCAGCCTGTCGCCAGCCTCTGCCAAGGCGGCCTGCTGGATCAGGCCCCGGCTGCAGCCGGCGTCGAAGAGCTGGCGCACCGCCTTAGGCTGGGCAAAGTCTAAGAGCCTCACCTGCTGGGGCCGCCGCCAGTCCCCCTCCTGCACCAGCAGGAGCAGCTGCTCCCCCCGGCCGGTGACGGGAACCGCCTCTAGGCGGCAGCCGTAACCGCCGCTGATATCGGGGCTGTAGGCGCTGAGGAGCCGGCCCTCCTCCCTGTCCTTCACCAGCAGCAGCAGGTCCTTGGCATAGCCTCCCCCTAGCACCTCTCCGTACAGCTGGGCGGTGCAGCTTTTGCTTCCCAAGGCCAGCTCCGTCTCTGCCAGCAGGCTGGCCTGGGCGGCGCAGTCTGCCGCCCCGCAGCCCAGGCAGAAGGCGGCCAGCCAGGCCCCTAGGACAGCCAGCCTCTTGTCCATCCCCATCCCTTCCTTCTCTACAATTAACTAAGTATAGTATACCATAGCAAAGGTAAAAATTTTTTAAATAGCTAGTGAATTTTTTAGGGAAATAATGTACAATATAAGTGTATTTGCCCTACTTTCATTCTCACTAAAGGAAGGAAGACGATGATGAAAAAGATCTTAGCGCTGCTCCTGGCCTCAGCCCTCCTGCTGCTGGCCGGCTGTGGCGGCGACACCCCCGCCAAGAAGGAAGCCCCCAAGGAAAAGACCAAGGTCAGCCTGGGCCTGCTGCGGCTCACCTCCAGCGCCCCCCTCTTCTTAGCCATGGACAAGGGCTATTTTGCTGAAGAAGGCATCGAGATCGAGCCCCAGTGGTTCGACGCCGCCCACCCCATCGCCGTGGCCACCGCCAGCAATAAGGTAAACGTGGGGGCCACCGGCATCACCGCCAGCCTCTACAACATGGCGGCCAACGGCCAGCGGCTGGGCATCGTGGCCGACAAGGGCCGGGAGGAGAAGGGCTTCGTCTCCTCTGCCCTGCTGGTTACCACCGATAACTACAACAAGGGCATCAAGAGCCTCAAGGACCTGAAGGGCAAGCGCATCGGCCTCACCCAGAAGGGCTCCACCTTCCACTACATGATGGGCAGGATGCTGGAGACCCAGGGCCTGAAGCTGGCGGACGTAGAGATCGTGCCCCTGATCAAGCTGGGGGCCGTCATGGCCGCCCTGGAGTCCAAGCAGATCGACGGCTGCATCCTCAATGAGCCCAACATCACCAAGGTAGAGAAGGCCGGCTACGGCAAGGCCATCGTCCAGGTAGGCGACGTCATCCCCTACCAGACCTCCGCCATCTTCTACTCCCCTGAGTTCATGAAGCAGGAAGACGTGGCCGTCCGCTTCATGCGGGCCTACAACAAGGCCTGCCACGTCTACTACGACGCCTGCATCGCCAAGAAGGATCCTAAGCAGCTGGAGGAGGTGGTGGCCATCACCGCCAAGTACGTGAAGGCCCCGCCAGAGGACATCAAGCTGGGCCTGCCCTACATCGACAGGGACGGCAAGCTGCTGGCCAGCGACATCGAGACCCAGATCAAATGGTACGATGTCAACGAGATGCTCAGCGGCAAGATAGAGGCCAAGCAGGTGGTCAACAGCAGCTTCTTGGATAAGGCCATGGCCAAATAGGCCCGTGCTGTGAGCCTACTCCATAGGGATTGAGGAGCCTCACGCCCATGCCGGCCCTGGGCCGGCGTGCCGCGCTGGGGCTCTTGTGTAATGAGCCCTGGGAACCCTCCTGCTGTAGCAGGGGGCTGCCGGGCAGCAAAGTACGGTAGGATAGTCATGAAATTAGTACTTACAGGTATCAGCAAGGAGTTTACCAACCAGCGGGGTAAGAGCCTGTCGGTGCTGGAGGACATCAACCTGACGGTGAGGGAAGAAGAATTTGTAGCTTTGGTAGGTCCCTCCGGCTGCGGCAAGTCCACCCTGCTGAACATCACCGCCGGGCTCTTGGAGCCCACCAGCGGCAGCGTCCAGTTCACCCAGGTGGCGCCAGGCCACGTCCCCCGCCACTCCATCGTCTTCCAGGAGACGGGGCTCTTCCCCTGGCGCAACGTGGTGGACAACATCGCCTTCGGCCTGGAATGCCTGGGCATGGAGCGGCAGGCCCTGGCGGAGCGGGTGAGGCACTTCGTGGAGCTGGTGGGCCTGCGGGGCTTCGAGCGCTCCTTCCCCCACCAGCTCTCTGGCGGCATGCGGCAGCGGGTGGGCATAGCCCGGGCCCTGGCCATCGAGCCAGACCTGCTGCTGATGGACGAGCCCTTCTCCGCCCTAGACGCCCAGACCCGCACCATCATGCAGGAGGAGCTGGTGACCCTGTGGGAGAAGACCCGCCTCACCACCCTCTACGTCACCCACAACATCCAAGAGGCGGTCATGCTGGCGGACCGGGTGGTGCTCCTCTCCCGCCGGCCGGGGAAGGTGAGCAAGATCATCACCATCGCCATCCCCCGGGCGGAGCGGGCTAAGCCCCAGTACGCCGAGCCTGTGGCTGAGTACGTAGGGGAGATCTGGGAGCACATCGCCAAGGATGCCCGGGCCGCCCTGCTGGAGGTGGAAGAATGATGGAAGCGCCAGAAACCGGCATCTACAAAGTACCCAGCCGCATGAGCGCCTGGCAGAAGGCCTACCCCCACTACGTCAGCATCATCTCCATCTGCTGCCTGCTGCTGCTGTGGGAGCTGGTATGCAGGGCGGGCCTGGTCTCCCCCCTCTTCCTGCCTGCCCCCACCCAGATCCTGGCCGCCCTCTTCACCATGGTGGCCAACGGGGAGGTGGGCCTCTCCCTAGTGGCCAGCCTCTACCGCATCCTGCTGGGCTTCGCCTGCGGCAGCCTGCTGGGGCTGGCGGTGGGCCTGGTCACCGGCACCTCCGCCCTGGCGGACAAGATCGGCAACCCCATCGTCAACGCCCTCTACCCCATCCCTAAGATCGCCCTCCTCCCCCTCTTCATCCTCTGGCTGGGGATAGGGGAGCTGTCCAAGGTCACCATCATCGCCATGGGGGTCTTCTTCCCTGTGGCCATGAACACCTACTCCGGCGTCAAGAACGTAGACGACCTGCTGATCCGGGTGGCGGTGAGCTTCAACGCCACCTGGTGGAAGATTATGAAGAGCGTAGTCCTGCCCCATGCCCTGCCTATGATCTTCGCCGGGCTGCGGCTGGCGGCAGGCACCTCCCTGCTCCTCTTGGTGGCGGCGGAGATGATAGCCGCCCAGGTGGGCATAGGGGCCCTCATCCTCCACTACGGGGACCTGATGATCACCGACCGGCTGATGGCCGGGGTCATCGTCCTCTCCCTCCTAGGCCTCCTCTCCAACCTCCTCCTCCAGTACCTGGAGAAGAAGGCGGTGCCCTGGAAGCAGTAGGGAGCCTGCACCAGAAACAACACAAAACTCCCGTCAGCCTGGGGACAGGCGGGCGGGAGCTTTTTCATGGCAGTCTGCCTCCCTGGCTGGCCCGCCCTCTCACGGCCTGGGAGGGGGGAGGAAGGGGCGAGGCATACGGGGCTGCCAGGGGCAGCCTCCGTTTTTTCTGTCTATAGATATATAGGTTGGGATGGGCCGCAGTCAGTGGTATCTCTCTCTCTTAACCTAACCGCCATAGTCGGACCACGGAAGCATCATCCCTATGCTCGTCTGACGGCTAAGCAACCACTGACCGCCGGCCTCCCTGCCTTAAACGCTACCTGGGGGCCGTCAGCCCACCAGGAGCACTCCAAGCAAGAGTTCCCAAAAGCTGGGCCGATCCGGCTCCGGCGGTGGCGGAGGCGGCGGGGCTGGGTGATAACGAGGAGGAGGAGCCGGCCTGTGGGCGTGGCTGCCTCCGGGAGGCGGAGCCGGCCGGTGGAGCCCCTCCCTGGGGGGAGGAGCCTGCTGGGGCCTGTGCTCCTGGACTGAGGGCCGGCCGGGCCTTATCCCCTGTTTAGGGGGAGCCACGTTGGGCCTGGCTCCGTCAGGCCTGCTGCTGGCAGG
>CAZXKQ010000013.1:0-36623 GCA_964641395.1 uncultured Phascolarctobacterium sp. | reverse complement strand
CTAGGCAGGGCGCCGTCAGGGCCGGGGACTGCACGATCCCCATCTTTCTGCAACTAAGGGGCCGGGGGTACCGGCCTCAGGCCAGGATGCTGCTGGCGTAGAGGGCGCAGAGGGTCTTGCTGTCAAAGAGGCTGCCCTCCCTCACCATCTGGGCCAGCTCCGCCGGGGTGAAGGCGGCTACGCTGATGAACTCGTCCTCATCGCAGTGCTGCTGGGTCTGCACCAGGTCCCAGGCCTTGTAGAGGTGGATCACCTCGTCGGAAAAGCCTGGAGTGGTGGCGATGGTCAGCAGATACTGCCAGGAGCCGGCCTCGTAGCCTGTCTCCTCGCTCAGCTCCCGCCGGGCGCAGGCCTGGGGCTCCTCCCCGGGGCCGTGGTCCAGCTTCCCCGCCGGTATCTCCCACATCACCGTCCCCAGGGGGTAGCGGCACTGCTTCACCAGCACCACCCGGCCGTCCGGCAGGAAGGGGAGGATGGCTACAGCGCCGGAGTGGCGCACCCACTCCCGCTCCGCCACCCCGCCCTGGGGCAGCCGCACCTGGTCTATCCCCACCTTCAACAGCCGGCCGTCAAAGACCAGCCTGCTGCTGCCTGGGACGTAGACCTCGTCTAGGGCTGGATCCTGCATCTTCTTAATCATGTCTGGCCTCCTTGTAACACGCCGCCCGCTGTAAAAGCTCCCGGGCCGCCTCCTGGGCCGCCTGGCTGTCCTCCCGGCCGGCCGCCATCCGGGCCAGCTCCGCCACCCGCTCCTGGGGCCCTAGCACCTGGAGGGTGGTGATGGTGCGCCCCTCCCTGGCCTCCTTGCGGATGGCCAGGTGCCGGTCGGCAAAGGCGGCGATCTGGCTCAGGTGGGTGACGCACACCACCTGGCCCTGCCGGGCCAGCAGGGAGAGCTTCTCCGCCATGCTCAGGGCGGTGCGGCCCCCTACGCCGCTGTCTATCTCGTCAAAGACCATGGTGGCCGCCCCCCGCACGGAGCGGAGGCAGGTCTTGAGGGCCAGGGCTAGGCGGCTCAATTCCCCGCCGCTGGCCACCTTCTCTAAGTCTCCCAGGGGCTCCCCTAGGTTGGCGCTGAACTTGAAGGCCGCCCGGTCCAGGCCGGTGGGCAGGTAGCCGCCGGCCTCTGCCACCTCCACCTGGAAGCGGCCCTGGGCCAGGGCTAGGTTGGCTATCTCCTCCGTCACCTGCCGGCTGAGGCGGGCCGCCGTCTGGCGCCGGGCCTGGCTCAGGGCCCTGCCCCTAGCCGCCAGCTCCCTTTCTTGGGCGGCCAGGGCCTCCTTGGTGGCGGCCAGCCTCTCTTCCAGGGCCTGCAGCTCCTGGTACCTGGCCTCCGCCTGGCCTAGGTAGGCCAGCACTGCCGGGGTGGAGCCGCCGTACTTCTTGTGGAGGCGGTAGATGGTGTCCAGCCGGCTCTGGACCTGCTGGACCCGGCCCTCGTCCCAGACCATGTTCTCTAAGTAGGCCCCCAGCTCCTGCCTGGCGTCCTCCAAGCTCAGCCAGGCCTCCTCCAGCTGCTCCCCGTAGGGGGCCAGGGAGGCATCGTAGCGGACGGCGGCGGCCAGGGCCTCCTTGGCGGCGGCCAACTGGCTCAGGCAGCCTCCTTCCTGATCCAGGTAGCTGTGGGCGCTGCTGCAGGCGGTGACTATCCTCTCCCGGTTCTGCCACAGCCGGGCCTCCTTTTCCAGGGCCGCCTCTTCCCCCTCTTGCAGGCGGGCGGCCTTGATCTCCCCTATTTCCCACTGACAGCTGTCTAGGAGCCGCTCCCTGGCTGCCCCGTCAGCCTCCAGGCCCGCCAGCTGCCGCTGCAGCCCTTGGTAGGCCCGGTAGGCCTCCTGGTAGGCTGTCTTAAGGGCGGCCAAGGGGCCCCCTCCCGCCCCGTCTAACAGGGCCAGGGGGGCGTCCTTCTGGAGCAGGGCCTGGTTTTCGTGCTGGCCGTGGATGTCCACTAGGAGGCCGCCTAGCCGCTTCAAAAAGGCCACCGGCACCTGGACTCCGTTTACAAAGGCCCGGCCCCGGCCTCCGGCCTCCACCTGGCGGCGGAGCAGCAGCTCTCCCTCCTCCGCCTCCAGCCCCTGCTCGGCCAGCAGTTCCTGGACGGAGGCCTCCTCTCCTACAGAAAAGGCGGCCTGCACCCAATAGCTGGCCGCCCCCTGGCGCAGGTAGTCCAGGGAGGCCCGGGCCCCTAGGGCCACGCCGAAGGCATCGATGAGGATGGACTTCCCCGCCCCTGTTTCGCCGCTGAAGACGTTGAAGCCAGGGCTGAAGGCCACCACCGCATCCTCGATGAGGGCGAAATTATGGACGTGTAGTTCTTGCAGCATAGGCCCACCTTAAACCTGCAGCCGTTTCAGCAGCTGGCCCAGGAAGCGCCGACCCACCGGGGCGATGAAGAGGGTGTCGTCACCGCCTATGGTGCCCAGCACCTCCGGCCAGTTGAGGCCGTCAATGGCGTAGCCTACCGCCTGGGCGGTGCCGGGCAGGGTCCGCACCACCACCAGGTCGTCCCCAGCCCGCACGCTGAGAACGCAGTCCTTGATGGTTCTCAGCAGACGCTCTGGTGACAGCATCTCCGTGTGGGGCTTAGGCACTGCGTAGTGGCTGCGGCCCTTGTCGTTGCGGGCCTTCACCAGCCCCAGCTCCTTGATGTCCCGGGAGACGGTGGCCTGGGTCACCTCGATGCCGTAGTCCCGCAGGGCCGTAGTCAGCTCCGCCTGGGTCTCGATAGGGAACTTTTCGATGATTTCCTTGATTTTTTCCAGTCTCTTCCCTTTCACCTGCTTATCACCCCGCCCTCTCTTACATATTGCGCAATAACTTGCTCTGCCACGTCTGATAGTAGTCCCTGCTGGTGAGTTTGATAAAGGCCAGGCTGTAGGGACTCTTGCACAGCCTCACCCTGCTAGTGCCGATAGTGGCCACCTGCTCCCCGTCTGCCGCCAGCAGGAGGCCTTCGCTGCCCTCCGCCACCGCCAGCTCCACCGTCTCGCTGTTGGGTATCACCAGGGTGCGGGCGGTGAGGGAGTGGGCGCAGATGGGGGAGAGGACGGTGACCTCCAGCTCCGGCTGGACCAGGGGGCCGCCGGTGCTGAGGGAGTAGGCGGTGGAACCGGTGGCGGTGGCCACCACCAGGCCGTCCGCCGCCAACTGGCCGGACAGCTGGCCGTTGATGTAAAAGCGCAGCCGGGCCAGCTTGCTGAAGGGCCCCCGGTAGAGGACGAAGTCATTGAGGGCGTGGCAGGTGAGCTGCTCCTTCCCTCCCTCCAGCACGGTGGCCTGGAGCATGGAGCGGCGGCCCAGGCTGAAGGAGCCGGCGGCCAGGCGGCTGACCGCCTCCCTCATCCCTCCCCCCTCCACCTCGGCTAAGAAGCCTAGCTGGCCGAAGTTGATGCCGAAGAGGGGCACGGCGTAGGGGGCCAGCAGCTTGGCCATCCGCAACAGGGTGCCGTCCCCGCCTAGGCTCACGGCGTAGTCCAGAGACTGTAGGTCCTCCCCCCGGCCGCTGTCGAAGCAGGGGGCGTCCCAGCCCCCGCCGCAGTCCTGGGCCAGAAGGGGCTCCAAGCCCTGGCTGCGGCACAGCTCCAGGAAGGCCGGCAGGGCGGTACGGACCTGTTCTTTCTGAAGATTGGCAAAAATGCCTAAGCGCTTACTCATCACTACTGCCGCCTTTGTCTAACAGCTGGCGGCTCTCCGCCACCACCTGGTCTATCTGGGCGGGAGCCACCCTCCCCTCCCCCGGGCCTAGCTGGAGCAGGTACTCCAAGTTGCCGTCCCGGCCGGTGATAGGGGAATAGGTGAGGTTCCAGGCCCCTAGGCCCAGGGGGGCCGCCGCCTGGAGCACCTGGAGGATGGCCTGCCGCTGGGCGGCCGCCTCCCGCACGATGCCCCCCTTCCCTACCTGGCCCCGCCCCACCTCGAACTGGGGCTTCACCAGGGCCAGGATGGTGCCCTGGGGCTGCAAGAGGGCCGCCACGGCTGGCAGCACCTTGCCCAGGCTGATGAAGGACAGGTCCATGGTCACCAGGTCCACCAGCTCCCCCAGCTGCTGAGGCTGGAGGTAGCGGGCGTTGACCCGCTCCAGGCAGCGCACCCGGGGGTGGTTGCGGAGGGACCAGGCCAGTTGGCCGTAGCCTACGTCCACCGCGTAGACCCGCTCCGCCCCCCGCTGGAGGAGGCAGTCGGTGAAGCCGCCGGTGGAGGCGCCGATGTCCGCCGCCACCAGGCCGGCTACCTCTAGGCCAAAGCTGTCCAGGGCCTTGGCCAGCTTCAAACCGCCCCGGGAGACGTAGGGCAGCCCCTCTCCCAGCAGGCGGAGCCGGGCCTGGGGGTCCACCGCCGTCCCCGGCTTGTCTATCTTTACCTCGTTGACCAGCACCTGGCCGGCCATGATGGCCGCCTGGGCCCTAGCCCTGCTGGGGAAGAGGCCCAGCCTGGTCAGGAGCTGGTCTAATCTTTCCTTAGTACCGGCCCCCTTAGCCACCCTGGGCCTCCTGGGAGAAGAAGCGCCGGGTGATCCGGGCCGCCACCCCCTCCGCATCCAGGCCCAGGTCGTGGAAGAGGCGGGCCTTGTCCCCGTGGGTCACGAAGGCGTCGCCGATGCCCAGCCGCAGCACCTGGCAGCTGGAGAGGAGGCCTGCCTCGTTGAGGGCTTCCAGCACCCCGCTGCCTACCCCTCCTGCCAGCACCCCCTCTTCCAGGGTGACTAGGCGGCCTACCGCCTGGGCCTGCTGGCACAGCAGCTCCCCATCCAGGGGCTTGGCGAAGCGCATGTTCACCACCCCTGCCTCTATGCCCTGGGCCCTGAGCAACTGGGCGGCCTGGCAGGCCACCGCCACCATGCTGCCTATGGCCCAAAGCATTACCTCTCCCCCTTCTAACAGGACTTCCGCCTTGCCTAGCAGCAGGCTGTGGTAGCCCTCTCCTAGGGGCACCCCTAGGCCCCGGCCCCGGGGGTAGCGGAGGGCCGCCGGCCCCGGCAGCTGCAGGGCGGTGTAGAGCATGTGGCGCAGCTCCTCCTCATCCTTAGGCGCCATCAGCACCATGTTAGGCAGGCTGCGGAGGTAGGCGTAGTCGAAGACTCCGTGGTGGGTGGGCCCGTCGTCCCCTACCAGCCCTGCCCGGTCCAGGCAGAGGGTCACCGGCAGGTTTTGCAGGCACACGTCGTGGAGGATGCTGTCGTAGGCCCTCTGGGCGAAGGTGGAGTAGATGGCGCACACCGGCCGCAGCCCTGCCTTGGCCAGGCCGGCGGCACAGGTTACCGCATGCTGCTCGGCGATGCCTACGTCTAGGAAGCGCTGCCTGTGGGCGGCGGCGAAATAGCTGAGGCCGGTTCCCTCCGGCATGGCCGCCGTGAGGGCGACGATCTTCTCCTCCCGCCGGGCCAGGTCCGTCAAGGTGCGGCCGAAGACCTCCGTATAGGTGGGAGGGGCCTGGGGGTCGGCCTTCTTTTCCCCGCTGGCCAGGTCGAAGGGCCCGGTGCCGTGGAACTTGGCAGGATTGGCCTCCGCCGGGCTGTAGCCCTTCCCCTTCTTAGTGAGGACGTGGAGGAGCACCGGCCCCTTGATCTTCTTGGCGGCAGTGAGGATGCCGATCAGGGCCTTCAGATCGTGGCCGTCCACCGGGCCGAAGTACTTGAAGCCCAGTTCCTCGAAGACTGTGCCTGGGGTCACCAGGTACTTCAGGCTGCCCTTCACCCGGTTCAAGGCTCCCAGCACGTCCTTGCCTAGGTCCATGCCCTGGAGCCACTCTTCGATGTTTTCCTTCAGCCAGTTGTAGGTCTCCCCCGTCCGCAGCTTGTCCAGGTACTCGCTCATGGCCCCTACGTTCTTGGAGATGGACATCTCGTTATCGTTGAGGATGACGATGAGCCGCTTGTTCAGGTTGCCGGCGTTATTGAGGGCTTCGTAGGCCAGGCCCCCGGTCATGGAGCCGTCCCCTATCACCGCCACCACGTGGTGCTGCTCCCCCTTCAGGTCCCGGGCTATGGCCAGCCCTAGGGCGGCAGAGATGGAGGTGCTGCTGTGGCCGGTGCCGAAGGCGTCGTAGGGGCTTTCGCTAGGCTTAGGGAAGCCGCTGAGGCCCCCGTACTGGCGCAGGCTGGCAAAGGCCTGCCGCCGCTCCGTGAGGATCTTGTGGATGTAGGACTGGTGGCCTACGTCGAAGACCAGCTGGTCCGCCGGGCTGTCGAAGACGTAGTGGAGGGCCAGGGTCAGCTCCACCACCCCTAGGTTAGGGGCCAGGTGGCCGCCGGTGCGGCTCACCACCTGGAGCATGTAAGAGCGGATCTCTCCTGCCAGCTGCTCGAGGCCGGCTATGTCCAAGCCCTTGATGTCCTGAGGGCTGTTGATCTTCTCCAGTAAGGTAGCTTGTGGGGTCATGACTAGCTCCGTCTCTGGCACAGCAGCTGGGTGATGTGGCGCAGGGGGTCTGCCGCCTCATCGAAGGCTTCCAGGCAGGCCAGGGCCTCGGCACAGGTCTTCTCCGCCAGCCGCCGGGCCTCCTCCAGGCCGTAGAGGCTCACATAGGTGGTCTTGTGGTTCTTGGCGTCGCTGCCCACCGGCTTGCCCAGCTCGGCGGCGGTACCGGTGACGTCCAAGATGTCGTCGGTGATCTGGAAGGCCAGGCCCAGCAGGTCGGCAAACCTGGTCAGGGCCAGCAGCTGCTGGCTGTCGGCCCCCGCCAGCAGGGCGCCGCCCCGCACCGCGGCGATGAAGAGGGCGCCCGTCTTCCCCTGGTGCATCTTCCGCAGCTCCTGGGCGCTCACCTCCCGGCCTTCGTAGGCCAGGTCCAGGGCCTGGCCCCCTACCATGCCGAAGGAGCCGGCGCAGAGGGCGGTCTCCCGCACCGCCTGTATCAGGGCGGCGGGCGGCACCTGCTTCTGCTCCAGCATCACTTCAAAGGCCAGGGTCAGCAGGCCGTCTCCGGCCAGCAGGGCCATGGCCTCCCCGTAGACCTTGTGGTTGGTCAGCCGCCCCCGCCGGTAATCATCGTCGTCCATACAGGGCAGATCGTCGTGGATCAGGGAATAGGTGTGGATCAGCTCCAGGCCGCAGGCCATGGGCAGGTAGTTGTACCCTTTGCGGCCCAGGGCCTCGGCGGTGGCCATCAGGAGCAGGGGCCGCAGCCGCTTCCCCCCGGCCAGGAGGCTGTAGGCCATGGCCTCGTCCACGGCGGAGATGCCCTTCTTCTCCATGCGGGCGGCTAAAAAGCCGTCCACCAGCTTCCGCTGCCTGTCGTAGTAGGCCTGGAAGGCCGCCCTGTCCATGGTCAGCCCTCCGGGAGGGTGAAGGGCTCCCTCTTGTAGTCCCCGTCGGCAGCGGCGGTGATCTTCTCCACTTCCTGCCTGGCCCCTTCCAGCTTCCCCTGGCACACCGCTCCCAGGTCCATGGCGTACTTGTATACTTCCAAGCTCTCCTCCAGGGCCAGCTGGCCCTCCTCCAGCAGCTTCACCTGCTCCTCCAGGGCGGCCAGGGCCTCTTCGAAGGTGATGTTCTTGGGTATCTTCTTGTTCAGCTTGCTAACCATGCTCTCCTCGCTCCCTATACAGCCTTGCTGTCCTGCACTATGGAGATGATCTTCTCCCTGCCTGCCGCCACGATGGTCTCCAATTCCGCCCCCCAGCGCACGTCGGCGCTGGAGCGCACCAGCCGGCCTTCACAGCTGCTGACGCTGTAGCCCCGGGCCAAAACCCCTAGGGGGTTGAGGCTGGCCAGGGCCGTCAGCCCCACCGCCAGCCGCTGGCCGGAGGCGGCCAGCTGGCCCTGCAGCGCCTTCTTGGCTCCGTCCAGGGCGCCGTCCAGGCGCAGGGCCTTAGGCTCCAGCAGGTGCTGGGGCCGCTGGAGCACCCAGGCCCCCTGCAGCCGCTCCCAGGCTCCCTGGGCCTGCTGGGCCCTGGCCTGGAGGAGGTGGGCCAGCCGGCGGCGCAACTGCTCCAGCTGTCCCTTGAGGGCCGCTACCTCCGGCACCACCAGCTCCGCCCCCTGGGAGGGGGTGGCGGCCCGGCAGTCGGCGGCAAAGTCGGTGAGGGTGAAGTCGGTTTCGTGGCCTACGGCGCTGACGATGGGCAGGGGGCAGGCGGCCACCGCCCGTACCACCCCCTCCTTGTTAAAGGTCCACAGGTCCTCCATGCTGCCCCCGCCCCGGCCCAGGATCAACACGTCCGCCAAGTCCCGGTGGGCGGCAAAAAAGGCCAGGGCCTGGACGATCTCTCCCTCGGCCCCGTCCCCCTGCACCTGTACCGGGTAGAGGAGCAGCTTGAGGGCCGGGTTGCGGCGCTGGGCCACGGTGATGATGTCGTGTACCGCCGCCCCGCTGGGAGAGGTTATCACCCCCAGCACCAGGGGAAAGGCCGGCAGGGGCTTCTTCCTGGCCGGGTCGAAGAGGCCCTCCCCCTCTAACTTCTTCTTTAACTTTTCGTACTCCAGCATCAGCTGCCCCAGGCCCTGCTGCCGGAGGACGTCCACGTAGAGCTGGTAGGCCCCGTCCCTTTCGTAGACGGTGATGCGGCCTATGGCCAGCACCCTGTCCCCGTTCTGGGGCTGGAAGCCCAGGCGGGCGGCCTGCCACTTGAACATCACGCACTTCAGCTGGGCAGTGGCGTCCTTCAGGGTGAAGTAGGCGTGGCCGCTGCTGTAGCGCTTATAGTTGCTCAGCTCCCCGCTGATGATGACGTTTTGCAGCTCCTGGTCCTGGTCCAGCAGGCCCTTAAGGTAGCTGGTGATCTCTGTAACTGTATAGGTCTTAGCCATGCTCATCTTGCTCCCGGGCCCAGGAAGCGGGCCCTGGCCACGGCGGCGCAGCCTACGCCGTTATCCCTGCTGTAGAGGGGAGGGGCGGCGTACAGGGCCACTCCCCTGGCTTGGAGGAGCTTCCCCAGCTCCTCCCTGAGGTAGAGGTTGCCCGCCACCCCGCCTACCAGCAGCAGGGCCTGGCAGCCCTGGTCTGCTGCCGCCCTGCGGGCCAGACGGCCCAGGCTGAGGGCCAGCACCCGCTCCACCCCTAAGGCCAGGGCGGCAGGGTCGGCCCCTGCGGCCAGGGCCCTCAAGGCGGCGGTACAGGGGCCGGCCAGGCTGATGCTGTAACCCCTGTAGGCTACAGGCAGCTCCAAGGGGGCGGCTGCGGTGGCGGCCAGGGCCTCCAAGGCGGGCCCGGCGGGAAAGCCTAGGCCCAGGGCCTGGCCGATGCGGTCCACAAACTGGCCCGCCTGTAGGTCGCTGCTCCCTCCCAGCAGGTCCAGGGCGTAGCTGCCGTCAGGCCGGGCCGTGGCCAGCAGCAGGTCCGTGGTCCCGCCGGAGATGTGGAGGGCCAAGAACTTGGCCGCCTCCGGCAGGCCCCCCAGCTGCCAGAGGGCGGCTGCTACGTGGCCCTCCTGGTGGCTGAGGCGGTAGCAGGGGCAGCCGCAGGCGGCGGCCAGGGCCTCTGCCAAGCCCAGCCCCGGCAGGAAGGCCGGCATGTAGGAGGCCTCTAAAGGACGGGGCTGGGCGCTGACCCCCAGGGCCAGGATGTGATAATTTCTGCCCCCTAGCAGCTCCGCCGCCAGCAGGGGCAGGTTCTTCACGTGCTGGAACACCATCTCTCCCTGGGCCAGGCCCTTATGCCCAGGCTTCACTGCCAGGGGCCTTCTCAGCTCCCCTAGCAGCCTCCCCTCTCTATCCAGGGCGGCCAGGCTGGTGGTGTAGCAACTAGTGTCTATGCCTAAAAAGATGTCCATAGGCCCTATTCCCGGGTCAGGCGGCCCAGCACCCCGTTGATGAAGCGGGGGGAATCATCGGTGCCGTAGACCTTGGCCAGCTCCACCGCCTCGTTGATGGCTATAGGCGGGGCCAGGGGCTTAGGGGCGTAGAGCAGCTCGTAGGCCGCCAGCCGCATAATGTTGCGGTCCGTGGCCGGCATCCGCCACAGGGGCCAGCCGATGGAGGCGGCGGCCAGCTTGGCGTCGATCTGCTGCTGCTGGGCCAGCACCCCCTGCAATAGGTCCCGGGCAAAGCTGACAGCCTCCTCTAGCTGGCTGCCCCTGTGCTCGGCGGCGGCGGCGGCTAGGGCGGCCTCAGGCTCCGCCCCCGCCAGGTCCACCTGGAAGAGGCTTTGCAGCACCAGCTCCCGGGCTGTACGACGACTCATCTCCGTCCCCCTCCTTCACCCATGCTCAGCGGTGGTAGCCGGGAGGCAGCAGCCTGTCCAGCCATTCCATAATATCCTCCTTCATGTCCAGCTTGTAGCCTAGGTAGAAGCCGCAGCTGATGCAGAGGAGGAGGAAGAGGGCGGCAAAGAAGCCCAGCCACAAAAACATGCTGCCTACGAAGCAGCCTGCTAGCGAGCACAGCACCCTGCCCCGGTAGTGATGCCAAATCTCCGCTAAAATCTCATTGAACATGGCCAGCCTCCTATTCGCCCTTGGCCTTGATCTGTTTCACAAACAGTTCCACTTCCCGTACTTCGGCCCCGATGGCCTTCTTCACGCTTTCCTTGATGTTGTTCCGCACTTCCTTGGTAGCCTCGGGGATGTTGATGCCCGGCTCGATGGTGGCGTTGATGCGGACGCTCAGGCTCTCCTCCTGGAGCTTCACCACCACCTTGGTGTGGTGGATGCCGTAGATCTCCTCCGCCAGATCCTCTATGTAGTGCTCTAGGGCCCTGCGGCTGACGGTGACCTTGCCCCCCGTCCCCTCCCCCACCTTCAGGGAGCCGCTGGTGATGCCTATGCCGGTGATCAGCAGGTGGATGCTCAGGAGGAACATGACCACCCCGCCTAGGGCGAAGGCCCAGTTGCCGTTGATCAGGTCCATAAAGTTGGACAGGTTGCGGTAGCCTACCATGCCCAGGCTCACCAGCACCACGGCGGCGGAGATGGCCAGCATGATCATGGTGTAGAGAGTCAGTATTATTCTATCTACTAGGTTCATAGCCTATTCCTCCTCAAAAAACATGGCATGCCTCTTGTCCAGGCCCTCTTCCAGCTCTTCGCTGTCGGCGATGCTCTTCTCCATCTGGGCCTCCGCCTCCCCCACCTTGTCCAGGCCTAGGTCGGGCTGGGGGCGCCGGCCCACCCCCTCCACGTGGACGTCCACGCTCTTCACCTGGTAGCCGGTCATGCCCTCCACCGCCTGCTTCACCTTCTCCTGCACGGCCAGGGCCACCTCAGGCAGGCAGTAGCCGTACTCCATGTTCAGGTAGACGCTGAGCTGGAGGAAGTTGCCCACCAGCTTGAAGCGCACCCCCTCGGAGCCGTTCTCCTTGCCTAGCATCTTGTTCAGCTCTTCCGCCAGGCCGCCGCTCATGCTCAGCACCCCCGGCACCTCTTGGGCGGCCAGGGAGGCCATGATGCGGATCACTTCGTCTGCTACCTGGACGGCGCCGATATCCTCTTCCCCTGTCTGGGCAGGCTTATTTTTAGCCACCATCTCAACACCCCGCCTCCCGGCCCCGGCTCTGGCGGCCCGGCTGGAGGCCCTCCTTCTCTATGCCGCTAATTATACCACAGTCCTTGCATAGTATGCAATAATAAGCAACTGTATACAGCAAAGGCCCTGGGGGCGGCCCCTTCCCCCGTGGAAAAAACAAGGGCAGAAAAAGAAAAAGCCCGAGCCTTGCTGGCTCAGGCGCACCCTAACCCTTTGGTGCCGCGGACCGGAATCGAACCGGTACGGTTATCACTAACCGAGGGATTTTAAGTCCCTTGCGTCTGCCAGTTCCGCCACCGCGGCAGCTATGGCTCCCCCTCCGGGAGGGGGCTGAAGGCAAAAAATTGGAGGCGACACCCAGAATCGAACTGGGGATGAAGGTTTTGCAGACCTCTGCCTTACCGCTTGGCTATGTCGCCTCTTATCTATGAGCAGCAACCGCTGCCTAGCTGCTGGAGCGGAAAACGAGGCTCGAACTCGCGACCCCCACCTTGGCAAGGTGGTGCTCTACCACTGAGCTATTTCCGCACTGGTGCCTCAGCGCAGAGTCGAACTGCGGACACAAGGATTTTCAGTCCTTTGCTCTACCAACTGAGCTACCGAGGCATAGTTGGCGACCCGGATGGGACTCGAACCCACGACCTCCGCCGTGACAGGGCGGCATTCTAACCAACTGAACCACCGGGCCAATCAACCACGGAATACATTATACTAACTTTGACCGCCCCTGTCAATAGCTTTTCCTTATTTTCACTCCCAGGCTGAGGGAGTTTTCCCCCTGGCAGGGGAAGAGCGCCTACTACTGGGCCAGCTCCTCCAAGGCCGGCAGCAGCTGGGCCTGCAGCCTCTCTTCCAGCTCCCCCAGGCTGTGGAGGGGCGGGCTGCCCTCCGGCCCGTTCAGCTCGTGGCGGGCCAAGGAGGCCAGGGGCACGAAGCCCCGCCTGTACTCGGCGAAGAGCTCGTCCCTGAAGGCGTTGTAGAGGAGGTAGAGCTGGTGGCCCCGGGCAAAGTCGCTGTAGTCCAAGAAGATGGTGGAACCGTTAATGAAGGGCAGGGGCCGCCGGGGGGTGATGAAGAGGCTGAAGCCTCCCACCTGCTGAGGCAGCTGCCGCCAGTAGGCCCACTCCTCTAAGCGGAGCCCCCGGGCCTCGTAGCCTCCGTCCTCCCGGCCGGCCAGGTCCTGCAACAGCCGGGGCAGGGCGGGCAGGATGGTGCGGGCGAACTCTTCCCCGTCCCTGGTGAAGTACTCGTCCGCCTGGAAGCGGTGGAGGCCCACCTCCTTCACCGGCACGTAGTCCCCCGTCTCCTGGCTGTAGATCAGCCGCAGGCCCCGGTGGGCGACGGGATCCTCGTAGAGGGCCAGGGAGAGGATCTGCCCCTCCCTGGTGCCTAAACGCCGCAGCCTGTAGCTGCCTATCCTCTCCGGCAGCTGCCGCCACAGGGCCCCTGTAGGGAGGGCGGCGGCGATTTCTTCTATAGTGCGTCTTTCTTGGGCCATCTTCCCTGCCCTCTCTTTCTCCAGGCCCCAGGAGCCTAGCCTGGCAGCAGGGCCCCTATCCGCTGGTAGATGTGCAGGGCGCTGCGGTAAAACACCAGTTCATGGTAGCGCTCCGGCACCACGTGGGCGATGAAGCGGATGTAGGCCGGTATGTTCACCAGGGGCCAGTCGCTGCCGTACAGCACCCGCTCGTAGCTGCCTAGGTAGTTCAGCCAGGTGCGCAGGTAGTGGATGTAGCCCTGGTTGTCGTCGTAGAGGAGGAGGGGCTTCACGTTGCCTGCCAACAGGCCGGACAGGTCCAGGGCCACGTTGGGATTCTTAGCCGCCACCTCGCAGGCGTCCAGGATCCAGGGATTGCCTGCATGGCAGATGACGAAGGTCACATCGGGAAAGGCCACCGCCGCCTCGTCCACCGTCAGGGGGTGGCTGTACTTCAGCAGGCCCTGGGGCCGGGCCGTATCCCCAGTATGGATGGCCACCGGCACCTTGTAGGCCCTGGCCAGCTCGAAGAGGGGCCAGTGGCGCCTGTCGTTCACGTAGACCCGGTTGTAGCCTGGGTAGAGCTTGAGGCCTAGGCAGTGGGGCTCCTGCAGGTAGTGCTCAAACTCCAGGGCCGTAGCCTCCTCCCGCCCCGGGCCTATCTCCTCGCTCATCACCCCTAGGCAGTAGCCGATGTTGGCCGGCTGGTTGTAGCCCTCCTCGTCAAAGGGGCCGGCCAGGTTGATCAGCCGGGGAGGCACCCCGCCGTAGCGGCTGGAGGCATCCATAGTATTGCCCATGGCCACGGCGAAGAGGATGTGGTTCTCCTCACAGATGGCCTGCCAGCAGGCGGCGCTGTTTTCGTGGCCTGCCGCCCTGGCGGTCTCTTGAAAGCCCTCTATAGCAAAGTAGTGGATGTGGGCATCGATGATGCCCGGCACAGTCCTGCCCATGATTATCTACAGCCTTCCTCAGCGCCCCTCCTGCTCCTCCTGCCGGAAGCTGATCTTGCCGGTGGCGCTGTCCATGGACTCGATGAGGGCCAGGGAGACCAGGGGCAGGCCCTGGGCCCGCAGCCTGTCGCCCCCGCCCTGGAAGCTCTTTTCGATGGCGATGCCTATGCCTACCACCTGGGCCCCCGCCTGGCGCACCATGTCCAGCAGCCCCTCCAGGGCGCAGCCGTTGGCCAGGAAGTCGTCGATGATCAAGACCCTGTCTCCGGCCTGCAAGAAGCGCTTGGCGATGGTCACCGTGTTAGTCTTGTTGTGGGTGTAGGAGTAGATGTTGGTAAAGTACACATCCTTGTCCATGTTGCTGCCAGCGCTTTTCTTGGCGAAGAGCACCGGCACCCTGAAGTGCATGGCGGTGATGGAGGCGATGCCTATGCCGCTAGTCTCGATGGTCAGGATCTTGTCCACCTTCTCCTTGCCGAAGCGGCGGTAAAACTCCTGGCCTAAAAGGTCTATGAAGGGCACGTCGATCTGGTGGTTCAAAAAGCTGTCCACCTTCAGTACGTTCCCGGCTCTGATGATGCCGTCGTGTAGTATCTTCTCCTCTAGCAGCTTCATGCCTCTACCTCCTATCCTAGCCCGGGCCCAGGATCTGGCGGGCCGTCTTTATTGTAACACAGGCCAGGCCCTGGGTAAAGGGAGGGCCGGCCTAGGCCTCTATCTGGATGCGGCTGCTCAGGTTCTGCCCTGCCTCGGCCTTGCTGACGATGATCTTCTTGTCGATCCGCTCCGCCAGGCCCTGCACATGGGAGATGATGCCCACCAGCCGCCGGCCCCCTGCCAGCTGGTAGAGGGTCTCCACTGCCTGCTGCAGGGCTCCCTCGTCCAGGCTGCCGAAGCCTTCGTCGATGAAGAGGGCGTCCAGGCCTAGGCCCCCCGCCTCCTTCTGCACCACGTCGGCCAGGCCCAGGGCCAGGGCCAGGCTGGCCTGGAAGCTTTCCCCGCCGGAGAGGGTCTTGACGCTGCGGGGTTTGCTGTTGTAGTAGTGGTCCCGCACCACCAGCTCCAGGCCCGTCTTCTTTCCCAGCCTGCCCTCCTCCTGCCGTTCTAGCTCGTATTGGCCCTGGGTCATCTGGAGGAGGCGGACGTTGGCCTGGGCCAGCACCTGGTCGAAGTAGGCCAGCTGGGCGTAGGTCTCTAGATCCACACGCTGCTTGCCTTTGACCACGCCGTTGGCAGAGTTGCTCAGCTGCCTATAAAGGTCCCGCCGTTCCTGGGCCTGCCGCAGCTCCTTCTCCTTGCCGGCCAGGTATTGGCAGACCTTTTCATTGTTGCTGAGGGCGGCGTAGAGCCCTTCCTTGTCATCCGCCACCTGTTGGCGACGCTCAGCCAGCTCTGCCTGCCTGGCCAGGGCCGCCTCCTCCGCCTTCTGGTCATAGGGCCCCAGCTCCTGTAACTGCTGGGCCAGGGTGGCCAGGCTGCCCTGGTTCTTCTGCTCTGCCTGCTGGCAGCGGCTCAGCTCCTCCTCCCAGTCCTGGGCCTGGGCGGCCAGGTCACGGGAGCGCTGTTGCAAATCGGCCAGCAAGGGGTCTATCCCCCCTGCTAGGGACTGGCCGTAGGCCGCCGCCTGCCTGGCCAGCTCCTCCTCAGCCCTTTGGCAGCGCCCCCGGGCCTGCTCCAGCTCCCCGCTGGCCGCCTGGTAGGCCCTCTCCAGCCCGGGCAGCTCTCCCTGCCCTCGCTCCAGCTCCTGCCGCCACCGTCCTTCCTCTCCGGCCGCCGCCTGGAGGGGAGGGAGCAGCTGGGCCAGCACCTGCTGCCGCCCTTGCAGCTGCCTTCGCTCCTGGCCGGCCTGCTGGCAGATGGAGGCCGCCTCCGCCACCCCGTACAGCGCCCTGCCCTGGGCGGTGAAGTCCGCCTCCGCCTCCGCCACCTGCTCCACAGCAGAGCCTGCTGCCGCGGCGGCAGCCGCCTGGGCCTTGTCGTCCTGGCGGGCCGCTTCCTCTAGGGTCTGGAGCCTGGCCTGGCTGGGAGCGGTTGCGGGAGCCGCCGCCGGCGCCGGGTGCTGGCAGGAGCCGCACACCGGGCAGGGCCTACCGGGCTCCAGCTCCTGGGCGAGGAGGCCGGCCTGGGCGTTGTAGAAGGCGGTGCGGGCCTGGCGGTAGCCGGCCTGGCTCTGGGCCGCCTGTTGTTTTGCCTTTTCGTAGGTCGCTACCTTGGCTTTCCAGTCCTGCTCCGCCTGCTGCCACTTTTGGTAGGCCTTGGCCAGGCTGTCCAGCTGGCCCAGCCGGTTTTGCAGCTGTAGCTCCTCCTTTTCCAGCTCCGCCGCCTCCCTGCCCGCCTTCTGGGCTTCTTGGTAGGCCTGCTGGGCCTTCGCCAGGCCCTGCTCCGCCTGCTCTTTGGCCGTTGCCGCCTGGGCTGCGGCCTGCTCCTTCTTTTGGAGTTCCTGTCCCAGCTGCTGCCTTTCCCCTGCCAGACGGCCTAGGTCCTGGACCGCCTGGGCCAAACCCTGGCTTTCCGCCCGGGCCGCCTGGGCCTGGGCCTGCTTCCCCTGGGCCGCCGCGGTGGCGGCAGCTAGGTCAGGGGCCTTCCTCTGGCACTGGTCCAGCTCCTTCTGGCAGGCCGCCGCCTGCTGGTAGACGGTCAGCTTCTGGCCCACCTCTGCCTGGGCGGCCTGCAGGTCCCGCAGTTCAGCCTCCGCCTGCTGATAGGCCCCCCTGTCCTCTTCCACTAACTGCCGCAGCCAGGCCAGGGTCTCCCCCAAATTCAGGCCCACAGCCTCCGGCCCTAGGCCTTCCAGCACCTGTGGCCCGGTCTGGCCCTTCACCTCTACCGTGGCCAGGCTCTGCTCCAGGCTGCGGTGCAGGTTCTGGTAGTCCTCCTCCCATTTCTTGGCCAGCTCCCCCAGCCTCTCCTGCCAGCGGCGGTAGAGGCCGGTGTGGAAGATGCTTTGGTAGAGCCGCTGCCGCTCCCCTGTATCCGCCATGATGAGCTTTTGGAAGTCCCCTTGGGCGATGAGGGCGATCTGGGTGAACTGCTCGTAGTTCAGGCCCAGCAGCTCCTCCACCGCCTGGTTCACCTCCTTCACCTTGGCGGCCAAAAGCCGGCCTCCTTCGTCGTACAAGTAGGCCTCGGCCCCGCGGGCGGTTTCCCCCTGGCCCCTCTTCTTAGGCCGGGTATAGTCGGGACTGCGTTTTATCGTATAGCTCTTGCCCTGGAAGGTGAAGGTCAGTTCCACAAAGGTATCCCTCTCACTCTGGGCATAGTCGCTGCGCAGCAGTCTGGGCTCGTCCTTCTTATAACGGCCGCTGGCCTTGCCGTAGAGGGCGAAGGTGAGGGCGTCGAAGATGCTGCTCTTCCCCGCCCCGGTGGGGCCGCAGATCAGGTAGAGGCCCTGCTGCCCCAGGCGGGTGAAGTCTACCTCCGCCGTCTCGCCGTAGGGCCCGAAGGCGCTCATCAGTAACTTAGTGGGCTTCATGGCCTGCCTCCTCCACTGTAGCCAAGGTCTCTCGCAGCACTGCCTGCTGCTGGGGGCTCAGATCCTGCCCCTGCTGTTGCCGATAAAAGGCGGCAAAGAGCTCCATAGGGCTCCTGGCCGCCGCCGACCCTCCCTGGGGGAGGGGGGCCTGGCCCCTCTTCCCTGCGTATTTCAGGCTGAGGGGGTGGGAGTAGACGCTCTGGAGCTTGCGCATGGCCTCCGGCACCTCCTCTGTATCCGTCAGCAGGAACTGGATGTAGTCATCACGGCGGCGCTGGCTGTAGTAGGCCTGGCTCATCAGCTCCTGGTAGCTGCCCCGCAGCTGCACCAGCTCCCGCAGAGGGGTAAGGGGCAGGAGGCGGATCTCCAGGCTGCCTTTGGGCCCCAGCTCCACCAAGGGCAGGCTCTTCTGCTGGCCCAGCTCCTTGACGCTGTACTTGAGGGGGGTGCCGGCATAGCGCAGGTTCTCCCTCCCCCCTATGGCCTGGGGCCTGTGGATGTGGCCCAGGGCCGTGTAATCGAAGGGGGCGAAGAGCTCGGCCGCCGCATTGTCCAAGCCTCCCACCTGGATGGTTTCGTCAGTGCCGCTGAACAGGCTCCCCTGCACGTACTGATGGGCCACCAGCACGTTCCGCTGGCTAGGGTCCAGGGGGGCGGTGGCCAGGACGGCGGCCAGGGCGGCGTTGTAGTCCGCCAGCTCCAGCTGGGGGAAGAAGCGGCGCACCATGGCCGGCCGCACAAAGGGCAGCAGGTAGATGTTCACCGGCCCGTACTCGTCCGCCAGGCTGACCTTGGCCAGGGTGCCGGCAAAGGCCGGAGCCAGGTAGACGCCGCCGGCGCTGAAAAAGTCCTTGCCGAAGCTGAGGCGGGCGGCGGAATCGTGGTTGCCGGCTATGACGAACACCAGGCTGCCCAGCTCCGCCAGGCGGCGGAGGAAGGTCTCGAAGAGGCCTAGGGCCCCTTCCGCCGGCACGGAGCGGTCGTACACGTCCCCGGCGATGAGCACCGCCTGGGGCCGCTCCTCCCTTACATAATCGACGATCTGCTGCAGGATGTACGCCTGATCCTCCGCCAGATCATAACCGTTCAGCTTCAAGCCTAGGTGGAGGTCTGCCAAGTGTAATAACTTCATGTCTTCCTCCTAAGTTTTCTTCTCTCCTATTATACCATAAAGCCCTCCCCCTGGGAGGGGCTGGGGCAAAACTTCCCCTAGCGGCGGCAAGGCAAAGAGCCTGGCAGGGGGCTGCCAGGCTCTGACGGGGCGGGCCGGTGGCGTACCGGCGGCTCAATCGATGATGTTCTGCTTGTAGTCGTGGTAGAGGAGGGTCAGCTGCTCCATCAGCTCTATCATCTCCACCTTCAGGCGGGAGGCCTTGTCGTAGTCCTTGTTGGCGATGGCCTGGCGCAGGCTGGTGAAGACGCTGAGCTCCTCAAAGGAGTCCTTGGCCAGCTTGGCCCGCAGGGCCTGGATCTTCCGCCACAGGGAGAGGTCGCAGTCTGTGCAGGTGTCGGCGTCGTGGAGCTTGTGCATGGCGATGACGGCGGTGATGTTCTCCGGTATCACCCTGCTGGTGAGCTCGGTGCACCAGCGGACCAGGGCCCCCTCCTTGAAGGACTGGATGTAGGCAGGCTTCAGGATGTCTCCCTGGGTCAGCACCTTGACCTTCTCCGGGTACTTGTCGAAGGCCACCAGGTTCTCCCACACGGTGGCAGGGGGCTTGCCGAAGAGCCGATCCCGCTCGGCGGCGTCAAAGTCTTCGAAGACGTCGTCCTCGGTGCGGTACTGCCTGTCCTTCTCCAGGTAGAAGCCCTCCTCCCCTGCCTCCTTGGAGATCTCCGCCTCCAGCTCCTGCAGGCTCTTGCCGGCGTTGACGCAGGCCTTGATCCCGTCCAGGCAGGACAGGTAGAAGACGGCCAGGGCCACGTAGGTGTTGGTGTAGGGGTTGGGAGAGCGCATCTCGATGCGGGTGGCCATGGGGCTGTTCAGGTCCCTGATCAGGCCGGCCAGGATGGTGCGGTTGCGGGAGGGCACCTCCGGGCTGATGCCCAGGGAGGTGACGATGCAGACCGGGGCCTCGAAGCCGGGCTTCAGACGGTTGAGGGAGTCCAGGGTGCAGCTGACGAAGGGGTTGGCCACCTCGTAGTTCTTCAAAAGGCCCATCAGGGCGCCGTAGCCGATGGCGCTTAAAAAGTCCTTCCTCATGTCCTTGGGGGCGAAGAGGTTCACCAGCTTGCCGTTCTTCAGCTTGGCGGCCATGCCCACATGGGTGTGCTCGCCGCTGCCGGCTACCCCGGGGATGGGCTTGGCCTGGAAGGACACCTCCAGCCCGTTGGTGCGGAACACCTCTTTCACGATGGTCCGGGCCAGCAGCTCGTTATCGCAGGTTTGGACGCCGCTGGCGAACTTCCAGTCCACCTCCAGCTGCTCCATGACGTGGGTCATGTGGCCGTTAGCGTCGATCTGCCCCTTGATGCCGCCGCATTCCTTGTGGCCCATCTCCGGCTCCAGGCCGTAGAGCTCCAAGGTCTCCACCGTCTGCTCCAGGGCGGTGCGCACGTTGCCCCTGGTCCGCTGCCAGTACTGCTCCTGCATGATCTGGGAGGAGGAGAGGGCCTCGATGGGGGCCGCCTCCCTAGGGGTCTTCACCCAGAACTCCAGCTCCGTGGCAGAGGTGAACACCAGCTTCTCGATGTCTTCCCGCTTGATGTGCTCCAGGCCGGGGATGACCGGGTGCTTGTCCCACAGGGCCAGGATCTCCTTCTCCACGTAGTCCAGGGTCAGCTTGAGGATGGAACGGCTGCCCACCTGCTCCCCGTTGTGGATTAAGAAGCAGGGCAGGCGCAGGGTGCCCACCATGCGGCCGTTCTCTTCGTCAAAATGCTCGTAGTTATAGTCCACGAACCAATTGACGGAGGTATCAACCTGCATGTCCACCCTGGCGTCGTTCAAGGTGGCGATGCCCGGCAGCACTACGGAGGAGCCGTCGGTCTGGGCGGCGCTGCCGGTGAGGAAGGTCTCCATGTCCTCCTTGAACACCTTGATAGGGATCTTCTCATCGGTGTCGTTACCGGCGAAGTCCACCCCCATCAAAGAGACGAATTTGATCTCCGGATGTAGCTCCAGGAGCTCTTGCAGGGCAGCCTCGTTCTGCTGCTCCGGCCTGATTACGTACAGTAAATCCTTCTTCTTCATGCTCTCCCCGCGGCAGCTGCCGCTCTCCTTTCCTAATACTCCCCGGCAGGATCCTCCCTAGGCAGGGCCTAAGGAAAGGGACGCCTGCCTCAGGGCATAGACCCCTCTGCCTGCGTCCCCATCGACTTCTGCCCTTTTATTATAACGATTTTTCCCAGCCTTAGCAAGGGGCTTTTGCAAAAAAGCCCGTCAGGGCTGCAGGGCCTGGCGCAGATAGGCCTCTGCCGCCAGCAGCACCCTGTCCTCCCCGTCCTCCGGCCTCTCCTCCACCACCTGGTCCGGCTGGATGCCAGTGTTGTGGATGGAGGTGCCCTTGGGGGTGTAGTACTTGGCGGTAGTGACCTTCACCGCCGTCTTCCCGTCTAGGCGGTAGACGGTCTGGACGCTGCCCTTGCCGAAGGTCCTGCTGCCGAAGAGGCGGCCGCTGCCGGTGTCCTGCACCGCTCCGGCCACGATCTCCGCCGCAGAGGCGGTGCCGTGATCCACCAGGACGGCCAGGGGATGGCGCACCTTCTCCAGGCTGGAGCTCTCTACGAACTTGTGGCCCTTGTTGTCCACTACGGAGACGATGGGGCCCTTAGGCACCAGGGAGCCGGCCACTGCCACCCCTGCGTCTAGCAGGCCGCCGGGGTTGGAGCGGAGGTCCAGGATGGTGGCCGCCATGCCCTGCTGCTCTAGGGTGCTGTAAATACGCTTAAAGTCCTCCCCTGTGTCGTAGTTAAAGAGGGCGATGCGGATGTAGCCGATCTTGCTGTCAGGCAGGAGGCGGCCTGCCACTGACGGATTCTTGATCTCCTTCCGCTCCAGCCGCACCTTGTACTGCTTCCCCTGCAGGTCTGCCAGCTCCAGTTCCACCCAGCTGCCTATCTCCCCCCGGATGGCGGCGGCCACCTGCTCCATGTTCATGGTCTTGCAGGGTTTGCCGTCCACCGCCAGGATGAGGTGGCCGCTTTTAATGCCGGCCTGGGCACCAGGATTGCCCGGCAGGGCGGAGATCACCACGAAGTCCTGCTGCTTCTGGCCGAAGACGATGCCTATGCCGCCGAAGCTGCCCTCCGTCAGCTGGTTGAGCCGGGTAAAGTCGTCCTGGCCCAGGTAGACGCTGTAAGGATCCCCCAGGGCCTCTACCAAGCCCTTCAGGGCCCCTTCGTAGAGCCTGTGCCTGTCCACCTCTCCGTCATAGCCGGCCTCCACGATGGACAGGGCCCTAAAGAAGCGCCAGGCCTCCTGCCCGTCCCCCGCCAGCCGGCCTAGCTGCCACAGCACCAAGAGGAGGGTGGCGGCCACAGACAGCAGGCAGCAGAGGCTTAGTTGCACCAGACGGGATTGGAATACGTTCTTCACAGCCTACCTCACCTACTCTTAGGGCAGATAATTCAAAGGTTCTGTTACTTCGCCGTGGAGGCGCACCTCGAAGTGGCAGTGGGGGCCGGTGGAATAACCGGTGCTGCCGGCGTAAGCGATGACGGTGCCCTTGGCCACGTACTGGCCCTCGTTCACATTAAGGCTCTGGTTGTGGCCGTAGAGGCTTACCAGGCCCTGGCCATGGTCGATCATGACGCAGTTGCCGTAGCCTCCCAGCCAGCCGCTGTACACTACCGTGCCGGAATCCGCCGCATGGATGGGGGTGCCGTAGTCCACGGCTATGTCCATGCCGGAGTGGTACTTGGTGACGCCGGAGATGGGATGGGTGCGCCAGCCGTAGTAACTGGTAATTTCCCCGGTGCAGGGCCACATAAACTTGCCTGTGCCCCCGGCAGCGGGGGTGGAGGCAGGCTTCCCCTGTTCCAAGTTGCGCAACATGGCGGCGATGTTCTCAGAGATGGCCAGCAGCCGGTCGTACTCTTCTTCCTTGGCGTGCTTGGCCTCCTCCGCCTTGTAGAGGACCTGGGCCCGGCGCTCCCGCACCGTCTCGATCTCCGCCTCTTGCAGGGCTAGCTGCCGCTTGTTGACCTGCACCTGGTCCAGCTGCTCCTGGAGGGCCGCCTGTTGGCGGGCGATCTCCTGGGCCGCCTGCTGCATGGCCTCCATCAGGGCGATGTCCTGGGCGATGACCTTCTGCAGAAGGTACATGCGGGAGGAAAAGTCGCTAAAGTCCTTCGCCCCTAGGAGCACGTCTAAGTAGTTTACGGAACCGTTGATGTAGATGTCCCGCAGCCGCTTCTTGTAGATGGCCAGCCGCTGCTTCTGCTCTTCCCGCTTCTGGGCCAGGGCCTCTTCCTTGTGGGCGATCTCCCCCTCCAGCTGTTGCTGCTGCTTGGTGAGGGCCCTGGTCTTGCCGTGTAATTCGTTCAGCTGGCCCATCACCTGGTCCAGCTCGCCGCTGGCGGCATCAGCCTCCCGCTTAGCCGCCTCCTTCTGGCGGGCCATCTCCGCCATCTGCTGCTTCACCTGTTCCAACTGGGCCCGCTTGTCCGCCGCCTCATCCGCCCAGGCCTGGGGCCCCAGGAGGGGCAGCGCCAGGAGGCAGCTGAGCAGGACGGCCAGGCCCCTGCACCTAACCTTCATCTCCCCACCTCACACCCGCAAGAACTTGCGCAGGGATATGTAGCTGCCCAGGGCGCCGATGCCGATGCCGGCCAGCAAGAGGAAGACGGTGACGTAGTAGAGGAGGGGCAGGGCCGGCAGCATAGGCAGGAAGGCCAGGGTGGAGTGGATCTTGCTCAGCAGGGCCTCGTAGAGGCTGTCCAGGATGAGGGTGGCCAGCAGGGCGCCTAAAAAGCCCAGGGTCATGCCTTCCAGCAGGAAGGGCCAGCGGATGAACCAGTCGGTGGCCCCTACGTATTTCATGATGGTCACCTCTTTGCGACGGGCGAAGACGGTGAGCCTGATGGTGTTAGAGATGATGAAGAGGGTGCCCATGGCCAAGAAGAGCACCAGCAGGATGCCGCCGAAGCGCAGGATGCGGGCCAGGGAGAAGAGCTGTTCCACCACCTCCCGGCCGAACTTGGCCGTCTCCACCTTGGGCATCTCGCTGATGGCCGGAGTCAGCTCCTTGATCCGCTCCGGGCTGTCCACCTGCACGTCGAAGGAGGCGGGGAAGGGGTTGCTGTCCCCCAAGGCGTTCAACAGCTGCTTCTGTTCTCCCAGCCGCTCTTCAAAGCGCTTCTTCGCCTCCTCCCTGCTGATGGCGCTCACCTTCACCACCCCCGGCAGCTTGGCCAGGGCGGCGCCGGTGGTCTGGAGCTCCTGCTCGCTGGCGCCGTCCTCCATGTAGACGGAGATCTGCACCTGGCTCTCCAGGTAGTGGGCCAGGTTGTTAGTGTTGAGGGAGAGGAGGAGGAAGAGGCCCAGGATCAACAGTGCCACGGCCACCGTAGAGATACAGGCTACGCTCATGAAGCCGTTGCGGCGGACGCTCTTATAGGTTTCCCGGACGAAGTATTCCTTGGTACTAAAGCTCATACCCGTAGCCCCCGTGCTGCTCGTCTCTCACGATCCGCCCCTTTTCTATGGCTATAACCCGCTTGCCCATGCCGTCCACGATGTCCTTATCGTGGGTGGCCATGACGATGGTGGTGCCGCTGGCGTTGATCTCTTTGAATATCTCCATGATGTCCCAGCTAGTCTCTGGATCCAAGTTGCCGGTAGGCTCGTCGGCGATGACCAGCAGGGGGTCGTTGACGATGGCCCGGGCGATGGCGATCCGCTGCTGCTCGCCGCCGCTCAGCTCCCAGGGGAAGGAGTCAGCCCGCCGCCGCAGCCCTACCAGGTCCAGGACGTTCAGCACCCGCCGCTTGATCTTCCGGTGGGGGGTCTCGATGACCTCCATGGCGAAGGCTACGTTTTCGTACACCGTCCTGTCCGGCAGCAGCCGGTAGTCCTGGAAGATGATGCCCAGCTGCCGCCGCATAAAGGGGATCTCCTTGGAGGTCAGCTGCAGGATGTCGCTGCCGTTGATGTAGATGTTGCCGCTGCTAGGCAGAACCTCCCGGAAGCAGAGCTTGATGAAGGTGCTCTTCCCTGCCCCGCTGGGACCCACCACGAAGACGAACTCCCCCGGCTGGATGTGGACGTTGATGTCGGCCAGGGCCGTATTGTGGCCGTAGACCTTGCTGACGTTGTTCATAACTAGCACTGTGGCTTAACCCCTTTCCCTGCTACAGTATCTCTAGGCTTCCCTGTTACCCGTCCCTGCGGACCAGCTGGCAGGCCAGGTCTGCGTTGGCCATGGCCTTGAGCCGCAGCTTGGCCGCCAACTCTTCGCTGGCAGCCCCCCGCTTCAGGGCCTCCCCTGCCGCCGCCAGGAGGATGTCGCTCTCCAACTGGTCCACCTTGCCGCCGCTAAAGCCTCCCACCTGCTTGGCAAAGGCTTCGATCTTCGGGTCGTAGTCCACCGCCACGAAGGGGGTGCCCATGAGGGCGGCGAAGATCAGGGCGTGGAGGCGCATGGCAATCAGCAGGTGGAAGTTGCCTATCACCGCCAGGAATTCTTCCGTGCTGCAGGCCCTGTCCAAGATCACGCTCTTGGTGCGCACCGACAGCAGCTGCTTCAGGCGGCGGCAGGGCGCCAGGTCCACCGGGTACTGGAGGGGCAGCAGCACCACCCTGGCCCCTGCTTCAAAGGCCAGGATGTCCACCGCCCGGGCGATGGTCCGCAGGTAGGTCTCCTCCTGCTGCCACTGGCGGACGCTGACTCCCAGCAACCGCTCTCCCGGCTTCACCCCGAAGGGTTGGAGGAGGCTGCTCCCCCAGGCCACATCCTCCTTCGGCAGGGTGAACACCGCATCGGCGGTGACCTGCACCAGGGAGGGGGCCACCCCTAGGCGCTCCAGCTCTGTGAAGGAGTCCTGGTCCCGTACGGTGATGGCGTCGGCCTTGGCCAGGACCCGGCGGGTGAGGGAGCGGAGAAAGGAGGACCTAATGGGCCCTATCCCCTGGCCGTAGAGCATCACCCTGCGGCCCAGCAGCCGGCCCAGGGCCAAAATAAAGAGGTAGTAGAGGAGGCTGCGCCTGCTGGTGACGTCTTGCAACAGGCTGCCGCCGCCGCTGATCAGCAGGTCGGAGCGGAGGAGGGCGTAGGCTATTTTCAAGAAATTAAAGCGGTGGATGCTGGCCACCTGGTAGCTGGCCCGGGTGGCCTGGGGGTTGCCGGAGATGACGGTGATGGCCGCCTCCCCTTCCCGGGCCCGCAGAGCCTTGACGATGGCTGCCAGCATGGCCTCATCTCCGGCATTGGCAAAGCCATAGTAGCCGGATAGAACGAATTTGCTCATGAATCCTGAAGCTTCCTCCATAAGCTGCCGGCGAGGGGCAGGAGCAGGGCGGCCGCCAGCACCAGGAGGCAGCCTAGGGCCGCCCCCAGCAGGTAGCCGTCCAGGGCCCGCCAGATAGTCATGATCACCGGCGTGCGCATGTGGCAGAAGGTCTGGGCCAAGGAGCCCTGGCCGATGACGGCGGCCACCCCCAGGGCGCTTACAGCCCACTTAGGCCAGCCCTTGAGGCCGGCGTAAACCAACAAGAAGAAGGCGGGGTGGCCGATGAGGAACTCCTTCTCCCGGGGCCGGGCGTACATCACCTCTTCTAAGAAGGTGCGCATCTTCAGCTCCAGGGCCGGCACCGGTACGCCGCCGCCGTGGCCGCTGCGGCCTACGAAGTAGTAGGCCACGAAGGCCAGCACTCCCAGCAGGAGGACGTATTTATAAGTGAGGGGCTGGGACAGGAGCTGCCGCACCCGCCGGCAGAGGGTGCCTAGGCCCCGCCCCGCCGTATGGAGCAGATCGTAGTGGCTGAGGCAGAGGAGGCCGCAGCCTACTACCGGCAGAATGAAGGTGAGCTTCACCCCTCTGTAGATATCCAGTTCTAAGAAAAAGCGGCTGTCCCCCAGCAGGGCGGAGAGGAAGAGGCCGCCTCCCAGGGAGACTGCCACCGCCAGGGCCAGCAGGCAGAAGGCCCGGCCCAGGGCCGCCGCCGTCCCCCCTCTCCCCAGCCTGTCTAACAGCCTCAGGGTGAGGGCCATGGCCAAGACAGGCCAGGAGGTGACCGCCAGCAGGGCCAGGGCTTGGCGCAGCACCAGGCCCCTGCCTAGGAAGAAGAGCAGGCTCACCAGCAGGCCGCTGGCCAGCAGGCCCAGCAGCAGGTACTTAGAGGCCGCCTTGAAGATTTCCCCTGCCAAGAGCCAAGCGGCGGCCAGGATGCCCCAGGCCAGCACCACATAGGTCCAGCGAGGGGGGAAGTAGGGGGCGTAGCCCTGCCCCGGGGCGCTGAAGAGGCCGATGGCCCCCAGGCTGTAGCCCCGTTGCAGCACCGAGGCCTTGATGGCCTTCACATAGTCCAGGTTCATGCTCAGCAGCGGCCGGCCCTCCCTGCTCTGGAAGAAGGGGCGGATGTAGTTGACCCGGATGTTCCGCTCTTCGTCGGTGAGGGCCCAGCGCCGCAGGGCCTCCGCCACGCTCAGCTTCTTCTGCTCCAGGCCGTCGATCACGTAGGAGCGGCCTACCCGGTAGTCCACCGCCTCTGCCAGCTCCCGGTAGCCGTCGATGGGCACGAACTGGAGCTGGGTGTAGTGCTCTAGCAGCACCAGGGGCAGGCCCCTCTCCTTTAACTTCTTGCCTAGGTAGGCCACCTGGTCCGGATAGCCTACCACTTCCTTCCCGCAGGGCATGAGGGCGGCCGCCTTTACGCCGCTGCCCTCCAGCCGCCGGAAGATGCTGTCTATCTGTTCCTGCCTCACGGCGGTATAATTCTGGGGGCGGATGAGGAGGGAAAAGCCCGCCTCCGCCACCCGCTGCATGTCCCGCCTAGGCAGGCCCAAGGGCGCCTGCCAGAGGCCCAAGGGTTCGTCGTACTTGTCCTCCGGCACCAGGGCGGTGCTGCCTAAGACCCGCAGCAGGTCCCGCCGGCCGGCCACCAGGCTGACCCGCTCCCGGCCGTAGCGCAGGACGAGGTCCTCCTGTAAATCGGCAAAGGTAGCCGCATCCTCCCCCTGGGCGATGTAGACCGCGTTCTTCTGGGGCTGCTCCTGGCTGAGGACCGCCTGGAAGGGGCCTAGCTCCGCCCCTAGGAGGGCGGCCTGGGCCAGGTCCGTGCCGCTGATGGCCTTGATCTGCCCGTTGGCAGCCAGCCGCTCCAGGGTGGTGTCGAAGATCATCAGGCTGTCGATGCCCGCTGCCTTGAAGCTGGCCAGCACCTCCGCCTCCGGCCGTCCTTCCAGGGCGGCCAGCTTGCGCAGGTTTTCGTACTCGGCGGCCAGGGACACCTGCCTATTGGCCCTCTCTACCTGGTAACGCTGAAAATTAAGGTAGAGGGCGCAGCACAGGCTCACCACTATGCACAGGATCAGGCTCAGCTTGCAGCGGTCTTTCATCTCATCACCTAAGCTTCCCTAGCGTTTCTTCTGCTGGCTGCGGAGGTAGCTCTCCACGAAGCCCATCAAGTCCCCGTCCATTACCGCCTGGATGTTGCCGGTCTCGTGGCCGGTGCGGTGATCCTTCACCAGGGTGTAGGGCTGGAAGACGTAGGAACGGATCTGGCTGCCCCACTCGATGTTCTGGTACTCCCCCGCCAGGTCGCTGACCATGGCTTCCTGCTTGGCCTTCTCCAGGGCGTAGAGCTTGGCTCGCAGCATCTGCAGGCACTTCTCCCGGTTCTGGATCTGGGAGCGCTCGTTCTGGCACTGGACCACGATGCCGGTAGGCAGGTGGGTCATCCGCACGGCGGAGGAGGTCTTGTTGACGTGCTGGCCCCCGGCGCCGCTGGAGCGGTAGGTGTCCACCCGCACCTCGTCCATGTTGATGTCCACATGGACCGTATCATCTAGTTCAGGCATTACGTCGCAGGCGGCGAAGGAGGTGTGGCGGCGGGCGTTGGCGTCGAAGGGGGAGATGCGCACCAGGCGGTGCACCCCCTTCTCCGAGCGCAGGTAGCCGTAGGCGTGGTAGCCGTTGACCTGGATGGTGGCGGACTTGAGCCCCGCCTCATCCCCCGGCAGCAGGTCCAGGGTCTCCAAGGTGAAGCCCTGCTTTTCCGCAAAGCGGCAGAACATCCGCAGCAGCATGCTGGTCCAGTCCTGGGCCTCGGTGCCCCCCGCCCCGGCGTGGAGGGTGAGGATGGCGTTGTTCTCATCGTACTCGCCGCTGAGGAGCAGGCCTAGCTCTAGGTGCTCCACAGCCTCCTGCACCTGGGCGTACAGTTCTTCCATCTCCGGCAGCAGGCTGTCGTCCCCTTCCTCCTCTGCCAGCTCCCGCAGGGTGGCCAGATCCGCCACCCTGCCCTCTAACTTGGCAAAGCCCTCCACCTCTTCCTTCAGGGCGGCTACGTCCTGGGTGATCTTCTGGGCCGCCTCTGGCTCATCCCAGAAGGTGGGGGCGCCCATCTTGTGCTCTAGTTCCGCTATTCTCTCCCCTTTGCCGGCGATGTCAAAGAGACCCCCTCATTTCCTCTAGTTTTGCCTCTAAGGCGGCGATGACGGGCCGGTATTCTTCTAGCAACAACTTTCTCAACACCTTTCACTGTTCCCTACGGCTAGCAGCGGCTGCTAGACCTGGGGTATTTCGTTTTCTTCTCCCACCGGGGAGCTGGGCCGGGTGATGACGTTGACCCTGTAGATGTAGCGGACTACGTCGTCCTGGATGGCGTCCATCATGGCCTCGAACATATCGTAGGCTTCAAACTTGTACTCTACCAGGGGATCCTTCTGGCCGTAGGCCCGCAGGCCCACCCCTTCCCGCAGCAGGTCCATGGCGTCCAGGTGCTCCATCCAGTGGTTGTCCACCACCTTCAGCATTACCAGGTTCTCTAACTCCCGCATCAGGGGGGAGCCTACCGACTCCTCCCTTTCCTTGTAGTTATCCTCCGCCACCTTGTACAGGTACTCCTCCAGCTCGTCCCGGCTGAGATTCTGCAGGTAGTCCAGCTGCAGCTGGCCATGGTAGGCGTAGAAGTCCTCTGCGTAGTGGATCAGGGCCGGCATGTCCCAGTCCTCGGAGTAGACCTCCGGCGGGGCGTACATGGCCATGGTGCGGGCCACCACCTTCTCCACCATCTCCCAGATGGTAGAGTGGAGGTCCTCCTGGCGCAGGATCTTCTTCCGCTCGGTGTAGATAACCTCCCGCTGCTGGTTCATCACGTCGTCGTAGTCCAGGACGTGCTTGCGGATGGAGAAGTTGCGGGCCTCCACCTTCTTCTGGGCGTTCTCGATGGACTTGGTGACCAGCTTGTGCTCAATAGGCTCGTCGTCCTCCATGCCCAGCTTGTCCATGATGCTGGCGATGCTGTCAGAGCCGAAGAGCCGCATCAGATCGTCCTCCAGGGAGAGGTAGAAGCGGGAGGAGCCTGGATCCCCCTGGCGGGCGCAGCGGCCCCGCAGCTGGTTGTCGATACGGCGGCTTTCGTGGCGCTCCGTGCCTAGGATGTGGAGGCCGCCTAGTTCCGGCACCCCCTGGCCCAGCACGATGTCCGTGCCCCGGCCGGCCATGTTGGTGGCTATGGTCACCGCCCCGTACTGGCCGGCCTTGGCGATGATCTCCGCCTCTTTTTCGTGGTACTTGGCGTTGAGGACGTTGTGGGGTATGCCCCGCCGCTTCAGCATGGCGCTCAGCTCTTCTGACTGGGCTATGCTGGTGGTGCCCACCAGCACCGGCCGCCCCGACTGGTGGCAGGCCTCTATCTCCTTGCTGGCGGCCCGGTACTTGGCCAGCCTGGTCTTGTAGATCACGTCCGGATAGTCGGTGCGGATCATAGGCTTGTTGGTGGGAACCACCACCACGTCCAGCTTGTAGATCTTTTGGAACTCCTGCTCCTCCGTCTTGGCGGTGCCGGTCATCCCCGCCAGCTTCTGGTACATCCTGAAGTAGTTCTGGAAGGTGATGGTGGCCAGGGTCTGGCTCTCCCGCTGCACCTTCACCCCTTCCTTGGCCTCGATGGCCTGGTGCAGGCCTTCGGAGAAGCGGCGGCCGAACATCAGCCGGCCGGTGAACTCGTCTACGATGATGATCTGCCCGTCCTTCACCACGTAGTCCCTGTCCCGCTGCATCAGGGCCTTGGCCTTCAAGGCGCACATGATCTGGTGGGCGTAGTCCACTCCGTGGGCGGTGTCGTACATGTTCTTCAGGCCCAGCATCTTCTCCGCCTTGGCCACCCCGGCCTCGGTGGGAGCCACCTGCCGCTGCTTCTCATCGACGGTGTAGTCCTCCCCCTCCTTCATCCGCCCCACTACTAGGGCCAGCTTTTGGTAGAGGTCCGTAGAGGCCTCCCCGGGGCCGGAGATGATGAGGGGGGTGCGGGCCTCGTCGATGAGGATGGAGTCTACCTCGTCCACGATGCAGTAGTTCAGCTCCCGCTGTACGATCTCATCCTCGCTGACCACCATGTTGTCCCGCAGGTAGTCGAAGCCGAACTCGTTGTTGGTGCCATAGGTTACGTCGGCGGCGTAGGCGGCCTTGCGGGTGAGGAAGTCCATCTCGTGGGTGATCAGCCCCACCTTCAGCCCTAGGAACTGGTAGATGCGGCCCATGTCTACGCTGTCCCGCTTGGCCAGGTAGTCGTTGACCGTCACCACGTGGACCCCCTTGCCGGTGAGGGCGTTCAGGTAGACCGGCAGGGTGGCCACCAGGGTCTTGCCCTCGCCGGTGGCCATCTCCGCTATCTTGCCCCGGTGCAGCACTATGCCCCCCATCAGCTGCACGTCGAAGTGGCGCAGGCCGGTGACCCGTTTAGAGGCCTCCCGCACCACTGCGAAGGCCTCCGGCAGCAGGTCTTCCAGGGTCTCTCCCTTCTGCAGGCGCAGCTTGAAGGCCTGGGTCTGGGCCGCCAAGTTGGCAGAGCTGAAGCTTTCGTATTTTTTCTCCAAGGAGTTAATCTTATCTACCAGCGGCTGCATCCCCTTCAATTCCTTTTGGTTGGGGTCGCCGAAGATCATCTTTAGTACGCCTTCCAGCAAAACCATCACTCCTCCCATTTGCCGGCTGCACACACTATACCTAGTGTAGTATTATATCAAAGATACGGGGAAAAAGCAAAAGCACAGGGCCCTTCGGCTGTGCTTTTTTTGTTATATTTTAGCTGTGAACCTAGCTAAGCCTGTCTAGAAGGGGACTTACCGCCTTCCATCCGAGCATTATACCTGGGTTTTATAAATATTTTTATCTATACAGATAATAAAAAGGCCAGGGCCTGCCAGTCCTAGACCAAGGAAGGGTACGGCCTTGCTGACCTGGTCTTTGACCCCACACCCGCCTGCTGGAGGCTTCGCTCCTGAGTTTTTACTCCCCACTACAACCCCTCTCGCCTTCTTTTCCCGGCGGCAGGCCTTACATCTAGACCGCGCCATGCTCACAGGGCCTTCCGCCCTGCTTACGTGGGTCGTTTCGCCCGCGGCTAGCCTCGACTTCCAACCACAGACCAAGGCCGTACCTCCCCATTATAAGCGAGAAAAAAAATCCCCGCAAGGTCTTTTTCCCTCTTTTATTATTTTAAATAAAGTGCTATACTAGGGACTGTGGCCCGCGGGCCCCCTGATCCGTTAAGATTGGTTGTGTTATAGATGATCGCTCTGACCAGGGCTTTGGACTTCCCCCTAGATCAAAGCTGCCGTACCGTTTGCGAATACTACCTGCGCCTGTTGGAGATCAAGAACAGGGCCCTCTACCTCCACAGCCTCCAGGTGGCCAATTACGCGGTGAGCACCGGCGTCCAGTTAGGCCTTTCCAAGGCGGAGGTGAGCCGGCTGAAGATGGCCGCCCTCCTCCACGACATCGGCAAGCTGGCCGTGCCCAACCTGATCCTCAACAAGTTCCCCTACCTGTCCACCAGGGAGCTGCAGGCCTACAAGCGCCACCCCATCGCCGGGGCCAGCATGCTGGAGAACATGCCTGCCATGGCGGAAGTGGCCCTCATCATCGGCTGCCACCATGAAAGGTGGGACGGCAAGGGCTTCCCCCGCCGGCTGAAGGGGCAGAACTCCCCCATCGGCTCCTCCATCATCGCCGTCTGCGACTACTACGACCGCTATCTGAACCCCTGTGTGGAAAACTACCGCCGGGATCACAGCCAGGCCCTGCTGGATTTGAACAACCTGGCCGGCCAGGCCTTCGACCCCCTGGTGGTGCGGGCCTTCGCCGAATGCCTGGTGACCAGGGCCCGGGAACTGGCAGAGCGGTTGGGGCCGGACAGCCTGGCCAACGAAAAGTAAAACCTAGCCTTTTAGAAATCCAAGAGCCCGAGGCAGCAGCCCCGGGCCCTTTTTTTGTCTCTCTCTTCCTTGGAGGCTTAGAGGCTCTGCAGATAGGCCAGCCGCTCCAAGAGGGCCGCCTTCCTGCCCTGCAGCTCTGCCGCCTTGGCCTCCTCCTTGGCCACTACCGCCGCCGGCGCCTTGGCCAGGAAGCCCTGGCTGTGGAGCTTCCCCTCCACCCGGGCCAGTTCCTTCTCCAGGCCGGCCAGCTCCTTGGCCAGCCGCTGCCCCTCCTTCTCCACGTCGATGAGGCCGGCTAGGGGCAGGAAGACCTGGACCTCCTTGGTGACTACCGTCATGGCGTTGGCCGGTTTGGCCGCCGTGGCCGGCAGGATGGTCAGCTGGCTGATGCCCCCCAGGAGGTGGATGTAGGCGGCGTTGGCCTCCACCCCTGGCTGCAGCCGGGGAGCCACCAAGAGGGTGGCCGGCACCTTCCTGCTAGGCACCGCCCCTACCTCGGCCCGCATGTTGCGGATGGCCTTGACGGCCTCCATCAGGGCCCCCATCAGCTCCTCCGCCTCCTGGTCCATGAGGGCGGCATCCGCCTGGGGCCAGGGGGAGACGATGACCGCCTCCGCCTGGTGGGGCAGGCACTGGTAGATCTCCTCGGTGATGAAGGGCATGAAGGGATGGAGGAGCTGCATGGCGCTGGTGAGGACGTGGGCCAGCACGTGCTGGGCCCGGGCCCGGGCCGCCTCCCCTTCCCGGCCGTAGAGCCGGGGCTTGGCCAGCTCGATGTACCAGTCGCACAGCTCTCCCCAGATGAATTCGTAGATCAGCCGGCCGGCCTCCCCCAGCTCGAACTTATCCAGCAGCTGGGTGACGGCCTGGACGGTGTGCTGGAGGCGGCTCATGATCCACCGGTCGGCCAAGGTGGCCTGGGCCAGGTCCGCCTCGGGATCGTAGCCCCCCATGTTCAGCAGGGCGAAGCGGGAGGCGTTCCAGATCTTGTTGGCGAAGTTCCGGGTGGCCTCCACCCGCTCCCAGTGGAAGCGCATGTCATTGCCCGGGGTGTTGCCGGTGATGAGCATGAAGCGCAGGGTGTCGGCCCCGTATTTATCGATAACCTCTAGGGGATCTATGCCGTTTTTCAAAGACTTGGACATCTTGCGGCCCAGGGAGTCCCGTACCAGGCCGTGGATGAAGACCTTGTCAAAGGGCACCGCCTGCATGAACTCCATGCCCATCAGCAGCATGCGGGCCACCCAGAAGAAGATGATGTCGTAGCCGGTGACTAGGACGCTGGTAGGGTAGAACTGCCGCAGCAGGGGGGTCTGGTCCGGCCAGCCCATGGTGGAGAAGGGCCACAGGGCGCTGCTGAACCAGGTGTCCAGGGCGTCCTCGTCTTGGTGGATGTGGCTGCTGCCGCACTTGGGACAGGCGGCCAGGTCGGTACGGGAGGCGCTCATCTGGCCGCAGTCGTCGCAGTACCAGACGGGGATGCGGTGGCCCCACCAAATCTGGCGGGAGATGCACCAGTCCCTGATATTGGCCATCCAGTTAGTATAGGTCTTGACGAAGCGGTCGGGGACGAACTGGGTGCGGCCGTCCTCTACGCAGTCTACCGCCGCCTTCACCAAGGGCTCCATCTTCACGAACCACTGGGTGGAGACCAGGGGCTCCACTACGCAGCCGCAGCGCTGGCAGTGGCCTACTGCATGGGAGTGCTCCTCGATCTTCACCAGGTAGCCCTGTTCCGCCAGGTCCCGGACGATCTGCTCCCGGCACTCCTCCCTGGTCTGGCCGGCGTAGGCCCCGGCCTCGGCAGTCATCCTCCCATCCATGCCTATCACCACCACGTTCTCCAGGTGGTGGCGCAGGCCCATCTCGTAGTCGTTAGGGTCGTGGGCCGGGGTGATCTTCACGGCGCCGGTGCCGAACTCCAGGCCCACGTAGCTGTCGGCGATGACGGGGATGCGCCTGCCGGTCAGGGGCAGCTCCAGCTGCCGGCCTACCAGGGAGCCGTAGCGCCCGTCGGCCGGGTTGACGGCCACCGCCGTATCCCCCAGCATGGTCTCCGGCCGGGTGGTGGCTATGGTCAGGTAGCGGCCCTCCTCTCCCACCAGGGGGTAGCGGATGTACCACAGGTGGCCTGGGTCGTCCTTGTGCTCCACCTCGATGTCGGAGAGGGCGGTGTTACAGTTGACGCACCAGTTGGTGATGCGGGTGCCCTTGTAGATCAGCCCCTGCTCGTAGAGGGAGCAGAACACCTCCCGCACCGCCCGGGAGCAGCCCTCGTCCATGGTGAAGCGCTTCCGCTCCCAGTCGCAGGACACCCCTAAGCGTTTCAACTGCTGGATGATCCTGTCGCCGTACTGCTCCTTCCAGGCCCAGACCCGCTGCAGGAAGGCTTCCCGGCCCAGGTCGTAGCGGGTCTTGCCCTCTTCCGCCTTCAGCACCTCCTCCACCTTGATCTGGGTGGCCAGGCCGGCGTGGTCGTAGCCAGGCATCCAGAGGGTGTTGTCCCCCAGCATCCGGTGGTAGCGGATCAGGATGTCCTGCAGGGTGTTGTCCAGGGCGTGGCCCATGTGCAGCTGGCCGGTAATGTTGGGAGGGGGGATGACGATGGAGAAGGGCCGGCGGCCCTCTTCCGGCTCAGCGTGGAAGAAGCCCTGCTCCTCCCAATAGCTGTACCACTTGGCCTCTACTGCCGCCGGATCGTAAACCTTGGGGATGTTGTGTTGCTCGCTCATAAAACCTTCTGCCTCCTGGGAACTATGTTATCCTTGTTATCTTTGTTATTCTTGTCATCCTAGCTAGAAGAAAGGCGGCCGATAAAAAAGCCCTGCTATCCCTTGGATAACAGGACGGGCCATGGGCCGCGGTACCACCTATCTTCACTGCCGGCCCTGCCGGCGGTGCCCTTGAACGGCCTAACGCGCCGCCTGCGTCCCTGCCTACTTGCGCCCTTGCGCCGTTTCAGCAGGGCGGCTCCCGGACTACAGCCCCCCTCCTAGCCGCTGGCTCCCACCATCCGCCAGCTCTCTTGCCGTCCCTCAGAGAGAAGCCCTTCCCTTCCTCGCCTGTACTCAGTATTAACTCCCTCTATGTTAGCAAAAACCCCAGCCGCTGTCAATAAATATTTGGGCAATTACAGCACCTGGTAGAGGGCGAAGCCCTGGGTGTCGCAGGACACCAGCTTGTAGATGACCCCTCCCCGCTCCCCTTCAAAGGAGGAGACGGGGCCGCCGCCGTGGATGTGGCCGTAGACGCAGTAGCTGACCCCGTACTGCTCCAGCAGGCGGCTGAAGACGCTGTCCCCGCTGCCGTAGAGGGGCGGGTAGTGGAGGGCGGCGATGACGGGCTTCTCCCCCGCCCTCCGGGCTGCCGCCAAGGACAGTTCCAAGCGGATGCCCTCCCTGGCGTAGATCTTGGCGTCTTCCTGGCTGAAGCCCTCCACCGAGGGCAGCAGCCAGCCCCTGGTGCCGCACAGATAGGCCGGCCCCAGGTCCAGGTAGTTGTTTTGTAAAAAGGCCAGCTCCCTGCCGTAGGCGGCCTGCATCTTGGCCAAGGAGGACCACCAATAGTCATGGTTGCCCCGTAGCAGCACCTTGCGGCCTGGCAGCCCTGCCAGCCACTCCAGGTCCGGCGCCGCCGCCTGCAGGCTCATGGCCCAGGAGAGGTCGCCGCACAGCACCACCGCGTCCTCCGCCCCCACCCTGGCGCGCCAGTCCGCCTCTATCTTTTCCTGATGCCCCCGCCACTGCTCCCCGAACAGCTCCATAGGCTTGCTAGGGGGCCGGCCGGAGAGGTGCAGGTCGCCGATGGCGTAAACGTGCATGAGCCTACCTCTCTTTCCCAGTCCTGCAGGAACCGGTTTCTTCACCTATTATAACACTACCGAGGGGAAAGGGAAAGATGCCTCCCCCAGCACAGCAAGGAGCCCGCACGTTTCCGTGCGGGCCCCTGCCTTGCCGGCGGCGCTCTATCCTCCCGGGCCGCTTCCAGCCGAGTACTTTC
>CAZXKQ010000012.1:0-46708 GCA_964641395.1 uncultured Phascolarctobacterium sp. | reverse complement strand
GAGGAGCTTCGGCAGCAGCAAGGCAGTGCCCTCCATCACAGACCGCTGCAACAAAAAAGCGCTACGCCTGGGCGTAACGCTTGTGATGGCAGGAGGGGCGGCCTCTCACTCATAATGGCAGAGGAGGAAGAGGGGCTTCACCTGCACCACCTCGTCATACTCCTCCTGTTCCACTTGGACGGAGGCATTCAAGGCCTGCAGATCCTGTTTCATAACCGCAAAGGCTTCCTCCACGGTCTGGGCCCTTTCCTCCCGCAGCACCCGGATCATCCGCTCTAGGACGATGGGATGGGCGTAGTGGGCAGGCACCACGAAGCCAGGCCCTACCGCCTCTTCTATGGCAGCCTTGGCCCGCTCCCACTCCCCGTCAATAGCCCGCTTGTTGTTGCGGGCCGTAGGCAGCACGTTGGCACCGGAGAAGAGGAAGACTGCCGCTAGGCCCAGAAGGGTCCAGTAGATGCCCGAGTCATCCTGGCTGAACCAGGTGTGGACGCCGTAGCCGGCAGCCAGGGCGCCGGCCAGGATGATGACCAGGGCCACCCACTTATACACAGGGTTGGCCTGGTCGTTGCGGCGCTTTCTTTTAGCGGCAGTGGCCAGTTGGAAGCAAAGCTCCTCCTTGTCCTGCAGCTGTTTCTTGGCGGCCTCCAGCTGGGTCCAGGCGGCTTGGGCCTGGGGGCTGAGCACCTTGTGGTAGCGGGCTTCCTCCCGCCTAGCCTTCTCCCGCAGTTTCCGCTCCGCTGCGACGCTGTGGAGGGGCACCTTGGGGCAGAGCTGGCCGAAGCGGTGGAGGAACCGGTCTACGTCTTCCTCGATGCGGAAGTTGCACTGCTTCACCTGGCCGTTGTCGTATTCCACTACCAGGTAGGGGATGGAGGCGAAGATGCCCTTGCCGGTGAAGCCGCCCTTGGTCATGGCCACCCGCTTGAAGATCCGCTGGACGGAGTAGAGGGGCAGGTAGTAGACCCGGTCAAAGTAAAAACTGTTGAGGAAGATCAGCTCCTTACCTATGCCGCAGGGGCCGAAGTTCTGGCAGGCCTTTTTCTCTTGGGCCACCTTTTCCTTGGGGACGGTAGCCCTGCCTAGGGGCTTGGGGGTGAAGAAGAACATGGAACAGCCCTCCATACAAGGAAACGGCGGAGGGAGGCCCTCCGCCGCCTAATAGACAGGGAATAGGTTATTTGGCCATAGCAGCCTTAGCCTTGTTAGCAGCCCGCATGAAGAGGCCGAAGAAGACGATGGCAGCCACGATGCCTACCGGGTAGGCGATAGAGGTGCTCAGGCCCAAGCATTCCTTGCCAGCGCAGAAGTAGGTGATGGAAACAGCGCTCATGAAGGTGGCAGGAACTACGGTGATCCAGTAGTTCTTCTTTTCCTGTACCAGGAACATGGAAGCAGCCCACAGCACGATCATAGCCAGGGTTTGGTTGGTCCAGGAGAAGTAACGCCAGATAACGGCGTAGCTGAACACACCCAGGCTGTTGCCGATGCCCAAGAAGGCGCCTACGCCCAGTACGGGGATGCACAGGTAGAGGCGGTTCATCATGTTGCTCTGGGGGATCTTGAACCAGTCAGCGATAACCAGACGGGCAGAACGGAAGGCGGTGTCGCCAGAGGTGATGGGGCAGGCAACTACGCCCAGCATAGCCAGGATGATGCCGATGCCGCCCATGGACTTGGCGCACACTTCGTAAACAGCCACAGCCTGGCCCTTAGCAATCAAAGCAGCCAGTCCGGTGGACAGGCCGGCAGCGTTGGTCTGGAAGAGGGAGCAGCCGGCAGCAGCCCATACCAGGGCGATAACGCCCTCGGCTACCATGGCGCCGTAGAAAACGAAGTGGCCTTGGTGCTCATTCTTCATGCAGCGGGCCATCAAGGGGCTCTGAGTGGAGTGGAAGCCGGAAATCGCGCCGCAGGCTACAGTAATGAACATGAAGGACCAAATAGGAGTGGAAGCGGGATGGAGGCTACGGAAGTTGTCCCACAGCTCAGGCATGTTGTAGCCGTGCAGGGGGATGCCGATAGCCACGCCCACAGCCATGATGATCAGGCAGATACCGAATACAGGGTAGATCTTGCCGATGATCTTATCGATGGGGATGAAGGTGGCGATGAAGTAGTAAATCAAGATGATGATGAGCCAGAACATGGTGTTGGTGAAGAGGCCGCTGCCGCCGTTCTGTTTGATCAGCTCTACCAGGATGCCGGCAGGGCCTACGGCGAATACGGTACCAACCATGATCAGCAGGACTACGTTGAAGACACGCATGATGGCCTTCATCAAGTCGCCTAGGTAGATGCCGGTGATCTCGGAGATGGAGGCGCCGTTGTTACGCTCGCTCATCATGCCGGAGAAGTAGTCGTGCACGGCACCGGCGAAGATGGTACCGAAGGTGATCCACAGGAACACGATGGGTCCCCACAGGGCGCCTTGCAGGGCACCGAAGATGGGGCCTAGGCCGGCGATGTTCAGCAACTGGATCATGAACAGACGCCACTCGGGCAGAACCACGTAGTCTACGCCGTCGTTGATCCTGATAGCGGGGGTCTCCCGATCATCTGGAGCGAAGGTCTTCTCTACGACTTTGCCGTAGGTGAAGTACCCGCCTAGCAGGATCGCGAGGCAAAGGATAAAGGTAAACACGTAAAATTCCTCCTTTTTGAAAAATAAATAGTTCGGGCCTTTCAGCCTTGCTAGGCACATTATACACCCTGCTACCTATTTTGTACAGTGGGCGAGTCCCGTATTTGTTTACAATTTTTTCATTTTCTCCCTTCAACCAAGCTTGAAACTAGGCTGGTAGGAGGCAGGCCGAGCTGGGGTTCATGGCCATAATATTAGAGAAGATATTGGGGTAATATAAATATCAGTTATAAAGAGGAAACAGTGGTGATAAATAAGGCCTGGGCAGGGTTAGGCCACGGTTTGGGCCTAGGAGCCAGCCGGCTGGCTCCAGCTGGCCGTCAGCTGGGCCTGCTTTGTAAGATTGGAATTTACAAGGGCAGGACGGTTAGCCTAGGCTGTTGCTCCCTGCCAAAGGCAGCTAGGGGCCGGCTGAGGCAAGGCCTCAACAGCTAAATTTTATTTAGCTGGGAGGCGAGTTTGCTTAAATTAAATTTACACCCCTGTAGTAGAAATTAAGCAAAAAGCTGCAACCTTCCTAAGGAGGCCCTCCTTCCTGTTGGCGCTGAGGGGTGAGAGGGAAGTAAGTTATGGCTTACTTGTACCTGGTTTGGCAAAGGGGCTAGAGGGGGGCCAGGGCTGGTACCGGCCTGCAGCCTCCCTGGCCTGCAGGGCTTTTTCATATTTTTGCAGCCTCTCTCAGAAAGCTTGCTTCAAGGGGAGGCTCCCTTCCGCCCTGACCCCCCGTCTTGACAAAGCTTTCAGCTTCTAGCTATAATGAAGGAAAAAGTTAGCCTGCTAGGCAAAACAACTAGCTTTCCAGGAGGGACTGCGTGAGCCAGAGAGAAGAACTGTACCTAGCCGCCTGCTGCGGCGTCAACCCCGGCCTGAGCCGTGCCGCCATCAAACGGCTCCTGCCCTATGTGGGCGGGGCGGAGCGCCTCTACCAGGCCAGCGCCTCCCTCTTAGGCCAGAGCGGCCTCTGCACCGCCAAGCAGCTGGCCGCCTTCTGCGCCGGCCGCTCCCAGGAGCTGGTGCGGCGCATCCAGGCCTATGTCCAGGCCAGCGGCACCCTTCTTCTCAGTTTCACCTCGCCGGACTATCCAGAGCTCTTGCGGGAGCTGAGTGACGCCCCCTTGCTTCTCTACCTGCAGGGGCAACTGCCTAAGGAGGGCCTGAGCATCGCCATAGTGGGCTCCCGCAGCTGCACCCCTTACGGGGCCAAGGCGGCCCGGGGCTTTGCCTACCAGCTGGCCCAGCAGGGGGCGACCATCATCAGCGGCGGCGCCCGGGGGATAGACTCTGCCGCCCACCAGGGGGCCCTGGCGGCAGGAGGGCGGACGGTGGCGGTGCTAGGCTGCGGCCTGGACCAGTGCTACCCGCCGGAAAACGCCTCCCTCTTCCGCGCCATCGCCCGGCAGGGGGCCCTCCTCTCGGAGTACCCGCCGGGCACCCCGCCTCTGCACCTGAACTTTCCCGCCCGCAACCGCATCATCGCCGGCCTGGCCCAGGGGGTGGTAGTGGCGGAGGCCCGCGCCAAAAGCGGCGCCTTGATCACCGCCCGGGCGGCCTGTGACGAGAACCGGGACGTGTACTGCATACCGGGGGATATTTACAGCGGGGCCAGCAGCGGCTGTCACGAATTGATCCGCCAAGGGGCCAAGTTGGTGGACAGCCCCCAGCAGGTGCTGGAGGACAGCAGGGAGCAGGCGGCTAAGCAGGCCAGCCTCTGGCAGCAGGGCTCTCCCGCCTGGCCGGCCCCTCCTGCCGCCCCCAGCCAGCCTCCTCCCGACTTGGAGCCAGGCAGCCGGGCCCAGCAGCTGTGGCAGGAACTGGGGGAGGGGAGCCTCTCCCTGGTGGAATTGGCGGAGCGCCTGGACTGCCCCTTGGACAGCTTGAGCGTCGAACTCCTGCAGCTGCAGCTGGCCGGCCTGATCAAAGAGGTGGGCCTGCAGCTCTACAGCCGGGCCTGAACAGCAGATAAGGACAGATAGAGGAGGTACTTGGATGCCTAAACTAGTCATAGTGGAGTCCCCCCATAAGGCAGAGGTTATTGAAAAGTTCCTGGGCCGCAGCTACACGGTGAAGGCCACCATGGGCCATATCAGGGATCTGCCTAAGAGCAGGATGGGTATCGATATCCAGCACGGCATGGAGCCGGAGTACATCAATATCCGGGGGAAGGGGGACACCATTAAGGAGTTGAAGAACCTGGCCAAGAAGGCGGAGGCCGTCTACCTGGCCACTGACCCGGACCGGGAGGGGGAGGCCATCAGCTGGCATCTGGCCACCATCCTGGGCCTGGCCCCGGCGGCTAAGTGCCGGGTGGCCTTCCAGGAGATCACCAAGGGGGCGGTTACCAGCGCCATGAAGGCCCCCAGGGCCATCGACCAGGACATGGTGGACGCCCAGCAGGCCCGGCGCCTGTTGGACAGGCTGGTAGGCTACAGCCTCAGCCCCCTGCTGTGGAGCAAGATCCGCAGCGGCCTCAGCGCCGGCCGGGTGCAGTCGGTGGTGGTGAAGCTCATCGCCGACCGGGACAGGGAGATCGCCGCCTTCCTCCCCCAGGAATACTGGACCCTGGAGGTGAAGCTGCGGGAGGCGGCCAAGGCCCCCATCTTTAGCGCAGAACTGGTGAAGTACCAGGGGCAGAAGCTAGAGCTGGCCACTGGGGACCAGGCCAAGGCGGCTGAGGCAGCCCTGGCCCAGGCGACCTACACGGTGGAGGAGGCGGTGCGCAAGGACAGGCGCCGCCACGCCCTGCCCCCCTTCACCACTTCCACCCTGCAGCAGGAGGCCAACAGGAAGCTGGGCTTCCCTACGGCCAAGACCATGCTGTTGGCCCAGCAGCTCTACGAAGGGGTGAGCCTGGGCCGTACCAACACCGGCCTCATCACCTACATGCGCACCGACGCCGTCCGCCTGGCGGACAGCGCCCGGGCTGAGATTAAGGACTACGTCATCGCCGCCTACGGGCCGGCTTATTACCCGGAGCGGCCTAACTACTACGCCGCCAGAGGCAGCGCCCAGGAGGCCCACGAGGCCATCCGGCCCACCAGCATCAACCGCCGGCCGGAGGACGTGGCCCCCTACCTGGGCAGGGATCAGGCCCGGCTCTACCAGCTGATCTGGCGCCGCACCCTGGCCAGCCAGATGGCGGAGGCAGTCTACGATGCCACCAACCTAGGCATCAAGGCAGGGGACTACCAGCTGCGGGCCAGCGGCTCCCTTTTGAAGTTCCCTGGCTTCTTAGCCGCCTACGGGGACTTTGCCGATGAGGAAAAGGAGAGCAAGGTGCCCTATATAGAGGTGGGGAAGGAGCTGCTCCTCCACAAGCTGGAGCCGGCCCAACAGCATTTTACCGAGCCCCCCGCCCATTACACGGAGGCGGCCCTGGTAAAGAAGATGGAGGAGGCAGGGATAGGCCGCCCCTCCACCTATTCCCCTACCATTATGACCACCATCAAGCGGGGTTATGTGGAGCGGAGCGGCAAAAAGCTGCTCATCACCCAGCTGGGAGAGATGACCAACGACTTTCTCACCAGCTACTTCCCCCTGCTCATCGACATACCCTTCTCCGCAGGCCTGGAGAGCCAACTAGACGCCATAGCCGAGCACCAGGAGGATTACAGAACCTTTCTCCAGAATTTTTACAGCGGCTTCCACCAACGCATCCAGGAGGTGGAGAACAGCGCCGCCTTCCGCGGCCAGGAGGCGGAAGAGGAGTGCCCAGACTGCCGGGTGAAGTTCATCATCAAGGCCGGCCGCAGGGGCAAGTACCTCTCCTGCCCCCAGTGCGGCAAGAACCAGCCCCTGTTGGAGAAGATAGGGGTGGACTGCCCCCTCTGCGGCGCCCCCATGGTAGTGCGGCACAGCTCTAAGACCGGCAAGGCCTTCTACGGTTGTTCCGCCTACCCGGCCTGCAACTACGTGTGCTTTGACAAACCCACCGGGGAACGCTGCCCCCTCTGCGGCGGCCTCATGGTGGCGGGGCTGAACTACCGGCGGCAGCGGCAGGTTTTCTGCGCCAACAAGGCCTGCGCCAACGCCAGGCCTGCCTACCGGCCTAAAAGCACCGCCCCTAGGGCTACGGCTGCGGCCATAGGAAGGACAGCCGCTAGCAGGGCTAGCAGAGCCAAGGCTGGCGGTACAACTGCCAGCGCCAAGAAGGCTGCTACTGGCAAGACTGCCGCCGCCAAGAGAAGCAGGACTGCCAAGGCCGGTACCGCCGGCAGGGGCGGCAGGGGGACTGGAACCCCAGGGCAGGACTAGGAGGGCCTATGACAGCTATACTCGGTCCGGTCCACGTCATCGGGGCCGGCTTGGCAGGGAGCGAGGCCGCCTGGCAGCTGGCTAGGCGGGGAGTGGGGGTCATCCTCCACGAGATGCGCCCCTCCACCCCCAGTCCCGCCCATAAGACCGGCTACTGTGCCGAACTGGTCTGCTCCAACTCTCTGCGGGCCGCCGGCTTGGAGAACGCGGTGGGCCTCTTGAAGGAAGAATTACGCCGCCTAGGCTCCTTGATCATGGCCTGTGCCGACGCCCACCAGGTGCCGGCAGGGGGAGCCCTGGCAGTGGACAGGGAGGGCTTTGCCGCAGCGGTTACCGCCGCCCTCCGCAGCCACCCCCTCATCCAGCAGGTGGAAGAAGAGGTGGTGGAGCTGGAAGGGCTGGCAGGCCTGGTGATCGTGGCCTCCGGGCCCTTGACCAGCCCGGCCTTGGCCGCCGCTATAGCCCGGCTGGTCCAGAGGGACTACCTCCACTTTTACGATGCGGCGGCTCCCATCGTCACCCGGGACTCCCTGGACTGGGAGCGGGTCTTTTTGGCCTCCCGCTATGGCAAGGGGGAGGCTGCCTATGTGAACTGCCCCTTTTACAGCAGGGAAGAGTACCTGGCCTTCCGGGAAGCCCTGGTGGCGGCGGAGTGCGCCCCCCTCCACAGCTTTGAGAAACCCGTCTTCTTTGAGGGCTGCATGCCCATCGAAGAGCTGGCCCGGCGGGGGGAGGACACTATGCGCTTCGGCCCTCTGAAGCCGGTGGGGCTGGTGGATCCCCGCCTGGGGCGGGAGGCCTACGCCGTGGTGCAGCTGCGCCAGGACGATGCCGCCGCCAGCCTCTACAATATAGTGGGCTTCCAGACCCATCTGAAGTGGCCGGAGCAGAAGCGGGTCTTTTCCCTCATACCAGGCCTGGCGGAGGCGGACTTCGTCCGCTACGGGGTGATGCACCGAAACACCTACCTGGACTCCCCCGGCCTGCTACAGCCTGACTACAGCCTGCGCCAGCAGGATCGTTTCTACTTTGCCGGCCAGCTCACCGGGGTGGAGGGCTACGTAGAGTCCTGCGCCAGCGGCCTGGCGGCAGGGGTGGGGGCCGCCCGCAGGCTCCTAGGCCTGCCGGCCCTGAACTGGCCCCAGGAGACGGCGGTGGGAGCCCTGGCCCGCTATGTGAGCAATCCGGCTGTGACCCAGTTCCAGCCGATGAATATTAACTACGGCCTCCTGCCACCCCTAGGCCGGCGGGTGAAGGGGAAGCGGGAGAAGAACGCCCTCCTCTCCCAGCGGGCCCTGCAGGCCTTGGCCGGGCTGCTGGAGGAGGCAAAGGAGGTAGGGACAGATGGCTGAAGCCGGCACAGACTTAGTGAATCGTTATCTAAACCACCTGCGGGTGGAGAAGGACAGCTCCCCCCTCACCCTGGTCAGCTACCAGCGGGACTTGGCAGGCTTTTGCACCTTTATGGCCCAACGGCGGCCTGGCTGGTCCTGGCTGGAGCTCAAGTACTTGGACGTGCGGGCCTACCTGGCCTGGGCCAATGAGCAGCACTACGCCCCCAGGACCATCGCCCGCCACCTCACCAGCCTGCGGGGCTTCTACCGCTTCCTCCTGCGGGAGGGCCTGCTGCAGGAGAGCCCCCTGCAGAAGATGAAGAGCCCCAAGCTGCCTAAGACCCTGCCTAGCTTCTTAGACGAGTTCGAGGTGGAGGAGTTGTTGAAGATGCCGGACGCCTCCCTCCTAGGGCTGCGGGACCAGGCCATCTTGGAAGTGCTCTACGCCAGCGGCTGCCGGGTGGCAGAGCTGGTAGGGCTCACCCTGCAGCGGATCGACACCGCCAACCAGCTGGTGCTGTTGCTGGGCAAGGGCAACAAGGAACGGGTGGTGCCCCTGGGCCGGCCCTGCTGCGCCGCCATCGAAGCCTACCTGCCGGCCAGGAAGGAGCTGATGGCCCGCTTCCAGGCGGCAGAGCACGGCTACCTCTTTGTGAACAAGGTGGGAGGCCACCTGACGGACCGCAGCGTCCGCCGCATCCTGGACAAGTACATCACCGCCCTGGCCCTCCACAAGCACGTCTCCCCCCACACCATCCGCCATACCTTCGCCACCCACCTGTTGGCCCACGGGGCGGATCTTCGCAGCGTCCAGGAGTTGCTGGGCCATGTGAACCTCTCCACCACCCAGATCTACACCCACGTCACTCCCCAGCGGCTGGCCGAGGTCTACCAGGAGAACCACCCGCGGAACGAGGGCCGGGACTAGGAAAATTATTTTGCAAAACCCTTGCAATAGGCGGCATTTTATGTTAGCATTAATAGATGCCAGGCCAAAGCCTCGGCGGCAGCCTGCTCAATGCGGAAATAGCTCAGTGGTAGAGCACCACCTTGCCAAGGTGGGGGTCGCGAGTTCGAGCCTCGTTTTCCGCTCCACAGGGGTATAGCTCAACTGGTAGAGTAGCGGTCTCCAAAACCGTTGGTTGTGGGTTCGATTCCTACTGCCCCTGCCATAGTCACTTAGGGCGCAAGCACAGGCCTGCGCCTTTTTTCTTGCTAGGCTGAGTTAAAATAGGTATAATATAGTAAGTAATAAGCGTTAGCTGAACAATGCCGCCGGCTGGGCCCTCCCTGGCCGGCAGCCAGGATACAGGGCGGGTGAGCAGATGGTAGCATTAGCAGTAGGGGAAGTCCTGCAGGGCTTCCAACTGAGGAGAAGGGAAGAGGTAAGGGAGCTCCAGGTGGAGGTGTGGCTGCTGGAGCACCAGCAGAGCGGCGCCCGCCTCATCTACATGCCGGCGGCGGACGAGAACAAGGTCTTCGCCATCGCCTTCGCCACCCCTCCCGCCGACGATAGGGGCATCAGCCACATCCTAGAGCACTCGGTGCTGTGCGGCTCTCGCAAGTACCCCTTGAAGGAGCCCTTCGTAGACCTAGCCAAGGGCTCCCTGAACACCTTCCTCAACGCCATCACCTATCCGGACTTTACCGCCTATCCCCTGGCCAGCTGCAATAGCAAGGACTTCCGCAATCTGATGGACGTCTACTTGGACGCAGTCTTCTATCCCCTGATCTACCAGAACCCCTACACCCTGCTGCAGGAGGGCTGGCACTACGAGATCGCCGGGCCGGAAGAACCCCTCCGCTACAACGGGGTGGTCTATAACGAGATGAAGGGGGTCTATTCCTCCCCCGATGCTTATTTGGAGCGGGCCACTGTGCAGGCCCTCTTCCCTGACGGCCCCGCCCGTTTTGAAAGCGGCGGCCTGCCCCAGGCCATACCGGAGCTGACCCAGGAGGACTTTTTAGCCTACCATCGCCGCTACTACCATCCAGACAACGCCTACCTGTTGCTCTACGGGGACATGGATTTAGAGGAGACCCTGGCCTACCTTGATCGGGAGTACCTAGGCGCCTTCCGCCGGCGGGGGGAGCCGCGGCCCCAGGTGGTCTGGCAGCAGCCCCTGGAGCGGACGGCAGAGGTGCGGGCCACCTATCCCAGCCAGGCAGGGGAGGAGGCAGCCACCTTCCTCCAGCTTTCCATCGTCTGCGGCCGCTCCAGCGATAACAAGCTGGTGCAGACCCTGCGCCTCCTGCAGGGGGCCTTGGTGGACAAAGAGGGCAGCCCTCTGCGCCAGGCCCTGCAGCAGGCAGGCATCGGCCAGAGCATCAGCGCCAGCCTGGACACGGTCCACCCCCAGTGCACCTTCTCCATCACCGCCAGCGGCTGCCGGGAGGAGCAGCGGGACGCCTTTCTCAGCACTATCTACCGCACCCTGCAGGAGCTGACTATCAAGGGCTTGGACAGGGAGCGGCTGGCCGCCCTGCTGGATGCCACTGACTTCCGCCTGCGGGAGGCAGACTTCAGCCCCTATCCCAAGGGCCTCTGCCTGGGCCTCACCGCCCTGGGCCGGGTGCTGAGCGGGGGCGACCCCATCCAGGCCCTGCGCTTCGAGGAGCTGGTAGGGGAGCTGCGGGCCGCCATCGATAGCGACTATTACACCAAGTTCATTGAAGCACACCTGTTAGACAATACCCACCGGGCCTTGATCACCCTGGTGCCGGAGCCAGGCCAGGGGGAGGCGGAGGCTGCCGCCCTGGCCCAGGAGCTGGCCCAGCGGAAGGCGGCCCTCAGCCCGGAGCAGCTGGCAGACTGGATCCAGCGTTGCCAGGAGCTGCGCCGCCGCCAGGGGGAGCCGGACAGGGAGGAGGCCAAGGCCGCCATCCCCAGCCTGGGGCGGGGGGATATCCGCCGCTCCATCCGCCAGCTGCAGGTGGAGGAGGGGTCGGTAGGGACGGATAAGTTCTACTACCTGCCCCAGCACACCAACGGCATCGTCTATTTGCGGCTCTACTTCCACTGTCCCAGCCTGACCTTCTCCCTCCTGCCCTATTGCTACCTGCTCAGCGAGCTCCTAGGCCGCTTTGACACCGGCAGCTATAGCTACCAGGAGCTGCCCACCCTGGTCTACGCCAACGCCGGCAACCTGGGCTTCGGCTTCGGCCCTCACAGCCAGGTGGAGGACGGAGACGACTTTAAACTGTACAGCAACGTGTCCACCAAGGCCCTGACGGCTAAACTGCCCAAGCTGCTGGAGCTTATCCGGGAGATTTTGACTGGCAGCCGTTTCACAGACTTGGACCACTTCCGCACCCTGCTGGAGGACTTGAAGCGGGGCTGGGACGACAGCGTCTTCGCCGACGGCCGCAGCCACGCCCGCAGCCGCCTCTACAGCTACTTTTCTGCCAGCGGCCTCTGCTCCGAGCAGGGGGGCCTGGTCTACTATAATCTGCTGAAGGAGCTAGTGGCGGACTTTCCCACCCGGGGGCCCCAGGCCCTGGCCACCCTGGCCGGCCTCCTGCCCCAGCTCTTCCACCAGGGCCGCTGCTCCGTCTTCTACAGCTGCCAGGAGGAGGATAGGGACCAGGTAGCCAGGCTCCTGCAGGACTTTTTGGCCCAGCTGCCGCCGGCCCCCCCTGCCGTCCCCCTCCAGCTGCCGCCTTTGGAGGCGAAGAACGAGGGCTTCCTCAGCAACGGCAGGGTGCAGTACGTACTGGCGGGGGGTAGCTACCGCCAGGCCGGCTACTCCTTCCACGGCTCCATGGCAGTGCTGGAGACCCTGCTGAGCTACGACTACCTGTGGACCAAGGTGCGGGTGCAGGGAGGGGCCTACGGCGCCGGTGCCAGCTTCGAGCAGGGAGGCACCTGCTCCTTCTCCTCCTACCGGGATCCCCAGCTGGGGGCTACCCTGGCGGCCTACCAGGGGCTGCCTGCCTACCTAGCCGGGCTGGAGCTGAGCCCCAGGGAGCTGGACCGCTGCGTCATCGGCACCATGAGCCTGGTGGACAAGCCCTGCACCAATGGGGAAAACCTAGACCTAGTCACTACTTACCAGCTGCGGGGTATAACCGCGGCCCTGCGGCAGCGGAACCGGGACCAGATCCTGGATGTGAGCCTGGAGGAGCTCCGGGCCCTGGCACCGGTGGTGCAGGCGGTACTGGAACAGCGGCAGCTCTGCGTAATCGGCAGCCGCCAGGCTATCTTACAGGAAGAGGCCCTGTTTAAAAACCTTGTGGAACTATAGGGGAGGATCGACCATGGCCTACACTAAGCTGAACTCTGAGATCATCGCTAAACTCCAAGCCATCCTAGGGGCGGAGAACGTGCTTACGGAGGAGGAAAAACTCCAGCCCTACTCCCATGACGAAGTGCCGGATCCTAGCTATCAACGGCTGCCTGAAGCGGTAGGCTTTGCCCATACCGCCCAGCAGGTGGCGGCAGTGGTGCGGCTGGCTAATGAATTCCACTTTCCCGTGGTGCCTAGGGGTACAGGCACCGGCCTGGCCTGCGGCGCCGTGGCCACCTCCGGCGGCCTGGTGCTGTCCCTGGAGAAGATGAATAAGATTATCGAAATCAATAAGGAGGCCATGTACGCTGTGGTGGAGCCGGGGGTGCTCACCTCCGCCCTCCAGGCCGCCGTGGAGGAGCAGGGCCTCTTCTACGCCGGAGATCCCTGCAGCGGCGACTCCTGCTGCATCGGCGGCAACATCGCCACTAATGCGGGGGGCAACAGGGCGGTGAAGTACGGCACCACCCGCCACCAGGTCTACGCCATAGAGGTGGTCAACCCTACCGGCCACATCGTCAACCTAGGGGCCAGGCTGCGGAAGCAGTCTACCGGCTACTGCCTGGAACAGCTGGTGATGGGCAGCGAGGGCACCCTGGGGATCATCACCAAGGCCACCCTGAAGCTGCTGCCTAAGCCCCGCTACAGCATGGATCTGTTGGCCGTCTACCCCGACCCGTCCCAGGCCATCGCCAGCGTAGGCAAGATCGCCATGGCCGGCCTGGTGCCCACCTGCGTAGAGTACATGGACAACGTCACCATTAAGTCGGTGGAGAGGTACCTCAACGTGGATCTGCCTGGCAGCCAGGCAGGCAACTACCTGATCGTGGAGATCGAAGGCACCAACGAAGACGACCTGGACGAGAAGGCTGTGGCCCTAGACGAACTGTGCACGGCGGCCGGAGCTAGCGAAGTGCTGGTAGCCGAGCACGACCGGATCTGGCGGGCCCGCAAGGTTTACTCCGAGGCGGCCCGGGCGGAAAGCCTGGTCATCGCCAAGGAAGACGTGGTAGTGCCGGTGGAGCAGGAGCCCGTCCTCTTCCAGAGGATCTTGGACTTGGCGGCTAAGTACCAGCTGGTTACCCGCATCGCCGCCCACGCCGGGGACGGCAACATCCACCTGAACGTGCTGAAGCTGGCCTCCGAGGACTACCAGGCCTGGGAGGAGAAGGTGGGGACGATGCAGCGGGAGCTGTACCGCACCATCTACCAGCTAGGCGGCCGCCTCAGCGGGGAGCACGGCATAGGCTACAAGCGGAAGCACCTGATGGAGGAGTTCACCGACCCGGAGGAGCTGGCCATGATGCGGGCTGTTAAGAAGGCCCTGGATCCTAACAACATCCTCAATCCCGGCAAAATCTTCGATCTCTAACCGGCCCCTCCTGCCCCCAGGGCGGTTGACTACCGGGTGAGAAGTGGTATAATTAGTATCTAGTTACGCAAAATAAGCAGACCGCCAGCAGGAGGTAGGAAGATGCTGCAAGATAAGTACTCTCCCAGCGCCATCGAGAAGAAGTGGCAGGAGAAGTGGGAGCGAGATGAGGCCTTCAAAGTCCGGATGGATCCAGCCCGGCCTAAGAGCTACGTGCTGGAGATGTTTCCCTATCCCTCCGGCAACCTGCACATGGGCCATGTGCGCAATTATTCCATCGGCGACGTGGTAGCCCGCTACCGCACTATGCGGGGCTTCAACGTCCTCCATCCCATGGGCTGGGACTCCTTCGGCATGCCGGCGGAGAATGCGGCCATCCAGCACAACATCCCGCCTAAGCGCTGGACCCTGGACAACATCGCCAACATGAAGCGGCAGCAGAAGGCCATGGGCCTCTCCTACGACTGGGACAGGGAGGTAACCACCTGCAAGGAAGACTACTACAGGTGGACCCAGTGGTTCTTCCAGCTCTTCTACAAGCGGGGCCTGGCTGTAAAGAAGGAGAGCGCCGTCAACTGGTGCGAGCACTGCAACACCGTGCTGGCCAACGAGCAGGTCATCGACGGCCGCTGCTGGCGCTGCGACAACGTGGTGCACAAGAAGAACCTTTCCCAGTGGTTCTTCAAGATCACTGCCTACGCCGATGAGCTGTTGAAGGACCTGGATTTGCTCACTGGTTGGCCGGAGCGGGTGAAGACCATGCAGCGGAACTGGATCGGCCGCAGCGAGGGCATAGAGTTCGTCCTGGACATCCCGGAACTAGGGGAGAAGCTGCCGGTCTACACCACCAGGCCTGACACCGCCTTCGGCATCACCTTCGTGGTGCTGGCCCCAGAGCATCCCCTGGTGGAGAAGATCTGTCGCAACAACCCCCGGGCCGAGGCCATCCAGGCCTTCTGCCAGAGGGTGCTGAACCAGAGCGACATCGAGCGCACCTCCTCCGAATCGGAGAAGGAGGGCATCTTCACCGGCGTCCACGCCATCAACCCCTTCAATGGCAACCAGGTGGAGGTGTGGGTGGCCAACTACGTACTCTACGATTACGGCACCGGCGCCGTCATGGGCGTGCCTACCGGCGACCAGCGGGACTGGATGTTCGCCGATAAGTACGGCATTAAGAAGATCGTCACCCTCTGCCCCCTGGGCAGGGAAATGAAGCTGGAAGAGATGACCTGCGCCTACGAGGAAAAGGAGGGCATGTTGGTGAACTCCGGCCGCTTCAGCGGCATGGAGATGCATGCGGCCATGGCCGCCATCATGGACGAGGCGGAGGCCAAGGGCTTCGGCAAACGGCGGGTGAACTACCGGCTGCGGGACTGGCTCATCTCCCGCCAGCGCTACTGGGGGGCTCCCATCCCCATCATCTACTGCCCGAAGTGCGGGGAGGTGCTGGTGCCGGAGGAGGAGCTGCCGGTGCGGCTGCCGGAGGACGTAAGCTTCACCGCCGGGGCCAAGTCCCCCTTGGCCACTTCGGAGAGCTTCGTCCACTGCACCTGTCCTAAGTGCGGCGGCCCGGCCACCCGGGAGACGGACACTATGGACACCTTCCTCTGCTCCAGCTGGTACTACCTCCGCTATACCGATCCCCACAATGAGGCTGCCCCCTTCGCCAAGGAGGCCAACCAGTACTGGGGGCCGGTGGACCAGTACATAGGGGGCATCGAGCACGCCATCCTCCACCTGCTCTATTCCCGCTTCTTCGTCAAGGTGCTGCGGGATGCAGGGCTGCTGGACTACGACGAGCCCTTCAGCAACCTGCTGACCCAGGGCATGGTGATCAAGGACGGGGCCAAGATGAGCAAGTCCTTGGGCAACGTAGTGTCCCCGGAGGAAATCCTCAGCAAGTACGGGGCGGACACCGCCCGCCTCTTCATCCTCTTCGCCGCTCCCCCTGAGCGGGAGCTGGACTGGTCCGACCAGGGGGTGGAAGGCTGCTTCCGCTTCCTGAACCGGGTGTGGCGCATCGTGAAGGCCCTGGAGCCGGTGCTGGCCCAGGGGGTGACCAGCTACGACGCCGCCAGCCTGGGCGGGCCGGAGAAGGAGCTGCGCCGCCTCCTCCACAGCACCATTAAGAAGGTGACGGTGGACATCGAGACCCGCTTCAACTTCAACACCGCCATCAGCGCCCTGATGGAGCTGGTCAACGGCCTCTACGCCTACAAGGAGGCGGCCAAGGCAGGGGCTGATCCCGGCCTGGTCTACCAGGCTGTCACCAACCTGCTGAAGCTGTTGGCCCCCTTCGTGCCCCACATCACCGAGGAGCTGTGGCAGCAGGTGGTAGACGGCTCCAGCAGCGTCCATCGGCAGCAGTGGCCTTCCTATGATGAAGCAGCCCTGCAGGTAGACAGGGTGGAGATCGTCCTCCAGGTGAACGGCAAGGTGCGGGGGCGGCTGGTAGTGCCTGCCGACGCCGGCAGAGAGGAGCTGGAGGGCATCGCCCTGGCGGACGCCAACGTCCAGGCCCACATCGCCGGCGCCACGGTGCGGAAGATCATCTGCGTGCCCGGCCGCCTGGTGAACATAGTAGCCAAGTAGCAGGTTTCACAAGGCTTACAACTACATAAGCAGCGCCGTTCTAACGTGCTTATTCTGTAAAGAGTCTCTGGAATAACGTATGGTTATTGCAGGGGCTCTTTTTTTATTTTTCTAAAGGAGGGTTTATGGGTAACGTGGCAAAGAAGATGCTGTTGTTAGGGGTGCTGGTCTGCGGCTGTGCGGCCACCAGCCTCTACTACGGTCTGCGGCCGGAGGAGGGCCGGCAGCTGGACTTCAGCCGCCAGCAGCTGGAGCAGCAGGCCCAGAGGGAGGAGGCCGCCGCCCCCGGCCCGAAGGGCGGCAGGCGGAAGAAGGCCCAGGCGGCAGAGGAGATCACCGTCTACGTCAACGGGGCGGTGCTCTATCCCGGCCTCTACCGCCTGCCCAAGGGCACCAGGGCAGGGGAGGCGATTACGGCGGCGGGAGGCTACAGCCCCCAGGCCAAGACGGAGCGGGTGAACATCGCCCGCAAGCTGCGGGACGGCAGCCAGGTCTACGTGCCCTTCCGCAAGCAGGGCAGGGCTAGGCCATGACTAAGAGGGCCTTCTACCTGGCCGTGGCCCTGCTGTGGGCCCTGGCTTGCCTCCGCCTCTACCTGCTGCCAGGGCCGGCAGCACCCCTGGTGGGACTGTGGCAGCGGCAGGTGGAGGTGACAGGGTCTGTGGAGCCGGCCAGCGTGAAGAGCACTGCCGCCGGCACCTCCCTCATCCTGCGCTGCGAAAGCCTGGCCCTGGGGGGAGAGGGGAGGCCCTACCGCCACCGGCTGCGGCTCTACGTGCCTAAGAAGGCCAACCCTCAGGGCTTGGCCCTGGAGCTGGGGCGGCTCCGCTGCCAGGGCCGACTCCTGCCCCTCACCAGCTTCCGCAATCCCGGGGGCTGGGACGGGGAGCGCTACAACCTAGTGCAGGATCTAGGGGGGAGGCTGGTGGTGGAAGGGCTGGAGCAGCTGAGCCGGGAGGGGGGCCTCTTAGACCGCCTGGCCCTGGTGAATGCGGGCCTGCGGCGGCAGGTGGAGGCAGCCCTGCCGGGGGAGGCAGGGGCCCTGGTCAGCGGCATGGTGCTGGGGGGCAGCAGCGGCCTCTCGGATCCTACCCGGGAGGTGATGCAGAACAACGGCCTGGCCCATCTCCTGTCCGTGTCCGGCACCCATCTGCTACTGCTGGCCTCCCTGCTGCGCCTGCTTTTAGCCAGGCTGCCCGACCGCTTCCGCCAGCCCCTCATCGCCCTGGTGCTGCTGGGCTATGCCTGCCTCACCGGGCTGCGGCCCCCGGTGCTGCGGGCCCTGGCCATGAGCTGGGCCCTCCTCTTGGTGACGGGAGGCGGCATCGCCGGGGCCAAGGTGAAGCTGGAGCGGGGCAGGGTGCTGCTCCTCACCGCCGCCCTCCTCCTCACCTGGAAGCCGGCCTGGCTCTACGACCTGGGCTTTCAGCTGAGCTTCGCCGCCGCAGCCGGCCTCCTCTTCCTGCTGCCTGCCCTGCAGCAACGGATAGGCCGCTGCTGCTGGGGCCTGGGGGAGGCGGCAGCCGTCACCCTGGCCGCCCAGCTGGGCCTGCTGCCCTTGGAGGCGGGCTACTTCCACCGCCTCCTGCCCCTGGCCTTCCTCAGCAACCTGTTGCTGGTGCCCCTGATAGAGCTGGCGCTGCTCCTCAGCCTGCTGGGCCTGGGGCTGAGGGCCCTGCCCCTAGGGGAGGGGGTGGCCGCCTGGCCCTTGGCGGCCGGCAGCTTCATCTTAGAGCAGGCCCTGCGCCAGGGGCAGCTGCTGGCCAGCCTGCCAGGGGCGGTATTGACGGTGCCCAGCCTGCCCCTCTACTGCGTGCCGGCCTACTACGGCCTCCTAGGCCTGGCCCTGGACCTAGGCCCTTCCCTGCGGCTCCCTTCCCGGCTGCGGCGCTGGGCCATGGGGGCCCTGTCCCTGCTCTTGGCGGCCAGCCTGGCCTGGCGCCTTCTGGGGCCCCGCCCCCTTACCGCCTACTTCTTAGACGTGGGCCAGGGGGACTGTACGGTGCTAGTGTCCCCCCAAAGGAAGGTGGCCGTCATCGACACCGGCGGCCTCCAGGGGCTGGACACTGGCAGCCGGGTGGTGGCCCCCTTCCTCCGCTCCCTAGGCTTCAGCCGGGTAGACTACCTACTCCTCAGCCACGGAGACTGGGATCACGTAGGCGGGAGCGGGGGGCTGGGCCGCAACCTGGCCATAGGCCGCATCATCCTGCCCTTGGAAGGGGGGAGCAGCTCTGCGGCCCAGGCGGGGAGGAGGCCGGCCTACCGGGAGCTGCTGCAGGCGGCCCGGGGGGCCCAGGTAGAGGTGGCCCAGGCCGGCCGCCGCTACGACCTAGGGGGAGGCAGCCTGGTGGTCCTGGCCGTGCCCCAGGCAGGGGAGGAGGGGAACGAGGCCAGCACCCTCTGCGGCCTGCTGGACGAGGCAGGCCGGCCCTGCCTGCTGCTGCCAGGGGATCTGGGCCGGGCCCGGGAGGAGGAGCTGGCGGGCCTGGAACCCTACCCGGTGTTGAAGGCAGGCCACCACGGCTCCAAGGGCAGCAGCAGCCCTGGCTTTTTGGGCCAGGTCCGGCCCCTCCTCACCGTCATCTCCTGCGGCCCCTTCAACCGCTACGGCCACCCCCACCAGGAGACCCTGGACCGCTTGGCGGCGGTCGGCAGCCGCATCCTGCGCACCGATGAGGGGGGCTGTATTACAGTATCTTTTGACGAACAGGGCCTAAGGTGTTATAGTTATAAGTAGAGAGGCAGGCCCGCAGGGCTGCGAGGCTAGGGGCAGGAAGGCAGGCAGTGGCTATGAAGAAAACGCCGGAAGATCTATTACAGGCCCTCAGGGGGGAGGCAGGCTTCACCCTGCCCCAGCTCATCCTGCTGAGGGGGGAGGAGGCCTACTACAAGGACAGTATCAAGGCCTTGATCCTGCGGCGGCTCTTCGGCGACCTGCCGGCAGAGGAGCGCTCTATAACCGTCTTCAGCCGGGACACGGAGCTGGAAGCGGTGGCGGCAGCCTGTGCCGCCAGCTCCCTCTTCGGCGGCGCCAGCCTGGTGCTTATTGAAGACGAAAGGCTGCTAGGCAGCAGCCTCCGCAAGGAAGAGGGGGCTAGGCAGCGCTTAGACGGGTTGAAGGCCATCCTGGAGAGGAATCTGGATCCTTCCTGCACCGTGCTGCTGCTGAGCAGCAAGCTGGACGGCACCTCCAAGCTGGCCAAGTACATCAGCGCCCAGGGCCTCGTCTGCCAGTGCGACCCCCTCCGCAGCTACCAGAGGGAGGAAGTGGAGGACTGGCTGCAGGCCCAGGCCAGGCGGCTGGGGGGCCGGCTCACCGGAGGGGCCTTGGCGGCCATCCAGGACTATTTGGCCATAGTGGACACGGTGCCCATGGGCCTCCTCTGCCAGGAGCTGGAGAAGCTGGCCCTCTACGCAGGGCCGGGCAGCTGGACGGAGGCAGAGGTGGAGGCGGTGTTCGCCCCCCTGCCGGAGGCGGGGAACTTCACCTTGGTGCGGGCGGTGGAGGAGCGGAAGCTGAACCTGGCCCTCACCCTTTTGCGGCAGGCAGAAAAGAGCCGCACCCCCATCGTCCTCCTCTGCGGCCAGCTGCTCTACAGCCTGCGGCAGCTGCTGCTGGTTCAGGAGGGCCTGGCCCAGGGCTTGGACAACAAGGCCATCATGGCCCAGGCCGGCCTCAATCCCGGCCTCTTCTACCGGGCGAAGCGCAACTGCGGCCGCTTCAGCTCCCAGGCCCTGCGCCAGGGCTTGGAGCACATCGGCCGGGTGAACATGGAGCTGCGCCAGGGGGGCAGGACCTACGACCGTCTCCAGGAAGTCATCGTAGCCCTGCTGAAGGCCAAGTAGACTGGTCAAGAAAAGGGAGGGGCCGCCTCGGCCGCCACCTCTAAACTAAAACAGGATAATAAGCTAGATACAAGAAATAAGCTAGTTAATTACCTAAAAACATCTTGTAAAATCCTAGAAATACGTTAAATACCCTGACCTGGCCGATTGCTTGCCGGCGGGGGAGAAAAAGAGAGGGTGCCTTGCTATGCGGCAGGGCACCCTCTTAGCAGTTTTTGCTCACTCCGTCCTCAGGCCTGGCCCTCTCTTTCGGCGATGACCTGGTTGATGTCGGCCAGCATGGCGTCCACGTCGATGCCGTGGGCTCCGGCTCCCTGGCCTATGGTCTCAAAATGGGCGGCCATGCAGCCGATGCAGCCGAGGCCGTAGTCCATGAAAACTTCCATAATCTCCGGATGGGCCTGGATGGCCTCTATAATGCCAGTATCCTTGGTGATTTTAGCCACAATTCTTTCCTCCTATCCACAGTATAGCAGCTTGGGACTGCCGTCGCCTTCATTATACCATTAAGCCTGGGCTGAGGCAAGGCAGGGGGCTGGACGGAGTTTTTTTTCACAAAAATTTTAAAAAATTTTCCTAACCCCTTGTCAGCGGGCAATTTAGAGGTTATAATGGGGAAAAGTGGGGGAAAGTGGTGGAGGTGTCTGCCTTTTAGGCAGCAGAGCCGGCTCCCCAGCGAGGAGGTGGGCCCATGTTTTTAGGTGAATACCAGCACTCCCTGGACAGCAAGGGCCGGCTAGCCATACCTGCCAAGCTGCGGGAGGAGCTAGGGCCCAGCTTCGTCATCACCAAGGGCCTAGACGGCTGCCTCTACATCTACCCCCAGGAGCAGTGGCAGAAGGAGTGCGCCAAGCTGGCCGCCCTGCCTAGCTCCAAGAAGGCCGCCCGGGACTACGCCCGCTTCTTCTTCAGCAGTGCGGCAGAGCTAGAGTGCGACCGGCAGGGCCGGGTCCTCCTGCCTCCCAGCCTGCGCCGTCACGCCTCCCTCACCAAGGACGCCGTCATCGTAGGGGCCGGCAGCAGGGCGGAGATCTGGGCTGCTGACAGCTGGCAGAGCTACAACGAAGCCTGCTCCGCCGCTGTGAACGCCATTGCGGAAGAACTGTCCGACCTGGGCATCTAGAGGCAGTTATGAGTGAGACGATAAAATTCGCCCATACCAGCATCATGGTACAGGAAGTGGTAGGGGCGCTGATCACGGATCCCCAGGGGATCTACGTAGACTGTACCCTGGGAGGAGGGGGCCACAGCGAGGCCCTGGCCGCCTCCCTCAGCCCTAAGGCCACCATCGTAGGCATAGAGCAGGATGCGGAGGCCCTGGCCGCCGCCCAGGCCCGCTTAGTGGACAGGTATCCCTGCACCTTCATCTTCAAGAAGGCTAATTTCAAGGATCTGGGCCGGCTCTTGGACGAGCTGGGCCTTTACAAGGTAGACGGCATCTTTTTCGATCTGGGGGTGTCCAGCTACCAGCTGGACAATCCAGCCCGGGGCTTCTCCTACATGCAGGACGGGCCCCTGGACATGAGGATGGACGCCCAAGACAGCCGGCGGGAGACCGCCGCCCACATCGTCAACACCTGGGGGGAGAAGGAGCTAGCCCAGCTCTTCAAGACCTACGGGGAGGAGCGCTGGAGCAAGGGGATAGCCAAGCTCATCGTGGCGGAGCGGGCCAAGGGGCCCATCACCTCCACCCTCCAGCTGGTGGACATCATCAAGGACGCCATCCCCAAGTGGGCCCGCCTCGACGGACCCCATCCCGCCAAGCGGACCTTCCAGGCCCTGCGCATCCAGGTGAACGGGGAACTGGCCATCTTGGAGGGGGCCCTGCGGGAAGCAGCGGCCCGGCTGAAGAGCGGCGGCCGTTTAGCAGTCATCTCCTTCCATAGCTTGGAAGATAGGATAGTGAAGCACCTTATCGCCGAACTGGTGAAGGGCTGTACCTGCCCGCCCCAGCTGCCCATCTGCGTCTGCGGCAAGCAGCCAGTGCTGACGGGAGCCCGGGGTACCAAGCCGGCTCAGGCGGAGGTGGAGCGCAACCCCCGCTGCCGCAGCGCCCGGCTGCGTTTTGCCACTAAGATCTGACAGGGCACGGGCAGAGATGAAAAAGGCTTAGGTGGAGAGAAAAGGTGGATGGAATGCTGGCACGTCAATACGGTTACTATGAGGAAGACTATGCCCTAGAGGCTGCCCGGCAGCGTCAGCAGGAGCTGTTAGAGCGGAAGGCGAGGCGGGAGCAGGCCTCTGCCCAGGCCCTGCGCCTCTACCTGCTGCGGTTGTTGGCCATAGGCTTTTGCGGTTATATGCTCTGCGTAGGCCTCAGCAGCTGGGCCCTCTACGAAGGCAACCAGCTGGTGGCCCTGCAGAAGCAGGAAAGGCTGCTCAGCAGCAGGAATAGCGAGTTAAAGATCGAGGTGGAGCAGTTGAAGAGCCCCAACCGCATCATCACCCTGGCGGAACAGCAGATGGGGATGCGGGTGGCCCGCAGCAACATCTACGTGAACGCCTTGCCCCAGCAGGGGCCGGGAGCTGGCAAGCTAGCCCTGGCCGGCAAATAAGCGTGGCGTTTTGTAAAAAATTGTGCTATAATCCGCGTAGAGGATATTTGAAAGGCGGCCTGGGGGCTGCTCTTTCAATTTGGAGGTAGAGTTTATGGGAAAGAGTCTGGCTTCCTTAGCCGCCCTGCTGCCCCAGGTCCGCTGCTTCGGGCCCAGCCAGGTGGAGATCACCGACGTTACTGCCGACTCCCGGGCCGTGGTGCCTGGCAGCCTCTTCATCTGCCTGCGGGGGGCGACGGTGGACGGCCATAGGTTCATCCGGCAGGCCCTGGCCAAGGGGGCGGCAGCCCTCTTAGTAGAGACTGTGCCTGAGGAACTAGCAGAAGGGGTAGCTGTTTTGCAGGTGGCCGACACCAGGGCCGCCATGGAAGCAGTGGCCCCCTATTTTTATGACTATCCCGGCCGCCGGCTGCGGATGATAGGGGTCACCGGCACCAACGGCAAGACCACCACTACCAACATCATCCGGCAGATCCTGCGGCGGGCCGGCTACCGGGTGGGCCTCATCGGCACCATCAACATCATGATCGAGGACCAGGCCAGCACCAGCCACAACACTACTCCCGACGTGGTAGATTTACAGAAGACCCTGGCCGCCATGGTGGCGGCAGGCTGCGATTACGCAGTGATGGAGGTGTCCAGCCACGCCCTGGCCCTGCAGCGGGTGGCAGGCATCGAGTACGACTGCGCCGTCCTCACCAACATCACCCAGGACCATCTAGACTTTCACAAGACCATGGAGGCCTACAGGGATGCGAAAAGCTTGCTCTTCGAAGGCTTGGCCGCCGGCAGCAAGGCTAATAAGCACGCCGTCTTCAACATGGACGATCCCTCCAGCCCCCTCCTCCGCTCCCGTACCGCCGTCAGCGTCCTCAGCTACGGCTTGGGCCCGGAGAACCACATCCACCCCCTCAGCTACCAGGTGGGGGCTAAACAGATGGAGCTGAGCCTGGCCACCCCCGTAGGGAGGCTGGACCTGCATTTGAAGATCACCGGCCTCTTCAACGTTTACAACGTGATGGCCGCAGTAGGGGCCATGCTGGCGGAGGGTATTGACAGGGAGGCCATCTCCTCCGTCCTCAACGGCTTCGCCGGCGTGCCGGGCCGCTTCCAACTGGTGGAGGCCGGCCAGCCCTACACGGTGATCGTAGACTACGCCCACACCCCTGACGGCCTGGAGAACGTGCTGCGCACTGCCAGGGAGATCACCAAGGGGCTGTTGTGGGTGGTCTTCGGCTGCGGCGGCGACAGGGATAACAAGAAGCGGCCCATCATGGGGCGGCTGGCCTTGGAGCTGGCCGACCGGGTGGTGGCTACCAGCGACAACCCTCGCAGCGAGGAGCCGGAGAAGATCTTGGACCAGATCTGCACCGCCTTCACCAGCCTGCCTCCAGGGAAGAAGGTGTGGCGGCTGGCGGATAGGCGGGAGGCCATCTGCTTCGCCCTGGCCCAGGCCGCCCCGGAGGACGTAATCCTCATCGCCGGCAAGGGCCATGAAAACTACCAGATTCTGAAGGATAGGACCATCCACTTTGACGATAGAGAAGTAGTTGAAGCTTATTGGAAGGGGAGAGCAGGATGAAGCTAACAGCCAGCCTGGTGGCAGAGGCTGTAGGCGCCCGGGTTACGGGCAGCCTGGCAGGCAGCTTTACAGGCGTCACCACCGATTCCCGGCAGGTAGGGCCGGGCCAGCTTTTCGTAGCCTTGGCAGGGCCTAATTTCGACGGCCATGACTTCATCCCCAGCGCCCTCAGCCAGGGAGCCCTAGGGGTTATAGCCTCTAAGGAGGTGGCAGTGCCTGCCGGGGCCGCCTGCTTCCAGGTGGCAGACACCTTGCAGGCCTATCAGAGCCTGGCCCGGGCCTACCGCCGCCAGTTTAAACAGCTGAAGGTTTTCGCCATCACCGGTTCCAACGGCAAGACCTCCACCAAGGATCTGCTGGCCGCCTGCCTGGCCAGTAAGTACCGGGTGGTGAAGACCCAGGGAAACTTCAACAACGAAATCGGGCTGCCGAAGACCCTCTTCACCATTGAGCAGGATACGGACTTTGCGGTGGTGGAGATGGGCATGCGGGGCCTGGGCCAGATCCGGGAGCTGTGCGCCATCGCCCAGCCGGATGCCGGGCTGATCACCAACGTGGGGGAGACCCACATGGAGCTCTTAGGCAGTATGGAGAACATCGCCAAGGCCAAGGGGGAGATAGTGGAAGGGCTGCCAGCCGCCGGTTACGCCGTCCTCAACGGGGACAATCCCTACGCCCTCCAGGCGGCGGCCCGCACCCAGGCCCAGGTAGTGACCTTCGGCCTGGGGGGAGGCTGTGACTATAGAGGCAGCCACATCACCACCTCCGCCTTGGGCAGCAGCTTTACCTGCACGGAGCGGTCCAGCGGCCGCAGGGTGGAGGTGCGCCTGCAGCTCATCGGGGAGCACAACGTGTACAACGCCCTCAGCGCCATCGCCGGGGCGGCCTGCTACGGGGTGGGCCTGGAGGCGGCGGCCAAGGCTCTTTCCACCGCCCGCCTCACCGGCAGCCGCCAGGAGCTGGTCTACATCGGCCCCCTCACCTTCATCAACGATGCCTATAACGCTTCCCCTGCCAGCATGGAGGCGGCCCTCAAGACCCTGGCGGAGGCTGTGAAGGTGGCCAAGGGCCGGGGCCTGGCCGTCCTCAGCGACATGACGGAACTAGGCAGCATCAGCCAGGCCGCCCACCGCCGGGTAGGCCGCTGGGTGGCCCAGTACGGCGTAGACGAGCTGGTGGCCTACGGGCCGGAGTCCGCCTATCTGGCGGAGGAGGCAGGACGGGCAGGGGTGTCCGTCCACTACTATCCCAGCAGGGCGGAGGCCGCCGCCTTCCTGCGGCAGCTGGTGCAGCCGGGGGACGTAATCCTCCTCAAGGGCTCCCGCACCATGCAGGTGGACAAGATGTTAGACTTATTTAAATAGGGAGGACGGCCATGTTCGCATTTATCGGCATCAGCGCCACCGCCTTCATCCTCTGTGCCGCCTTAGGGCCGGTGCTGATCCCCTTTCTGCACCGCCTCAAGTTCGGTCAGAGCATCAGGGGGGTGGGGCCGGCCAGCCACCAAAGGAAGAGCGGCACCCCTACTATGGGGGGCTTGATGCTGTTGGCGGCCATGCTGGTCTCCCTCCTAGCCTGGGAGCGGTTCAGCCCCGCCCTGGTCATCGCCCTGGTCCTCACCCTGGGCCATGGCCTGGTGGGCTTCATCGATGACTATATCAAGGTGTGGAAGAAGCGGAACCTGGGCCTGACGGTGCGGCAGAAGTTCGCCCTCCAGTTCCTCCTGGCCGGGGCCTATGTCTACTATGCGGAAAACTACCTCCAGGACACCAAGCTGTGGCTGCCCCTCTTCAACGTCCAGCTGGACTGGGGCTGGGCCTACTACCTGCTGGCCTTCCTCCTCTTGGTAGGCACCACCAACGCCGTGAACCTCACCGACGGCCTGGACGGCCTGGTGAGCTGGGTGACCCTGCCGGTGGCGGCGGTCTACGCCTATCTGGCCGCCCAGGGGCCTCTGCCGGAACTGTCTTCCTTCGCCGCCGCCCTCTTCGGCAGCTGCGCAGGTTTTTTGCTCTTCAACCACTATCCTGCCAAGGTCTTTATGGGGGATACCGGCTCCCTGGCCCTAGGGGGAGCCGTGGCCGCCCTGGCCCTGCTGACCAAGACGGAGCTGTTGCTCATCATCATTGGCGGCATCTACGTGGCGGAGGCGGGCAGCGTCATCCTCCAAGTGGCCTATTTTCGCCACAGCCACGGCCGTCGCCTCTTCCGCATGGCGCCCCTCCACCATCACTTCGAGCTGGGGGGCTGGAAGGAGACTACGGTGGTCTTCGCCTTTGCCCTGGCCAGCCTCTGCTGCTGTCTGCTGGGCCTGGGCCTGTGGCTCATTTAGGAGGTAGGGAAGCATGAACATACCTAATTCAGTCCTAGTTTACGGTGCCGGCATCAGCGGCCGGGGCGCCGCCCAGGTGCTGGCCGCCAGGGGTTGCCGGGTCTGCCTGTACAACGATGAACCCTGTACCATACCGGAGGAGCTGGCCCGGCTGCTGGCCGCCCAGGGAGGGGGCCTCTACCTAGGCTCTGCCGCCTACGAGGCGGCCCTGGCTGAGGCGGAGCTGGTAGTCCTCTCACCGGGGATAGCATTCGACAAGGAGACGGTGGTGGCGGCGGCCAGGCGGCTGCCGGTCATCAGCGAGGTGGAGCTGGCCTACCGGCTCTACCAGGGCCACATGGCGGCCATCACCGGCACCAACGGCAAGACCACCACTACCACCCTGGTAGGGGAGTTCTTCCGCCGCCTGCCTGTGCCTAGCGCCGTAGGGGGCAACATCGGTGCCGCCCTCTCCGCCGAAATCGCCCACCTGCCCCCAGAGGCCTGGGTGGCGGCCGAGCTCTCCAGCTTCCAGTTGGAGGGGGTCACAAGCTTCGCCCCGGACATCGCCGTGGTGCTGAACCTGACCCCGGACCACCTGGAGCGGCACCACAGCATGGAGGCCTACGGGGCGGCTAAGCAGCGCATCTTCCTACAACAGAGGCCGGAGCAGGTGGCCCTCTTGAACTACGATGATCCGGCAGTCCGTTCCTGGGCCCGGCTCTGTCCCTCCCAGGTCTGCTTTTTTAGCCGTAAGGCGGATTTAGAGCAGGGAATCTGTATTCGCCAGGGAGTTTTTGTGATAAAATGGAAGGATGAGGAGCGGCAGGTCTGCCCTGTTTCCTCCTGCCACCTCTTCGGCGGCCACAACGAGGAGAACATCCTGGCCGCCCTAGGCTGCGGCTACTTCGCCGGAGTCAGGGTGGAGGATATGGCCCAGGTGCTGGCCTCCTTTAAGGCGGTGGAGCACCGGCTGGAGTTCGTGCGGGAGCTGGAGGGAGTAAGGTACTACAACGATTCCAAGGCCACCAATACGGACTCGGTGATCAAGGCCCTGGAGGCCTTCCCCCACAGCCACATCATCCTCATCGCCGGGGGCTACGACAAAATGACGGACCTAGGCCCCCTGATGGCCCTGGTGAAGGAGAAGACGGAGGCCCTCATCCTCCTGGGAGCCGCCCAGCAGCGCTTTTATCAGGCCGCCCTGGCGGCAGGGGTGGGGAACATCCACCTAGCGGCCAGCTTCGAGGAAGGGGTGCGGCTCGCCTACGCCCTGGCCAGGCCGCCCCAGGTGGTACTGCTGTCCCCTGCCTGCTCATCCTATGACATGTTTCAGAATTATCCCCAGCGAGGCCGCTATTTTAAAAAGTTAGTGGCGGAGCTGCCCGGCGAGGGGCAGCACTAGGCTGAGACCGCCTATCTGGGTGAAGGAGGTTAAAGCGTGAAGATCATCATCACAGGTGGCGGCACCGGCGGCCACATCTACCCAGCCCTTACCATAGCTGACGAGATAAAGAAGCTACAACCGGAGGCAGACCTGCTCTTCGTGGGCACCCAGAACGGTTTAGAGAAGGACATCGTGCCTCGTTACGGTTACACCATCAAGTTCATCCAGGTGGCAGGCTTCAAGCGCAGCCTGAGCCTGGACACCTTCCGCAGCGCCTACAAGCTCCTCCACGGCCTGGTGGATGCCCGGCGGATGCTGCAGGAGGAGAAGCCCGACCTGGTAATCGGCACCGGAGGCTATGTGTGCGGCCCCCTGGTGTTCTGGGCGGCCCGCTGGGGCATACCCACCTGCATCCAAGAGCAGAACGCCATGCCCGGCTTCACCAACAAGACTTTGGACAAGTGGGTGCGCCAGGTCTACCTAGGCTATAAGGAGGCCGGCCAGTACCTCCACGGGCCGGCGGAGAAGATCTACACCGGCAACCCCATCCGCAGCCAGATCCTGCTGGCGGACAAGGGGGAGGCCATCAGAGACCTGGGCCTGGATCCGGACAAGAAGACGGTGCTGGTCTCCGGCGGCAGCCGGGGGGCCCAGAGCATCAACCACGCCATGCTGGAGGTGGAGCGGGCCCTCAACGGCAGGGGAGACGTACAGGTGCTCCACGCCACCGGCACCGCCAACTACGAAGAGCACATGACGGCCCTCAGGGCTAAGGCCCGGCTGGAGGACAACATCTTCATCACCCCCTACCTCCACGATATGCCCCAGGCCTTGGCGGCCGCGGATATAGCGGTCTTCCGCTCCGGCGCCATCGGCCTGGCGGAATTGACGGCCAGGGGCATACCGGGCATCCTGGTACCCTATCCCTACGCCACCGCCAACCACCAAGAGTTCAACGCCCGGGCCTTGGAAGCGGCCGGGGCGGCCCGGGTGCTGCTGGACAGGGAACTGACCGGGGAGAGGTTGCAAGAGGCCATCGAGTACCTGCTCATCCACGAGCAAGAATTACAGGCCATGGCCCGGGCCTCCAAGGCCCTAGGCAAGCCGGCGGCTGCCGCCGAGATCGCCCGCCTGGCCCTGGCCCTGGCCGCTAAAGGGGCCTAGAGAAGGGTAGGGAAGGGGAGATGGCAGTGGCTGAGGAGCTACTCACTAAGTACCACAGTTTTCACTTTATCGGTATCGGCGGCAGCGGCATGAGCGCCCTGGCCTACGTGCTGCTGCAGCGGGGCTACCGGGTCAGCGGCTCGGACCTGAAGGCCAGCCACATGGCCGGCCTGCTAGCCCGGCAGGGGGCCAAGGTGTACCTAGGCCATGCCGGGGAGCAGGTGGCCGGCGCAGAGGTGGTGGTGGTGTCTACCGCCATCAAGCCGGACAACCCTGAACTGCTGGCCGCCCAGGCAAGAGGCCTGTTGGTGGTGCACCGCAGCGATGTGCTGGCCGCCCTTCTTAACGCCGCCTACGGGGTGGCAGTGGCCGGCGCCCACGGCAAGAGCACTACCAGCGCCATGATCGCCTGCATCGCCACCGAGGCCCAGGCAGATCCCACAGTGGTAGTAGGCGGGGAGGTGGCCTCCCTAGGGGGCAACGCCCGCAACGGCCAGGGCAGGCTGGTGGTAGCCGAGGCAGACGAGAGCGACGGCTCCTTCTTGAAATTCTACCCCCAGCTGGCCGTGGTGACCAACATTGAGGACGACCACCTGGACCACTACGGCAGTGAAGAGCGGATCTACCAGGCCTTCAGCCAGTTCGTCAGCCAGGTGAAGGAGGGGGGCAGGGCCATCCTCTGCACCGCCAATCCCAAGGCGGCCCGGCTGGCCCGGGAGGTTAAGACCCCGGTGATCAGCTACGGCCTGGCAGAGGCGGACTACACCGCCCGTAATATAGTTTACGGCAGGGCAGGCACCAGCTATGACCTGTACTATCAAGATGAGTTTCTCGACCAGGTACGCTTGTTAGTACCGGGGTTGCACAATGTGTTGAATTCCCTAGGGGCCTTTGCCGCCGCCAGGGAGCTGGGCCTGGGGCAGGAGGATGTTTTGGCTTCCCTGGCCCGCTTCCCCGGGGTGAAGCGGCGCTTTGAAACCAAGGGCCGGCTCCGGGGGGTCTGGGTGGTGGACGACTATGCCCACCATCCTACGGAGATCGCCATGACCCTGCAGGCAGCCCGCCAGACCCAGCCTCAGCGGCTGCTAGGGGTCTTCCAGCCCCACCGCTACACCCGCACCCAGCTCCTCTTCCAGGACTTCTGCCGCTGCTTCAGCGCCTTGGACCAGCTCGTCCTCTGCGATGTCTATTCCGCTGGGGAGGAGCCTATAGCCGGGGCTGACAGCGCCAGGCTGGCAGCAGGGATAGCCGCCGCCACCGGCCAGGAGGTTCACTACCTGCCCCGGCTGGACCAGGCGGAGGCCTACCTAGCCGGCATCATCCGGCCGGGGGACCTGGTGCTGACCATCGGCGCCGGCGACGTGTACAAGGTAGGGGAAGGGCTAGTACGAGGATTGGAGCGCAAGGGATGATGGATATTACGAAGCAAGACCTGGTGGCCGTCCTGGTAGGCGGTCCCAGCGCGGAAAGGGAGATCTCCCGCAATACAGGCGGGGCGGTGGCAGAGGCCCTGCTCAGCCTAGGTTATAATGTGAAGAAAATAGAACTGGAGCCTAAGACCCTGGTGGCCCAGCTGCAACAGCTGGGGGTGAAGGCGGTCTTTAACTGCGTCCACGGCTTCTACGGGGAGGACGGGCGGCTGCAGAGCCTCTTGGAGGCCGCCGGCCTGCCTTACACCGGCAGCGGGGTGCTGGCCAGCGCCCTGGCCATGGACAAGGCGGCCAGCAAGCGCTTCTTCCTGGCGGACGGCATAGCCACCCCGGCCTGCCTGATCTTCGGCAGGGAGGAGCTGCGGGACAGGGCCGCCTGCCTGGAGCGGCTCCAGGCTGAGTTTACCCTGCCAGTGGTGCTGAAGGCGGCCAGCCAAGGCTCCTCCATCGGGGTGGCCATCGTGAAGGAGGCCGCCCAGCTGGCTCCGGCCCTGGAGGAGGCGGCCCGCTATTCGGAAGAAGTGGTGGCAGAGGAGTACATAGCTGGCAAGGAGCTCACCGTAGCCATTATGGAGCAGGGGGGAGAGGCGGTGCCCCTGCCGGTGATTATGATCGCCCCCCACAGCGGGGCCTACGACTTCCACTCCAAGTACACCAAGGGAGCCACCGACTACCTGGTCCCCGCCCCCCTCAGCCAGGAGCTGACCCAGGCGGTGCAGCAGCTGGCCCTGCGGGCCTACAAGTGCCTGGGCCTCAGCGGGGTGGCCCGGGTGGACGTGCTGCTGGACGCCGCCGGCTCCCCCTACGTCATCGAGGCCAACACGGTGCCGGGCATGACCGCTACCAGCCTGGTGCCCAAGGCGGCGGCGGCAGTGGGCATCTCCTTCCCCGCCCTCTGCGAGGGGATCCTGGCCGGGGCCCATTATTAAGCCGCCCTAAAGGCTGAGGAGGACCTATGAGCCAGACTATCCGGGAGCGGCTGCGGGAGGCCAGGCGCCGGCGCCGGCGCCGACTGCTCCGCTTCTTCTTGACCCTGATCCTGGTAGTGGCGGCAGGGGTGGGGCTCTACCGCTTCGTCCACCAGCCAGGCCTGGCCCTAGGCGGGGTGCGGATCAGCGGCAGCCAGCTGCTGAAGGAGGAAGACATCCTCCACATCGCCGGCTCACAGCCTCCTTTTAACTGTTTCAACGTCAGCGCCAGCCAGGTTAGGTCCGTCCTGGAGCAGGACGTGCGCTTTAAGAACGTCCAGGCCGCCTACAGCTGGCCCTGGGGCATCCTGGAGGTGCAGGTGGAGGAGAGGCAGCCGGCCCTCTACGTGGCCAATGCTTACCAAAGCTACCTGCAGACGGACTACGACGGCCTGGTGCTGAACGTAACCACCGGCCTGCCTGATGCCAAGGCCCCCCTCCTGGTAGGGGAGGACTGCGGCAATGTGTACATCGGCGACACCATCAGCAACGGGCGGGTGCAGGCCATCCTAGGCTTCCTCCAGCAGTTAGACGGAGAGGCCAGGGAGAAGATTACGGAGATAGCCGTCGACGACAGGCACCAGGTGACCCTGAGCCAGAGGAACAGCTTTCCCATCCGCTTGGGCGAGGCCCAGGGGGTGGCCGCCAAGGCCCAGCTCTACATGACCGTCTTCCGGGAGCTGAAGGGGAAGACCGTCGATGCGGAATACATAGACCTAAGCTTTAACAAGCCCTATGTGAAGTTCAAACCGAAAGGTTAGGCCCTAGCGGGGGTGGAGGATGGAACAGCAGCGGTTTTTCAAGCTTAAACTAGACGTAAAGTCCAAGCTCCTCATCGCCTTAGTCTTCATGGCCCTGGGCTTCATGCTCAGCGTCCAGTACAGGGCCACGGAGCAGCAGAAGAGCATCCGCCTCCAGCGCATTGAGGATCTCAGCGAGCGCTTGAAGCAGGTGGAAGGGGAGAAGGAGCAGCTGAGCCGCCAGGTGGCGGCCCTGCAGCGGGAAAGCGGGGCGGCCCAGGTGATGGCCCAGGAGGTGGAACGGCTGGGCATCCTGGCGGGGACGGCGGCAGTGGAAGGCCCCGGCCTGGAGGTGGTGCTGGACGACAGCCAGCTGGCCGCCAAGGCCCGGGAGAACCCCAACCTATACATTATCCACGACGAGGATCTGCTACGGCTGCTGAACGAGCTGCGGGCGGCGGGGGCCGAGGCCCTCAGCCTTAACGGGCAGCGCATCGTGGCCACCAGCGAGGTGCGCTGCGCCGGACCTACGGTGTCGGTGAACAATGTGCGCAGCGCCCCGCCGTACAGCATCAAGGCTATCGGCGATACTAAGACCTTGAACAGCGCCCTGCGGCTGCGGGGCGGCGTAGTGGAAACCTTTGAGTTCTGGGGCATCCAGGTGAAGATCAACACCTGGGAGAAGCTCAGCATACCTGCCTACCGAGGAGCTCAAAGCTTTGACTACGCCCGGGTGGCGCCTGCTAAGGGGAAGGAGGCCAAGCCATGATCATCTACGCTCTCTGCGGCCTGGCGGTGGGCATCCTGGCCGGGATTTACAGCCCCTTCGCCCTGCCGCCCCAGTATGCCCGCATGCTGACGGTGGCGGTGATGGCAGGGCTGGACGCAGTGCTGGGAGGCATCAAGGCGGCCATGGAGGGAGGCTACGACACCAAGGTCTTCATCTCCGGCTTCTTTATCAACGGCATACTGGCGGCCTTCCTCTGCTACGCCGGCAACAACCTTCTAGGCATAGACCTGTACATGGTGGCGGTTTTGGTCTTCGGCATGCGGATCTTCCAGAACCTGGCCATCATCCGCCGCCTCTATCTGGGCCGGTAAAAAATTTTTGGTTTTTCCCTAGATATAGTGGATTGAGCAGGAAAAAGCCGTTATAATGTTGAACTGTGTAGGTTAGTAGTTTTCTACCAACTTAAAATAAGCAACAGTTAAAAGCCAAAGCACCCAAAGTTAAGGGGAGGATGCATAAAATGTTTGAAGATGTGGAACTGTCTGGTCCTAACATGGCCAAGATCAAGGTGATAGGCGTAGGCGGCGGCGGCAACAATGCTGTGAACCGCATGATAGCCGTAGGGGTGCAGGGGGTGGAGTTCATCGTTGTGAACACCGACAAACAGGCCCTGGACCTGTCCAAGGCGGAGAACAAAATAACCATCGGTGAAAAGCTCACCAAGGGCCTAGGGGCGGGCGGCAATCCAGAGGTCGGCAGCAAGGCGGCGGAGGAGTCCAGGGAGATGATCGCTAACGCCCTGCAGGGGGCCAACATGGTCTTCGTCACCGCCGGCATGGGCGGCGGCACCGGCACCGGCGCAGCTCCCATCGTAGCTGAGTGCGCCCGGGAGGCAGGGGCCCTGACGGTAGGGGTAGTCACCAAGCCCTTCGGCTTCGAGGGCAAGCGGCGCATGAACCAGGCAGAGGCAGGGATAGCCAATCTTAGGGAGCATGTAGATTCCCTCATCACCATACCCAACGACCGCCTGCTGACCATGATCGACAAGCGCACTTCCATGATCGATGCCTTCAGGATGGCGGACGACGTGCTCTTGCAGGGCGTCCAGGGCATCTCCAGCCTCATCGCCGTCCCCGGCCTGATCAATGTGGACTTTGCCGATGTCCAGTCCATTATGGCCAACACCGGCAGCGCCTTGATGGGCATAGGCACCGGCAAGGGGGAAGGAGGGGCCAAGGTGGCGGCGGAGGCGGCTATCAAGAGCCCCTTGCTGGAGGCTTCCATCAACGGCGCCCAGGGCGTGCTGCTCAATGTTATTGGCGGGCCGGAGCTGTCCCTCTTCGATGTGAGTGAGGCTGCTCAGACTATCGAGGCTGCGGCTTCCCCTGATGCCAACATCATCTTCGGCGCCGTCATCGACGAAAAGTTGACGGACGAGATCAGGATCATCGTCATCGCCACCGGCTTCGACATGGGGGTCGAGGGGGGCCACAAGGCCGGGGGCGTCATCGACAGCTTCCACCCCCAGACTCAGACTGGGACAGGCGCAAGCGGCCCTAAGAGCGGCGAGGATAGGACGGGCACCGGCCTCTTCGGCCCTGCCCCCAAGGATACTACTACGGAAATCCCACCCTGGCTCAGGCGTTGAGATAGGGGGTAGTGCTGATGAAGTGTCCGTATTGCTCCCACCGTGACAGCAGGGTCATCGACAGCCGGGGCGTAGAGGAAGGCTGTGCCATCCGTCGGCGCCGGGAGTGTCCTGCCTGCGGCAGGCGCTTTACCACCTATGAGAGATACGAGGAGAACCCGCTGGTGGTCAGCAAGAAGGACGGCCGCCGGGAACTCTTCGACAAGTCTAAGCTGCTGGCCGGCCTGCTGAAGGCCTTTGAGAAGCGGCCTGTTTCCTATGAGAAGGTGCAGGAAATCGCCAACAGCGTGGAGCGGGAGGTGCGGCTGCTGGGCCTGACCGAGGTAGAGAGCTCCGTCATCGGCGAGATCGTCATGCGCTACCTGGAGAAGACGGACCAGATCGCCTATGTGCGCTTCGCCTCCGTCTACCGGCAGTTCGCCGATGTGAAGAACTTCATCCAAGAGTTGGAACGGATCATGCACAAGGGGAAGGAGGAGTGAGCTCCGGCCCCGTCCAAAAGAGGTAGTGAGGGTGCGGCGACGCACCCTTTTCTATTAGCTAGAGCGTTGATGCCTTGCCTATAGTTTAGGGGGCCAGGTTGCTCATTGCTCCGCCAACCTCCGGCCAAAGAGGGGCTATTTTTTGCAATTGGGAGGTAGCAACTGGGAAAATTTTTCCGAAAGTTTCCCTTCACCCCTTGCTTTTTTTACACCATAGGCTATACTAAACCTATAAGTAGCGTCGCAAACGACGTAAAACCGAGGTAGGGCACTATGATAAGCAGAGACTTTTACCTGCAGAAGCTCATCCGCAAGCTGGGAAACGGGGATATCAAGGTCATCACAGGGCTGCGGCGCTGCGGAAAATCTGTTTTGCTTTTTGAGCTATTCCCTAAGTACCTTCGCCAACAGGGCATAGGCGACGACCAGCTCATCCAAATCCAGCTGGATCAGCGCCGCCATTACCAATACAGGAACCCTATCGCCCTCTGCGCCTATGTGGAGGCCCTGGTCACGGCGAAGCCGGAGCAGAGCTTTTACCTCTTTATTGATGAGGTGCAGCTCACCAGTAAGGTGGTGGATAGGGACAACGGCGGCCTTGAAGTCACTATTTACGATTTGCTGAACGAGCTCAAAGGATACAGGAACCTGGATGTCTATGTGACGGAGAGCAATTCCAAGGGACTATCCCGGGATATAGCCACGGAATTTAGGGGCCGGGCAGACCAAATCCACCTCTATCCCCTTTCCTTCCAAGAATTTTACTCCGCAGTGGGCGGGGACGAGGAGAGGGCCCTAGATGAGTACCTGCTTTACGGCGGTCTGCCCAGGCTTACCTCCATAGCGGACAAGGGGGATAAAAAGGAATATTTGCAGAACCTTTTCCGTGAGCTGTATATCCGGGACATTGTGGAGCGGAACGGCAGCCGACGGGAGGAGCTGCTGGGTGCTATACTGGACTTCCTCGCCTCCGGCATCGGCTCCCTGACCAATCCTAGCAAGATTGCCGCCGCCCTTTCTGCTTCACGGAGGGAGAGAATCAATCCTGCCCTGGTGGCAGATTATTTGGGGTATATTGAAGACTCCTTCCTAGTTTCTCAAGCCCGCCGCTATGATGTGAAGGGTAAGGCGTATTTTAAGTTTCCCAGCAAATATTACTACACCGACCTGGGGCTGCGCAACGCCCGCCTGAATTACCGCCAATATGATCCCGGCCACCTAATGGAGAACGTGATCTACAACGAGCTGTTGCGCAGGGGGTACTCTGTGGACGTAGGGGTGGTGGCCGACCGTTCCCAGGGGGGCAATGTGCAGAGGGAAATAGATTTTGTCGTCAACGAGGCAGACAAAAGGCTCTATATCCAAGCAGCTCTGCGGCTAGAGGGGGAGGAGAAGGCCGCTAGAGAGGTGGGCCCCCTGCTTTTGGCCAAGGATTTCTTTAAGAAGGTCATCATCCGCCGGGATCTTCCTTACAGCCACTACGATGCCAACGGCATCTTTCACTGCAATTTGCTGGACTTTCTGCTGGAAAGGGTAGAGCTGTTCTGATAAGGACTACGCACCAAGGGGTAAAGCATTCGGTCTGTGCCGGGTGCTTTTCTTCTTGCTGTACGCTGGGGAGCTAAAAGCTCTAGCAAGGCGGTAGATTCTCAAGGAGCAAGCAAAAGAGAAAAAGAGAGGAAGCAGCAAGGCAGCCCCTCAGGCACACCTCCTCCGGCCCGGTTAGGCGTCCTGGCTGACTAGACAGGGGCAGGCTAGAGAAGAAGGCAGGGGGACAGGGCCTGTGTTCAGAGGTGACAAAATTTCAGCGGTAGCGACAGAGCTAGGATAAAGTGAAAAAAGGTTCATTTTTAAGTTAAACCGTCTTGTGGGGGGGGACAGAGATGGTAAAATGTAGGTAAGAATAGTCAGCTAGTGACCATGTCCTGAGTTTTTCTGCTACAGGGCTTACAGGGAGGAGAAAGGGCTTGCTGCTGGCGGGGCTAGCGGCTGCTGGGCCGGCAATAGGGAGGGGGAAAGATGCCCGTCCTTCCTCAAGTATTTCAGTGCTTTCTCGCGATGTAGCTTTGCAGTTTACCTCCACAGGGTTTTTTCGTTTTATAATCAAGCCGTGGGCTATTGTTTAGCGGTAGCAAAGGTATTATTCTCAGTTTTTCTTGAGAACTTAGACCCACAGCTTTGACGGCAGGAGCAGCCGGCCTCCTTTTGTGGCGGCTAGGGGAGCAAAGGCCTCCTCATGCTTGGTTGGCCCTGAGGTTGATGTTTTTTTGCTGGCTGTAGCTTTCAAGCAGGAGGCAGCTATGGGTGAAATAGATAGGAACGGCCTAGCCAGGCAGTTGGCTGACCTGGCCGGCTTCGTCGCTGAAGATGGTCTTTTTAAGCAATACGCCGCCCAGGCCCGGGCAGCCAGGGACTTTGTTCCCTCCAGCGGCAGTGAGGGGGCTAGCCTGTCAGATGAGGGCATAGGGGAGCTGGCCTTATTGCTGAACGAGCTCTTCTACACGGCTGGCGAAAAAGACAGGGAGAGCAAGGCCCAGGAAAAGACCGATTACGGCCTTTACATGGACATACAAACCTCCCTGGCAGGTTTGAACGAAGTCCTTGTAGGCGTGGCCCAGGAGGTGCAGGCCTCTTGTCAGGCCGACTCCTTAAGGAGGCACTATCCCTCTATGGCCCTGCTGGGCCTGCTGTATGAATACGGTCTTACTGTCGAAGCCGATCCAGCCAAGGCTGTCCGCTATTACGAGGCCGGGGCGCTGAAACAGTACGGAATAGCCCAGTATATCTTGGCCACCCATTACTACAGGGGAAGGGAGTTCGACAAGGCCCAGTACTGGGCGGGGAAGGCCTTGGACCAGGGCCTGTTGCAAAGCCAGGGCCGTTTAGGCAAGGCCTATTACTATGGTTCTAATCGTGAAGACAGTTACGACAAAATCGTAAAATACCTTGATAACGAGTACGTCGCTAAGGATGAAGAGGTGACTGCCATACTGGGGGAGTGTTACTTTTTCGGCAGGGGGGCCGCTAAAAACTACGACAAGGTGGTCTCCCTCTACCGAGACTTCCCTCACAAAGAAAAGGACAGGGTCCTCTGCTACAGGCTGGGCTGTGCCTACGCCCATAGCAGCGCCTACCGGAACCTGGAGGAGGGTAAAAAATGGTTGGCCCAGGCCGCCGCTATGTCTTACCTGCCTGCAGTGCGGGAATTAATAGAGCTTACAGACGGCCAGGAAAGGCTGGACTATAAGTATAAGGCGGCCTCCCTGGGAGATGCCCAGGCCGTCAAGGACGTCGTCGACGCCTGTCTCCACGGCCAGCTCCCTGCTGCCGACAAGGATGCCCTTATGGGGTGGTATGAAGACCTGGCTAAGGAGGGGGACGAAGAGGTCTGCCTCCATGTGGCCAATCTCTACGCCAGCGGCAAGATAGTCGCCCAGGATCAGAATAGGGCCTTTCTCTGGTTTAAAAAGGCAGCCGAGTGGGGCAATGCAGATGCGGAACTGGCAGTAGCCCACCGGCTCAAGTACGGCATCGGCACCGAGGCCAATGAGAACGAGGCCTTCGCCTGGTACCAGAAGGCCGCGGTGGGTGGGAATGCTGAGGCCCAAGGAGTTATAGGCAAGCTGTGCTATGAGGAAGGGGAGTACGAGCTGGCCTTTGGTTACTTGGCGGCCGCGTCAGCAGGTGAGGATGAAGAAGCTATTTCGCTGCTGGCGGACTGTTACTTAAACGGACTGGGGACGGAGAAGGACGAGGAAAAGGCCTTTTCTTATTACCAGTTGGCCGCCAGCAAGGGCAGCGGGGCTGCCCAGTGTAAGATCGGCATCTTCTATGAGGGGGGCGCTGACTACGCCACCGCCCTGCAGTGGTATGGGGCGGCCCAGCAAAACGGCAGCCTCGATGCCAGGCTGAGGATAGCCCTGCTCTATTATCAGGGATACGGGGTGCCGCAGGATGTTAATCTCGCCGTCAAGGAGATTAGCGACCTAGCCTACGACGGCCACGCGGCCTCCCAGTTGTGGCTGGGCTATTTCTACGAAAACGGCGTAATCGTCGACCGGGATTACTATATCGCCTCCCTCTGGTACGAAAAGGCAGTCAAGGCTGGCAACAAGGACGCTTTGCTGTATGCCAAAAACCTGGAAGACAAGCTGAGAATGAGGCTTGAAAGGGAAGGCTTTATGGCTAGGTATACGGACGGGACTTTGACGAAACTATACAAAGCTCTCAAGGTGCTTAGTGGGCTGAATTTACAGAACAAGAATTAAAGGAGGTATGACTTGTGATATTTATAATCTGGTTGATTTTCTGTGGAGCGGTGGGTTACTTCGCCCAACAAAAGGGTCACAACGGGATTATGTGGTTTTTAATCTCCTTGGTCGCCTCCCCGTTGGTGGCAGGCCTTATTCTCGCCATGCAAAAGGATAAGAAGCAGGAGGAGGAGATGGTGAAGGCCCAGATGGAGCACCAGCAATTGAAGGAAAGGGTCGCCATCAATGAAAGTACGGTTAATGCCCGCCTGGCCAATGTAGAACAGCACGTCCAGGCCCTGGATACCAAGGTAGAGAAAACCATACAACTGCAACAACAGCAGGCCACGATGATCAGCAGCATTCCTGCGCTGGCCCTGGCCCAGAATACTACCAAGGTCTGCCCCTCCTGCGGCCAGGTTATCAAGGCAGGGGCCACTAAGTGCCGCTTTTGCGGGGCCGATGTGGCCGAGAGCGGCGAGAGCGAAGTGGTCTGCCCCTTCTGCAAGGAGAAGAACCCTGCAGGTACCGTGGTTTGCAAGTACTGCAACAGCACGATTAAATAGGATGGTGCGCTAACATGTTCGCCGGGCTTAAAAATTACTTCAGCAACGCCACAATCACCCTGTCGGGGGAAATCCTCATCAGCGTAGCAACAGGCTGGGATATCAGCCTCTTACAGACCTTTGACAGAAGTGAGTACCGCTCTTTGCTCTACCGACTGCGGGGGAGGTACCCCTTCTTGCGGTTGGAGGAGAACGATGCCGTAACAGAACTCAGCATCAAACTCTTTGCCTTGGATAAGCCCTTCAAGAGCGACAACTTCCTGGAGGACTTTAATGACCTTTTAACAGAGCTGGCCAGAGTCATTCTTAAAGAAGAGGGCCTGCTGGTCCGGCTGAACATCTTCGGCAAGTTCAGGGAGGGCAAGGCGGTTAAGGCCTTCCGCTATTTGAACAACGGGGACGACGTCCGCTATAGGATTACCGAAGAAACGCCCCTAGCAGCCTCGGAGAGATTTTTGAGCCCCTTGGTTAAGTCCCTGTTGCTGGTACTAGCCCTGCTGGGCCTCTGTGCCTACCAAGGCTACCAGTTTTGGCAGGCCAGGCAGGCGGCAAAGGATACCGCCAAGACCAAGGTAGAGGAAGCGTTGCCAGACAAGGGAGGGGCTAAGGCGACAACACCCGGCAAGCAGGAAGCTAAGACAGCTGAGGGCGCCAAGGCCGAAGACAAAGGGGCTGCCTCCCCGGAGGAAGGGAGCAAAGAAGGCAAGGACGGGGCTCCTAAGGCAACTGAGGGGGAAAAATAAGGAAGGCGTTGGTGGGTTTCCATGAGTGATAAGGACGAGGAGCTGCAAAGAGCCAGGGAAAAATTGAATCAAGCCATCAGGGAGCACCAAAACACCCCTCCCCAAGCAGCTGCCGGGCAGCAAGGAGGCTCCCCGGCCCCTAAGGCTGAGCCGCCCCTTCTTAAGCAAAAATTAGACCTGTTTCTTACAAAGCTCTACCCCTACAGGAAGCACCTCCTTGTGGGAGCAGCCTGCATCGTGGTGGCCGGCGGCCTGTTCTATTACCTGTCCATACCCAGGCTGGAGGACGTCGACGACTATGCCAAAGCGCACAATGTGGTCAAGCTTGTAAACCTCTACGACAGAACCCTTAATGACGGGGGGAAGTATGTGGCCGTGAGGACGGCCGCCATCAAGGCCTTAAGTGAAGAATATGAGCAGCAGAAGGATAGCAAGGGCCTTATAAGGCTCTATCAGACCTGTCCTGCTGCAGAAGAAGACAACCTAAGGTCTATTGTCAGGACCTTGGTCGCCTTGCAGACGGTGGAAGGCAATAATTTCTTAGAAGATGAGGTGGTGGAGAACAGGAACAGCGCCATAATTGTGGACGAATATCTGGCTAGGGATGATAAGTTTCTCGATTGGAAGATGCAAAAATTCCAAGGGCAGCTGGCTGCCTTAAGGGCGGATGAGCCCTTCACCCACTACGAGCAAATCCTCAAGCGGATGGCGGCTTACCAATTTAGGGATCCCCTTAAAATAGATATGGCCGTCACCAAGGGAGCCATCAAGCCCCTTCTAGAGCAGGACAAATACGACAGAACTGTGGCCTTCTTGCGCGACAATGTCAGCAGCTACGTAGGGCTGGAGCCCAGCACCGTCAGGCGCTATATTGAAGCTAGGGGGAGGCTGGTCGAACTGCAGCGCAGCTTAGACTCTAAGGAGCAGGATATAAAAAACCTTAGAAGGGATATAACCGATCTGGAAAATAGAGATTTTTCCTATGTTTCCCATAAGAGATGGTGGGTGCGCCAGAAAATCGACGACCACGAATATGTGTGCGAGGCTTTAGACGGCTATGTGGTGCTTCAAACTGTCACTGTTGAGTACACCACCACAGGCTGGATAGATATGGACGTCCAATATGTGGGTAAGAGGAACGGCCAGTACAACATATTCAAAGAATGCAACGACAGGATAGAGAATAATCGTGAGATTCTTCTCAAACGAGGAAAGTTGTGGAGTCTGGAAAGTGACCGGAGAGAAACCCACGACAGGTACGCTGCTGTGCGCAACGACATCAACAACCTTGAATATGCTCTGCGACGGTACGCAAGGCTGTGATTGTGAAGAGAGGTAAGTACAGGCATCATGGTTGATAAGGCACCCTTACCGGGCAAGTTCAAATTAGACAATCCCCTTCCCACCATGCCTAAAAATCAGACTGCCGACGCCCTCCAGGGGAAGGAGGCGGCCAGCGGGCAAGAAGCCGGCACTGACAACAGGAAAAAATACCTTCTGGCCGGCCTGGTAATAGGGCTCCTCTGCCTGGTCGGCGGCTTGCTCTTTCTCAACAGCGGCGGGAAGAAGACTGCCAAAGAAGCTACCAACCTCCCCTCTGCGCCTACAAGGCAGGCCCAGACCTACCAGGCTAGCCCCCCTGCCAGCCCTCCGCCACAGAGCTATGCCACTCAAGGGCACATCCGCGGCAACGAGGTGATAATGAGGAGCGGGCCCTCTACGGCCAGTGCCAGGGTGGCCGTCCTCTACAATAACAATCCGGTGACCATACTGGACAGGTATACTTGCGAAGATCCTTCAGCGGCCATGCTCACCAGTGCCGTAACCGTATACCTTAACCGTGGCAGCGTCACTTTTCAGTACGGGCAGGCTATTAAAATAATAAGTGACGACGGCGGCTACGTGGTAGCCGAAATCGAATACGCCGATGGAGCGAGAAGCGTCAGAACCAATATTAACAAAAACAATATGAAGCGTCTCTACGGCGAGACCTGGTACAGGGTGAGGACTAGTTCCGGTTCGGAAGGCTATGTTTATGGGGAATACGTGCAGAGCAACTAGGCTCTGGTAAGGCTGTTAGTGCAGGGAGGGATGGTTCGCATGTATAGACGGCGGAGAAGGAAGAGACGGCTGACTACGTTGGGCTATGTTTTCATACTGGTGGTGGTAGCTCTCTTTGCAGGCTGCGGCTGCCTGACCTATACCCTGCTTTCAGGGGGAGGGAACGAGAAGCAGGTTGCCTCTTCTGCTGTCGCCCCCAAGGCTGTGGCTACCGCCCCTAAGGGCGATGTTGCCGCCGGGAGCGGGGCGGAGGCCAAGGGCGGACAGAACTCCCCGCCTGCACCACAGGCAGTGGAGGAAGGCAAGGCTGACAAGGTTGGCGTTGACAGTGATGCTCCCTACACTATTTTGATCAAGAAGTCAGAATTCAAGCTCTATGTTAAGAAGGGGGAGCAGATCGTAGAAACCTTTGGCTGCGCCCTAGGCAAAAACAAGGGGGATAAGACGAAGCGCAATGACATGAAGACCCCGGTGGGAACCTTTGTAGTGGACGAGATCTGCGATGCCCATTCCTGGTCCCATGACTTTAATGACGGCAAGGGTGTGATTGAGCACGCCTATGGGCCCTGGTTCTTCAGTTTGGATACCAGCGAAAAGAGCAAGGGGCAGTGGGACGGCATAGGCATACACGGCACCCACGATCCTGGGAGCATCGGCACCCTGGCCTCGGAGGGCTGCATAAGGCTGGAAAACGAGAATGTTGAAAAGCTGAAGCAGTCGTATATCAAAGTGGGCACCAAGGTGACCATAGAAGAGTAGTTGGCAAACTGCAGTCCGGAAGCGGAAGGGGACAAGGCCGTATTTAGCCGGAGAGTGAGGGCGTCAGGGAGAGAGTTGTCAAGGCCATTGGGTTTTCAGCCTGGCGGTGCAAGGCAGAAAAGGAATGGATAGGATACAGTTTAGCTTGAAGGAGGTTGACGACATGGACAGGGATTTAGCTTTTTTGCAGGATGCCGATGAGGAGATGCTAGGGGTCTTTGTTGATACCATGCTCAAAAAGGGCGGACTGACGGAGACTCTTACCTGCAGCGAAGAGTACAAGAAGTACGGCAAACGCTACAAGCAGTACCTACCCCTCATAGAGAAAGAGTATCTTGACTTTGGCAGCAACACGTTTATCACTCCTTTCATCGGCCCTAATTCTTACAAGGAGATACTGCGGGCCGTGGCTGGCAAGTTCAAGGTGGATTTCAACCAGGGGCAGAGCGTCGAGGATGTGGAAGAAAGGCTTCTGGAGAACGTCTTAGTCCAAGTAGTGGACGCCATGGAACCTGAGGAGAGGGCCCAATTAGACGAACTGGTCCAAAAGACCGGGGAAAAGTACGGCAAAGGGAAGATAAACTTGCCCCTCCCCCTGCTGTTAGCCACCGCCTTCAGGGCAGGCGGCTTTGCCTCCTATCAACTGACGGTGATCTTAGTTAACGGTATAGCCAAGGCTATTTTAGGGCGGGGCCTGACCCTGGCCGGCAACGCCGCCCTGACTAGGGCGCTGAGTATTTTTGCTGGGCCCATAGGGATTATCGTCATGAGCCTTTGGACCCTCTTTGATTTTGCCGGCCCAGCCTACCGCGTCACCATTCCCTGTACCATTTTGATCGCCGCTATGCGGCGGGAGAAACTCTTGCGGGAGTATAGGGAAGTGGATAAGGATTTACTGTTTTTGCAGGTTGCTAACCAGGAGCTGCTAGGGGTTTTCATAGAGATCCTGTGCAAAAAAGGGTCGCTGACAGAGACCCTCACCGGTTGTGCTGAATTCGAGAACTACGCCGGGGGCTACAGACAACTCGCCCCCCAGGCAGTCAAAGAGTATCTAGCCTTTGGCACCAATACCGTTTGGAACATATTCGGTGCCCATGCCTCCTACAGAGAGGTGTTGTGCGATGTGGCTGCTCAGCTAGGAGTGGCCTTTAACAGCGAGCAGAGGGTGGAAGAATTAGAGGGCCGGCTCCTAGAGAAGGTTCTGTCGCAAGCTGTAAATAACATGAGTCCTGAGGAAAGAGGAGCCTTGCTGGAACTGGCCCAGGGTGCTTCTAAGAGGCAAGGAGCAGGGGAATACCCTGTACCGGCAGCGGTTGTCGAAGCCTTCAGGAGCGGGGGAGCTACTGCCTACAGGTTGGTCTTGCTCATGGCCAATTCCCTTGCCCAGGAGGCTGTAGGCCACGGCCTGCCTAACATTGTTGCTTATGCCCAGTTAGGCATGATTGTTGATCCTTATCCCTTCTGGGGACTGCTGGGATATCTCGTTGGGTTCTTGCGGAAACTCACCGGGCCGGCTTATCACATTACAGTGCCCTGTACCATTTTGATCGCCGCCATGCGCTGGGAGAAGTTGCTGCGGGAGGATGAAGGTTTTAGAGTTTATTCTGTGTGAAGAATTGGAGGGAATGAGAGGCAGGATTAGGGAAGCTTTTTGCTAAGGCGATTGGCGGGGCCTGCCTAAGGCCCAGTTCCAGTTGGCAAGGCCCTGCTTCCTTGGCGAAGACGGCCTCCCTTGTTCTCTGCTAGTGTAAATCGGCCTAGCTTTGTGGTTTTACTACCCTATTTGTCAATTTCCAGGCAACCGACAGAGGGAGCCCAGGGACTATAATGGGGGTAGAAGCCCGAAGCTAGGCCTTGTTTTAATAAGGCCGGGTATTCAGCAGGTGTCCGCCAAGGGTAATTTGGAGCAAGGGCTGTAAAGCATGGGTGCAGGTGCCGGGCTGGCAGGGTTAGGGGCAACATCTAGCCCAACACAAAGAGCGTTGTGGGACGAAAAAGAAAGGAGTTCAATCATGGCAAATGACAAAGACTTAAGTCAATGGACGGGTGAATCTGTAGGCTTGGAACTGGCTCAAGTAGCAGGTTTGGCGGCGTGCACGGTGGAAGAAAGGAAGAAAAAGGCAGACGCTGTAGTGGCTGCAGCCGCTCTGGCGGCAGCGACCATAGGTGCCGCCCCGATACCTTTCTCCGATTGCGCCCTCCTTGTGCCTACCCAGCTCATTATGCTGGAACGTATCACCGATGCCTTCGGCATGAGGGACGCCGGTATCTCTTATACTGATATTACGGCCAGAGTTGTGGCTCAGGGGATGATGACCCTTATGGGGAGGGCTATTGTGGCCAATTTGATTAAATTGATTCCAGGGGCGGGCAGCGTGATAGGCGGAGCCATTTCTGGTGCCACAGCAGCTGCCTTGACTGCCGCCCTAGGTGAGGCCTATATCGCCATGCTTGTCAAGGTTATTAAGGGAGAGATAAGCCCTACTGCATCTGCCTTTTTGGAAGAACTTATAGCCATATTTTTGGAGTTCTTAAAGATAAAGAGGGGTGCCAACGGCCTGCGTAAATGTATAGTTTAGCTAGAGTATAACAAGTCTTTTACTTGTATAACTCTGGAATGAGCCTACGAAGAGGGACCGTCGTGCTGAGCGCGGCGGTCCGCTTGTCGTATATAGAAAACCACGCCATAGTGGCGTGGTTCAAAAGAGCTTAGGTAGCGAAAAGACCGAGGGCTTATAGGCCTTTGCCAATCGATCATTGAGCGAATAAGAGCATGAGGCGAACACCAAAGAGGCTTCGCCTACAGAGGAGCATGGCATACAGCCACAGCAGTCTCCTTCTCATACTGCTTGCGGCAAAGTGACGGCAAGGGCTAAACAAACATGAGAGAACAACTGCCGTCACTGAGGGTGCTGAAAAGCAGCCCATTTATTTATGTGCTCCGACACTGTCCTCCCTTCTCCCCTTGGTTGACAAGAAGAGGGAAATAAGGTACACTCAAGGG
>CAZXKQ010000011.1:20162-47912 GCA_964641395.1 uncultured Phascolarctobacterium sp. | reverse complement strand
GGAGGGAAAAATTTTGACGGAAAGTCAAAAAAACCTTTGACTTTTTGACTTTTTGACTTATAATATAGATAGCGGGCCCGGCAGGGGGCCGAGCCCTGTACAGAACCCTAGAACGGAGTGATGAGAGATGCCGGAGAAATTCACAGAAGAAGTAAAAAGCATCCTGGAGGCCGCCCAGCAGCAGGCCTTGATGAACTATAACCAAGAAGTGACCACAGCCCACCTTTTAGCCGCCATGTGCGACAGCCAGGAGGGCTTCTTAAGCTACCTGTTGCGCAGCCTGAAGCTGGACGCCAGGGCCTTCACTGCCGCCGCCAAGGACTTGGTGGCCAAGCTGCCCAGCGTCAAAGGCAGCGACCGGCAGCTGGTCTACGGCACCGGCCTGATGCGGGTGCTGTCCCTGGCCCAGCGGCGGGCCGGCCAGAACGAGGTTACCAGCGGCCTGCTCCTGAGCCTGCTGGCCAGCGACGGCGACAGGGAGGTAGCAGCCCTGCTGAGCCGCTACGGCCTCGACAGCGGCAAGATAGAGGCCGCCTACGCCCAGTACCAAAACCAGGCTGGCGGGGAAGAGGAGAAGAAGACCCTGGAGAAATACGGCCAGGATCTGACGGCCAAGGCCCGGGCCGGCACCATCGACCCAGTCATAGGCCGGGATGAGGAGATCCGCCGGGTGATAGAGATCCTCAGCCGCCGGAAGAAGAACAACCCCGTCCTCATCGGCGAGCCTGGGGTAGGCAAGACCGCCATCGCCGAGGGCCTGGCCCGGCGCATCGTAGCCGGGGACGTGCCGGAGAGCTTGAAGAACAAGACCCTCTACGCCTTGGACCTGGCCGCCTTGGTGGCCGGCGCCAAGTTCCGGGGGGAATTTGAAGAGCGGTTGAAAAAGGTGCTGAAGATCGTCAGCGACAGCGCCGGCCAGTTGATCATGTTCATCGACGAACTCCACACCGTAGTAGGGGCCGGAGCGGCAGAGGGCTCCATGGATGCCGGCAACATCTTGAAGCCTATGCTGGCCAGGGGCGAGCTGCGCTGCATAGGGGCCACCACCCTGAACGAGTACCGCAAGTACATAGAGAAGGACAGCGCCCTGGAGCGGCGCTTCCAGCCGGTGATGGTGAAGGAGCCGGATGTGGAGGACACCATCTCCATCCTGCGGGGCCTGCGGGAGCGCTACGAGGTGCACCACGGGGTGCGGATCAAGGACGCGGCCCTGGTAGCCGCCGCCGTGCTGAGCAACCGCTACATCAATGACCGCTTCCTGCCGGACAAGGCCATCGACCTTGTGGACGAGGCGGCGGCCCGGTTGCGGACGGAAATCGACAGCCTGCCGGCGGAGCTGGATGAGAGCAAACGGCGCATCCTGCAACTGGAGATCGAGGAGCAGGCCCTAGGCAAGGAGGAGGATCAGGCCTCCAAGGAGCGGCTGGGCAAGCTGAAGGAAGAGCTGGAGCGGCTGCGCCAGGACAACCAGGCCCTGGTGGAGCGCTGGGATAAGGAGAAGGCCTCCATCGCCCGCCTGCGGCAGGTGAAGAAGGAGATAGACAGCGTTAAGCAGCAGATGGAGCAGGCAGAGCGGGACTACGATCTGAACAAGCTGGCAGAGCTGAAGTACGGCCGCCTGCCGGAGCTGCAAAAGCAGCTAGGCCAGCTAGAGCAGCAGGAGAAGGACGGCAAGGTGCTGCTGAAGGAAGAGGTAGACGAAGACGACATCGCCAAAGTGGTGAGCACCTGGACCGGCATACCGGTGGCCAGGCTGGGCAGCGGCGAACGGGAGAAGCTGCTCCACCTCTCCGAAATCCTCCACCAGAGGGTGGTGGGCCAGGATGAGGCGGTAGAGGCGGTCAGCCAGGCAGTCATCCGGGCCAGGGCCGGCATCAAGGATCCCAACCGGCCCATAGGCAGCTTCATCTTCCTAGGGCCCACCGGCGTAGGCAAGACCGAGCTGGCCAAGACCCTGGCGGAGGTGCTCTTTGACGATGAGCGGAACATGATCCGCATCGACATGAGCGAGTACATGGAAAAGCACACCGTGTCCCGGCTCATCGGCGCCCCTCCCGGCTATGTAGGCTACGACGAGGGGGGCCAGCTCACCGAGGCTGTGCGCCGCCGTCCCTACAGCGTCATCCTGCTGGACGAGATCGAGAAGGCCCATGGGGATGTGTTCAACGTCCTCCTGCAGGTGCTGGATGACGGCAGGCTCACTGACGGCCAGGGCCGCAGCGTAGACTTTAAGAACACCATCATCATCATGACCAGCAACCTGGGCTCAGGGGACATTATGCGGCAAAAAGGCCGTATCGACAGGGAAGAGGTGCAGAAGCTGCTCTTGACCTTCTTCCGGCCGGAGTTCTTGAACAGGGTGGACGAGACGGTGATCTTCCAACCCCTGCAGGTGGAGCAGATCAAGGCCATTGTGGGCCTCATCCTGCAAGAGCTGGGCGGCCGCCTGGACAAGCAGCTGGGGATCAGCCTCACCGCCCAGGAGGAAGCGGTGGCTTATCTGGCCCAGACCGGCTTCGACCCTGCCTTCGGGGCCAGGCCTTTGAAGCGGCTCATCGTCCACACGGTAGAAAACCTGCTAGGGCGGAAGATCGTCAGCGGCGAGATCAAGAGCGGCAGCAAGGTGACCGTCTTGTTGAAGGACGGCCGCATCGATGTAGCCGAAGCCTGAACCGCCAGATAAAAAAATTCACAGTTTGTATACAGGGTACATGGGGCCTAGCTCTTGCAAAGTGGGAGCTAGGCCTTTACAATATAGGTAGGGAGCTTTAACTGCTCCCGAGGCAAGGCGGTCAGGTCCGGCAGCGTAGCTCCCTGCACCTTGCTTTATTATTATCTTTTGAGGGGGTTATGATGATGAAACTGTCCCAGCGAGTACAGCGGTTGCTGCCTTCCCCTATCCGCAAGCTGACGCCCTACGCCGAGGCCGCCAAGGCGGCAGGGAAGAAGGTCTATCACTTGAACATCGGCCAACCGGACATTCCCACGCCGCCGGCCTTCATGGAAGCCGTCAAAGCCTACGAGGCCAAGGTGCTGGCCTACGGCAATTCCAAGGGGGAGCCGGCCCTCATCGCCGCCATCCGGAACTACTACGCCCAGCTAGGCATGGCCTATGCCCCGGAGGACATCTTCATCACCAACGGAGGCAGCGAGGCCCTCTTCTTCGCCGTCCAGGCCCTCTGTGACGAGGGGGACGAGATACTGATCTTCGAGCCCTTTTACGCCAACTACTCCACCTTCGCCACCCAGGCCGGCGCCGTCCTGCGGCCGGTGCCTACCAGCGTGGACACAGGCTACCACCTGCCCGGCAGGGAGGTGATAGAGCAGTACATCACCCCTAGGACCAAGGCCCTCATCTTGACCAACCCGGGCAACCCTACCGGGGTGGTCTACACCCCGGAGGAGCAGGAGCTGGTGGCCAGCCTGGTGCTGCACCACGACCTAGCCCTCATCGCCGACGAGGTGTACAGGGAATTCGTCTACGACGGGGAGTACCGCAGCTTCGGCAGCATGAAGGAACTGGAGCAGAACCTGATCCTGATCGACTCCATCTCTAAGCGCTACAGCGCCTGCGGCGCCCGCATCGGCTGCCTCATCAGCAAGAACAAGGCCCTGGGCAAGGAATTATTGAAGTGCTGCCAGGGCAGGCTGTGCTGTCCGGCCCTGGAGCAGGTAGGGGCCGCCGCCCTCTATACCACCCCGCCTGCCTACCTCCAGGCAGTCAAGGCAGAGTACAAGCAGCGCCGGGACGTCCTGGAGGCCGCCCTGGCCAAGCTGCCGGGGGTCAAGGCCAGCGAGCCGAAGGGGGCCTTCTACGTGATGGTGAGCCTGCCGGTGGACGATGCGGAAAAGTTCGCCATCTGGCTGCTGGAGAGTTACGCCCTGGACCAGGAGACGGTGATGATAGCCCCCGGCAACGGCTTTTACAGCACCCCTGGCTGCGGCAGCCGGGAGGCCCGGCTGGCCTATGTGCTCAACAGCCGGGACCTGGAGCGGGCCATCTACATCCTAGGCCAGGCCCTGCAGGCCTACCCAGGGGCCCTCAAACTCTAGCGGCGTACTGGGATGGGAGGCGGTTCTAGGTTGACAGCAGGGAGGAAAAATTATATAATCTAGGCATAACTTGCAAGCTGCCTATAGCTACTAAGGCTTGGCCCAAGGTCAGGCCTTAGCTTTAATTTGGGCTGCAGGGCCCTACCCCGGTCTTTTCCCCTAAGGAGCGTATACTTATGCACTACATGAGCGGTAACGAAATCCGTGCCAAGTTCATCCACTTCTTCCAAGAGCGAGGCCACCTCTATCTGCCTAGCGCCTCCCTCATACCCCAGGACGACCCCACCCTGTTGCTGATAGGGGCGGGGATGGCCCCCTTCAAGCCCTTTTTCACCGGCAAGCTGAAGCCTCCCTCCCCCAGGGTGACCACCTGCCAGAAGTGCGTCCGCACCGGGGACATCGAAAACGTAGGCCGCACCGCCCGGCACCACACCTATTTTGAAATGCTGGGCAACTTCTCCTTCGGCGACTACTTTAAGCAGGAGGTTATACCCTGGAGCTGGGAGTTCCTCACCCAGGTCATGGGGCTGCCGGCGGAGAAGCTGTGGATCACCATCTACCCTAAGGATGACGAGGCCTATCAAATTTGGCACGACGTAGTAGGGGTGCCGGATGAGCGGATCGTGCGGCTGGAAGAGAACTTTTGGGAAATCGGCACCGGCCCCTGCGGACCAGACAGCGAGATCCACATCGACCTAGGCCCGGAGCGGGGCTGCGGCCGGCCGGACTGCAAGCCGGGGTGCGACTGCGACCGCTTCCTGGAGATATGGAACCTGGTCTTCACCCAGTTCAACAAGAACGAGGACGGCAGCTACACCCCCTTAAAGAGCAAGAACATCGACACTGGCTGCGGCCTGGAACGGCTGGCCAGCGTCATCCAGGGCAAGGCCTCTAATTTTGAGACCGACCTCCTCTTCCCCCTCATCCAGTACGCCGCCCAGGTGGCAGGCCTGAGTTACGGCCAGACCCCTGCTGCCGACGTCTCCCTCAAGGTTATTGCCGACCACGCCCGCAGCCTGACCTTCATGATCGGCGACGGCATCCTGCCGTCTAACGAGGGCAGGGGCTACGTGCTGCGCCGCATCCTGCGGCGGGCCGTGCGCCACGGCCGGCTGTTGGGCATCGAGGAGCCCTTCTTGGCCGGGGCGGTGGACGTAGTCATCCAGCTGTACGGCTCCGTCTACACCAACCTGGCGGAGAAGCGGGACTACATCCAGAAGGTGGTGGCCATGGAAGAGGGAGGCTTCAGCCGCACCTTGAAGCAGGGCAGTGAGCTTTTAAGCGCTGAGATAGCCCGGCTGAAGGAGCAGGGCCGCAGCCAGCTAGACGGGGAGGCGGCCTTCAGGCTCAACGACACCTTCGGCTTCCCCTGGGAGCTGACGGCGGAGATCCTGGCCGAGTCCGGCCTGACCATGGACAAGGCCGGCTTTGACGCAGCCCTGGAGGCCCAGAAGCAGAGGGCCCGGGCAGCCCGGGACGACAAGGCGGGCAGGCTGGTCCTCTACGACACCAGGGGCCTGGACCTGGCAGCCTTGAAGATAGACGAAACAGCTACTAGCAGCGAGCTGCTGCGGCTCTACGCCGCCGCTGCCTCCTCTCCCATCCAGGTGGCTAGGGACGGGGAGGCCGTGGCCCTCATCTGCTCGGTCTGCCCCTTCCACCCGGAGGGAGGCGGCCAGCTAGGGGATGTAGGCTGGGCGGAGGCTCCCGCCGGCAAGCTGAGCATCCAGGGCTGCCGCAAGCTGCCGGACGGCAGCGCCGTCCTCCTAGGCACGGTGGAGGAGGGCAGCCTCAGCTGCGGCGACCAGCTGCGCTTTACAGTAGACAGGGAGCGGAAGGCGGCCATCGCCCGCAACCACACTGCCACCCACCTGCTCCAGGCCGCCCTGCGCCAGGTGCTGGGCAGCCATGTGAACCAGGCCGGCTCCTATGTGGGGCCGGACAGGCTGCGCTTCGACTTCTCCCACTTCTCCCCCCTGACCCCCGCCCAGTTGGAGGAGGTGGAGCTGCTGGTGAACCAAAAGGTGCTGGCCGCCCTGCCGGTGGACATCAGGGAGATGCCTATCGCCCAGGCCCAGCAGCTGGGAGCCACCGCCCTCTTCGGGGAAAAGTACGGGGAGATAGTGCGGGTAGTGACGGTGCCCGGCTTCTCCCGGGAACTGTGCGGCGGCGTCCATGTGGGGAATACGGCCCAGCTAGGCCTCTTCAAAATCGTCAGCGAAGCTTCCAGCGGCGCCGGAGTGCGGCGGATAGAGGCGGTGACCGGCCTAGGGGCTTTGGAACATGTGCGGGAGGCAGAAGGGCTGGCTAAGAACGTGGCCAACCAGCTGAAGTGCCGCCTCAACCTGGTGCCGGAGCGGCTGGCGGCCCTGCAAGGGGAGCTGAAGGCGGCCCAGAAGCACATCCAGGAGCTCCAGGGCCGGCTGGACAGGGAAAAGGCCGGCTCAGCCGCCCGCCTGGTGCAGGATGTGAAGGGCGTCAAGCTCTTGGTGCAGCAGGTAGAGGTGGAGGACATGGAGGCCCTGCGGAAGCTGGGAGACCAGCTGCGGGACAAGACCGGCGGCGTGGTAGTGCTGGCGGCGGAGGTGAAGGGGAAGGTGAACCTTTTGGCCATGGCCGCCAAGGAGGCAGTGGGCCGGGGGGCTCACAGCGGCCTCTTGGTGAAGGAACTGGCCCGCCTCTGCGGCGGCGGCGGCGGCGGCAGGCCGGACATGGCCCAGGCCGGCGCCAAGGACGGGGCCAAGCTAGGCCAGGCCCTGGCTGCTGCGGCGGACATTTTAGGCAGGATGGTGCACTGAGCAGGCCTTGGAGGAGCGGCGGAGCTCCTCAAGGGGCCAGATATATTTTGCCTTTTTGTTAATATTTATGCTATAATAAAATAAGACGGTCTAGGAAAGGAGGCTGCTACTGATGGAGGTTTCTCAAGAAACAGTATTGTTTAAAAGGAATAAAGAGGAGTTAAGCGTGGAAGAGACCATGCGCCAGGTCTATGCCGCCCTGGAAGAGCGGGGGTACAAGCCGGTGGACCAGCTGACAGGTTATCTGCTCAGTGGTGACCCCACCTATATCACCAGCCACAAGGATGCCCGCAGCAAGCTGCGCCGCCACGAGCGTTACGAGCTGATCGAAACCCTGGTGGCCAGCTATCTGGAAAAGATCAAGAAGGCTTAGCGGTGCAGGGCAAGCGCAGTATGGCCCTGGACGTGGGCAGCCGCACCATAGGCATAGCCGTCAGCGACCCTACCGGCCTCTTCGCCAGCGGCCTGGAGGTGCTGCGCCGCACTACCCAGGCGGAGGACATGGCCAGGCTGGACGCCCTGGTGGCGGCCTATGAGGTGGGCACCCTGGTGGTGGGCTATCCCAAGAATATGAACGGCAGCGTCGGGGCTAACGCCGCCGCCTGTGCCGCCTTGGCAGCGGAGCTGGCCCAGCGCCATCCCCAGCTGCAGGTGGTGCTGCAGGACGAGCGGCTTTCTACCGTGGCGGCCGCCCGCACCCTGCTGGAGGCGGACCTATCCCGCAAAAAGCGCAAACAGCTCATCGACAAGCAGGCGGCCCAGGTAATACTGCAGACCTACCTGGACGGCCAGAACTACAAGAGGTGAAGTATGACCAAAAAGGCTAAGGAGGAGCTGGCAGGAGAGGAGATAGACCTGAGCAAGCTGCCTCCTGAAGAAGAGAGCGGGGACGACATCGTGGTAATGGTGGACGCCGAAGGCAAGGAGACCTACTACTACGAAGAGATGGTCTTCCCTGTGGGCAGGGACGACTTCGCCCTGCTGGTGAAGTTCGACCCGGAGGCGGAGGAAGAGCCTGCCGAAGAAGAGGAAGAAGTGGTCATCGCCAAGGTGACCTTTGATGAGGAGGGGGAGGCCTGCTACGTAGATCCCAGCGAGGAAGAGTTCTTAGCAGCCCTAGCCGCCTACGAAGAGTTGATGGATGAGCTAGAAGGGGATAGGGACGGACAGTGAGGCGGCGGGCCTAGGGCTTGCCCCCTCTCTGTAGGTGGGGCTATGACGATAAAGAGGCTGAAGGACGGGTGCAAAGGGAGGGCTGCCAGCCTGGTGCTGGCCACCTTCTTGTTGTGCCTGTGCCTGGCAGCCTTTTACTTTTCCCGGCTCAATGATAATAGGGACTTCGCCATCGCCGGCAACGTACTGGTGAAAATACCCCGGGGAGCCCATACGGAGGAAATAGGCCGCATCCTCCACCAGGCCGGCCTGGTGAAGGACGGCGGCGCCTTCAAGCTGACGGTGAAGCTCCACGGCTATGAGGGCCGGCTGCAGGCCGGCATCTACCAGCTGCCTGGGGGGCTCAACAACCGCCAGCTGGCCCAACGGCTCACCACAGGGCAGATCGCCCTGGCGAAATTCGCCCTGCCGGAGGGCTACGACCTGCGCAAGGCCGCCGCCAAGCTGGAGGCAGAGGGCCTGGGCAGGGGGGAGGCCTTCCTGCAGGCGGCCAAGGACTACGCCCCCTACCCCTACATGCAGGGAGGGGAGGAGGTCCTCTACAAGGCGGAGGGCTTCATCTTTCCCGCCACCTACGAGTTTCCCATCGGGGCCAGCGAGGAGAGCATCCTGAGGCGGATGGTGGAGCAGTTCGACATAGAGCTGCAGGCCGCTGAGCTGCCCAGGCTCTGCCAGGAGCAGGGGCTGAGGGTCCGGGACATGGTGAACATCGCCGCCATGGTGGAGCTAGAGGCCACCCTGGCCGAGGAGCAGCCCCTCATCGCAGGGATTTTTCGCAAACGCCTGGCCCTGGGCATGCCCATCCAGTCCGATACTACGGTGCAATACGCCCTCGGAGGCCGGCAGCGGGAGATAATCACCTTTGCAGACACCCAGGTAGACAGCCCTTATAATACCTATACCCACCTGGGCCTGCCCCCCGGCCCCATCGCCGCCCCCGGCCTCAGCGCCATGCTGGCGGTGGTGCGGGCCCAGGACACCGACTACCTGTACTTTGTGGCCGAGCCTAACTGGCGCCACCGTTTCAGCCGTACCTACCAGGAGCATCTGCAGGCCATCAGGGACATAGACGCAGGACGGTGAAGGGGCCTGCTAGAGGGATGAGGAAATGAGGAAGATAGGGAAACCAGAGTTGCTGGCCCCGGCCGGAGATCTGGAGAAGGGCCGCCTAGCCCTCCTCTACGGAGCCGATGCCCTGTACCTAGGGGGCAAGGCCTTCGGCCTGCGGGCCTATGCAGGCAATTTTACCATAGAGGAAATAGCGGCCGTCACTGAGCTGGCCCACAGCAGCGGCAAGAAGGTCTATGTGACGGTGAACATCTTCGCCCGGGACGAGGACATCGCCGCCCTGCCGGCCTATCTGCTCCAGCTGGCGGCCTGCCAGGTGGACGGCCTTCTGGTGTCGGACCTAGGGGTGTGGGCTACGGCCCGCCAGGTGGTGCCCCAGCTGCCCCTCCACGTCAGCACCCAGGCCAACACAGCCAATGGGGCGGCAGTACGGGCCTGGCAGCAGCTGGGGGCGGCCCGGGTGGTGCTGGCCAGGGAGCTGTCCTTGCAGGAGATCGCCGCCATAGCCGCCGAGACGGAGGTAGAGCTGGAAACCTTCGTCCACGGGGCCATGTGCATAGCCTATTCCGGCCGCTGCCTGCTGTCCAGCTACCTTACCGGCCGGGACGGCAACAGGGGGGCCTGCACCCAGGCCTGCCGCTGGCGCTACGCCCTGGTGGAAGAGAAGCGGCCGGGCCAGTTCTTCTCCCTGGAGGAGGACGAGGGGGGCAGCTACATCATGAATTCTAAGGATCTCTGCCTCATCGCCTACCTGCCGGACCTCCTCCGGCTGGGGCTGAGCAGCCTGAAGATAGAGGGGCGGATGAAGAGCGCCCACTACGTGGCCACGGTGGTCAGCGTCTACCGCCAGGCCATCGATGCCGCCTGGGCCGACTTGGAGGGCTATGCCCCTAAGCCGGAGTGGCTGGCCGAGCTGGACAAGGTCTCCCACAGGGCCTACACCGCCGGCTTTGCCCTAGGGCGGCCGGATAGCGCCGCCATGGTCTACGACAGCCCTAAGGCGGCAGAGGCCTACAGCTTCGTAGGCCTGGTGCTGGACTACGACCAGGAGGCCCAACGGCTCTACATCCAGCAGCGGAACAACGTGAAGGCGGGCCAGCTCCTAGAGGTGCTGCAGCCTGACGGCCAGGTCTTCCCCCTCCTGCTGAAGGACATGGAGGACGAGGAGGGGCTCAGCATAGACTGCGCCCCCCACGCCCAGCAGCGCTTCAGCACTGCCTGTCCCCGCCCTGTGGCCAAGGACAGCATTCTGCGGAGAAAAAACAGCTAGGCCTTGCCAGTTAGGGCCTAACATGATAAAATCAAGGTGTTGTCAAGGACTTTGACTTTGACTTTCTTGCAGCTGGAGACGGGAGGTGGCAGGGATGAGCCGGCTGGAACGGGCCTTAGGGGTGCTAGAGAAGGCGGGAGCCTCCTGCGCCATACTCCAGGACGAGAGCAGCATCCGCTACCTGTGCGGCTTCAGCGGCGACAGCAGCCTCCTCTACCTGGACAGGGAGAGGCTGGTGCTCCTCACCGACGGCCGCTATACGGAACAGGCCAAGGAGGAGATGAAGGAGGGCCAGGTGGAACTGCACCAGGGCCGCATCTTCCTGGCCGCCGCCGCCCTAGCGGGGCAGCAGGCCAGGGTGGCCTTTGACGGGGCCGCCTTCAGCTACTGCGACTATCTGGAACTGCGGGAAGCCCTGGGGCCCAAGGCAGAGCTCCTCAGCGTGGACCTGGCGGGGATCCGGCAGGTGAAGGAGGAGGCAGAACTGGCCCTGTTACAGCAGGCGGCCGAGATAGAGGACGCAGCCCTGGAGAAGCTCCTAGGGGAGCTGCGGCCGGGGCTGAGGGAGAGCCAGGTGGCGGCCAAGCTGGAGTACTATCTGGCCAGCCTAGGCAGCGAAAAGCCGGCCTTTGACACCATAGTGGCCTCCGGCCCCCGCTCCGCCCTGCCCCACGGCCGGGCTACGGACAGGGTGCTGGAAGCGGGGGACCTGGTCACCCTGGACTTCGGCGCCGTCTGCGGCGGCTACCATGGGGACGTGACCCGCACCCTGGTGCTGGGAAGGGCCAGCCCCTGGCAGCGGTCTATATACAATTTGGTCCTTAGCGCCCAGCTGAGGGGCTTGGCGGCGGCCCAGGCAGGCTGCAGCGGCCGGCAGCTGGACTTCCAAGTGCGGGGCGTGTTGGCGGCAGTAGGGTACGGAGCCCATTACTGCCATGGCACCGGCCACGGGGTGGGCCTGGAGATCCACGAGCTGCCTGCCATCAACGGCAGGGGCAGGGAGCCTCTGGCAGAGGGCATGACCTTCACGATAGAGCCAGGCCTGTACTTCCCCGGCCAAGGCGGGGTGCGGATCGAGGACAGCGTAGTCTTGACGGCTGCAGGGGCCAGGCCCCTGAACAAGTTCACCAAGGAGCTGCTAGAGCTCTCTTAGGCAGGGCCGCCCCAGCCGCGCGGGCCTGTGAAGCCTGTACATAATTCACTGTATATAATTTGCGAGGAGGATGTAGCCATGATTTCCACCAACGAGTTCAAGACCAACCTGACCGTCACCATAGACGGGGATGCCTGGCAGGTAGTGGAGTTTCAGCATGTAAAGCCAGGGAAGGGGGCCGCCTTCGTGCGGGCTAAGATGCGCAACCTCTGCACCGGCGCCGTCATCGAGCGCACCTTCAACGCCGGCGAGCGGCTGCCTAAGGCCCGCATCGACCGCCGCTCCATGCAGTACCTCTACGCCGACGGGGACAGCTACGTGTTCATGGATACGGACAACTACGAGCAGACGGAGCTGCACAAGGAGCAGTTAGGCAACGCCCTCAACTTCCTGTTGGAGAACATGGAAGTGAAGATCATCGTCTACGAAGAGCGGATCTTGGGGGTGGAGCTGCCTAACACGGTGGAGCTGAAGGTAGTGAAGACGGAGCCCGGGGTGCGGGGGGACACCGCCACCGGCGGCAGCAAGCCGGCCACCCTGGAGACGGGCTACGTAGTGAAGGTGCCCCTCTTCATCAACGAGGGAGAGGTGCTGGCCATCGACACCCGCAGCGGCGAGTACATCTCCAGAGCTTGATGGCTGGGAAGCAAGTAGGGCTGAGGGCCTGCCAGGAGCAGGCCCTTTTCTCTTACTGCGGGTTGCGCCCTTTTGTGGTATAATGGTAGGGTAGTTGTGCGTGCAACTGCTACCAGCGACAAGGAGCCCTCTGTAATGACTAAAATGCTCAGGCTCATCCTCAACCTGAACCGCAGCATGGCGGTGTGCCTCTCCTTCCTGGCCCTCATCAGCCTCGGCACCCTCCTCTTGCTGCTGCCCATCTCCAACACCAACAGGGAGTGGATGAACTTTGTAGACGCCCTCTTCACCGCCACCAGCGCTAGCTGCGTCACCGGCCTGGCGGTGGTGGACACCGGCCGTTATTTCAGCATCTTCGGCCAAATCGTGATCCTCCTCCTGATCCAGATCGGCGGCGTAGGCATCATGACCCTCACCACCGTGCTGAGCATCGGCATGGGCAAACGGGTGGCCATCCGGGAGAGGCTGCTGCTGCAGGAGTCCCTCAACCAGGATGAGCCAGGCAGCGTGGTGCGGACGGCCAGAAACATCATCATCTACACTCTGGCGGTGGAGCTGTTCTTCGGCGGCCTCCTGTCCTACTACTTTTACGAAGAGGCAGGGCTGGGGCTGAAGGCCTTCTACTGGGGCTTCTGGCATGCGGTAAGCGCCTTTTGCAATGCAGGCTTCGACATCTTGGGCAACTGGACCAGCCTCTGCAACTACCGGGACAACCTGGTGGTGAACGGCATCTTCATCCTCCTCATCACCTTGGGAGGCCTGGGGGTGATGGTGATCAGCGACGTGGCCCGCAAGCGCTGCTGGCGGCGGCTCACCCTCCACAGCAAAATAGCCCTCACCGCCTCCCTGGGCCTGAGCCTAGGGGGAGCCCTGGTGCTGTGGCTGCTGGAAGGGAACAACCCGGCCACTTTGGGAGGGCTGGAAGCGCCCCAGCAGTTTTTAGCCTCCCTCTTCCAGTCCGTCAGCCTGCGTACCGCCGGCTTCAACAGCATAGACCTGTCCAAGGCCCGCTACGAAAGCCTCTTCATCATGGACCTGCTGATGTTCGTGGGGGCCTCTCCCACCTCTACCGGCGGCGGGCTGAAGACCACCACCTTCGTAGTGCTGCTGGCCACCACCATGGCCCTGGTGCGGAACAAGAAGGACGCGGTGCTGTTCCGGCGGCGGCTCAGCCGGCAGTGCATCAGCAAGGCCACCAGCGTCTTCGTGCTGGCCGCCATCTACCTGGCCCTGGCCTTCTTCGCCCTCCTGCTCCTCAATCACAAGGTCCAGCCCTTCTGCCTGGTGCTGTTCGAGGTCTTCTCCGCCTTCGGCACTGTGGGGATGGGGGTGGGCATCACCCCGGAGTGGCAGCCCCTGGCCAAATTGGTGCTGATACTGACTATGTTCGTAGGCAGGGTGGGCATTTTAACCTTCACCATGTCCTTCTTTGACAAGCATACGGAAAAGGTCCGCTATCCCGCTGAGGATGTGTTCATAGGCTAAGGAGGTTCGACTATGAGAAAGAAGCGCAAACAGATCCTGGTGGCCGGCCTGGGCCGCTTCGGTTCCAGCGTGGCCCTGACTCTGGAAAACCTGGGCTGCGAGGTGCTGGCTATCGACGACAACGAGGCCCTGGTGCAGAACATCAGCAACCGCCTTAGCTACGTGGTATGCGGCAACGCCGCCGATGAGCAGACCCTGCGCAACCTGAACGCGCCGGAGGTGGATGTGGCGGTGGTGGCCATAGGCAACCTGGAGAGCAACATGATGTGCACCCTGCTCCTAAAGGAGATGGGGGTGCCCATGGTGGTGGTGAAGGCGGTGAGCGACCTCCACGGCAAGATGGCGGAGAAGATCGGCGCCGACAAGGTGATCAACTCGGAGTCGGACATGGGGCGGCGGCTGGCCCACAACCTGATCGCCAGCAACGTGGTGGACTACCTGGAGCTAAGCCAGCACATCAGCGTAGTCACCCTGGAGCTGCCGGACGAGTTTGTAGGCATGGACCTGATCCAGGCTAATCTCCGCTCTCGCTTCAATGTCAGCGTAGTGGCCATCCAGCGGGCCGACAGCACCATCGTCAATCCCCCGGCCAAGACCGTCTTCGCCCACGGGGACCACCTGATCGTGCTAGGCACCAAGCAGGCTATTAATCGTTTGTGGGAGCTTTTATAATGGGTAGGGAAGAAATCAGCAGCGTCCGCAACCCCCTGGTGAAGGAGGCGGCGGCCCTCAAGCAGAAGCAGGAAAGGCAGCGCCAAGGCCTCTACTTGGTGGAAGGGCTGCGGCAGACGGAGGAGGCAGTGGCGGCAGCCGCCGCCTGTAAGCTCTTCTACCTGCCGGAGGCCTATGTGCAGCAGCCCCGTCTGGCCGCCCTCTTGGAAAAGGCGGCGGCCCAGGGCTTGGAGCTGATCCCGGTCAGCGAGGCGGTGCTGAAGAAGATCGCCGACGAGAAGACCCCCCAAGGGGTGCTGGCCCTCTGCCGCATCGCCGAGCCTCCCCTGGCGGAGCTCTTCGCCCAGGGCAGGCTGGTAGTGGTGCTGGACGGGGTGGCAGACCCAGGGAACGTAGGCAGCATCCTCCGCACTGCCGAGGCGGCAGGGGCAGGGGGAGGGGTGTTGCTGGCCGGCTGTGCCGACCTCTACGCCCCCAAGACGGTGCGCTCCACTATGGGGGCCCTCCACTACCTGCCCTGCGTCAGCAACGTCAGCGAGGAGGAGCTGGTGGCGGCGGCCCAGGAGGCCGGGTACGAGTTGGCGGCCTGTGCCCCCAAGGGGGGCCGCAGCCTCTACAAGGCCAACCTGCGGGGCCGGTTGGCGGTGCTCCTGGGTAATGAGGCCCAGGGGGTGAGGCCCAGCCTGTTGGAGCGGGCAGGGGAGAAGCTCTACATACCTATGCCGGGGCGGGCGGAGTCCTTGAACGTGGCCGCCGCCGCGGCGGTAGTCCTCTTTGAAGCCCTGCGCCAGAGCAGGAGGTAGGGACGATGGGCGAGGGCTACGTAGACCTGCACATCCACAGCAGCTATAGCGACGGGGCCGCCAGCCCTGCCCAGTTGGTGGCCGCCTGTGCCCGCCTGGGCTTCAGGGCCATGGCCATAACGGACCACGACAGCGTGGCCGGCCTGGCAGAGGCGGAGGCCGCTGTCGCCCGGCAGCCGGGGCTGGCCCTCCTGCCCGGCCTGGAAATGGACAGCCGCTGGGAGGGCCAGTCGGTGCACATCCTGGGCTACTATGTGGACAGGGAGGACAGGGAGCTGCTGGAGGCCCTGGCGGAGCAGAGGCGGGGCCGGGAGAGGCGGTTGGGCCTGATGCTGGAGCGCCTGGGGGACCTAGGCCTGCCCTTGGCGGCGGAGGACTGCTATCCTGCCGCCGCCGCCAGCCTGCACAAGGCGGTGGGACGGCCCCATCTGGCCAGGGCCATGGTGGCCAAGGGCTATGTGGCCTCGGTGCAGGAGGCCTTCGACCGCTACCTAGCCGCCGGCCGCCCTGCCTACGTCCAGATTGAGAAGCTCAGCCCCAGGGAGGCGGTGGCCCTGATCCACGCCGCCGGGGGCCTGGCCTTTCTGGCCCATCCAGGGGAGCTGAGGGAGGCCGGCCTGGCGGAGCGGCTCTTAGCCGGGGAAGGTGCGGCCGGCTTCGACGGCCTGGAGGTGTACCATCCCAGCAATGCAGCCAGCCTGGCCCACTGGCAGGCGGTGGCAAAAAAATTTTCCCTGCTTGCCAGCGGCGGCAGCGATTATCACGGCATCAAGGGCAAGGAGCCGGCAAGGCTGGGAGAGTGGAAGGTGCCCTACCAAGCCATAGAGCCATTGCTAACTTGGCGTAAATAAGAATATGTCCTGATAAGGGCTGGAAGGGAGAGGCCGCGGGGGCGGCCTTTTTTCTCTGCCTGCCCAAGGCCGGCCCCTTTCCCTTGGGCCCCTTAGCCGTTGCCCGTCCAGGCCGGAACAGGGCCTTGCTTCAGTTTTAACTGTAACAAGGATTTTTTCAGTGTTTATAAGGCCCTTGCCGAGGAAGCGAAGTACTTCGTTATCTCCCATCAAGGACCTTTTGGAGGCTGAAAAACCCGCTCTCCTATACTTGCTAAAGTACTTCATTATTAAGGCTTTTGCCAAATAAATGCCAGCTCAAAGCCTTTCTTTCTAACATAGCGAAATACTTAAATAACTAGAAGTTTAAGGGGCGGGAGGCCTTGCCAAAAACCGGGTTTGCCAGTATAATTAGGGTATAATTATTTTGCTAATAAAAGAAGGTGATACCCTATGCAGCCCCAGCTAAAGCACAGGCTAGGCCTCCCGGCCCCCGGCCTGCGCGCCCTGCTGCCAGTGGCGGCCGCAGTCCTCCTGCTCTCGTTCTTCCCAGGACTGGGGCCGGCTGCGGCAGCCCCAGTGCCCCTTCCCGGCCAGGCGGACCAGCCTCTTACCAGCCGGGTGCAGCCCCCTCACAACGATCCCTTTGCCCCGCCGCCGCCCCTAGGCCCCCCTGGCGAGGCGGCAGGGCCCCCGCCTGCCGGGGAGCAGGTGAGCCTCACCCTGCCCCTCAGCTACCTGCCCGCCTCCGAGGCGGCCAAGGTGCTGAAGGAGGTCATCAGCGGCCGCCTGACGGCGGAGCCCGTCGCTAACGCCCTCCTCTTCCGGGGCAGCCAGGCGGAGGGGGAACGGCTGGGCCAGCTGCTCCAGGGCATAGACCGGCTCACCAAGCAGATCACCCTGGAGGCCAGGCTCTTGGCAGTCAGCCTGGAAGATAATGCCGCCACAGGCCTCAACTGGGCCTGGGACACCGTACCCCAGCGGGGGGAGTACGGCCCTTCCAACAACCTGGACGGGACGGGGCCTAATTACGGCGGCAATTTCAAGTTCTTCCGGGACTACTCCTTCCGCTTCCAAGCCACCCTCAATGCCCTGTTGGCCAAGGGCAAGGCTAAGATCCTGGCCACCCCCCGGCTCATCACCCTGCCAGGCCGGCAGGCCGGCATCTTCATCGGCGACCACATCCCGGTGCAGACGGAGAAGCACGACAGCAGCGGCACCTACACCTCCACCGACTACATAGACGCCGGCATCAAGCTCCAGTACACCCCCATCCTCAGCCAGGACGGCAGCCTGGTGACGGCCAGCGTCCATACGGAGGTCAGCACCCCCACCCTGGTCAGCGAGATCAAGAACTACAAGGTGACCAGCCGCACGGCGGATACCTGGGTGCGGATGAAGAGCGGGGAGACCCTCGTCATCGGCGGCCTCATCGGGGAGGAGGAGCAGAAGAGCTGGCAGAAGGTGCCCTTCTTAGGGGACCTGCCCCTGCTGGGAGCCTTCTTCCGCAGCAAGCGGCGGGAAAAGACCCGGACGGAGGTGATGCTCCTGCTGACCCCTCATGTGACGGAGCCGGGCCAGGCCCCCGGTATATACCGCCAGGAGGGGGAAGTGGCGGCGGAGGTAGAGGGAGATGAGTGACGGCTATGCCGCCCGGCTGCTGGATGAGATCATGGCTGCGGCCCTGGAACTGGAGGCCAGCGACATCCACCTGGAGGCAGGGATCAGGGGCGGCCGGGTGCGGCTGCGGATTGACGGCAGGCTGCAGCTGCTGGCACGCCAGGGGCCTGTGAACCTCAGCCCCCTGCTGACCCGCTTGAAGCTTTTGGCCGGTATGGACATAGCGGAACAACGGCTGCCCCAGGACGGCCGCCTCAGCTACCAGCAGGGAGGGCGGCGCCTGGACCTGCGGCTGTCCACCCTGCCTACCAACCAGGGGGAAAAGATGGCCATCCGCCTCTTGGAAAGCCAAAGGGCCCTGCTGCCCCTGGAGCAGCTGGGCTTCAGCCCTGCCAACCTAGGCCTCTACCGTGGGCTCTACCGGGTGCCTAACGGCCTGGTGCTGCTCACCGGCCCTACCGGCAGCGGGAAGACCACCACCCTTTACGCCACCTTGCAGGAGTTGAACAGCCCGGACAAAAACATCATCACCATAGAGGACCCTATTGAATACCAGCTGCCGGGGATCAACCAGGTGGCAGTCAACCCTAAGGCCGGCCTCACCTTCGCCACCGGCCTCAGGGCCTTGGTCAGGCAGGATCCGGACATCATCATGGTGGGGGAGATCAGGGACAGGGAGACGGCGGCCATGGCCCTGGGGGCGGCCCTTACCGGCCACCTGGTGCTGAGCACCATGCACGCCAACAGGGCGGCCGCCTCTGTCAGCCGCCTCCTGGAGATGGGAGTGGAGCCCTTCTTAGTGGCGGCCACCCTGCGGGGGACGGTGGCCCAGCGCTTGGTGCGCCGGCTCTGCCCTCATTGCGCCGGCACTGCTCCCGCCACCCCCCTGGAAGCGGCCTTCTGCGGCTGCCCTCCCGGCACCCTGCTGCCTAGGGCCCAGGGCTGCCCCGCCTGTGCCCAGCTGGGCTACAAGGGCCGTCTGGCCCTGCAGGAGGTGCTGCCCATCACCGGCGGCATGAGGGAGCTGATAGTGAGGGCCTCCCAGCGGGAGCTGGAAGGGGCGGTGACGGCCCTGGGGGAGGAGGCGGGCTACAAGAGCCTCTACGCCGACGGGCTGGCCAAGCTAGGCGCCGGCCTGACCACTGTGGGGGAGCTGATGAGCACGGTGGAGGGCCCTCCTAATTCCTTTTTTTCATAGGCGGGGGCATAGAGGCCTCCTCAGGGGGAAAGGGGGGCTGCCCAGGGGGCGGCGGGTAAGCTGGCAACTTGCAAAAGCTCCAGACTGTGGTATAATAGGGTGGAAGCTACCTTTGGGGCGTGGAGCGTTTCCACACCGGCGGTGATAGTCCGCAAGCCTAAACTGGCGCCAGAGCAGGGGCGTCTTCCCGGGAGAGGGAGGGGCCGGCCGGGGGCCAGGGCAAGATTCGGTGGAAGTCCGAAACCGACAGTATAGTCTGGATGGGAAAAGGTGCTTATGGTCAGGGCGGCAGCCTAGCTGCCCCTTCCACCTAGAGCTTATCCACCTCCCTAACTGCCCAGGCGATAGGTAGCGGCTCCCTGCGGAACTAGCTACAGGGCGGCGGGGAGGTTCTTTCTTGCCCCTGGGGCCGGGAAGGACGGCGGCGCAACGGAGGCTGTGGCGGCATGACGGATGAAGAGTACATGAAATCGGCCCTGGCAGAGGCGGCTAAGGGGGCGGGCTACACCAGCCCCAACCCCTTGGTGGGCTGCGTCCTAGTCAGCCCCCAGGGGGAGATAGTGGGCAGGGGCTACCACCATAGGGCGGGAGAGGCCCATGCAGAGGTCAACGCCCTGGCGGAGGCCGGGGAGGCGGCCAGGGGGGCCACCGCCTATGTGACCCTGGAGCCCTGCTGCCACTACGGCCGTACCGGCCCCTGCTGCCAGGCCCTGGCCAGGGCGGGGGTGGCCCGGGTGGTGGCGGCCCTGGTGGATCCCAATCCCCTGGTGGCCGGCCAAGGCCTGGCCTATCTGCGGCAGCAGGGCATCGCCGTAGAGGTGGGCCTCTGCGCCCAGGAGGCGGCCAGGCAGAACGAGGTTTTTTTAACCTGGATGACTAAGGGGAGGCCCTTTATCAGCCTGAAATACGCTATGACCTTAGACGGCAAGCTGGCGGCCACAGGGGGCGACAGCAAGTGGATTACAGGCCTGGAGGCCCGCACCTTCGCCCACCGGCTGCGCCACCTCCACGACGCGGTGCTAGTAGGGGTGGGCACGGTGCTGGCAGATGACCCCCAGCTCACCTGCCGCTTGGTGGCAGGCAGGCAGCCCCTGCGGGTGGTGCTGGACAGCGGCCTGCGCACCCCCCTGGCGGCCAAGGTGCTAGACGGCCAAGCCCCCACCCTGCTAGTCTGCAGCCCGGCTGCGGCCAGGGCCAGAGGGGGCCTGTACCGGCAGCGGCCGGGCGTGGAGCTGCTGCCCCTGGAGCCTGCAGCCGGCAGGCTGCCCTTGGCGGCCTTGCTGGAGGCCTTGGGGCGGCGCCAGTGCACCTCCCTCCTGGTGGAGGGGGGCAGCCAGGTGCTAGGCTCCTTCTTCGACGCCGGTTTGGGGGACAGGCTGTGGGCCTTCATAGCTCCCAAGCTCTGCGGCGGCAGCCAGGCCCTCAGCCCCCTAGGGGCCGCAGGCGTGGCCAGCATGGGGGCGGCCCGGCCCCTGCAGGCCGTCCAGTTCCAGAGCCTGGGCCGGGACTACCTGATCACAGGAAGACTTACAGAGGCAGGTGACGAGCTGTGTTCACAGGCTTAATAGCAGAGCTGGGCGTGGTGCGGCAGTTGGTGCGGCAGGGCCCCTCCTACCACCTGACGGTGGCGGCTAAAAGGTTGGCGGACCTTAAGCTGGGGGACAGCATCGCCGTCAACGGGGTGTGCCTGACGGTGGTGGCCGCCCAAGAGGGGAGCTTCACCGCCGACGTGATGCCGGAATCGGTGCGGCTCACCAACATCGGCGCCCTGGTGCCAGGGGACAGGGTGAACCTGGAACGGCCCCTGCGCCTGGCCGACCGGCTGGACGGCCACCTGGTCAGCGGCCATGTGGAGGGTACAGGCAGGATAACGGAGGTGCGGCCGGAGGGCCTGGCCCAGGTCTTAACCATCGCCGTCCCCCCTGGCCTGCTCCGCTACATCATCACCAAGGGCAGCGTGGCGGTGGACGGCATCAGCCTGACGGTGACCGCAGTCACTTCCTCTAGTTTCAGCGTTTCCATCATACCCCATACCGCCGGGGAGACCACCTTGGGCTTCAAGGGCGGCGGGGCGTTGGTGAACATAGAGACGGATCTTATCGGCAAGTATGTGGAGCATTTTTTGCACCAGCCTCAGCAGGCCCCCCAGGGGCGCCGGCCGGGGGAGGAGGGACTGAGCCTAGGGCAGCTGGCTGCCCACGGCTTTGTCTGAGCAGGGGCGGAGCCCAGGAGGAACTATGGAAGAGTTTCGCTACAACACTATACCGGAGGCCGTGGCCGCCTTGCAGGCCGGGCAGATGGTGCTGGTAACCGATGATGAGGACAGGGAGAACGAGGGGGACCTGATCATGGCCGCCAGCCTCTGCACCCCGGCCGCCATCAACTTCATGGCCAAGGAGGCCAGGGGGCTGATCTGCATGCCGGCAGCTGCTTCAGTGATGGACAAGCTCCAGTTCGGGGCCATGGTCAGCATCAATACTGACAACCACGAAACCGCCTTTTCCGTCTCCGTAGACCACAAGGACACCACCACCGGCATCTCCGCCTACGAGCGGGCCTACACCATGCAGAAATGCGCCCAGGAAGGGGCCCAGCCTTCCGACTTCCGCCGGCCCGGCCACGTCTTCCCCCTGCGGGCCAGGGAGGGAGGGGTGCTGGTGCGCACCGGCCACACCGAGGCCACGGTGGACCTGTGCAAACTGGCCGGCCTGCCGCCGGTGGGGATCTGCTGCGAGATTATGAAGGATGACGGCCACATGGCCCGCACCCCGGACCTGATCGCCTTCGCCCGTAAGCACCGGCTGGCCTTCATCACCGTGGCCGACCTGATCGCCTACCGGAAGAACTTCGAGACCCTGGTGCACCGGGTGGCAGAGGCGGAGCTGCCCTCCAAGTACGGCCATTTCCGCATCATAGCCTACGAAAACGATTTGGACCGGCTCTGCCACGTGGCCATCGTCAAAGGGGAGGTGAGGGGGAAGAAGGACGTGCTGGTGCGGGTCCACTCCCAGTGCCTCACCGGGGATGCCTTCGGCAGCCTCCGCTGCGACTGCGGCGACCAGCTGGCCACCGCCCTGCGGATGATAGAGAAGGAGGGCCTGGGAGCGGTGGTCTACATGCGGCAGGAGGGCAGGGGCATAGGCCTGGCCAACAAGATCAGGGCCTACGCCTTGCAGGACCAGGGCCTGGATACGGTGGAGGCCAACCTGCGCCTAGGCTTCGCCCCCGACCTGCGGGACTACGGCCTCGGCGCCCAGATCCTCAGCGACTTAGGCCTCACCAGCATCCGCCTGATGACCAACAATCCGGCCAAGCGGGCAGGCCTGGTGGGCCACGGCATCACCATCAGCCAGTGCGTCCCCCTCATCATAGAGGCCAATCCCTACAACGAGCACTATCTAGACGTCAAAGAAGAGAAGATGGGGCACAGGCTCCATCCCTGCCAGCACTGTTCTTGAGCCGTAAGGAGGTTTTAGCATGCGTATCGTAGAAGGCAAACTAAATGCCAAGGGTATGAAGGTGGCCATCGTAGTGGCCCGTTTCAACGAATTCATCAGCAGCAAGCTGCTCAGCGGCGCCTTGGACTGCCTGGAGCGCCACGAGGCCGAGCCGGAGAACCTTACGGTGGCCTGGGTGCCGGGGGCCTTCGAGGTGCCGGTGACGGCCAAGAAGCTGGCAGCCAGCGGCCGCTATGACGGCATCATCTGCCTAGGGGCGGTGATCCGGGGGGCCACGCCCCACTTTGACTACATCTGTGCCGAGGCGGCCAAGGGCATAGCCCAGGTCAGCCTGGAGTACGGCCTGCCGGTGGCCTTCGGCATCCTCACCACTGAGAACATCCAGCAGGCGGTGGAAAGGGCCGGCACCAAGGCGGGCAACAAGGGGGCGGACTGCGCCCTGGCCCTGATGGAAATGGTGGACCTGTTTAGGCAGCTGTAAGAGGCCGGGGGAGAGGCAGGGTAGAAACATGGAAGATGTTTTGCTGAAGGCGACGGCGGAAGGGGTGCGGATCTACACCCTCCGCTCCACCCAGCTGGTGGCAGAGGCTGCCAGCCGCCACCACTGCGCCCACCTGGCGGCAGCGGCCCTGGGCCGGCTCCTCAGCGGCGCCCTCCTCCTAGGGGCTACCATGAAGGAGGCGGAGCGGCTCAGCATCCGCCTCCAGGGGGACGGCCCCCTAGGCTGCCTGGCGGCAGAGGTCCAGGGCCCCTTTGTGCGGGGCTACGTAGAGGAGCCGGACGCCTTCCTGCCCTTGAAGGCGGGGAAGCTGGACGTAGGGGGCGGCGTGGGAGCAGGCCGGCTCAGCGTCAGCCGCTTTTTGGCCAGCGGTCCGCCCTTCATCGGTTATGCGGAGCTGGTGGACGGGGAAATTGCCAGCGACCTGACCCACTACCTTTACGTCTCGGAACAGACCCCGGCCAGCGTGGCCCTGGGGGTGCTGGTAGGCAAGGAGGGGGGAGTCAAGGCGGCGGGGGGCTTCTTCGTCCAGGCCCTGCCCGGCTGCCAGGAAGAGGTGCTGGAACGGCTGGAGGCCAACATCCAGCACCTGCCCTACGTAACCCAGTTGTTAGAGCTGGGCTACGGGCCCCGGGAACTGCTGGGAGCCCTGGCCAAGGGGCTGGAGTACCACGTCCTGGAGAGCTACCCGGTGGCCTTTAAGTGTCCCTGCAGCAGGGAGAGGATGGGGGCCATGCTGGCCACCCTGAGCAAGGAGGATCTGGCCCAGCTGGCCCAGGAAGAGGTGACGGAGGTCCAGTGCCAGTTCTGCGGCCGCCGTTATAACTTCACCGCTGCCCAGCTGAGGGAGCTTATAGAGAACAAATAGTTTGAAATAACTTGACAAAAGAATAAAGTGTTTGTATAATTAAGCCAAGGCCGGCTAAAAAGGAGGAGGAACGGATGGAAGCGGACAGGACTGATAAACGCAGGGCGATAGAGATGGCCATGCGGCAGATAGAGAAGGACTTCGGCAAGGGCTCCATCATGCGCTTGGGGGAGGCTTCTAGCAAGCTGAACCTGGAGGTGATACCCACAGGGGCCCTGAGCCTGGACATAGCCTTAGGGGTGGGCGGCATACCTAGGGGCCGGGTTACGGAGATCTACGGCCCGGAGTCTTCCGGCAAGACCACCGTAGCCCTCCACATGATCGCCGAGGCCCAGAAGCTGGGGGGCTACGCCGCCTTCATCGATGCGGAGCACGCCCTGGATCCGGAGTACGCCCGCCGCCTAGGGGTGGATGTGGACAATTTGTTGATCAGCCAGCCGGATAACGGGGAGCAGGCCCTGGAGATCGCCGACGCCCTGGTGCGCAGCGGCGCCATCGACATCATCGTCATCGACTCGGTGGCCGCCCTGGTGCCTAAGGCGGAGATCGAGGGGGACATGGGGGACAGCCATGTAGGCCTCCACGCCCGGCTGATGAGCCAGGCCCTGCGCAAACTCACCGGCCTCATCGCCAAGAGCAAGTGCGCCACCGTCTTCATCAACCAGATCCGGGAGAAGGTGGGGGTGATGTTCGGCAACCCCGAGACCACTACCGGCGGCCGGGCCCTGAAGTTCTACGCCACCGTGCGCATCGACATCCGCCGGGCGGACGTGCTGAAGAACGGCAATGACATTATCGGCTCCCGTACCCGGGCCAAGGTAGTTAAGAACAAGGTGGCTCCCCCCTTTAAGTCGGCAGAGTTCGACATTATGTACGGGGAGGGCATCTCCCACGAAGGCTGCCTGGTGGACCTGGGCACCAGCCTGGACCTGCTGGTGAAGAGCGGCGCTTGGTACTCCTACCAGGGCGCCCGCCTAGGCCAGGGCCGGGAGAAGGTCAAGGAATACTTGAAGAACAATAAGGAACTGGCCCAGAAGCTGGAGGCGGAAATCCGCGCCAAGACGGTCAGCGTCAGCGAGGCCCCCGCCAGCGAGGAGGCAGGGGAGGACGTGTTAGGCGCCGCCCAGTTCCAAGACGATGAACTGTAAGCCTGCCAAGGGCAGGCCTCTGGCCGGGGCCGGAGGGGAGGAGGTCTACGCCTCCGCCCTGGAGCTGCTGGCCCGGCAGGCCTCTTCCGCCGGCCTCCTAGCCGCCCGTTTACGCCGGCAGGGGGCAGGGGAGGAAGAGACGGCTGCCGCCCTGGCCCGGCTCCAGGAGGCCGGCCTGCTGGACGACCAGGCCTACGCCCAACGGCTCTACGAGCTGTGGCTGGCCAAGGGGCGGACCGGCAAGGGGGCCCTGGAGGCAGAGCTGGCCAGGAAGCTGGTGCCCGCCTCCCTGGCCGCCCGGCTGCTGGCGGCGGTGCCCCCGGAGGCGGAGGAGGAGGCGGCGGCCCGGGCCCTGGCCGCCTTCTGGCAGCGGCAGGAGGGACGTCTGCAGGCCATCCAGGGGTTGCCGGCAGGGCGGCAGCGCTCCACGGCGGTGCAGAAACTGGCCGCCGCTGCAGGACGCTACCTGGCAGCCAGGGGCTTCCAGGCCCAGGCTATGGAGAAAGTGTGGGAGAAACTGGGAAATTTGCTGGTTTTTTTCGAAATTTGACGGTTTTTCTCCCTTCTGCTTGACAAATGGTTAATATTTATTTAAAATAAGCATAGCCAATCGCGTCTCGACCTTTTCCAGGCGGCAGCCGGCCGGGCCTGTGGCTGTGTAAGCCTGCCGCTTGGGGTGCGCCCTGTTTCAGAATTTATAATAGATTATTCTCTTAATAAATATATTAAAAATTAATAGAGTAATGACTTTTAGATTCTAATGAAATAAGGACAGTCAGGTAGGCGCGTTTATGCGTCTATTTTTAATTGGCAAAAACCCTTTCGTTCTAGGAGGTGAGGCTTATTTTAGCACTAATAATTACTGCGGTGATCGTGGCTATAGCTGCCGGGGCAATAGGTTATTTTGCACGGAAGAATATAGCTGAGAACAAGATAGGCGTGGCGGAGGAGCGCGCCCTGGGCATCATAGAGGCAGCCGAGCGCAAAGGCGAGGAGCGGCGCAAGGAGATGCTGCTGGAGGCCAAGGAGGAAATCCACCGCCAACGTTCCGAGATGGAACGGGAGAACAAGGACCGGCGCAGCGATATGCAACGCCAGGAGCGCCGCCTGCAGCAAAAAGAAGAAAATCTGGACCGTAAGATTGAAAGCTTTGAGCGCAAGGAGGAGAAACTGGCGGCCAAGGAGCAGAGGCTCAATGCCGCCCAGGAGAAGGCTGAGGCCCTGGTGGCCAAGCACCAGACAGAGCTGGAGCGGATCAGCGGCCTGACTAGCGAGGAGGCCAAGCAGGAGCTCTTAGCCACCTTGGAGACTGAGGTGAAGCGGGAGGCCGCCGCCCTGGTGAAGGAGTTGGAGCAGCAGGCGAAGGACGAGGCGGAGCGGAAGGCCCGGGAGATCCTCTCCCTAGCCATCCAGCGCTGTGCCGCGGACCAGGTGGCAGAGGCCACGGTGTCCGTAGTCAGCCTGCCTAACGACGAGATGAAGGGCCGCATCATCGGCCGGGAGGGGCGGAACATCCGCACCCTGGAGACCCTGACCGGGATAGACCTGATCATCGACGACACCCCGGAGGCGGTCATCATCTCCGGCTTCGACCCGGTGCGCCGGGAAGTAGCCCGCATCGCCTTGGAGAAGTTGATCAGCGACAGCCGCATCCATCCCTCCCGCATCGAGGAGATGGTGGAGAAGGCCCAGAAGGAAGTGGAGCAGCGGATCAAGGAGGCCGGGGAACAGGCCACCTACAAGCTAGGGGTTCACGGCCTGCACCCAGAGCTGGTGAAGCTCTTAGGGCGGCTCCGCTACCGCACCAGCTACGGCCAGAACGTGCTGAACCACTCTATAGAGGTGGCCAGCCTGGCCGGCACCATGGCCAGCGAGCTGGGGGTGGACGTAACCCTGGCTAAGCGGGCCGGCCTGCTCCACGACATCGGCAAGGCCATCGACCACGAGATGGAAGGCTCCCATGTAGAGCTAGGGGCAGAGATAGCCAAGAAGTTCCGGGAGTCGGAGCTGGTGATCAATGCCATCGCCGCCCACCACGGAGACTGCGAGGCTAAGAGCGTGGAGGCCGTCCTGGTCAGCGCCGCGGATGCCGTCAGCGCCGCCCGGCCTGGCGCCAGAAGGGAAACCCTGGAAAGCTATCTGAAACGTTTGACGCGATTGGAAGAGATTTCAGAGTCTTTCGAAGGGGTAGACAAGTGCTATGCCGTCCAGGCCGGCAGGGAGATCAGGATCATGGTGAAGCCGGAAGTGATAGACGACGCCGCTTCCGTCCTCCTAGCCCGGGACATAGCCAGGAAGATCGAAAGCGAGATGGAGTACCCTGGCCAGATCAAGGTGGTCATCATCAGGGAGACCAGGGCGGTGGATTACGCCAAATAAGGGCTGTGTTCCCAGCAGTGGCGGCAAGCAGCAAAGGCCTGCCGCCACCTTCTTTTTTACTTCCTTCCCTCAGAGTATCTTCCGCCGCGGGCTTACAGCAGCAGGAAAAAGCCTCGTCAAGAGAGAATATAGACAGTTATGCAAAATAACCCATAAAGCCACAAGCAAGGGAGGGGCTGATTTTATGCCGTACGTAGTCGTTTTAGCAATACTCAGCATCGGGGTGGCCCTGTTCGCCATCCAGAACGCAGTGGCCGTCACTCTGAACTTCATGATGTTCACCTTCGAAACTTCCCTGGTCCTAGTCATCCTCGGCAGCTTCACCATCGGCCTCTTGGTGGGGGCCGGCTTCATGGTGGCCATGAAGGCTAAGCAATTCTTGGCCCAGCGCCGGCAGAAAGAGGAAAAGTTCAAGCTGGAAGCCGAGGTTAAGCGGCACAAGGAGAGGGTGGCAGAGCTAGAAAAGGAGAGGGACGGGCTGAAGGCCGCCCTGGCCGCCCAACAGCAGCAGGCAGCTCCTCCGGCAGAGGGGCAGCAGGCGGCTGCGCCGACGGCTAAGGAAGAGGCCAAGCAGGAAGTAAAACAAGAGGCTAAACAGGAAGTAAAACAAGAGGCTAAGCAGGAAGGGCAACAAGAGGC
>CAZXKQ010000011.1:0-20062 GCA_964641395.1 uncultured Phascolarctobacterium sp. | reverse complement strand
AACAAGAGGCTAAGCAGGAAGGGCAACAAGAGGCCAAAGGGGAAGCCAAGACAGGGGCTGGTCAATGAGGCTGCAGGAGAAGCTTTGGGACCTCCTCAGCTATGACCAGGCCCAGGCTGCGGGGCTGGCAACAGCCCTGGGCACCTCCTCCCTGGTCACCGGCCTGCTCCTGGAGCGGGGCCTGGCCAGCAAGGAGGAGATGGCCGCCTTTCTCTACGGCAGCCCCCAGCCCTTCCACGATCCCTTCCTGATGCGGGACATGGACAAGGCCGCGGAGCGGCTGAGCGCCGCCCTGGACAGGGGGGAGAAGGTCACCATCTACGGCGATTACGACGTAGACGGCATCACCGCCTCCTCCCTCCTCTACCTCTACCTCCGGCGCCGGGGAGGCCGGGTCAGCACCTACATACCCTCCCGGCAGAGCGAGGGCTACGGCCTGAACGATGAGGCCCTGCAGAGCATAGCGGAGCAGGGCTGCACCCTCTTGCTGACGGTGGACTGCGGCATCAGCGGCTGGCGGGAGGTGGCCGGGGCCCCTAAGGGGCTGGACATCATCATCACCGACCACCATACGGTGCCGCCGGAACTGCCCGCCGCCTTGGCGGTCATCAATCCTAAGCAGCCAGGCTGTCCCTATCCCTTTAAGGATCTGAGCGGGGTGGGGCTGGCCTTTAAACTCTGTCAAGCCTTAGAAAAACAGCGGGGGGCGGACTACCGCTCCTTTGCTGACTTTGTAGAATTAGCGGCCCTGGGCACGGTGGCGGATATAGTGCCCCTGACGGGGGAGAACAGGGAGCTGGTGCGGCGGGGCCTGCAGGCCATGAAGGGCAGCTCCCTGCTGGGCCTCCAGGCCCTGATCCGGGTCAGCGGCTACGCCCAGCGGGAGCTGGATACGGAGAGCATCTCCTTCGCCCTGGCCCCCCGGCTCAACGCAGTGGGCCGCCTGGAGCGGGCCCAGCGGGCAGTGGAGCTGTTGATCTGCCAGGACAGGGAAGAGGCGGAGGGGCTCGCCGCTGAGCTGAACCAGGAGAACGCCCTGCGCCAGCAGCTGAGCAACACCATCCAAAGTGAGGCGGAGGCGCTGCTGGCCCGCCAGAGCAGGGTGGACACCGCCATCATCCTGGCCTCGGAGCAGTGGCACAGCGGCATCATCGGCATCGTAGCCTCCCGCCTGGTGGACAAGTACCACCTTCCCACCCTGCTGTTCAGCATCAAGGACGGCATGGCCAAGGGCAGCTGCCGCAGCATCCCCGCCCTGGACCTCTACCAGGCCATTGCGGCGGAAAAGGACCTGCTCACCCAGTTCGGCGGCCACCACCAGGCGGCCGGCCTCACCCTCCCCGCCGCGAAGCTGGAGGCCTTCGCCCAGCGCTTCCGGGCCTATGTGGCCCAGCACTTGCAGGCGGAGGACTACCTGCCCCACCAAAGGGTGGACTGCCTGCTAGGGCCGGAGGACAGGGTGACCCTGCAGGACCTGGAGCAGCTCTCCCTCCTGGAGCCCTGCGGCTGCGGCAACCCCAGCCCGGTCTTCGCCTTCCGCCAGGCCCGGCTCCACAACCCCCGGGCCATAGGCAGGGAGGGCCATCACCTACAGATACAGATAGCCAACGGCGCTTACGGTTACAGCGGCATAATGTGGCAGCGAGGAGAGCTGCTGGTGATGCTCCACGACGGTATGGAGGCGGACGTAGCCTTCCAGCCTCGGAAAAACCTCTGGCAGGGGGAGGAGAGGGTGCAGCTACAGCTCCTCTCCCTCAAGGTGCCGTTGGCGGTTTACGACCTGCGGCGGCGCCCTGGGCCCAAGGAGGAGCTTTTACGGCAGCTCTGCCAGACTAGGCAGGGGGTGACGGTGTTGGTGCGGGAGGCCTCCGCCCTCCCTGCCAGCCCTCAGTACCAAGTGCAGACCTATGACCGGCTGGAGCCCCGGGCCTGGCAGAGGACTTTGGTGCTCTACCAGCTGCCCCCTCAAGGCTTGGAGCCGGTCCGGCAGGGGCTGGGGGAGGGGCAGCGGGAGCTGGTGCTCCTCTACCAAAAGGAGGATTACCGCCAGGCCCTGGCCGCCCTGGCCTGGGCCTATCCGGAGCGCAGCCAGCTGGTGGCTGCCTATAAGGCCCTGCAGGAGGCCCTGGGGGCCGGCCGCCGTAGCCCGCAGGAGCTGGCAACCCTCTGCAGTCCTGCCGCCCTGGCCATCTTTAAGGACTTAGGCCTGGTGAGGGAGGAGGCCGGCGCCCTGGCCCTGGTGCCCGGTGTTAAGCAGGAGCTGGCCAGTTCCGGCCTCTATCAAGGGGGCCTGGAGCAGCGCCAACGGCAGACCCAGCTCCTCTGCCAGGCCTGGCAGGGCAGGGTGCAGGAACTAATCAAGGGCCTCTAGGCCCTGACACGGGAAGTGTGAGTATGCCTAATGCGGCTGTAGTCAGCAGCATCGAAGATTTTTACCAACTGGCCGGCGACTACCTGAGCCCTAAGCAGGTGGACTTTGTGCGCTCTGCCTATGAGCTGGCAGCCCAGGCCCACGCCACCCAGGTGCGCAAGTCGGGGGAGCCCTACATCGTCCATCCCATAGGGGTGGCAGGGATCCTGGCCAGCCTGAAGCTGGATGAAAAGACGCTGGCCGCCGCCTTCCTCCACGACGTGGTGGAGGATACGGACTACACCTTGGATGATATTAAGCAGCGCTTCGGCGCCGACGTAGCCAACCTGGTAGACGGGGTCACCAAGTTAGGGAAGATCGCCTACATCTCCAAGGAAGACAGGCAGATTGAAAGCTACCGCAAGATGTTCTTGGCCATGGCCAGGGACATCCGGGTGGTTATGATTAAGTTGGCGGACCGGCTCCACAACATGCGCACCATGGGCTACATGCCCACCTACAAGCAGCAGTCCATCTCCCGGGAGACCCTGGAGATCTACGCCCCCCTGGCCCACCGCCTGGGCATCTACGCCATCAAGGGGGAGCTGGAGGACCTGGCCTTCCGCTACATGGAGCCGGAACAGTACTACGAGCTGGCGGAACAGGTGAAGGTGCGGCGGGCTGAGCGGGAGAGCATGGTCAACGAGGCCATGGAAACCCTGCGCCAGGCCCTGGAGGAGGCCAAGATCAAGTGCGAGATCCAGGGGCGGCCGAAGAACTTTTACAGCCTGCACAAGAAGATGGTGCGGGACCATAAGCAGCTGGGGGAGATCTACGACCTGCTGGCCATCCGGGTGCTGGTGGATACGGTGAAGGACTGCTACGGAGCCCTGGGCATCGTCCACAGCATGTGGCGGCCCATCCCCGGCCGTTTTAAGGACTATGTGGCGGTGCCTAAGAGCAACATGTACCAGAGCCTCCACACCACGGTGCTGTCAGGGGCCGGCCGGCCCTTAGAGATCCAGATCCGCACCTTTGAGATGCACCGCATCAGCGAGTACGGCATTGCCGCCCATTGGCGCTACAAGGAGGGGGGCTCCAAGCCCGGCCAGGCTGCCGACAAGGACTTCGACGCCAAGCTGAGCTGGCTGCGGCAGCTGCTGGAGTGGCACCGGGACATGAGCGACAGCCGGGACTTCGTGGACTCGGTGAAGATGGACATCTTCGCCGACGAAGTCTTCGTCTTCACCCCCAGGGGGGACGTTATCGACCTGCCGGTGAACAGCGTGCCCATCGACTTCGCCTACCGCATCCACACCGACGTAGGCAACCACTGCGTAGGCGCCAAGGTGAACGGCCGCATCGTCCCCTTGGACCTGCCCCTGAACAACGGGGACATAGTGGAGGTCATCACCTCTAAGCAGAGCTCCGGCCCCAGCCGGGACTGGATCAACATCTGCGGCGCCAGCGACACCCGCAACAAGATACGCAGCTGGTTTAAGAAGGAGCGGCGGGAAGAAAACATAGCCGAAGGCCGGGAGATGCTGGAGCGGGAGGTAAAGCGGCTGGGCTACAGCGTCAAGGAGCTGTGCACCCCGGAGAAGATGAAGAGCGTGGCGGAGAAGCTGCGCCAGGATACGGAAGACAACCTGCTGGCGGCCCTGGGCTACGGCGGCGTAGTGCTGAAGACCGTCATCACCAAGCTGGTGGAGCTGTACAAGGCGGACCAGCAGAAGGATCAGACCAAGAACCTGTCGGAAATCCTGGCAGAGCTGAAGCCCCGCAAGTCTAAGGCCAACGCCAGCCACGGCATCCTGGTGAAGGGGGAGGGGGGCCTCTTGGTGAAGCTGGCCCGTTGCTGCAACCCCATCCCCGGGGACCCGGTGGTGGGCTACATCACCAGGGGCAGCGGGGTCTCCGTCCACAGGGCCGACTGTCCCAACGTGCTGAGCAATAACGGCAACGACCGCAGCCGCATGATCGAAGTGTCCTGGGACGTGGGCCTGGACAATGTGTACAAGGTGAACATCATCATCGACTCCCAGGATAGGACGGGCTTGATGAGCGACCTGATGAACATCATCAGCGAGGCCAAGTTGAATATCTTCTCCCTCTCCTGCCATACGGACAAGAACCACCAGGCCCACACCCACATGGGGGTGGACATAGCCAGCCTGGACCAGTTGGAATACGTAATGAACCGGATCCGGCGCATGAAGGGGGTCTTCTCGGTAGAGCGGGAGTTTTCCACAGGAGGCAAGGGGAAATGATAGCCTTGGTACAAAGGGTGGATAGGGCCCAGGTCAGGGTGGGAGAGACCCTGGCAGGGGCCATAGAGAGGGGCCTGCTGGTCTTCCTGGGGGTGAAGGAGGGAGACGAGGACGGGGACCTGGCCTACCTGGCCGACAAGGTCTGCGGCCTGCGGATCTTCCCCGACCAGGCAGGCAAGCTGAACCTGTCGGTCCAAGAGGTAGGAGGCCAGCTTTTAGTGGTGTCCCAGTTCACCCTCTGCGCCGACGTGCGCAAGGGCAAGCGGCCTAGTTTTGACAGGGCGGCCCGGCCGGAGGTGGCGGAGCAGTACTACCAGGCCTTCGTCCAGCTCTGCCAGGCCCGGGGCTGCCAGGTGGCCACCGGGGTCTTCCGGGCCCACATGGCAGTGGAACTAGTGAACAACGGGCCTGTTACCATCATCATAGACAGCGCCGTAAGGGGCAAGGGAGGCAAGAACTGATGAAACTATACTCCTTGACGGTAGGCATGCTGGCCACCAATTGCTATATCCAGGTCAATGAGGAGACCAGGGAGGCCATCGTGGTGGATCCAGGGGGCGGTGCCAAGACCATCCTCAACTTCTTAGAGAGCATCAAGCCGGTACAGGTGGTGGCCATCTTCCTCACCCACGGCCACAGCGACCACATCTTCGCCCTCAACGAAGTACGCCGGGCTACCGGGGCCAAGGTCTACATCAGCCGGGAGGATGCCCCGGACCTGCTGGACGCCAACCGCAACCTCTCCTTCTTCGTAGGCACTACGGTGGAGTGCCAGGCGGCGGACGGCTTCTTTGAGGACGGCACAGAGCTGCAGGTGGCAGGCTTCACCTTCCAGGTGCTGGCCACCCCCGGCCACACTAAGGGAGGCGTCTGCCTCTACGACGCCGCCGACGGCTTCGTCTACGCCGGAGACACTATCTTCTGCGAGTCCATCGGCCGCACCGACCTGCCTGGGGGCAGCTACCGCCAGCTGCTGGCCTCTATCAAGGAGAAGCTGCTGCCCCTGCCTGACGACGTCTACCTGCTGCCCGGCCACGGTCCCAAGACCACGGTGGGCTGGGAGCGGAAGCGCAATCCCTTCTTACAATAAGCTATGCTGAAGTACTGGCCCCAGATCCGCAACTCCACAGCCTTTAAGCTAGGAATCACCGCCCTGGTGAGCTTCGTCCTCTACCAGCTGGCGGCCTTCCTGCTGCCCATCCTCCTCTCCATAGGCCTGGCCTTCATCCTCTACCCCCTGGTGAACCTGATCACCAAGATCCAGGTCAGCCGCCTCTCCGTCCACATCAACCGCATCGTGGCCATCATCGTGGCCATCCTGGCCTTCTGCGCCTTCATGGTCCTGGCGGTGGGGCTTATTTTATTACCCCTCTTCGGCCAGATCAACGAGCTCTTCGCCCGCATGCCCAGCCTGGCGGCCAAGGTGCACAATGCCGATCTGGAGAGCCTGTTCCAGGTGGGCATCGGCCAGCTGCCCAGCGATTTCGACATGCTGTTCGACGACCTGGTGAACTGGGGCATGGGCTTCATCGGCGGCGTCCTCCACAACCTGGTCATCTCTTCTATCGACATAGTGAAGAACCTGGTAGGGCTTTTGATCGTCCCCTTCCTAACCTTCTACTTCTTGAAGGACTGGCGGGAGCTGCGGGCCATGCTCATCCACTTCTTCACCTACCAGGACCAGCCTAGGGCGGCCCAGGTGCTGGACAAGATCGGCCTCACCCTGGCCAACTACGTCAACGGGTTGGGAAAGTGCTCCCTCATCAGCGCCTTCTGCATCACCCTGGGCACCGCCTACCTGGGGATAGACTTCCCCCTGGTACTGGGTTTTTGGGCCCTCTTGGCAGAGACGGTGCCGGTGGTAGGGCCTATGCTGGGGGCGGTGCCGGCCATCTTCATCGCCTTGGGGCAGAGCAGCAGCACCGCCATCCAAGTCGCCCTCTTTTACATCATTTACTACCAGATCGACGCTAACTTCATCATGCCTAAGATCATGGGGGAGAAGATCGACCTCCATCCCGTAATCATCCTCCTCAGCCTGCTGCTAGGCGGCAAGCTCTTCGGCATCCTGGGCATGATCTTCTCCGTGCCGGTGGCGGTGGTGTACCGGGTCCTCTACCGGGAGCTGTGGCATGCGGGGGAGGAAGCCCAGCAGGGTAATGGCTAGCCAGGGCCTGGGCCAGTGGGGAGTGCTCCAGGGGGTGCGGCCGGTGAAGCTGGCCCACAAGCTGCTGGCTGCCGGCCTGAGCCTGGAGGAGCTGCCTGCCTACTTAGAGGAGGTCTACGGCCTCTCCCAGGTTACGGCCCAGCTGCTGGCAGAGCTTTGCCGCCGTCAGCAACCCCTGCTGGGGCCCTACAACGGCCAGCTGGCCCTCTACCTCCACATCCCCTTCTGCCCCAGCCGTTGCTCCTACTGCAGCTTTCCTGCCGGCCTGGTGCCGGAGGAAGAAAAACAGGAAAACTTTCTGAATCTTATTGAACAAGATATAGAAAATGTGGTAGAATTATTGGGTATGCGAGGGGGGCTGCTGCCCCCGGCCACCGCCCTCTACGTAGGGGGAGGCACCCCTACCAGCCTGGCCCTAGGGCCCTTCACCAGGCTTCTGCGCCTGCTGCGCCAGGCCTTCGGCGGCTTGGGCCTGAAGGAGTTCACCGTGGAGGCCGGCCGGCCGGACACTATTGATGAGGCTAAGCTGGCCGTTATGGCGGCGGCGGGGGTCACCCGGCTCTGCGTCAACCCCCAAACCCTCCAGCCTGCCACCCTGCTGAGGATAGGCCGGGACCACAGCCTGGAGGCCTTTTACACCGCCTATGAGGCAGCCCGCCGAAGGGGCTTCTTGCTGAACGCAGACCTCATCGTCGGCCTGCCGGGAGAAGGCAGGGAGCAGGTCCTGGACAGCATCAAAGGGGTGCTGGCCCTGGAGCCGGACAACCTGACCCTCCACACCCTGGCCCTGAAACGGGGTTCCAGCCTCTTCCACGCCTTTAGGCCGGAGGAGAGCCTGGGGCCGGAGGAGGCAGAGGCGGTGGTGGAGGCCGGTATGGCCCTCTGCCGCCGGCAAGGGCTGCAGCCTTACTACCTATACAGACAGCACTACATGCTAGGCTCCTTGGCCAACATCGGTTATGCCCGGCCTGGCAGGGCCTGTCTCTACAATGTTTTGATGATGGAGGAGCAGCAGCCGGTGCTGGGCCTGGGGCCTGGGTCGGTGAGCAAGCTGCCCCTCCCTGACACCCACCACCTGCGCCGCCTGGCCTTTCCCAAGGACGTGGCCACTTATGCGGCAGGCCTGCCCCGGCTCTTAGCCGCCCGCCAGAGGCTTTTCCTCCAGGCAGGACGGACCTAGCCCTGGCGGCCTGGGAAGGAGGAGCCATGCTTACTAGCGCCCCCCGGGGGACGAAGGATATACTGCCAGAGGAGAGCGGCGCCTGGCGCTACCTGGAAGAGGTGTTGCGGCAGGCGGCCCAGGCCTATGGCTATCAAGAGCTGCGCACCCCTACCTTTGAACACACCGAGCTGTTCCAAAGGGGCATAGGGGACGCTACCGACGTAGTAGAGAAGGAAATGTACACCTTTGAGGACAGGGGGAGGCGCAGCCTCACCCTGCGGCCGGAGAACACGGCCTCCGCCGTGCGGGCCTACGTGGAGCACAAGCTCTACGGCCAGGGCTGGCCGGCCAGGCTCTACTACCTAGGCTCTATGTTCCGCTACGACCGGCCCCAGGCCGGCCGCTACCGGGAGTTCCACCAGTTCGGCTGCGAGGTGCTGGGCAGCGGCGGCCCGGAGGTGGATGCGGAATTGATCCTGCTGGCCCTGCAGGTCCTGAGGGAGCTGGGGCTGCAGCAGTTAGAGTTAAAGCTGAACTCGGTAGGCTGCCCCCAGTGCCGGCCCCGCCTGCGCCAGAAGCTACGGGCCTTTTACGCCCCCAAGCTGGAGGGGCTCTGCCAGGACTGCCGCAGCCGTTATGAGCGCAACCCGTTGCGGCTCTTAGACTGCAAGGTCTGCGCCCCCTACCGGGAAGGGGCTCCCAACATGCTGGACTGCCTCTGCCCTGAGTGCCGGCAGCACTTCGCCCGGGTGCAGGAGCTGCTCCAGGCCGCCTCAGTCAGCTTCACCCTGGATCCCACCCTGGTGCGGGGTCTGGACTACTATACGAAGACCGCTTTTGAGATACAGTATCCTCCCCTAGGGGCCCAGAGCGCGGTGGCCGGCGGCGGCCGCTATGACGGCCTGGTGGAAGAACTGGGGGGCCCTGCCACTCCTGGCAGCGGTTTTGCCATGGGCCTGGAGCGGCTCTACCTGGCCATGGCCGGCCAGGGCCTGCTGCCGCCGCCGCAGCCCCTCTACCAGGTCTACGCCGTAGCCCAGGGGCAGCAGTACAACCAGGCCTTCCAGGCGGTGACGGCCCTGCGGGCCGCCCACATCAGGACTGGCTTGGGGGAGGCGGGCCGCAGCCTGAAGGCCCAGCTGAAGGCCGCCCACCGGGCGGGGGCCGGGCTAGTGTTAATTTTCGGCGAGGAAGAGGCCCAGAGGGGCCAGGTAGTCCTGCGGGACATGGCGGCAAGCAGCCAGCGGGAAATCGCCGTTACAGCTATAACCAGTATCCTACAAAGTATTTTACAAGCAGAGGTGGGGCAAGATGATTAAGGCTAAACGCAGCCACCATTGCGGCGAGTTGCGGCAGGGAAACGCCGGTGAAGCAGTGGTGCTGTGCGGCTGGGTGGCTAAGCGCAGGGATCACGGTGGCCTGATCTTCATCGACATGCGGGATCGGAGCGGCATCGTCCAGGTAGTGGCGGATCCGGAGACCTCCGGCAGCAGCTTTAAGACGGCGGAAGACATCCGCAACGAGTACGTCATCAAGGTCCAGGGCCGGGTGCGGCTGCGGGACGAGGACACCATCAACGAGAACCTGCCTACCGGCCAGGTGGAGGTGGTGGCCTCCGTCATCCAGGTGCTGAACAAGGCCAAGACGCCCCCCTTCTACATCCAGGACGGCATCGACACCGATGAGAACCTGCGGCTGAAGTACCGCTACCTAGACCTGCGGCGGCCGGAGATGCAGAAGAACCTGATCCTGCGCCACAAGGTAGCCAAGCTGATGCGGGATTACCTGGACCAGCATGGCTTCTTAGAGATCGAGACCCCCATGCTCACCAAGAGCACCCCGGAGGGGGCCAGGGACTACCTGGTGCCCAGCCGGGTCAACCCAGGCAAGTTCTACGCCCTGCCCCAGTCCCCCCAGATCTTCAAGCAGCTCTTGATGGTGGCAGGCTTCGAGCGCTACTTCCAGATCGTCCGCTGCTTCCGAGATGAGGACCTGCGGGCCGACCGGCAGCCGGAGTTCACCCAGTTGGACATAGAGCTGTCCTTCATGGAGGTGGATGAGATCCTGGAACTGATCGAAGGGCTGGTGGCCTACGTCTTCAAGGGAGCCCTGGGGGTGGAGCTGCAGCTGCCCTTCCCCCGCATGACCTGGGACGAGGCCATGGCCAGGTACGGCAGCGACAAGCCGGATCTGCGCTTCGCCATGCCCCTCTACGATGTAGGGGAGGCAGTGAGGGGCTGCGACTTCCAAGTCTTCAACAACGTGCTGGCCGCAGGAGGCCAGGTGAAGTGCATCAACGTAAAGGGGGATGCCAACATACCCCGGCGGGAGCTGGACGGCCTGGTGAAGTTCGTAGGCATCTACGGGGCCAAGGGCATGGCCTGGCTCCAGTTCCCGGAAGAGGGGGGAGTCAAGTCCTCCATCGCCAAGTTCTTCGGCCCTCAGCACATCGCCGCCCTGCAGCAGGCGGCTGAGGTGGAGCCGGGGGATCTGCTGCTCTTCGTAGCCGACAGCAAGCCTTCCATAGTGGCCCAGGCCCTGGGAGCCCTGCGGCTGGAGATGGCCAAGCGCCGCCAGCTCATCGATCCGGACAAGCTGGCCTTCACCTGGGTGGTGGACTTCCCCATGTTTGAGTACAACGAGGAGGAGAAGCGCTGGGACGCTATGCACCATCCCTTCACCTCTCCCAGGGAGGAAGACCTGCCCTTCTTGGCTACGGAGCCAGGCAGGGTTTACGCCAAGGCCTACGACATGGTGCTGAACGGCACCGAGATCGGCGGAGGCTCCATCCGTATCCACCGGCGGGATGTGCAGAAGGCGGTCTTCTCCGCCATCGGCCTCAGCGATGAGCAGGCCCAGGAGAAGTTCGGCTTCATGATGAACGCCTTCGAATACGGGGCTCCTCCCCATGGGGGCCTGGCCTTCGGCCTGGACCGGCTGGTGATGATCATGGCCCGGCGGGACTCCATCAGGGACGTGATCGCCTTCCCCAAGACCCAGAGCGCCGCCTGCCTGATGACCCAGGCGCCTAACGAGGTGGACGCCAAGCAGCTGCGGGAATTGCACATCAGGACCAGCCTTCTGACAAAAAAAGAGAAAGATAAGCAGTAAAGAGCAGTTTTTTTAGGCGGGAGGCGTTGAAAAATGCCTCCCGATTTGTTATTATAAGGGTAAGCTGTGAAGCAGCATATTAGTCCCTGCGGTGTTCGTTACAACACCCCGCTAGGTTTTGAGCCAACACACTAACCTAGGGAACCTGACACTCTGGCGTCCAAAAACAGGCCTCAGCTTTTTCAGTGGAAGTTTGCGTGCGCCGGGAAGGTACCCACCTGCACATGCAGGTTCAAAACAAGGGGTAGGACGGCATTGTGGGGTTTAATATTTCTCAGCTGAGGCTGGTTTGAGGCGCAAGCCTCCCAGCCTTTCTTAATTGCGGGGAAAGCGTCTTTTCCTTTGAGCCCAACTGTGATATAATGGCCTTAGCTTTTAAGTTCTCAGCGTGCTGACGCAAGGAGGGAAGGACATGGATTATGAAATCGCGGTAATCGGCGGCGGTCCGGCGGGGCTTAGCGCGGCCATCACTGCCCAGAGCAAGGGGCGGCGGGTCATCCTCTTTGAGGCCCACGGCTTCAGCCCCCGGCTGCGCAGCGTGGCTAAGATTACAGACTATATGGGCCTGCCGGATCTGTCCGGCAGCCAGCTGATGGATGCCTTCGTGAACCATCTCAAGCAGACCGACGTACAGGTAGTGGAGGAGAAGATAGTCTCCCTGCAAGAGGCGGAGGAGGGCTTCCTGCTGGGCACCCCCACCGGCCAGTACAGCGCCCAGGCGGTAATCCTGGCCACCGGCATCTCCCGCAGCGACCTGCTGCCGGGGGAGACGGAGTTCCTAGGCAAGGGAGTGAGCTACTGCGCCCGCCGGGACGGGGCTCCCTACCAGGGCAGGAAGGTGGCGGCCATCGCCACCGTGCCGGACGCCATGGGGGAGATCGAGTACCTGGCGGACATCTGCGAGCACGTCTACCTCTTCCCCCGCTACAGCGACTTCATCCAGCCTAAGAGGAAGAACATCAGCGTCATCCTGGAGCCGCCTACGGAGATCACCGGCACTGACTCGGTGACCGGCATCTACACCAACAGCGAGTACTTCAATGTGGCCGCCGTCTTCATGTTCAGGGCCAGCGATCCCTTGAACAGCTTCCTGCCGGAGCTGCAGATCAGGGGCCGCAGCGTCCTGGTAGACGACCAGGCCCAGACCAATATCGAAGGGGTCTTCGCCGGCGGCGACTGCACCGGCCAGCCTTGGCAGTGCAACCGGGCTGCCGGCCAGGGCCAGAAGGCGGCCCTGTCGGCCATCCGTTTCTTGGCTAGCAGGGACTGAGGGGGCCTTGGAGCCCAGGTGGAGGTTGTGTTATGTTAGATATGAAGTTCGTCCGGGATAATCCGGAACTAGTAATAGAGGCAGTGAAGAAGCGGAACGGCAGCCTGGACCTAGGGGAGTTCCTGGCCCTGGACAGGCAGCGCCGGGAGCTGACCCAGCAGGTGGAAGCCCTGAAGAAGGAGAGGAATAACGCCTCCCAGGCCATCGGCAGGCTGAAGAAGGCCGGCCAGGACGCCAGCCAGCAACAGCAGGAGGTCCGGGCCATAGGGGACAAGATCGCCGCCGACGACAGGGCCTTGAAGGAGATAGAGCAGCGGCTGCGGGACATCCTCCTCCTCATCCCCAACATACCGGCGGCCGACACCCCCCTGGGCAGCGATGACAGCGCCAACCCGGTGATCAGGACCTGGTCGGAGCCCACTAAGTTCCCCTTCACCCCTAAGCCCCACTGGGAAATCGGGGAAGGGCTGGGCATCTTGGACTTTGAGCGGGGAGTTAAGGTCAGCGGCGCCCGCTACGTCTTCTACAAGGGCCTAGGCTCCCGGCTGGAGCGGGCCGTGATCAGCTTCTTTCTGGATGTGCACACCCAGGAGCATGGTTACACGGAGTTCTTCCCTCCCTTCCTGGTCAATGGCGCCAGCATGCTGGGCACCGGCCAGCTGCCTAAGTTCGTGGAGGATATGTACAAGCTGGAGAACTGGGACAGCTACCTCATCCCTACGGCGGAGGTGCCTGTGACCAACTATCACCGGGACGAGATCCTAGACGGGGCCGCCCTGCCCCTTAAGTACACCGCCTACAGCGCCTGCTTCCGGGCCGAGGCCGGGGCTGCCGGCAAGGACACCAGGGGCCTGATCAGGATGCACCAGTTCAACAAGGTGGAGCTGGTGAAGTTCACCAAGCCGGAGGAGTCCTGGGAGGCCTTGGACAGCCTTACCAGGGATGCGGAGGACGTGCTGCAGCGGCTGGGCCTGCCCTACCACGTGGTGCGGCTCTGCACCGGGGACCTGGGCTTCAGCAGCGCCACCACCTACGATCTGGAGGTGTGGCTGCCGGCGGCCAACTGCTACCGGGAGATATCCAGCTGTTCCAACTTCCTAGACTTCCAGGCCCGGCGGGCCAACATCCGCTTCAGAAGGGAGCCTAAGGCCAAGCCTGAGTTCGTCCACACCCTTAACGGCTCCGGAGTGGCGGTAGGCCGTACCGTGGCCGCCATCTTGGAAAACTACCAGCAGGAAGACGGCAGCGTGGTAGTGCCGGAGGTGCTGCGCCCCTATATGGGCTGCAGCGTGATCAGGGCGGCAGGCAGGTGACGGCTGCGGCCTCCTGTAGCTGGCTAGAAAAGAGCGAGGCAGTTGCTTAGGCAGCTGCCTTTTTTCTGCCTATTCCGCCTTTTTGGCACAAAAAAGCCTGTAAAAGGCCGTGGCGGCAGATGGCTTCCTCCCTCCTCAAAAAAAATCCCTTGCAGGCTCTTTTCCTATTGTACTTTCCCGATTTTGTGGTACAATCATATGAGCGATAAAAACCGCTGGGTAGTAAGGGAGTAAGCGATGAGAACAGCAGAGGTTTTCCAAATCGGCCGGGAAGCCGTGGAGCAGTTGGCAGCCGCCTACGGCTCGCCCCTCCTGGTGCTTTCCGTCAACCAGGTGAAACGCAATTACGCCCTCTTGCGCAAGTACCTGCCCCGGGTCAAGGTGCACTACGCCATCAAGGCCAACCCCCACCCTGCTATCCTACAGGTGCTGCAGGAGGCCGGCTCCTGCTTCGACGTGGCCAGCGACGGGGAGATCCGCACCCTGGCGGCCATGGGCATAGAGGGGGAGCGGTTGATCTACGCCAATCCGGTTAAGACGGAGGCGGGGCTGGCAGCCTGCCGGGACTGCTCCGTACGGAAGATGACCTTTGACAACGCATCGGAGATCGCCAAGATCCAAAAGGCCTGCCCGGGAGCCACCGTCCTCCTCCGCCTGCGCATCGACAATTCCTCTGCCCATGTAGATTTAAATAAAAAGTTCGGCGCCTCCAAGGAAGCGGCCCTGGGCCTGATGCGGCAGGCCAAGGAAGCCGGCCTGGACATGGCAGGCATAGCCTTCCACGTAGGCAGCCAGACGGTTACCGCCGACCCCTACCTGTGGGGGATGGACCTGGCGGCCCAGCTCTTCGAAGAGGCGGCGGAGGCAGGGCTGCCCCTGCGGGTGATCGACATCGGCGGCGGCTTCCCCATACCTGAGCCCAAGGTGCGCTTCAACCTGCGGGAGCTGTTGCGCCAGATCCAGGCCCGCCTAGACGAGGACTTTCCCCAGGCGGAGGCCTGGTGCGAGCCGGGCCGCTACATCTGCGGTACGGCGGTGAACCTGATCTGCTCCGTCATCGGCCTCAACGAGCGGGGAGGCCAGCCCTGGTACTTCCTAGACGAGGGCCTCTACGGCACCTTCTCCGGAGTGCTCTTCGACCAGTGGGACTTTAAGCTGCTGAGCTTCAAGGAGGGGCGTTCCCGGGTGGCGGCCACCTTTGCCGGCCCCAGCTGCGACTCCCTGGACATTATGTTCCGGGGCAGGATGACCGTCCCCCTGGAGGTGGGGGACAGGCTCCTGGTGCCTAGCTGCGGCGCCTATACCTCGGCCTCTGCCACCACCTTTAACGGTTTCAGCAAGGCCCGCTTCGTAGTCTGGGAAGAGGTGGCGGCCAGCCTAGGCCTGTAAGCTCTAAGAGAAAACCAGCTCCGGGTGCCGGCTGTAGGCGGGCCTCGGAGTTTTTCTCTTTCTCCCTGGCGGCAGGGGGCAGGGCGGGCCCTTTTGTGGTATAATATGTTATGGATAAATTTAGCACAGAGTGCGGGGAGGGGCCATGGGGGAGCTGAGCCTGCTAGAGGCCATGGAGCGTTATAGGCAGGAAGGGGTCTACCCCTTCCACACCCCGGGCCACAAGGGGGGACGGGGGGCCTCCCCCGGCCTGGCGAGGCTGTTAGGCCCTGCCCTGGCCCTTGACGTCTCCCTGATGCAGGAGCTGGACGACCTCCACAGCCCCTCCAGCTACCTGGCGGCGGGCCAGGCCTTGGCGGCAGAACTCTACGGGGCCGCCGCCGCCTTCTACGCCCCTAACGGCACCACCCAGGCGGTAGAGGCCATGCTGCTAGGGGCCCTGGAGCCAGGGGATAAGCTCCTCCTGCCTCGCAACGCCCACCGCAGCGTGGCGGCAGGCCTGATTTTGGCAGGCTTGGAGCCTAGCTACCTCCTCCCTGCCTACCGGCAGGACCTGGCCCTGGCCACCCAGGTGGAGGCTGAGGCGGTGGCGGCGGCCCTGGCCCAAGACAGGGACATCAAGGGGGTGCTGGTGACCAGTCCCTCCTACTACGGCCTGGCGGCGGACCTGCCGGCCATAGCGGCCAGCTGCCATGCCCAGGGGGCCCTGCTGCTGGTAGATGAGGCCCACGGCGCCCACCTAGGCTTCAGCCCCCAGCTGCCTCCCTCCGCCCTGGCCTGTGGCGCCGACGCCAGCGCCCAGAGCAGCCACAAGCTGCTCCCTGCCCTCACCCAGGCCAGCCTCCTGCTGGTGCAGGGGGAAAGGCTGGAGGTGGCCAGGATGGCGGCGGCTATGAGCCTCTTAGGCAGCACCAGCCCTAACTACTACCTCCTGGCCTCCTTGGACGAGGCCCTGCGGCAGATGGCCAGCCAGGGCCGGGCCCTGGTGGAGGCTGCCTTGGCGGCGGCCGCCCAGCTGCGCAGCCTCTTGGCCGGACTGCCTGGCCTGCGGCTGCTGACTGAGGCAGAGGCCGCCCCCTTCCCCCTGGATCCTACCAAGGTGACGGTGAACTGCGCCGGCCTGGGCTACACAGGGCCGGAGGTAGCCGCCGCCCTGCGCCGCCAGCGGGTGGCAGTGGAATTAGCAGATAGAGAGAACGTCCTCTTCTTAGTGACCGGCGCCGACAGAGGGCCGGACTATCAGGCCGCCCTAGGCCGCCTGGCCCAGGTCTTCCAGGAGCTGGCGGCAGAGGCCAGGCCTCCTTTGGCCGGCTGCGGGGCGGCGGGGCAGCTCCCCCTGCCGGAGGTGGGGGCCACCCCCAGGGAGGCCTTCTTCGCCCCCCAGGAAAGGCTGCCCTTCAGGGAGGCGGTGGGCCGGCTCAGCGGGGAGCAGGTGGGCTTCTACCCTCCCGGCATACCGGTACTGCTGCCGGGGGAGAGGCTGAGTCCCCAGGTGGCGGCCTACTGCCAGGAACAGCTCCGCCTGGGCCTGACGGTGAGCGGCCCCAGTGATGCCAGCCTGGCCACCCTGCGGGTGTTGAAATAAGGGAACGGAGAAAGATGAGGTTGACAGAGATGAGCAGGGGCCTCTTCATCGCCCTGGAGGGCATAGACGGCACCGGAAAGTCCACCCAGGCCCTGCTGTTAAAGCAGGCCTTGGAGGCCAGGGGCCGCCAGGTGCTGCTGACTAGGGAGCCGGGCGGCACGGCCCTGGCAGAAAGGGTGCGGGCCTTGGTGCTGGACGCCTCCCTGCCCCTGAATACGGCCAGCCAGGCCCTCCTCTACCTGGCGGCCCGCAGCGAGCACGTAGAAAAGCTGCTGCGGCCGGCCCTGGCGGAGGGGAGGGTGGTGATCTGCGACCGTTTCAGCGCTTCCACCCTGGTCTACCAGGGGTACGCCGCCGGCAAGGGGCAGGAGGAGATAGAGCGGCTCCAGGCCTTGAACGATTACGCCACCGGGGGCCTGGCCCCGGACCTGACCTTGATCCTAGACGCTCCCCCCGTGGCCCTCTTAGAGCGGCGGGCCCGGCGGGGGATAGTAGACCGGTATGAGGCGGCCGGCCTAGACTTCCAGCAGGCCCTGCGCCAGGGCTTCGCCGCCCTGGCCGCCAGCCGGCCCGGCTACTGCCTGGTAGACGCCCTAGGCAGGGAGGAAGAGGTGACCAAACGGCTGCTCCAGGCCCTGGAGGCCCACGGCCTCCTAGGTGGCGGCTGATGTGGGGGCGGGTTTTAGGCCAGAAACAGGTGAAGGCCTTCCTGGAGGCCTTCCTCCAGCGGCAGGAGCGGCCCCACGCCCTCCTCTTCTCCGGCCCTAACGGGGTGGGGAAGCGGCTTTTGGCGGCGGAATTCGCCCGCAGCCTCCTCTGCCTCCAGGGAGGCAGGGAGGAGGACTGCCAGTGCCCCTCCTGTAAGCTGTTGAACTTTGCCGACGGCGGCTTCAGCAAGGCCCATCCGGACTTTATCTATATGGACATAGGGGTCTTCGGCAGCAGCAAGGCCACCACGGTGATCAGCATCGAGCAGATCGGCGCCCTGCGGGATCAGGGGGGCTTCGCCCCCGTCCTCTCCCCCTACAAGGTCTGCCTGATCAACAATGCGGACAAGCTGTCGGCAGAGGCGGCGGCAGGGCTGCTGAAACTCTTAGAAGAGCCTACGGCAGGCTGGCTCTTCATCCTGGTGGCGGAGCGGGCCGGCCGCCTGCTGCCTACCATCCGCTCGCGGGCGGTGCGGCTGAACTTCGCCCCCCTGCCGGAGGAGCTGCTGGTGCAGGCCCTGGTGCAACGGCAGGTGCCGGCCCAGGAGGCCCGCACCCTGGCCCGCCTGGCAGAGGGCTCCCTAGGCCTGGCCCTGGAGCTATCCCAGGGGGAGGCCCAGGAGGGGGGAGGGGCCCTGGCTGCCAGGGAGCAGGCCCTGGCCTTTCTGGAAGGCCTGCCCCTCCGCTACCCCCTCAGCCGCCTAGAGGGCCTGGACCTTAACAGTTATCAGCGGCCCCAGGCCCTGCTGCTGGCCATAAGCTGCAGCCAGCTTTTACACGACATCCTGCTCCTGCAGGAGGGGGCAGGGGCCTGTATCTACAATCTAGATAGGGAGGCCAGGCTTTCCCCCCTGGCTGCCAGGTTCGCCAGAGCCGCAGTGCGCCGGGCTTACGCCCACGCCAGCCGGAGCGGGGAACGGCTGGCAGGCAGCGTAGGGGTGAGGCTGGCCTTGGAGCAACTACTTTTACAGCTGAATGATGACTTGGAGGTGTGAGAAGATGGCTACCATCGTAGGAGTGCGCTTTAAGAAGGCCTGCAAGATATACTACTTCGACCCTGGCGACACCGGGGTGGTCAAGGGGGATCCGGTGATAGTGGAGACGGCCCGGGGCCTGGAGTACGGCCACGTGGCCCTGGGGCCCAAGGAGGTGGAGGAGGGCAGCATGACCAGCCCTTTGAAGCAGGTGCTGCGGAAGGCTACCCCCGAGGATGACGCCAAGCTGGCGGAAAACAAGATCCGGGAGAAGGAGGCCTACAATATCTGCCTGCGCAAGATCAAGAACCTGGGCCTGGGGATGCGCTTGGTAGACGTGGACTTCACCTTTGACGTGAACAAGATCACCTTTTACTATACGGCTGACGGCCGGGTGGACTTTAGGGAACTGGTGAAGAACCTGGCGGCCGTCTTCCGCACCCGCATCGAGCTGCGGCAGATAGGGGTGAGGGACGAGGCCAAGATGCTGGGAGGCATAGGCTGCTGCGGCCGGCCCCTCTGCTGCGCCACCTTCCTAGGGGACTTTGAGCCGGTGTCCATCCGCATGGCCAAGGAGCAGAACCTGAGCCTCAACCCCAGCAAGATCTCCGGCATCTGCGGCCGCCTCCTCTGCTGCCTCAAGTACGAATGCGAGAGCTACAGCAAGGCCAATGCGGCCAAGGGCAAGAGGGAGAAGGTGGACGCCCCCAAGCTGGGGGCCCTGGTGGCCACCCCCCTGGGAGAGGGGAAGGTGATAGGGGTGAACAAGGCCGGCCACACTGCCAGCGTCCAGCTAGCCCCTAACAACGTGATCCAGGTGGAGTGGGACGAGGTGGTGACGGCGGAGCAGGCCGGGGTCTAGGCCATGGCCGGGACTGAAGAAGGGCTGCGGCTGGACTACCTGCCGGACTGCGGCTACAGGCTCTACCAGAGCAGGGAGGAGTTTCCCTTCACTACGGACTCTGTACTGCTGGCCCGCTTTCCCCACTTAGTGCGGGAGGCCAAGGTGTTGGAGCTGGGCTGCGGCACTGCCGCCATCTCCCTCTTACTCCTGGCCCGGGGAGCGGCCCAGGTGACGGGGGTGGACATCAATCCCCGGGTGCTGGAACTGGCCCGGCGCAGCGCCGCCCTCAACCAGCTGGCCCGGCAGGCGGTCTTCCTCCAGGGAGACGTGGCGGCCTACCGGGAGCTGCTGCCGCCGGAGAGTTTCGACCTGGTAGTGGCCAACCCCCCCTACAGGAAGGGAGGCAGGCAGCGGCAGATAGGCACCGCCGCCTGTCATGAGGTGGCAGGGACCCTGGCGGACTTCATCGCCGCCGCGGCCTGGGCGGTACGCTTCCGAGGCCGCTTCGCCCTCTGCCAGCTGCCGGAGCGCCTGGTGGAAACCCTGGAGCTGCTGCGGGCCCAGGGGCTGATGCCTAAGAGGCTGCGCTTCCTCCACAGCGATGTGGCCAAGCCGGCCTGGCTCTTCCTCCTGGAGGCGGTGAAGGGAGGCAGCCAGGGCTTGGAGGTGCTGCCACCCCTGGTCTTAGGGGAAAAAAGCTAATTTCCCTGTTGACAAGGCCCCCTTTATACGGTATAATTAGTGCTGTTGTTGACGGAGAGGTTCCCGAGTGGCTAAAGGGAGCAGACTGTAAATCTGCCGCGTTTCGCTTCGTTGGTTCGAATCCAACCCTCTCCACCATACAAACATCGCGGGGTGGAGCAGCTGGTAGCTCGTCGGGCTCATAACCCGAAGGTCGTTGGTTCAAATCCAACCCCCGC
>CAZXKQ010000010.1:8662-52969 GCA_964641395.1 uncultured Phascolarctobacterium sp. | reverse complement strand
AAGCACCAGGGGCTTAATGGAAGATATTGTAAAGTCCCACCAGGGCCAGGGCGGAATTGACCACTACCATGGCCACTGGGGAGCAGCAGGGCCAGCAAGCCCAGGTTCATTGCACCAGTCCTCCCCACTTGGCCACTACCCGGTCTACCAGCTTAGAGCAGCTGCCGGCGTAGTTGGCCGGCTCCAGCAGCTCCCGCAGGGTCTCCTCGCTGAGCTTGCTGGTCACCCGCTCATCTTCTAGCAAGACATCCAGTAACAGCCTGTCTTCTTCAAAGGCCTTCATAGAGCCGTCGTAGATCACGTCGTGGGCGTTCTGCCGGCCCAGGTAGCGGCCCAGCTCCAGCATGGCCCGCTCGGAGACGATGAGCCCCTTGGTCAGGTACAGATTCTTCTTGATCCGGTCCTCATGGACGATCATGCTCTGGAGGATCACCTTCAGCATGGCGATGGCCCCGTCAGTCATGATGCAGATCTGGGGCAGGTAGCTCCACTCTGTCTGCCAGAAGCTCATGTCCCGTTCGTGCTCTTGGATCAGGGCGCCGAAGGAGAGGGCGGCGTTGGCCTGCACCACCCGCACCGTAGCCAGGACGTTCTCGCACACCATGGGGTTCCGCTTGTGGGGCATGGTGCTGGAGCCGATCTTGCCCTTGCTGAAGCTTTCCTCCAGCTCGCAGAGCTCCGTCCGCTCCAGGTTGATGAACTCGTTGGCGATCTTGCCTACGGTGCCGGCGATCATGGCCACTGTAGAGGCAAATTCGCAGAAGCCGTCCCGGGCCACGTGCCAGGTGGTCACCGGCTGGCCCAGGCCTAGGTTGGCGCAGTACTTCTCCTGCACCGCCAAGCCGTCCTTGCCCAGGGAGGCCAGGCTGCCGGCGGCTCCGGCTAGCTGCCCTACCAGGTAGCGGTGCTTGCCCTCCTCCAGCCGCTCCAGGTGGCGGCCGAACTCATCGGCCCAGATGGCGATCTTGGAGCCTAGGGTGATGGGCACTGCGTGCTGGCCGTGGGTGCGGCCGGCCATGACCAGGTCCTTGTACTTTTCAGCCCGTTGCAGGCAGAGCCGCAACAGGTCCTGCACCTGGCCTGTCAGGATGGCGTGGGCGGCCTTCAGCTGCAACACCACGGCCGTATCCATGATGTCCTGGGTGGTGGCTCCCCAGTGGATGTAGCCCCCTGCCTTTTTGCCGCAGACCCGCTCAAATTCCCGGATCTGGGGCATCAGGGGATGGGAGGTCTTCAAGAACCCTTCCCGGATGGCGTCCATGTCCATGTTCTGCCACACAGCCATCTCCTTAATGTGGTCTGCCGCTTCCTGGGGCACTATCCCTAGCTCGGCCTCAGCCGCCGCCAAGGCCACCCAGGCGTCCAGCCAGTATTGCACCAGCTGCTCATCGGCAAAAACTGCCCGCATCTCCGGCGTGCCGTACTGGTCGCGGAATAATTGAGAATCGATAACGTATGCTGCCATAGTGGAAAGCCTCCTTTAGGTTTTTCTTTGTCTCCAGTATACCCTCCCCGCCCTCCTTTGTACAATTCTCCTTAACTATAGTTCCATAAGGGAAAACTATCATCCCCGCCCGTCCCTTTGACAGAAAAAACTACTGCAGGCCAAACTCAAGCCTGCAGTAGCCAGTCACAGAGGAGCAGCCTCCCCTCCTATCCCCCCACCTCCCGGTAAGAGCTGAGGAAGTCCTTAAATTTGCGGGCGCTGGAGGAGAGGAACTTATTCTTATGCCACAACAGCCCGGTAGCAAAGGCTACCGGCGGCTCCAGGGGTACGGCTGCCAGCCGGCTGTTGTCCCTAATCATGCTCACCTTCCCATCCAGGGCTACGGCGATGCCGCAGTCTTGCGCCACCATATCGAAGACGGAAGACTGCTCCCGCACATAACGGAAGCTGGGCCTCAGCCCCGCCTTCTCCAACTGTTCCAGCAGCAGCCTTTCCACGTAGGTGGTGCCCTTGTCGTACATGATGATGTGCTGGTCGGCCAACTTTTCCACGGCCACGGCCTGTAGCTGGGCAAAGGGGTGGCTCACAGGCACGATGAGCTGCATCTCCCCCTGGCGCAGCTCCTCGTAGTCGATAGCCCCGTCCTCCACCATGCCTATGACCCCGTAGCCGATCTCTATTTCCTGCTCCTTCAACAGCTGCACTATCTCCAAGGTGCCGTAGTCGGCGATCTCCAGTTCTATATCGGGATGGACCGTTGGGAAACGGAAGAGCAGGACCCGCCACAGCCAGGAGCCTATGGTGGAGGGAAAGGCCACCTTCAGGTGCTTCTTCACCGCCGGCCGTAAGTCATTCATAAGCTTGCCCAAGCCCTCGGCCGCGGCTAGGATCTTTTCTCCTTCCGCCTGGAACAGCTCCCCCTCCCTGGTAAGGGAGAGGTTCTTATTGTCCCTTTCTAAAAGCCGCACTCCCATCTCCTCTTCCAGCTTCTGGATGGCTACGCTGATAGTGGGCTGGGACACGTGGAGGAGGTTGGCCGCCTTGGTATAATTCTTGCACCTAGTCACCGCTAAAAAATACTCTAATTGCCGCAACTCCATTTCCTCTACCCCCTCGAACTACAGAAAAGGCCCCTGCTAAGCCAGCTTAGCCAGGGGCGGCAAAACAAGAGGGGACCTATCCTCCCAAATACTCCCCATTATCCTCCCCTAGGCGGGGAGCCCGCTTCCGCAGCCGGGCCGGGGTGCGGGAGAGCTTGATGGGAAAGCCCAGCAGCTTGTAGCTGCCCAGCTCCGGATCCTGGGCCTCCAGCACCATCTCTCCTGCCGCCGTCTGGGGGGCGGCGCAGGCCTGGTCGTAGTCCAGCACCGGGGTGACGCAGGCATCCTGCCCCGCCAGCTCCTGCTGCCACTGGGCCAGGGTCTTGCCGGCGAAGATGACGGCCAGCTCCTGCTTCAAGTAGGGATAGTTGGCCTCCTGGTCGATCAGGTCCACCAGCTCCGGCCGGCCCAGGGCCAGGCAGAGGTTGCGCCAGAACTTCTTCTCCAGGCAGCCCACCGCCAGGTAGCCCCCGTCCTTGGTGGCGTAGATGTTGTAATTAGGGTTGGCGCCGGTGAGCCAGTTATTGCCCCGCCGGGCCACGAAGCCGCTGCCGAAGTAGAGGCTGGCAGCCCCAGGCAGGAGGGACATGGCCACGTTGTAGAGGCTGACGTCCACCTCCTGGCCCTGGCCGCTGAGGGCGGCCTGGCGCAGGGCCACCATGATGCCCACTGCCGCCGCCAGCGCCCCGTTCATATCCGCCATCAGCACCCCGGGCAGGGCCGGAGCCCCGCCGGCCTCCCCGCTCATGGCGGTGACGCCGCTGAGGGAGAGGTAGCCTAGGTCATGGTCCGCCCGGCCGGCCAGAGGGCCGGTCTTGCCGTAGCCGCTCAGGCTGCAGTAGACGATCTTCGGGTTCAGCCGGCTCACTGTAGCGTAGTCCACCCCTAGCCGGCTCAGCACCCCCGGCCGGTAGCTTTCCACCACCACGTCCGCCGTCTGGGCCAGCTGCAGGAAGGCCTGCCGCCCAGCCGGGCTCTTCAGGTCCAGGGTGACGCTCTTCTTGTTCCGGTTCAGCTGCAGGTGCCAGTAGCCCAGGTCCTTGAGGAAGGGAGGGAAGCTGCGGGAGTAGTCCCCCCGCCCTGGCTCCTCCACCTTGATCACCTCGGCCCCGAAGTCCGCCAGCAGCATGGTGCAGTAGGGCCCCGGCAGCAGCCGGGAGAGGTCCAGCACCCGGATGCCTGCTAATGCGTCCATAAGTACCTCCTAGGCAGCCGGCCCAGGCTATTTATCCACCAGCTTCATCATAGGGAAGAAGAGCACGTCCCGGATGCTGGCGCTGTCGGTGAGGAACATCACCAGCCGGTCTATGCCTATGCCCAGGCCGCCGGTGGGAGGCAGGCCGTACTCCAGGGCGTTGAGGAAGTCTTCGTCCATCATGTTGGCCTCCTCGTCCCCCTTGGCCCTGGCCTCCGCCTGCTTCAGGAAGCGCTCCCGCTGGTCCAGGGGATCGTTCAGCTCCGTGAAGCCGTTGCACAGCTCCCGGCCGTAGATGTAGGCTTCGAAGCGGTCGGTGATGTCTGGGTTGTCCGGGTTGCTCTTGGCCAGGGGAGAGATCTCCTTGGGATGGCCGGTGATGAACACCGGCTGGATCAGCTTAGCCTCTACGTAGGCATCGAAGCAGGCGTTGATGATCTTGCCGATGCCGTAGTCCGGCTCTATCTCCACCTCTAGCTGGGCAGCCCACTGCCTGGCGGTGGCCAGGTCAGGAACCTGGCTGAAGTCCTTGCCGGTGTACTGGCGCACCGCCTCCGTCATGCTCAGCCGGGGCCAGGGGGCGGCCAGCTCTATCTCCGTGCCCTCGTAGGTGATCTTGGTGGTGCCCAGCACCTTCTGGGCCGTCTTCACCACCAGCTCCTCCGTCAGGTCCATCATATCCTGGTAGTCAGCGTAGGCCTGGTAGATCTCCACGCTGGTGAATTCCGGGTTGTGCCTGTTGTCGATACCCTCGTTGCGGAAGACCCGGCCCAGCTCGTAGACCCGGTCCAGCCCCCCTACGATCAGCCGCTTCAGGTACAGCTCCGGGGCAATGCGCATGTAGACCTGCATGTCCAGGGTGTTGTGGTAGCTGATGAAGGGCCGGGCGGCAGCGCCCCCGGCTATGGTGGTGAGGATGGGGGTCTCCACCTCTAGGAAGCCGTGGCTGTCCAAAATCTCCCGCAGGCTCTTGATGATCTGGCTCCGCTTGACGAAGGTTTCCCGCACCTGGGGGTTGACGATAAGGTCCAGGTAGCGGCGGCGGTAGCGCAGCTCGATGTCCTTCAAGCCGTGCCACTTCTCCGGCAGGGGCCGCAGGGCCTTGGCCAGCAGCTCCAGCTCCGTCACCTTCACCGACAGCTCCCCCATGTGGGTGCGGAAGACGCTGCCCTTCACCCCTACGATGTCGCCGATGTCCAAGAGCTTCACCAGGGCGTAGGGCCCCTCCCCTAGCACGTCCTTGCGCAGGTAGAGCTGGATGCGGCCAGTGTGGTCCCGCAGATCCATGAAGCAGGTCTTGCCGTGGCCCCGGATGGCCAGCAGCCGGCCGGCCAGGGTCACCTCCGCCTCGCTGGCGATGAGCTCTTCCGCAGCGGCGGCTACCTCCCCTGCGTGGTGGCTCACCGGGTAGCGATGCCCGAAGGGCAGCTGGCCCGCCTCCCGGATCTTGGCCAACTTGGCGATGCGCACCTGGGTCTGCTCATTAAGTTCCTGTTCGCTGAGGGGCGCCCTCTCTTCCGGCCTGCCCTGCTGCTTTCCCTCGCTCATAGCCTGCTCCTTATTTAATCTCTATAATCTTGTAGGTGAACTCCCCCGCCGGGGCCTCCACCACCACTGTAGCCCCCACCTTCTTCTCCAGCAGGGCCGCCCCTAGGGGGGACTCGTTGGAGATGCGGTTGGCCAGGGGATCTGCCTCCGTGGTGCCTACGATGGTGTACTCTTCCTCCACCCCTTCGCTTTCGTCCAGCACCACCACGGTAGAGCCCAGGCTCACCTTGTCCACCACCCGGGGCTTGACGATGAGCATGGCGGTCTTAATCTGGTTCTCCAGGGTTTGGATGCGGCCCTCCATGAAGGCCTGCTCGTTCTTCGCATCCTCGTATTCCGAGTTCTCGCTCAGATCCCCTAGGGCGATGGCCGCCTTCAGCCGGGCCGCCACCTGGGGCCGCTTCACCGTCAACAGCTCTTCCAGCTCCAGCTCTAAATCCCGCAAGCCTTGCTCTGTCAGTATAGTTTCTTTAGCTACCATAGTCTACCCCTCCCTGCAGGCCGTCTGGCAGCCTGCCCTCTTCTTATTTTTTATCGTTCACCGGCCTAGGGCCGGCCAGGTTCAGCCATACTCAGCCGGCGGCGCCCTGAGACTGGGTCAGGGCCTGGCAGCCGTAGCGCTTCACCTCTTCGATGTGGGCCTTGCTCACCGCCCGCTCGAAGTTGCGAAAACCCGCCAGGCTGAAGCCGTGCTTCACCGCCAGGGCGGCGATCTCCTCTATCTTGGCCACTTCCAGGGAGCGGCCCAGGGAAAAGCTTTCGTAGCGGCCCTCCAAAGCCAGGATCATGGTCTCCGCCATGCAGGCGTAGGAGGTGCCAGGAGGGAAGCCGAAGTCGAAGCCGAAGTCCACCTGGCCCGGCACCTTGATCACCCCGCCCTCGATGACCAGCACGTCCTGCCGCTGCCGGCTCACCTCCCGGGACACGTTGCGGGGCCTGGCCACGTCGCAGACTACGGCCCCGGCCTTCAGGTCTGCCGCCTCAATTAAAAAGTCCAGGGAGCTGGTCACCGTCAAGACGATGTCCGCCTCCTGCAGGGCCCGGTGGATGTCGGCCGTCACCGTCACCTGGCAGCTGTGCTGCCGCAGCAGCTCCTGGGCCAACTCTTCCAAGGGGGGCAGGTGGCGGGCCACTAAGGCGATGTGCCCCACCTTGCCTGCCAGCAGCTTGGCGGCGGCGGCCCCTATGCTGCCGCTGGCCCCCACCACTACCGCCTTGCAGTGGGCCAGCTCCTTGCCTAGGAGGGCGGCGGCCTGCTCCGCCCCCTGCACTGCCGTGGCTACTGTATAACTATTGCCGCTGGTGACGGCGATGTCCAAGTGCTCCGCCACCGTCAGGCCCCCGTCCCCTACGATGGAGGTGAAGGCCCCCAGGCCCACCAGCTTCACCCCAAGCTCCTGGGCCACCTGGCCCGCCTGGATGATCCGCTCTAGGACGAAGTCCTCCGGCAGGGTCAGCATCTGCCGGGCCGTCAAGGGACAGCCGATGAAGTAGCCCTCCGCCTGGGCGTAGGGGCTCTTGATGCCGGTAATGTGGGAAACCACGAAGGGCTTCTTCCGCCGCAGGGCGGCCTCCAGCCAGCGGTCAGGAACGTAGCGCAGCAGGGGTGAGAGATGCTCCATGTCCCCTGTGGAAAGGGGATGGAGGATGAAGGCGAATTTTTCCATTAAAAAGTTGCTGCTCCTTCTGCCTCTTGTAAGTATTCTACCGACGCTTCTATCTTGTAGCGCTGCAAAAGTTCTAAGTACTCAGCCTGGCTCAGGGGGCCCCGGGCTCCCTGGCTGGCCACTAGGCAGGCCTCCAGCACGTTGGTGCCGAAGCTCCGCCCCCCTAGGTTGGGGGTGGAGGTGACTAAGAGCCTCACCCCTGCCTGGCGCAGCAGGGCCCTGTCCGCCGGGGTCACCGTGTTGGTCAGCACCGTCACCCCTGGCAGCTGGGAAGGCATGAATTTCTTGATGTAGTGAAAGTCCCCGGCTATCAGGTCCTGGCCCTGGAAATAGGCCTCATAGCCGGCCTGGTGCCGCTCCTGGGCCCCGCCGGTGGGATAGAACCAGCTGAGGGGCAGCCGGGTCACTACCGGAGCCAAGAGCCGGGCCCAGCGCCCTAGGGCGGTGAGGGAATGGAGGGGCAGGGGCAGGCCCAGGCCGAAGACCAGGTCCCCGCAGGTGAGCTTCACCCCCGCCTCCACCAGGGCCTCTCCCAGGCCGAAGCGGTCCACGGCGCAGACTAGGAGGGCCTTCTTGCCCGCCAGCTCCACCAGGCCCCGCTGCTGGAGGGAGGCCACCAGCCGCCGCTCCAGGGAGGCCTTCAGACCGCTGCCGTCTAAGACCGGGGTGTGGCGCACCCCTGCCACCAGCCGGGCCGCTTCTCTAAAGGTGTAGCGGCGGCCGCCGGCGTAGACGTAGAGGTCGGTGCCCCCTAGGCCTAGGGCTGCCACCTGGCCGTCCAGCTCCGCCAGCAGGGCGGCAGCCTTGGCCTTGTCCCCGTCGGTGCCCCGCCGCTCTATGCTCAGCAGGGTGGAGCCCAGCACCAGGCTGGCCTGGCCGTCCCTGGTAGACGAGCCCAGGCTGACGCTGACTACCCGCTTCTTCTCCAGCTGTTCCACCATCTTCCTCCAGGCCGGCAGCAGCCCTGGGCCCGCCTAAGGGGGCGTGGGACCGCTGGCCGCCCCGCTATTCCAAAGCTTAATTTTACCACATTCGCCCCTAAAGCACAACTGCCCCCGCCTGCCTTTCTCCCTCCCGGGCCTGGTAGGCCTGGTAGGCGGCGTAGTACTCTTCCGTCAAGGCCTGGAAGGCGGCCCGGCTGTCCATCGTCTGGAAGCGGGCCCGGTAGGCGGCAGCATAGGGCTGGCCCCGCAGGTAGGCGGCCATGTGGCGGCGCATCTGGCTCACCGCCGCCTGCTCCCCCTTGAGGTCTATCAGCAGATCCAGGTGGCGGGCCGCCAGCTGCAGCCGCTCCCCCAGGCTGGGCGGGGGAGGCAGGGGCCGGCCCTGGAGGGCGGCCCGCAGCTGGCTGAATAGCCAGGGGTTCCCCTCTGCCGCCCGGCCTACCATCAGGCCGTCACAGCCGCTCTCCGCCATGAGCCGCAGCCCTGCGGCCGGGCCGTCCACGTCCCCGTTCCCTAGGACGGGGATGTGAACCGCTTCCTTCACCCTCTTGATGATGGACCAGTCTGCCCGGCCCTGGTAGAACTGCTGCCGGGTGCGGCCGTGGACGGTTATGGCCGCCACCCCCGCCGCCTCCGCCAGCCGGGCTATTTCTACAGCATTACAGTGCTCCCCGTCCCAGCCGGCCCGCAGCTTCACCGTCACCGGCACGGCCACCGCCTTGACCATGGCGGCTAGGATCTCATAGGCCAGGCGGGGCTCCCGCAGCAGGGCGGAGCCCTCCCCGTTGCCCACCACCTTGGCCACCGGGCAGCCCATGTTGAAGTCTATCATGTCCGCCCCGGCCCCTTCCACCAGCTGGGCGGCCTGGGCTAAGTCCCCTGGGCTGCGGCCGAAGAGCTGGATGGCGCAGGGCCGCTCCTGGGGGTGGATGGCCAGCATCCTGGCCGTCTTCTTATTCTTGTAGAGGAGGCCCTTGGCGCTGACCATCTCTGAGACGGTATAGGCGCAGCCGGCCTCCCGGCAGAGGAGGCGGAAGGCCAGGTCCGTCACCCCGGCCATGGGGGCTAGCACCGCCCCTGTCTCTAACTCCAGCCTGCCTATCAGCATACGCCCTCCTCCAGCCTGACGCTAAAAAGGAGCCCGCCCCTGGGGACTCCCTCGCCCGCTGCCGCCTATCTGCTGTTCCGCTCGTAGAGCAGCCGCAGCCCTTCCAAGGTCAGGTTGGGCTCTACCGCGTCGATGGCCTGGCTGTTGGCCGCCATCATGCCGGAGAAACCGCCGGTAGCGATGACGTAGGCCTGGCCGCCTAGCTCCTTCTTCATCATCTTGATTATCCCTTCCATCTGGCCCACCGCCCCGTAGAGCATGCCCGCCTGCATAGAGGCCACCGTGTTGCGGCAGATGGCGGTCTTGGGGCAGATGATCTCCACCCGGGGCAGCTTGGCGCAGCGCTGGGCCAGGGCGTCGGCGCTGATGCCTATGCCTGGGGCGATGGCCCCGCCTAGGTAGTCCCCGTTAGGCAGCAGGGCGCAGAAGGTGTTGGCAGTGCCGAAGTCTAAAATAATCATAGGCAGGCCTAAGTGGCTGTACTTGTGGAGGGCGGCCACTGCGTTGACGATCCGGTCCGCCCCCACCTCCTTAGGGTTGTCGTAGCAGATGGAGATGCCGCTCTTCATCCCCGGCCCCACCACCAGGGGCCGCACCCCGAAGTAGCGCTCGCACATGTGGCAGAGGGGGATGAGGACCGGCGGCACTACGCTGGAGATGATGATGCCGGTAATCTTGTTCACCGGCACCTCCCCGTAGCTGAACATGCTCCGCACCATGATGCCGTACTCGTCTGCCGTCTTGCTCCTATCCGTGGAGAAGCGCCAGTTGGTGAGCAGCTCCTTGCCGTCAAAGACCCCTGCTACGATGTTGCTGTTGCCTACGTCGATTACTAATAACATAGAGTCATCCTCCCTGCCCAGGCTAGGGCCGGCCTAGCTGTAGCTCTCCGGCCTGGCAGCCGGCCGGATGGACACGTCCCCGGCCACCACCTTTTCCACCTGCCCGTCGGCCTTCCGCACTAGGAGCAGGCCCTCCTGGTCGATGTCCAGGGCCGTGCCTAGGTAGGTGCCGTCCGGGGCTATCACCTTCACCTGCTGGCCCAGGGTGCAGGAGTAGCGCCGCCACTCTTCCAGAATGGGGGCGAAACCCTCCCAGACAGCCCTTTCGTATAGTTCTTCCATGTGGCCCAGGATCCTGGCCAGCAGCTCCGCCCGGGTGAAGGGCTCCTGGGCCGCGTCCGCCAGGGAGATGGCCAGGGGCCGTAGCTCGGGGGGATAGTCCTCCCGTCTGACGGTAGTATTGATACCTATGCCGATGACCACGTAGTTGATGTGGCCGAATTCCGCGCTCATCTCTGTCAAGATGCCCACCAGCTTGCGGCCCTGGAGGAGGATGTCGTTAGGCCACTTAATCCTGGCCTCCACCCCCTGGAGGGAGTTCACCCCCTTCACCACCGCTACGGCGGCCAGGAGGGTGCACTTGGCCGCCTCCTGGGGCAGGAAGGGAGGCTTCAGCACCACGCTGAACCAGATGCCCCGGCCGTAGGGGGAGAGCCAGCCCCGCTGGAGCCGGCCCTTGCCGGCCCCCTGCTCCTCGGCCACCACCAGCAGGCCGTCGGCACAGCCTTCGTTGGCCAGCTTCTTGGCCACGTTATTGCTGGAATCCACTTTATCCCTGTAGTAGATGCTGTGGCCCAGCCACTTAGTCTGGAGGTGGGCGGCGATCTCCTGGGGGTAGAGGCGGTCCGGCACCTCCAGCAGCAGGTAGCCCTTCTTAGGCAGGGACTGGATGGCGTAACCGTCGGCCTTCAAGCTTTGCACATGCTTCCAAACCGCTGTGCGGGAGATGTGGAGCTGGCGGGACAGCTCCTCTCCGGAGAGAGGCTGCCCCTGGTGCTGCCGCAGTAAGGACAAAACGCGCTGGCGCATAGCTTCTTCCTCCTTGTGAGCCTGGCAGGCCCCTCCCTAGTATAATACCTGCCAGGGTTTTTGTAAACTCAAGGCCTGGGCCAGGTTAGCAAAAAAAGGCGGCAGGCCGACAGACCGCCGCCTCTAGGCCGGAACTGGGGGAGGGCTAGGCCGTAGCCTCCGGGCTGAGGGCCCCTGGCTGGGCCAGCTGCCCCTCTGGGGCCGCTGCCGGCAAGGCCGCCCTTTCCGCCGCCGTCAGCAGGCGGCCGTAGCGCAATAGCTCCTCTATCTGCTCCTTTTCCAAGGTTTCGTACTGCATCAGGGCTCCGGCTATGGTGTGCAGCTTGTCCAGATTGGCGCTGAGCAGCTTTTCCGTAGCCTGGTAGGCCCCCTCTATGAAGGTGCGCACCTCCTTGTCGATCTCGGCGGCCACCTCCTCAGAGTACTCCTTCTCCCGGGCTATATCCCGGCCTAGGAAGACCTGGTGCTCGTGGTTGCCGAAGGTCACCGGGCCGATGTTCTCGCTCATGCCGTATTCGCAGATCATGCTGCGGGCCAGCTGGGTGGCCCGTTGGAGGTCGTTAGAGGCGCCGCTGGAGATCTCCTTCAGCACCAGGGCCTCCGCCACCCTGCCTCCTAGCAGCACCTTCAGCTCGTCCAGCATCTCGCTGCGGGTGGCGTAGTACTTGTCCTCCTTAGGCAGGCTGAGGGTGTAGCCGCCGGCCCTGCCCCTAGGGATGATGGTGACCTTGTGCACCGGATCCGTATGCTCCAGCAGCATGCCTACTACGGTGTGGCCTCCCTCGTGATAGGCGGTGAGCCGCTTCTCCTTCTCGCTGATCACCCGGCTGCGCCGCTCAGGCCCCATGATCACCCGCTCCGCCGCCTCTGCCAGCTGCTCCATGCCGATGACCTTCTTATCCTGGCGGGCCGTCAGCAGGGCGGCCTCGTTGATCAAATTGCTGAGATCAGCCCCGGTAAAGCCGGGGGTGCGCTGGGCGATGACGCTGAGATCCACGTCTGGTGCCAAGGGCTTCCCCTGGACGTGGACCTGGAGGATGGCCTGGCGGCCCCGGATGTCCGGCCGGTCTACTACGATCTGCCGGTCGAAGCGGCCCGGCCGCAGGAGGGCGGGATCCAGGATGTCCGGCCGGTTGGTGGCCGCGATCATGATGATGCCCTCGTTGGCGCTGAAGCCGTCCATCTCCACCAGCAGCTGGTTGAGGGTCTGCTCCCTTTCGTCATGGCCGCCGCCCAGACCGGCCCCTCTCTGCCGGCCTACGGCGTCGATCTCATCGATGAAGACGATGCAGGGGGCGTTCTTCTTGGCGTTTTCAAAGAGGTCCCGCACCCGGGAGGCCCCTACGCCTACGAACATTTCCACGAAGTCAGAACCGGAGATGGAGAAGAAGGGCACCCCCGCCTCCCCTGCCACCGCCTTGGCCAGCAGGGTCTTGCCGGTGCCAGGAGGGCCGAAGAGGAGGACCCCCTTAGGGATCTTGGCCCCTAGTTCGTTGTACTTTTGGGGGTGTTTGAGAAACTCCACCACCTCTATCAGTTCCTGCTTGGCCTCGTCGGCCCCGGCCACGTCCTTAAAGGTGACTCCCACCCTGTCCTCGTCGTAGCGGCGGGCCCGGCTCTTGCCGAACTGGAACACCTTGCCCCCGCCGCCGCCGGTGTTGTTCATCATCATGAACCAGATGCCCACGATGACCAACATGGGCAGGATGCTGGTGAGCAAACTCATCCACCAGGGCTGCTGGGGAGGCAGCTCCGCCTTGATCTCTACGTTCTTCTCTTCTAGGACCTTGACGATGTCGGTATCGGCAGGGGTGATGGTGGTGAACTCCTTCCCATCCTTCAGCTTGCCGCTGATGGTGTTCTCCACTATGGTGACTCCCTGCACCTGCTCAGCCTGGACGTAGCGGACGAAGTCGGTATAACTGATCTCGGTCTTCTTAGCGCTGCCAGAGTCAGAGAAGCGGTCAAACATCATAATCAAGGAGACTATGATCATCAGGTACAGCAGTACGTTGCGAAAAAATCTATTCAAGTAGCCGTCCTCCTTCTCTGCCATAGGTTCTCATCAAGACAGCTAACAGACACATTATAGTATAATCGCCTAGAACACGCAAGGTTTTTTCTCAGGCCCTGCCGTATACCGCCGGCTTTAAGATGCCTATGTAGGGCAGATTGCGGTAGTCGCCGGCGTAGTCCAGGCCGTAGCCTACCAGGAACTCGTCAGGGACGGCGAAGCCCACGTAGTCGCACTTAAAGCCGTTCTGCCGCCGCTCCGCCTTGTCGCACATGGCGATGGTGCGGAGGGAGGCGGGCTTCTGGGCCTTCAGCATCTGGCTGATGGCGGCAAAGGTGACGCCGCTGTCGATGATGTCGTCGATCAGCAGCACGTCCTTGCCCCTGATGCTCTCGCTCAAATCCAGCTTCACCTTCACCGTGCCGCTGGTGGTAGTGCCCTGGCCGTAGGACGAGGCCACAATGAAGTCGATCCGGCAGGGCAGCTGGATGGCCCGGGACAGATCCACGGCGAACCAGGCCGCCCCCTTCAAGAGGGCCACCAGCACCAGCTCCTTGTCCCGATAATCCTGGGTGAGCTGGGCCCCTAGCTCCTTCACCCGGGCGGCGATGGCCTCCTCGCTCACCAGTATGGTCTTGATATCCTCATGCATCTTCCTTCCTCCATCCTTTCCCGGCCTAGTAACCGTGCTCCTTGTCCCGCTCTTGGTAAAAAAACAGGCGTCCGCCCCTCTTCACCGCCGTCAGGAAGCCTGGCAGGTCCACCCTGCTGCCTCCAGGCCGCCCCAGCAGCTGCAGCAGGGCCTGGCTGTGCTTGTAGCCTAGCTCCCCTGCCCCGGCGGCCTGGGCCGCCTGGCGCAGCAGCCGTTTGGCCAGGGCCGGGGGCAATTGCCCCAGCTCCGCCGCCGGCAGGCTCCACCCGGCCTCCTCCTGCCTGGCCAAGAGCCGGTACTGCTCCTGGGCCAGGCCCTGCAGACAGGCCTCGTCCTCCTGGAGCAGGGCCGCCGTCTGCCACAACAGCTCCCGCACCCGGGGGTTGTAGCGCTGCTCCAAGTAGGGCAGCAGTTCCAGCCTCACCCGGTTGCGGGCGTAACGAGGATCCTCATTGCTGGCATCCTGGCAGTAGGCCAGCCCTTCCTCCCGGCAGTAAGCTTCCAGCTCCTGGCGGCTGAGGCCTAGGAAGGGCCGCAGCAGCCGCCCCCGCCGGGGGGCCATGGCCCCTAGGCCGGCACTGCCCCCGCCTCGCAGCAGCCTCAGCAGCAGGGTCTCCACCTGGTCGTCAGCCTGGTGGGCCGTCACCACGTAGCCGCAGCCTGCCGCCTCCGCCGCCTGGAAGAGGGCCTGGTAGCGCAGCGCCCTGGCCGCCCCCTCCAGGGAGAGGTGGGGCCGCTGCCCCAGGTAGGCTGGCACGTCCACCTCCCGGTAGCTGTAGGCCAGCCCCCGCTGCCGGCAGAAGGCCTCCACCAAGGCTGCATCAGCCTGGGCCGCCTCCCCCCTGATGCAGTGGTTGACATGGCAGACCTGCACCTGGAAGCGGCCCTGCCGGCTCCAGTAGTCACAGCCTGCCGCCAGGGCCAGGGAGTCGCAGCCGCCGCTCACTGCCAGGAGTAGCCTGGCTCCCTGGGGCAGGCCCTGCCGCAGGGCTAAGAGGACCCTTTCCTCCGCCTTCTTCATAGCTCACCTCTGAGCAAAAAAGAGCACCCAGCCTGAGTGCTCTCTCCACACTAACTAGTTAGGCTTACCGCTCCCGCCTGGAGCCTCTGCCGCCTCGCTTGGACTCTGTATTGCGCCGCAGATCCAGCATCCTGTCGTCGCTGTCCTTGAGGAAGCGGGACAGCTTGTCCTCGAAGGAGAGGGGCCCTCCCTGCCTGCCTCCTGGGCGGGGGCCGGCGTAGCGTCCCCTGGCCTCCGGCCGGGGGCCCCGGGGAGGCTGGGCCTCAGGGGGGGCAGCCTGCTTCAAGGAGAGGCCGATCTTGCCCCGCTGGTCTATGGACAGCACCTTCACCCGCACCTGCTGGTGCTCCTGCAGGAAGTCGTGGATGTCCCTCACGTAGACATTGCTGATCTCCGAAATGTGGATGAGGCCCACCTTGTTCTCGGGCAACTGTATGAAGGCGCCGAAGTTGGTGATGCTGCTTACTTCCCCTTCCACGATGCTGCCTATTTCCAGAGCCATACAGGTAGAACCTCCTTAGAATTTTATCCCTGTATATTATAACCTTGCAGGCGAAGCTAAGTCAACTGCCTTCCCCAAAAAATATACTAGGTGCAAACAAAAAAACGCAAGCCTCAGCGCCGGCCCTGCTCCTTGTCCACTACGAAGATGGGCACCTCGTCCTTGCCCACCATGTTGAAATCGTCCCGGGCCAGTTTTTCGATATAATGGGGATCGTGGAGGTTCTCCTTTTCCTTTTCCAGCGCCTGCTGCCTGCTCCGCAGCTCCTCTAGACGCTCCTTGGTAGCCGCCTGCTCCTGCTTGATCTGGTAGAGCTGGTAGCCTTGGCGGCACACTGCCAGCAGGCAGCCGATACAGGCTAGGTAGAGGAGTAGTCTTAACTTGCGGTGCGGTTTATGCTGTCTCTGGGCCATGGCCCCTCCTGTGTGCCGCTGCTGTAAAAGAATGTCCGACTGCTACAGCCGGACATTCTTCCCTCTTAGCTTGAGAGCGGGGGCTCCTTGCCTTCCCTGGGCCGGCCTGGGCATGCTCCGCCAGGGTCAGGTGGCGGAGGGGCCGCCCTTCGGCGCCGCCCCTGCAGCCCTGCCCTTAGGGGGCGGCTGCTTACGGTTTGGCAAGGGGACTATTTCTTTTTGCCCTTTTTGGCTGGTTTCACGTTTAACAGATCTTTGAAGCCTTTGCCTGCCTTGAAAGTGGGGATCACCGCAGCTGGAATGGGGATTTCCTTGGTTGGATCCTGAGGGTTGCGGCCAACTCTGGCTTGCCGACCCCTGGCTTCAAAGGTGCCAAAGCCGATGATCTGCACTTTGCCGCCGGCGATTACCGTATCCTTGATAATCTGTACTGTGGCGCAGACAGCCTTTTCGGCATCTTTCTTGGTTATGTCGCATTTTTCTGCTACGGCAGCAACCAATTCTGTCCTGTTCATTGCCGATTCCTCCTTTTTAATTAAAATAAAGCCTCAGCTTCCGTATACCGCTAGGCCGCCAAAGTCCTTTTCGTCCTATCAGTATACATACACACGGTTAATTCTACCCTACCTAGCAGGAATATGCAAGCCTTATTTTTCGCCTAGGCCGGGCCCCGGCAAAAATGCCACTTATTTTACACTTCTGCCCCTCTCTCACAGGCCCTGGGCCTTGGCCTCCTCCCAGAAGAGATCCAGGTCTGCCAGGCTGTAGCTGGACCAGGGCCGCCCGCTGGCCTGCACCCGCTCCTCCACATGCTTAAAGCGGCGGCAGAAGCGGTCCACGGTGCCGTTAAGGGCGGTCTCCGGCTCGATATGGCAGTGGCGGGCGTAGTTCACCAGGGCGAAGAAAAGGTCGCCTAGCTCCCCCTCCGCCTCCGGGCCCCCCTGCTCCAGGGCCTGGCGCAGTTCCTGGGCCTCCTCTTCCACCTTGGCCCACACCGGCTCCTTCGCCTGCCAGTCGAAGCCCACCTTGGCCGCCTTCCCCTGCACCTTGTAGGCCCGCAGCAGGGCGGGCAGCCCCTGGGCCACTCCGTCTAGGACGCTGTGCCGCTCCTGCTTCTCCTCCTGCTTGATGGCCTCCCAGTTCACCAGCACTTCCTGGCTGTCCGCCACCTGGGTGGTGCCGAAGACGTGGGGGTGGCGGCGGATCAGCTTTTCCGTGATCTTGTCGATCACCCCTTGCAGGTCGAAGAGGCCCTCCTCCTGGGCCATCTGGGCGTGGAAGACTACCTGCATCAGCACGTCTCCCAGCTCCTCCTCCATGTGGGCCGCATCCTGCTGGTCCACCGCTTCGATGTACTCGTAGGCCTCCTCGATAAGGTTGGCCCGGATGCTGGCAAAGGTCTGCTCCCTGTCCCAGGGGCAGCCGTTGGGGGCCCGCAGGGCCGCCATAACCTCCACCAAGGGGCCGATGTCCGCCTTGGCCCGGGGGGCGGCCTGGGCCTGGACCGGCACGTAGAGGCTGGTGAGGTGGTCTATGTCCTGCTGCCTGTCCAACTGGTAGAGCTGCAGCCGCCGGCAGGCAGCCTCTGGCAGGCCCAGGTGGTAGAGGTAGTACACCTCCGCCTCGTCAGGCAGGGCCTCCATCAAGGCCAGCTTGCAATCGCTGGCCACCAGGCGGCTGTAGAGCTGGGTGAGGAGGAGGGGGCAGCTGCCTGCCCGGGCCAGGGCCTCCGGCGCCTGGGCGTCGGCGATGTAGAGGCCGGCGCAGGGATCCAGGCCCAGGGCTGTATAGGCCACGTCTAAGAAGCTCATGGCCGGCCTCACGTCCAGCTCCACCCCGGCGGCCGGGGCCAGCTGCCGCAGCAGCCTCACCGTCTCCTCCGCCACCAGGGGGCTGCCTGGCACAGCGTAGACCACGTCCCCCTGGGCGGCCGCCTGGAGCAGACGCCGGCAGACGGCGGCGTAGACCTCCGGGAAGGAGGCTCCCGCCTGGTACAGGTCGTCGCAGCTGGTGAAGCCTAGCCCCTCTGCCTGTAGCCGGGGCACCAGGGGGTGGACCGCCGTCCGCAAGATGACGGTGGCGCCGCTGCGGAGCAACGCCAAACTCTCCAAGGATAGGTGTTGGTAGGCCCCGGGGCCCAGGCCGATTACTGTAAGCTTAGCCATGTCAGTCCTTCTTTCTTATTTCCACAGCCGGCCCAGCAGAGGCAGGGCGGCCGCTTCTTCCTTGGTGATGAGCCGCAGGGCCGGCAGGAGGCCGGCGTACAGCAGGGCCGCCCCCAGGATGGCCCCGCCCGTGGCGGCGGCCAGGCCCAGGCCCTGGCTCAGCAGCTGGTAGCTACAGCCAGCCCCCAGGGCCGCCAGGGCGGCGGCGGCGAAAAGCTTGGCCGACTGCCGCCAGGGACAGCCTAGGCCTAGCCGTTGCAGGGCCCAGAGGTTCAAGAGGGCGCAGGCGGCATAGCCTAGGTTGGTGGCCTGGGCGGCCCCGGCTACGTTCCAGGCCCGGTCAGTGAGCAGGTAGAGGGCCCCGGTCTTCAGGGCCAGGCCCGCCAGCATGTGGTACATAGGCAGCTTGGTGCGGCCCAGCCCCTGCAAGAGGCCGGTGCTCACCTGCTGCAGCCCCAGGAGGCAGATGGCAGGACCGCTGTGGGCGATGGCCGCCGCCGCCCCGCCGGTGGCGAAGAGGAGCCGGCCTATGGGCTGGGCCAGGACGCTGAGGCCCATGGCGGCCGGTAGGGTGAGGGCCAGGCAGAGCTTGAGGGCGGTAGCGGCCCGCTGCTTCAGGGCGGCCTCGTCCCCCAGGACGCAGACCCGGGCCACCGCCGGCACCAGGCTGGCGGCTAGGGAGAGGGTGGGTATGGTGGCCATCATCACCAGGGGCTGGGCCATGCCGGTGAGGTAGCCGAAGAGGGTGGTGGCCTGGCTGATGCTGTAGCCCGCCGCCGTCAGCCGCTGGGGCACCAGCAGCAGGTCCAGGAGGCTGTTCAAGGGCACCAGGATGTTGGCGCAGGAGACAGGCAGGGCCAGGAGGAAGAGCTTCTTCAGGATGGCGGCGGCAGGGAGCACCGCCTCCCCCGGCCTGCCCGCCGGGCTGAGCCGGCCGCTGCGGCTGTAGTACAGGTAAAAACAGGTGAGCACCAGGATGCCGGTGACTGTGCCGGGCACCGCCCCGAAGGCCGCCCCGGCGGCGGCGTATTCCAGTCCCCTAGGCAGCAGGTAGTAGGCCAGGGCCAGCATGGCCGTCACCCGCAGCAGCTGCTCCAGCACCTGGCTGAGGGCAGGGGGTGTCATCAACTGGTGGCCCTGGAAGTACCCCCGGAAGCTGGCCAGGATGGTGGCGAAGAAGATGGCGGGGGTGAGGGCTAGCAGGCCCCAGTAGGCCCGGCCGTCCTGGATCAGCCCCCCGTCGATGAGGGCGGAGGCCCCCAGGCCCAGGACCGCCGCCAACAGCAGGCCTAGGCCCGCCATGGCCAGCAGGGTGAGGCGGAAGATGCGCCTGACGCTGCCATAGGCCTCCCGGGCCAGGTTTTCCGACACTAGGATGGAGATGGCCACCGGCAGGCCGGCGGAGGAGATGGCCAGGAGCAACAGGTAGACCGGGTAGGCCATCTGGTAGAGGCCTATCCCCTCTCCCCCTAGCAGGCGGGAAAGGAGGATGCGGTTCACCGAGCCTATGAGCTTAACCCCTAGGCCTGCCAAGGTGAGGATGAAGGCTCCCTGCAAAAAGCCGTCCCTGCTCGCTCTGCTCACCTCTCCCCCTCCCTTCCGTAGTGATACTCTAAGCCTCAGCCTTTGACCGGCTGCCGCACCGGCCTAGGCACTAATGCCGCCAGGGTCTGCTCCAGCCAGTCCAGGGGTTCCAGGGAGCCGCTCCCCGCCTTGTAGAGGAGCTGGGGCTCCGGGCCGTCCTTGTAGACTAAGCGCCCCTTGTAGGAAGCCAGCAGGGCCAGCACCGCCTCCGGCGCCACCGGGGTCTTGGGGGCGAAGACCAGGCGGATCTGGCTCTTGGTGACGTTGATGCCCCGCAGCTTCAAGATGCGGCAGAGGGAGCGGAGGCAGGCCAGCCGCCACAGCCGCACCACCTCCGGCGGCGGCTCCCCGAAGCGGTCTATAAGCTCATCTAGGAGGTCGTCCCTTGCCTGCCACTGGAGGTCGGCAAAACGCCGGTATAATTCCATTTTGAAGCGGGGCTCGTCTATGTAGTCATCAGGTATGTAGGCATCGGCAGGGATCTCCAGCACCGGCTCCGGCTCCACTTCCTCCTCCCGGCCCTGCTGGAGGCGCTGGACCGCCTCCTCTAACAGCTGGCAGTAGGTGGCGAAGCCTACGCTGGCTATGTGGCCGTGCTGCTGGGGCCCCAGCAGGTTGCCTGCCCCCCGCACTTCCAGATCCCGCATGGCGATTTTAAAGCCCGCCCCCAGCTCGGTAAAGTCCCGGATGGCGGTGAGCCGTTTTTCCGCCACCTCGCTGAGGGCCACGTTAGGCTGGTAGAGGAAGTAGGCGTAGGCCAGCCGGGAGGAGCGGCCCACCCGGCCCCGCAGCTGGTAGAGCTGGGAGAGGCCGTAGTGTTCGGCCCCGTCTACGATGATGGTGTTGGCCAGGGGCACGTCTAAGCCGTTTTCCACGATGGTGGTGCTGAGCAAGAGGTCACAGTCCCCCTGGTAGAAGCTGATCATAACGTCTTCCAGGGACTCTTCGTTCATACGGCCGTGGCCTATCTTCAGGCTCAGCCCCGGCACCAGCCGCCGCAGCCGGGCGGCGATGCCCTCCAGGCCGCTGATCCGGTTGTAGACGTAGAAGACCCGGCCCCCCCGTCGCAGCTCCCGCTCTATGGCCTCCTTCACCAGGCCGTCGGCGTACTCGGCTACGTAGGTCTGGACCGGCAGCCTGTCCTCCGGGGGGTACTCTATCACGCTCATATCCCTGGCCTTCACCATGGCCATGTGGAGGGTGCGGGGTATGGGGGTGGCAGAGAGGGTCAGCACGTCGATATCGCTGCGCCAGCGTTTTAATTTTTCCTTCTGCGCCACCCCGAAGCGCTGCTCCTCGTCGATAATCAGCAGGCCTAGGTCGTGGAAGCTCACATCCCCCTGGAGCAGCCGGTGGGTGCCGATCAACAGGTCGATCTTCCCGGCGGCGGTCTCCTCTAGGATGCGCCTCTCCTCCTTGGGGCTGCAGAAGCGGTTCAAGAGGGCCACGTTCACCCCGAAGTGGTGCATCCTCTCCTCCAGGGTTTGGTAGTGCTGCTGGCCCAGCACCGTGGTAGGCACCAGGAAGGCCACCTGCTTGCCGTCCATCACGCACTTGAAGGCGGCCCGGGCGGCCACCTCCGTCTTGCCGTAGCCGGCGTCGCCGCACAGCAGCCTGTCCATGGGCCGGGGCTGCTCCATGTCTGCCTTGATCTCCCCGATGGCCTGGAGCTGGTCAGGGGTCTCCTCAAAGGGGAAGGCCTCTTCAAAGTCCCGCTGGAAGGGGGTGTCCGGGGCGAAGGCGTGGCCGGGCCGCACCTGCCGCTGGGCGTAGAGCCGCACCAGCTCCTCGGCCAGCATGGTCACCGCCTGGGCCGCCTTCTTGGTGGCCCGCTGCCAGTCCCGGCCGCCCATGCGGGACAGCCGGGGGGCCTCGTCCCCGCCAACGTAGCGGTGGAGCTGGCCCACCTGGTCCGTGGCCACGTAGAGCCGGTCGCCGCCGGCGTAGCTGAGGCGGAGGAAGTCCCGGCGGTAGCCGCCCACCTCCAGGGTCTCCACCCCTTCGTAGCGGCCTATGCCGTGGGTCCTGTGCACCACGTAGTCCCCGGCCTTGATATCGGCAAAGTACTGGAGCTGGGCCCCCTGGCCCTTGCGGGGCAGGCGGCGGCGCTTCTGCACCCCGAAGAGGTCCCCCTCCGTCAGCAGCAGCCAGTCAGTGTCCCAGCAGCGGAAGCCCCGGCCCAGGTCCCCGTAGATCACGTTGACGGAGCCGGCCCGGTAGCCCTGGTCGGCGTAGAGGGCGGGCAGGCCCTGGTTCTTCAAGCTCTCCGCCAGAGAGCGGGCCTTGATGCTGCTGTTCAGCATGATGATGGGGCTCACCCCCTCCTGGAGGAAGGAGCGGAGATCCTCCAGCAACAGCTGGGTGTTCCTGTTGTAGGGTGCCACCTGCCGCACCGGCACCGTCACCTGGGGCAGGCCTCCCTGGTGGCTGTGGCCCAGGGCGCTGGCCAGGATGACACCGTTGCTGCGGCACTGGCCCTCCAGCTCCTGGAGGCTGAAGAGGTAGGCCTGGTAGGCCCTGTTCTCCGCCAGCAGCCTCTCCCCCAGGCTGAAGACCTGGCTGGGCTCATCCAGCACCACCAGGGTGTCCGGGTGGCAGTAGGCGAAGAGGGAGACCGTCTCCCCCTCCTGCTGCCGCTGCTCCAAGGGGGCTATGGTAGCCTGCCGCAGCTGCTCCAGGCTGCGCTGGCTGTCCAGGGAGAAGCTGCGCAGGTCGTCCAGCTCCAGATCCAGCCACTCCAGCCGCAGGGGGGCGGCGGCGTTGATGGGATAGACGTCCATAATGCCCCCCCGCAGGGCGAACTGGCCCAGCCCCTCCACCTGGGGGCAGCGTTCGTAGCCTGCCGCCAGCAACCAGTTGATCACCTGCTCCTGGCTGATTTCCTGGCCTACCTGGAGGGACAGGTGGGACTGCTCTGCCGGCAGGGGCCTAGGCTGCCGCTGGAGGAAGGCCTCTGCCGTTATGAAGGCGATGCCCCTCTCCTCCCCTGCCAGGATGCGCAGGGCCGCGCTGCGGCCGGCAGCCACCTCCAGGCCCTCCCGGGCTCCCATGGGCCGAGGCAGGGAGTAGGGGTAGAACTCCTGGCCCAGCAGCTCCGGGTAGAGGTAGGCCAGCTCCCGGCGGTAGAGGCGCACCTCTTCCCTGGTGGCGCAGATGAAGGCCAGGCTGCCCTTCCTCCCCAAGACCCTGTCCAGGGCAGCAAAAAAGACCGGCTTGCTGCTTTCAGCCAACCCGGTTACCACGCAGGCCTGTCCCCTTTGCTGATAGGCTGCCACCGCCTGCACCGCCGGCAGGCTGCAGAGCCTCTCTACAATGAAATCGCGCATAGGTAAGAGGATGTAGGCCGCCCCCTAGAGGCAGCCTGCTCCTGATTCCGCCCCGGCCTAGGAGGCAAACTAGCATAGGGGCAGGGTCTCTCCCCCTGCCCCCCTGCTGAAAGGCCGTTGTTTTACAGTTTGATGTGGAAGTCCTTGCGGTCGAAACGATGGATGGTGTCGATCAACCGTACGGTGCCGGTGCTGTAGCGGGCCAGGATGGTGTGGGTCCGCACGCCGCCGCCGAAGTAGCGCAGGCCGTGGAGCATGTTGCAGTTGGTAATGGCGGTGGCTGAGAACATGCAGTCATCCCCCTTTACCAGATCGTCCAAGGTCAGCACCCGGTTGATGTCGCCAATGCCCATGGCCAGGCAGCGCTTGGCCTGCTCCTCGTCGTCCGGCCGCAGCCTGGCCTGCATATCGCCGCCTAGGCACTTAATGGCCACTGCCCCCAGCACCCCTTCCGGGGCGCCGCCCTTGCCCACGTACATGTGGACGCCGGTGCCTTCGATGCCTACTTCCACGATGGGGTTCACGTCGCCGTCGCTGATGAGGGAGATGCGGGCGCCGGCACTGGAGATCTCCTCGATGAGGGGATAGTGCCTCTCCCTATCCAGCAGGACTACGTTCAGGTCGCTGACCCGCCTGTGGAGGGCCTTGGCCACCCGCTGCAGGTTCTCCTTGATGGGGGCGTCGATATCGATGCAGCCCTTGGCCCTGGGCCCTACGGCGATCTTGTCCATGTACATGTCAGGGGCGTGGAGCAGGCAGCCCTTAGGGGCGATGGCGATAACGGCGATGGCGCCGGGCATGCCCTTGGCTACTAGGTTGGTTCCCTCTACCGGGTCCACGGCGATGTCTACCTCCGGTCCCCCTGCTCCTACCTTCTCGCCGATGTAGAGCATGGGGGCCTCGTCCATCTCCCCTTCGCCGATAACTACGGTGCCGCTGATGCTGACTGTATCAAAGGTTTGCCGCATAGCGTCTACAGCCAGGCCGTCAGCCCCGTTCTTGTCCCCCCTGCCTACTAGGCGGCCGCAGGCTACGGCGGCAGCCTCGGTAACCCGGGCGAATTCCATAGATAGCTCTCTGTTCATTACCGTCTCACTCCTCACCATTAGTTATTGTCGGGATATAGGCTACGCTAACTACTTACTATTATACACTTTTAATGCCGTTTGGCAACCTAAAAATAGGCTTTAAACCCTTCTTTAGCCCCAATAGCGGCTCAGCAGCACCCAGGCCATGTGGAGGGGCAGCAGGAAGGCGGTGTACAGCAGCACCAGGCTCAGCAGCACCGCCCCTACGGCCCGGGGAAAGTCGATAATGTACACCACCTGGATGGAGCGCACCAAGAGGTAGAGGAGCCACAGCACCCCGCAGAGGAAGCAGAGGCCCAGGAAGGGCAGGCCCTCCAGCCCGTAGCGGGCCGCCAGCAGGGCCCCCGGGGTCAGGATCAAAAAGGGCAGGGCGGTGTAACCCAGCAGGCAGAGGAAGCTCACCGGGTTGCCGGTCTGGCCGTAGGTTTCCACTATGCCGTGGACGATGAAGCCGTAGAGCAGCAGCAGGGCGGCGGCGATGAGCACGCCCCCTAGGATGAGGGCCATGCGGATGCTGAGGGGCTGCTGGGAGAAGTAGGTGTTGATCACTACCCCGCCGAAGAAGCCTACGCTCATAGTGAAGTAGCTGGCGCTGCGCCACAGGCAGGCCTGCTCAGCCACCTCCGTCATGCCCACGCTGGGCTCAAAGAGCACCTCGAAGGTCTTCCGTCTCATAGGGCCTCCTCTAGCGCACCTGGGCCTGGCCAGGCTGCTCCAGGCCTAGCTGCCGGGCCACCGCCCCCTTGAACAGCTCCGACAGTTCTGCACCCAGCAGATACTCCCAGGGCTGGGGCTTCTTAGCCTCCAGCACCTCCGGCAGGCCGTCTTCCTTGGGGGTGATCTTGCCCAGCTTCCCTGCCTCCTGGAGGGCGTCGTAGTAGTTGCCCAACTCGTCCACCAGGCCAAGGTTCTTAGCCTGGCGGCCGGTGTAGATGCGGCCGTCGGCCAGACGGCGCACCTGGGCCTCGTCCAGCTTGCGGCCCTCTGCTACGGCGGCTACGAAGTCGTCGTAGATCTGGTCGACGATGTTTTGGATCAGCTGCCGCTCCTCCGGGGTCATAGGCCTGTCGACGGCCAGGATGTCCTTGTAGGGGCCGCTCTTAATCCGGTCGTTGGCGATGCCGATCTTCTTCAGCACCTCTTCCAGGTTGGTATAGGGCACGTAGGCCCCGATGCTGCCGGTAAGGGTGGAGGCATTGGCGTAGATCCGGTCGCTGGCGCAGGCGGCGATCCAGTAGGCGGCGCTGGCGCCGCTGTCCCCCAGGCTGGCTACGATGGGCTTCTTAGCGGCTTCCTTGAAACGCTTCAGCTCCCTGGCCACCTCTTCCGCCGCCGTGGCACTGCCCCCAGGGCTGTTGATCCGCAGCAGCACCGCCTTGACGCTGCTGTCGCCGGCCGCCTGCCGTAACTGGTGCATGATGCTGCCGCTGGTGGTGCCGGCGCTCCTGCCCAGCACCGTGTCGGGGCCGGAGGTCAGGGGCCCCTGGATGTCGATGACGGCCACCCGGTCCGGGCCCTTCACCACCTGCTCGTCATTATTATTCCCCTTCAAGAGGGAGAGGACGAAGCACATCACCGCTATTAAGAGGATGAGGCTGATGAAGATTTTCTTGATCATAGTGCTGCTCCTAGGCCTGGCCCTGCTGCCTTAAGGCGGCGGCGATGAAGTTGAGGAAGAGGGGGTGGGCGTGGGTGGGCCGGGACTTAAACTCCGGATGGAACTGCACCCCTACGAACCAGGGGTTGACGTCGGTAGGCAGTTCGATGATCTCGATCAAGCGGCCGTTAGGCAGGGTGCCGCCCACCTTCAGGCCCGCCGCCAGCAACACGTCCTTGTAGGCGTTGTTGAACTCGTAGCGGTGGCGGTGCCGCTCGTAGATGAGGGGCTCCTTGTAGGCGGCCTCGGTGAGGCTGCCTGGGTAGACCTTGCAGGGGTAGAGGCCTAGGCGCATGGTGCCCCCCTTGTCCTCTATGTCCCGCTGCTCCGGCATCAGGTCGATGACCGGATGCTCTGTATGGGGATTGAATTCCGAGCTGTTGGCCCCCTCTAGGCCGCAGACGTAGCGGGCGTACTCCACCACCGCCAGCTGCATGCCTAGGCAGATGCCGAAGTAGGGCAGCCGGTGCTCCCGGGCGTAGTGGATGGCCTTGATCTTCCCCTCTATGCCCCTGTCGCCGAAGCCGCCGGGCACCAGGATGCCTCCCACCCCGGCCAGCACCTGGTCCAGCTCTACGCCAGGCTCCTCTATCTTCTCCGCGTTCACCCACTGGACTTCCACGTCGGCGGCGTTTTCCATGGCCGCGTGGTGGAGGGCCTCGTTAATGCTGATATAGGCGTCCTGCAGCTCCACGTACTTGCCTACCACGGCGATGCGCACCTTCTTCTCGTGCTGCTTCAGCACCCGCTCCACCATGGCGTACCAGCTGGACATGTCCTTAGGCCGGTCTTCCATGCCCAGCTTGCGCAGGACGATCCGGTCCAGGCCCTGCTCCTCTAAGAGCATAGGCACCTGGTAGATGCTTTTGGCGGTGAGGTTTTGGATTACCGCGTCTGGATCCACGTCGCAGAACATGGCCATCTTCTCCCGCATCCCCTCGGAGATGGGTTTTTCGCTGCGGCAGACGATGATGTCCGGGGTAATGCCTATGCTGCGCAGCTCCTTGACGCTGTGCTGGGTGGGCTTGGTCTTCAGCTCCCCGGCGGCGGAGATGTAGGGCACCAGGGTGACGTGGATGTAGAGCACGTCGTTCTTCCCCACCATCTTCTTCACCTGGCGGATGGCCTCCAGGAAGGGCAGGCTCTCGATGTCGCCTACGGTGCCGCCGATCTCCGTGATTACGAAGTCCGCGTTATCCTGCCTGCCTACCCGGAAGACCCGCTCCTTGATCTCATTGGTCACATGGGGGATGACCTGCACCGTCCCCCCTAGGTAGTCCCCCCGCCGCTCCTTGGTCAGGATGCTCTGGTAGATCTTGCCGGTGGTGACGTTGGAATTCTTGGACAGGTTGATATCGATGAAGCGCTCGTAGTGGCCCAGATCCAGGTCGGTCTCGGCGCCGTCGTCGGTGACGAACACCTCCCCGTGCTGGTAGGGACTCATGGTGCCTGGGTCGATGTTGATGTAGGGGTCGAACTTCTGGATGGTTACCTTGTAACCCCTGCTCTTCAGCAAACGGCCCAGGGAGGCGGCGGTAATCCCCTTGCCCAGGGATGAAACTACGCCGCCGGTGACAAAAATATACTTGGTCATATGCCCGTCCCTTCCTTCTTATTTTTGCAGTGAGCCTGCTTACATACGCTCTGGGGCGCTCACCCCTAGGATGCCTAGGGCGTGGCGCAGCACATGGCCGGCAGCCTGCACCAGGGCCAGCCGGGCCTGCTGCAGCGGCGGCTCCACTCCCAGCACCCGGCACTGGTTGTAGAAGGAGTGGAAGCTCCCTGCCAGGCCGTGGACGTAGTGGGCCACCCGGTGGGGCTCCCTTTCCCGGGCTGCCAGGGCGATGAGCTCCGGATAGCCGGCCAGCACCTTGATCAGCTCCACCTCTTCCGGACTGGTGAGGCGGTGGAGTTCCAATTGCTCCAAGGGCTGGGCCGTGATGCCCGCCTCCGCCACCTGGCGCAGGATGCTGGCGATGCGGGCGTGGGCGTACTGGATGTAGTAGACTGGGTTCTCGTTGCTCTGCTCCACTGCCAGGGTCAGATCAAAGTCCAACTGGCTGTCCAGGGAGCGCAGGTTGAAGAAGAAGCGGGCGGCGTCCGCCCCCACCTCCTCTATGAGCTCGCTGAGGGTGATGGTCTGGCCGGTGCGCTTGGACATCTTCACTACTTCCCCGTCCCGGTAGAGGCTCACCATCTGCAGGAGCAGCACCTCCAGCCGCTGAGGGTCGTAGCCCAGGCCCTCCAGGGCCGCCTTGACCCGGGGGATGTAGCCGTGATGGTCCGCCCCCCAGATGTTGATGACCCGGTCGAAGCCCCGTTGGAACTTGTCCCAGTGGTAGGCGATGTCGGCGGCGAAGTAGGTGGGCACCCCGTTGTCCCGGATGACCACCCTGTCCTTGTCGTCCCCGTGCTGGGAGGCCCGCAGCCACAGGGCGCCCCCCTGCTGGTAGAGATAGCCCCGCTGCTGCAGCAGCTCACAGGCCGCTTCGATCTTGTGGGCGTCGTGGAGGCTCTGCTCGCTGAACCACACGTCGAACTCGCAGCGGAAGGCGGCTAAGTCCTCCTTCAGGGCGGCCAGCTTCTCCTGGTAGGCCAGGCTGCGGAAGCGCTGCAGCCGCTCTGCCTCCGGCAGGGCTAGGAAGCTGTCCCCGTACTTGGCCTTAATGCGGGCGGCGGTGTCCACGATGTCCCTGCCCCGGTAGCCGTTCTCTGGGAAGGCCGCCTCCTGTCCGCACAGCTCTAGGTAGCGGGCGTTCACCGAGGCGGCCAGGTTCTCCATCTGGCTGCCTGCATCGTTGATGTAGTACTCCCTGCTCACCTGGTAGCCAGCTGCCTGGAGGAGGTTGGCCAGGGCGCTGCCCACCGCCGCCCCCCTGCCGTGGCCCACGTGGAGGGGGCCGGTAGGATTGGCGCTGACGTACTCGATCTGGATCTTTTCTCCGCTGCTGGGGGGCAGGTTCCCATAGGCCTCCCCTGCGGCTATGATGTCCGCCAAGCTGTGGTACAGCCACTCCGGCCGCAGGTAAAAATTGAGAAAGCCCGGCCCTGCTATCTGGACCTCTGCCACGTAGGGACAGTCCAGATGGGCGATGAGGGCCTGGGCGATGAAGCGGGGAGCGCGGCGCAGGTAGCGGGCGCTCTGCATGGCGAAGTTGCTGGCGAAGTCCCCAAAGTCCTTCTGGGGAGGCACTTCTAGCAGCACTTCCGGCAGCTCTCCCCGGGGCAGGTCTCCCTGCTCCATGGCGGCTAGGGCGGCAGCCCTGAGGGCGGCTGCTAGGGTCTCTTTAATCTCCAAGTCTGGCTTCCTCCTCTATCTCTATCAGCACCCGTCTGGCCGAGGCCGGGCCTGGGCCAGTGCTTAAAAGGTAGTCTAATTCTAGCCGCCAGGCCCCTAGCCGGTTGCTGACGGCCACCGCCTTGGTGGTGGTGACCAGGGGCAGCTCTAGCTGGGTGGTCTGGTAGAGGCTGCGGTGGCTGAGGCCGGCCCTGAACTCCTGGCGGTGCTGGAGGGCGCCGGTGCGCAGCAGCAGCACCCAGTCCTCCCCCCACTTCAGGGTGGTGTGGGTGAGGCCCAGGCCGGCTGCGGCCGGCTCGTCATAGCGCAGGTAAAACACGCCGTTCTTCTTGGCCAGCAGGCCCCGCACCTCTTGGCTCTCGGCCTGGCAGCCCTGGCAGTAACTAGCTATGCGCACCCTGACTTGCAGCATGGGCCCTCCCCTTAAATCAACAGTCCCCCATTATGCTATCATTATATAACGGTGCCGCCGGCCAGTCAAGAGCCGGAGGCTACTCCAGGGTCAGGGCCGCCACCACGGCATGGGCGGCCCGCACCAAGTCTTCCGGCTTCAGCAGCAGCTGCAGCCCTCTGCGGCCGGCGCTGACGGCGATCTGCTCAAAGAGGACGCAGGTTTCGTCGATGTAGACCGGATAGGGCTTCAAGGCCCCGAGGGGGGAGCAGCCTCCCCGCACGTAGCCGGTCAGGGGGAAGAGTTCCTTCAGGTGGATCAGCTCCACCCTCTTGTGGCCGCTGGCCCGGGCCACGGCCTTCAGGTCTAGCTCCCCGTCAGCCGGTATGCAGGCAAAGAGCAGGTCCCCCTTATCCCCCCGCAGGCAGAGGGTTTTGAACACCTCTTCCGGCGGCAGTCCCACTAACTTGGCCACTTCCACCCCGTCCAGGTGCTCCTGGCCTATGGGAAAGTCCTGCAAGCTATAGGCTATGCCCAGCTCGTCTAAGATACGGCAGGCGTTGGTCTTCTTCAAGGCCTTCATCCCGGATCCTCCTTCCCCTGCTCTAGCAGCTGGCGTTCTTCATTCTTTATTATAGGCCAAAGTCCCGGCTGGCGCAAGGCCGCCCCCGGCCCCTAGCTGCCGCTGCAGAAAGGGGCCTCCAGAGGATTTTTCCCCTCAGCACCAGTCCTAGGGGCCTTCTGTCTGCTTGCACCTCCTGCCTCCTAGTGCTATAATCTGCATATAAGCCTTCCCCTGGCCGACCTGCCCCAGGCAGGTAGGAGCCCGCCTAAGGCCCCGGCTAGGTGAAGAGGGGGTACCCACTATGTTAGTCAAACTGCTGTGCGGCCAAATGGACGTGGTGCCGGGCCGCCCTGATTTGAACTATGCCGCCATGCGCTCCCTGGTGGCCGCCGCCAAGGCGGAGGGGGCGGACATCCTGGTCCTGCCGGAGCTGTGCCTGCCTGGCTACCTGATAGGGGACGTGTGGGAGCAGCAGAGCTTCATCGACGACTGCCTCGCCTACACCCAGGAACTGGCCGCAGAGGCCCAGGGCCTGGTGCTCCTCTTCGGCAGCGTGGCCCAGGAGAGGGACAAGCTCCACGAGGACGGCCGGCCCCGCAAGTACAACGCGGCCTACGCCTGCCAGGACGGCCGCCTGCTGCCAGGCTACCTAGGCCGCAACTTCTTCATCAAGAACGCCCTGCCTAACTACCGGGAGTTTGATGACGCCCGGCACTTCTACAGCCTGCACAAGCTCTGCGGGGAGGAGGGCTGCAGCGTGGAGGCCGCCCTCCAGCCGCTGCGGCTCACCATCCGGGGGGAGGAGGTGCGCCTGGGCCTGCTCCTCTGTGAGGACGGCTGGACGGAAAACTACCACTTCAACGTGCCCCAGATCCTGGCGGCCCACGGCGCCCAGCTCCTTATCAACCTCTCCAGCTCCCCCTACTCCCTGGGGAAGAACCGCAAACGGCACCGGCTCTTCAGCAAGCAGGCCCAGGCCTGCCGCTGTCCCCTGATCTACGTCAACAACGTAGGCAGCCAGAATAACGGCAAGGACATCTTCACCTACGACGGCTGTACCTCCGCCTACGCCGCCGACGGCTCCTTAGCCGCCAGCGCTCCCATGTACGCCGCCACCTGCCTCACCCTCTATTGGGATACGGCCAGCGGCGCCATCAGCAGCCCCCAGGGCATCGCCCCCCTCCCCCGGGAGACAGGGGCCATCTTCCAAGCCCTCAAGTACGGCAGCAGCCTGTTCTTGCAGCAGTGCGGCATCGAGAGGATGACGGTGGGCCTCTCCGGCGGCATAGATTCCGCCGTAGCCGCCGCCCTCTACTGCCACATCCTGGGGCCGGAGCAGGTGCTGTTGCTGAACCTGCCCTCCGCCTACAACTCCCAGCTCACCCAGTCCTTGGCGGCAGAACTGGCCGCCAACCTAGGGGCTAACTACGCCGTGCTGCCCATCGGGGCCAGCTACGCCTACACCGTAGAGCAGCTGCAAAGCACCCCCATCCGCAACCTAGGCAGCGGCCGCAGCTTCCACCTCCAGCTCAGCCCCCTGGCCCTGGAGAACATCCAGGCCCGGGACAGGGGCGCCCGCCTCATCGCCGCAGCCGCCAGCGCCTTCGGCGGCGCCTTCAGCTGTAATTCCAACAAGGCGGAAATCAGCGTAGGCTACGCCACCTTCTACGGGGACATCTGCGGCGCCCTGGCGGTGCTGGGGGACATCTGGAAGCACCAGGTCTACGCCCTGGGCCGCTACCTGAACCAGGCCGTCTACCGCCGCCCCGTCATCCCCGAGGGCATCTTCACCATCCGGCCCAGCGCCGAGCTCAGCAGTTCCCAGACTGTAGGCCGGGGAGGCGATCCCCTCCTCTACCCCTACCATGACTACCTGCTGCGGGCCTTTGTGGAAAACTGGCACAAGAGCACTCCCTGGGAAATCGCCTCCCTCTACGCCCAGGGGCCTGAGGCCCTGGCTGCCGAGTTAAAGTGCGACCCCCAGGTGATCAAGGATAATTTTGCCGACCCTGCCGCCTTCTTCGCCGATCTGGAGCGGTGGTGGAAGTTGTTCGCCGGCTTCAGCGTGGCCAAGCGCATCCAGGCCCCGCCCATCGTGGCCATCAGCAAACGGGCCTTCGGCTACGACCACCGGGAGGCCCAGCTCACTCCCTACTTCTCCCGGGCCTACCTGGCCCTGAAGGAAGCCCTGTTGAACCCCTAAGCAGCGGCCCGCTGCCAAAAAAAGGACGCCTCCCGCTGCCAGGCCTTCTAGGACCTGCCTGCCGGCTGCGAGGCGTCTTTTCTTTGAGCTGAGGCCGTTGACGGTAGTCGCCGCCCTACCGGCCGGGGCCCTCCTCCAGCAGTAGCTGCCGCCGTTGCCTAAAGTACACCGGGATAAGGCCTGCCGCCTTGGCCAGCTCCAGGCCTGCGGACAGGCGCCGCCCTATGTGCTCTTTATAGTGGGCGTCGCTGCCCAGGGTGCAGTAGCGGCCCCCCACCTCCCGATAACGCTTATAGATGCTTAGCAGGGCCTGGCAGGCCGCCGGGTCGTCTAAGCGGCGGGTGTTGATCTCCATGGGCTTGCCCTTGGCCACCAGGAGCTTCAGCAACTGGTCGAAGAGGCGGGGGCTGTCCTCGTAGCGCAACTGCCCCTCCGCCCCCTGGTAGGGCCAGTAGCGGCACATGTAGTCGATGTGGGCCAGGCTGTCAAAGCCCTGGTGGTTGGCCACGCACTCTGCCGCCTCCCTGAGGAATTCGTCGATAATGGACTGCCGGCTGCGGCCCCAGTAACAGCTGGGCTCGTACAGGTCCCGCCGCCCTACGCAGTGGACGGCCCCCAGCACCACGTCGAAGGGGCAGCTGGCCGCCACCCTGTCGTCCTCCAGGGCGATGTGGGGCTGCATGCCTATCTCCAGGCCGAAGAGGAAGCGCTCCGGCTCCGCCGCCTGCAGGGGGGCGAAGCTACGGGCGTAGTCCGCCAGGTCGAAGGTGAAGGCGGTGGGGTTGGTAGGATAGTCGTAGTCCCAGTGCTCGGTGACGGCTATGCCTATCCCCAGCTGGCGGACCGCGGCCAGGGCCGCCTCTAGGTTCATGTGGCTGTCGCAGGAATACTGGCAGTGGTTGTGTAGATCAAAGAGCATGCTGCTCCCTCCTCTGCCCCTAATTTTACCAAAAGCGGGGCAAAATGCAACTAGGCAAAGCCCGGCCACCTCCGCCTGGGGCAATTATTTTAGGAAGTATACATTTCTCCAGCCACTTTTTTTCTTGTTACCGTCCCAGGATAAGAGTATAATATAAACTGTAATTTTTCTTGAGGGGTTGATAAGCTGTGAATCTAGTAGAAGTAAGCGTATTCGTGGTCTACCTCATCTTCGTCCTAGCCATAGGGGTGTACTTCTTCATCAAGAGCAAGGAGGACGGGGATAAAAGTTATTTCCTAGGGGATAGGCAGATGAGCCCCTGGGTAACCGCCCTCAGTGCCGGCGCCTCCGACATGAGCGCCTGGGTGCTGATGGGCCTGCCCACCTCCATCTACGCCCTGGGCCTGGGCCAGATCTGGATCAGCGTAGGCCTGTTGTGCGGCTACTCCCTGAGCTGGATCTACGAGGCCAAGCGGCTGCGGAATTTCTCCATCGTGGCCTCTGACGCCATCACCATCCCCCAGTACCTTACCAACCGCTTCCGCTCCCCTTCCAGGGCCCTGCAGGTGGTGTGCGCCATCATCTTCTTAGTAGCCTACACTATCTACGCCGCTTCCAGTCTTAAGGCCTGCGGCACCCTGTTCAACACCGTCATCGGCATCGACCAGAGCACCGCTATGTGGCTCACCGCCCTGGTCATCGTAGGCTATACCTTCCTAGGCGGCTTCTACGCCGTCTGCTGGACCGACTTCTTCCAGGGCCTGATTATGCTGGCCGCCCTGCTGGTGGCCCCCATCTTCGCCATGGGCCTGATCGATGCCGGCAACGTGGCCGCCATCCCCGCCGACTTTTGGAACCCGGCCGCCGACTGGCGGGTGGTGGTCTCCGGCCTGGTCTGGGGCCTGGGCTACTTCGGCATGCCCCACATCATCATCCGCTTTATGAGCCTCCGCTCCTCTAAAGAGGTGAAGAAGGCCGCCGCCATCGGCGTAGGCTGGACCGGCCTCATCCTCCTCTTCGCCACCCTGGTGGGCATCATCGGCCGCCTCTACCTGGGCCTGGACGAGAGCATCAACAAGAACTCCCTGGTCTTCGTCACCATGGTGCGGAACATCTTCCCCGCCCTGGTGTCCGGCATGCTCCTCTCCGCCGTCCTCTCCGCCTCTATGAGCACTGCGGACAGCCAGTTGCTGGCCTCCGCCTCCTCCTTCGCCTCCGATATCTACAAGCCCATCTTCCGCCACGACCAGGCCAGCAACAAGGAGATGCTCTGGGCCGGCCGCCTGGTGGTGCTGGCCATCTCCGTAGCCGCCTTCTTCATGGCCTCCGCCCCTAATGCCGGCTCCATTATGGACCTGGTGGCCAACGCCTGGGGCGTGTTCGGCGCCGCCTTCGGCCCCACCATCATGCTCAGCCTCTACTGGCGCCGCTTCAACTTCCAGGGCGCCGTCTGCGGCATCGTAGCTGGCGCCGTAGCCGACATCCTCTGGCTCCTCTGCCTCTCCAGCACCGGCATCTACGAGATCCTGCCAGGCGCAGTGGTCAGCTTCATAGCTGCTGTGGCAGCCACCCTGGCCACCCCGGAGCCTCCGGCGGAAGTGCTGGACCTCTTCGACAAGGCCGCCTCCTACAAGGAATAGCGAGGGGCTGAGGCCGAAGTTCAGACAGTCCTACGTTGGTGTAAAATTAAGCCGTCACCTGGAAGGGTGGCGGCTTCTTCTGTTGCCTCTTATTCTGTTAGCTCGCCCTGGCAGCCCCTGCCCCTAGGGCATAGGCAGGCCTGGGCGCTCCCTGCCCCCGCCGACAACCCGGCGGCTAGGCGCCGCCCTGGGCAGCCGGCTGAGCCTGCTGCCTGCCGGCCACCTGCTTCGTAAAGCGGTCCAAGACCTCCAGCATGTCCCCAGGCAGCCGGCGGCGGCACTCCTCCTGCAGCTCCTCCGGCACGCCGTAGTAGGCCTCGGCCATGGCCCCGGCGATGGCCGCCAGGGTGTCCGTATCCCCGCCTAGGGATACGGCAGTGCGGATGACGTCTGTGTAATCCCCGCCCTCCAAAAAGGCGGTGACGGCCTCCGGCACCGTCTGCTGGCAGCTTTCCACATGGCGGTAGGTGGGGCGGATTTCGTCACAGCTGCGGCTTAAATCGTAGGCGAAGCGCTGCTCCACGTACTTTTTGATTTCCTCCTTGCTCCGGCCGTGGCGGGCCAGGTAGATCACCGCCGCAGTGGCCACAGCCCCCTTGACCCCCTCTGGGTGGTTGTGGGTCACCTTGGCCGTCCAGGCGGCTACCTCCTCCGTCTCCTCCAGGCTGGACAGGAGCCAACCCGCCGCCGACACCCGCATAGCCGAGCCGTTGCCGTAGCTGCCGTAGGGCTGGGGCTGCTTAGCCGTCAGCCACCAGCTGAAGCGGCCTCCGTAGCCCAGGTCTGGGTAGCGGTTGCCCCACTTCCGCATACAGGCCCCTACCAGGGCCTCAGTGGCGCCTTCATCGTCGATGAAGCACCCTTCCCGGGCTGCCAGCAAGGCCTCGGCCACGGCGACGGTCATGGCCGTATCGTCGGTGATCCGGCTCTCCTGGCTGAAGAGGGGGAAGTCCTTGCTTTTGTTGCCCCGATCAAATTCGTAGGGGGAACCGATGATGTCTCCCAATATAGCTCCGTACATCTTTTCATCCTCCTTTACCGCTCACTGCTATTCCACCACTGTATTCTGGTTTTGCCAGCCTCTATCTCATCAACCCCGTGATTGTTACGCCTAAGCCTGGCTTCCCCGCCTGAGCCCTCCCTCCTGCCTAACCGGCTAGTCAGCCGCCGGCAGCTCCTCCTCCCCCTCTAGCCGCAGCCAGACTAGGTCGGCCAGGGGGATGCGGCTGCCGTCCTTGAGCTGGAGGCTGCCTGCTGCCGGATCCAGGCGGCGGGCCTGGCCCCTTCTTGTTACATAGGTTCCTCCCGGCTTCACCGGGTCGGCTACGAAGTAGCGCAACTCCAGCCAGGGCTCTTCCCCTAGCCGCCCCGCCAGCCGCCTCAGGGCGGCGTCTAGGGCCTCGGCCTCGTCCTCCCCCAGGCAGCGCCGCCGGCCGGGGAGCCTGGCCGCCTCCGCCAGGGCCGCCTCAAAGCCGGCCAAGGCGGCAAAGGGGCTGAACTGGGCGGCCCGGCTAGCCGCCGACAGGGGCTGGTGCTTGCTAGAACGGTGGTGGGGCAGGTCCAGGATGTCCTTATAATCTTCCACAGCTACCCGCCTTCCTTCTAGCCAGTCCCTAGGCCTAGGCCCGATGGCCGCCGATCTGGCCGTTGCGCTCCACCGTAGTGGCCCCTGGCAGCAGGTTCATGCCTCTGAGGAGGGCGTTCTTGCCGAAGCGCCGCTGCAGCGCCAGCACCGTCTGCTGCAGGGCCGCCTCCCGGGCCTCCCGCCGCTCCTGGGGGGCGAAAAGGTCCATCTGGCAGGGCTGGAGCCCTGGCCCGTCCTGGGGCCTGCTCACCCGGCAGGCTGTCAAAACCAGGCGCCGCACCTGCAGCCTAGGCTCCACCAGGCCGTCGTAGAGGGCGGTAAAGTGCTGGCGGAACAGGGAGCCGGAAGCCGTCCAAAGGGGCAGGCGGCAGCTGGCGTGGGCCCGGCTGGGCAGCCGCCCGGCCCCGGCACCATAGCTCCCTGGGCCGAGCCGCCGGCCTGCCTCTAAGAGGCTGTGTCCGTCGTAGCCCAGGTATAGAGCCAGCTGCTCCGTCACCAGGCCCTTGGCCGCCAGCTCCAGGGCCAGGCCCTCTGCCATCTCCGCCACCACCAGCCGGGCCGCCTGGGGGCTGTAGGGCCGGGGCAGCAGCTGGCCTGTGCTGTGGCTGCTGCTGGCAGGCTGGTAGGCCTTGACCTGGGCCAGGGTGCAGGGCTCGAAGCCCCAGGCATGGTCGATGAGCAGCTCTGCGTTGACGCCGAAGAGGCCGTAGAGCAGGTCTTCGTTGTAGTAGGCCTGGGGGCTGCCTAGGGAGCAGCGGGCCACGGCCCCCATGCTGTAAAGGCCCTGGGCGGCCAGCCTCCTGGCTGTGCCCGGCCCGATGCGCCAAAAATCCGTCAAAGGTTGGTGGCCCCACAGCTGCCGCCGGTAGGCCGCCTCGTCCAGGCTGGCGATCCTGGCTCCCTGCTCATCAGGGGGCAGCTTCTTCGCCACTATGTCCATGGCCACCTTGCACAGGTAGAGGTTGCTGCCGATGCCGCAGGTGGCGGTAAGGCCGCACTCTGCCAGCACCTGGCCTAGCAGCAGCTGGGCAAAGCCGTGGGCATCTAGGCCGTAGAGGGGCAGGTAGGCAGTGGCGTCGATGAAGACCTCGTCGATGGAGTAGGCGTGGATGTCTTCCGGGGCCACGTAGCGCAGGTAGACCTGGAAGACCCGGCTGCTGTAGTCTATGTAGAGGGCCATGCGGGGCCGGGCCACTAGATAGGCCAGGGCCAGGGAGGGATCCTCCTCCAGCTGGGCCGCTACGGCGGAGGAGCCCTGCAGCCTGCCTGCCAGCTGCCGCCGCCGGGCGTTGATGGCCCGCACCCTCTCCTCCACCTGGAAGAGGCGGGGGCGGGAGCCTATCCCGTAGGCCTTCAAGGTAGGGGACACTGCCAGGCAGATGGTCTTGTCCGTGCGCTCCTCGTCGGCCACCACCAGGTTCACCGCCAGAGGGTCCAGCCCCCGCTCTACGCACTCTACCGAGGCGTAGAAGGACTTCAAGTCTATGGCTATATAGGTGCGGCCTCCCGGCATCAGCCCTCATCCCTTCCTCTCAGCTATAGCTATTGTACCATCTCCCTCCGCCCTTCGTCAAGGCTAAAGCGAACAAATTTTTCGTTTTATCGTTAATTCTGTACTCTAATGTTAAAAATATAGCCTGCCCTCCCGGACAGGCTGCCTTCTTCAGTCCCGAGCGGGACAGCTCAGCAGGTGATCATTGATGACCCCTATGGCTTGTAAGTAGGAGTAGACGATGACGGGGCCTACGAACTTAAAGCCCCGCCGCCGCAGATCCGCCGCCACCGCCGCCGACAAGGCGTCCTGGCTAGGCGGCTCCTGGCCCTCCTCCAGCCGGTGGTCTACCACCTGGCCGGCGGTGAAATGCCATATGTAGCTGTCGAAGCTACCCCACTCCTCTGCCACTGCCAAGAAGGCCCGGGCGTTAGTCACCGCCCCTTTGAGCTTCAGCCGGTTGGCGATGATGTCCCTTCTGGCGGCCAGCTCTGCCAGCTTGGCCTCCCCGTAGGCCGCCACCGCCTCTGGCCGCAGGCCGTCGAAGGCGGCCCGGATGGCCTCCTCCCTCTCCAGGACCAGGGACCAGCTCAGCCCTGCCTGCATCCCTTCCAGCACCAGGAGGGCGAAGAGCTCCGCCTCCCTGTGCTCCGGCCTGCACCAACGCTGGTCGTGGTAGGCCTGGAGCTTGGGGGAGCCGGCGGCCCAGGGGCAGCACCGCCCTGCTCCGCCTGCGGCAGCCTGCCGCCCTGTCTTGCTTACCGCTGACACAGTCCTGCCTCCTGCCTACGGCCGCCACCCCAGCCTAGCAGCTGGCCTTCAGCCACCGCTCTGCCTCATCGGCCTCAACGTTGCGGATCAGCATAATCTCGCTCTGCAACACCTGCTTGGCACTGTGCAGGAGCCGCCTCTCCCCTACGGATATCTTCTTGAGGCTCTCTAAAAGCACCAATAGTTTATAAATGCGCGCCACTTCCAAAATATTGCCGCTTTTAATCCTATCCATGTACATCTGGAGGCGCCTGTTCCAAGAGATCCGCTTCACCGCCTGCACGTCAGGCGTCTCGTGGCGCAGCACCTCGGCCACCTGGGCCAGTTCGTTCTCTCCCACTATGTAGCGCAGGCCCAGCCGTTCCGCATTGCCCACCGGTATGGCCACCGTCATATGCTCAAAGAGCATCTCCAGAATGAAGTATTCCTTCGACTCTCCTCCCTGCTCCCGCCACTGGATGTCCTTGATGATCGCGCCGCCGTGTAACGGGTAGACCACGCGATCGCCGCAAGCGAACATAGCAAAGCCTCCTTTCTTCCTTCTCTGGCAGACAGAGAACACAAAGCTTGCTGTCGGCTCGACCGCAGCAAGCGCCTCAGTTCTCTGTCCGCAAACCAGTGTAAACCTCGTGTAAACCTACCACTATTATTGTAACATCAGTGAGGGAAAAAGTCAAAAACTTGTTATTTTATCACTGTGACTTTTTTGTGTCAAGGGCCTTTGGCTATATTTTTTCACAAAATCTTTCCAAGCCAGGCCGGCCTGAAGCCGTCCCCCAGACCGCCCGCCCTTCACTCCACCAGTTCCCGCAGGGGGTTGACGTCCAGGCCCCAGGTCTGCAAAAAGCCTGCCAGATAGGCCTGCCGCAACCGCTGCTTAAAACCTTCCAGGCCCTTGCCGTCGTCCCTGATGGTCACCCGGTACAGTTCCATAGGGGCGGCCTGGTAGCTGGCCTGGCTGTTGACTCCCAGGTGGCCGGTGACGGCCCGGTAAAAGCCCCAGCGCCGGGCCACCTCTATCACCTCCTGGTTGTAGCTGCCGTTAGGATAGGAGAGGCTGCGGACGATGTAGCCGTCAAACTTCTTCTTCAGCCAGTAGCGGGAGGTGTCCGTCTCCCAGACTAGGTACTGGGGGTCGATGTCCGCCAGGGGGTTGTGGCTGTAACTGTGGGAGCCCAGCTCCATGCCGGCGGCGATGAGGGCCTTGATCTCCCCCTCGTCCATGTGGATAGGGTCCCCTATGTCCTTATTGATGACGAAGAAGGTGGCCTTGGCGTCGTACTTCTGCAGGAGGGGCAGCACCACCCGGTAATTATTCTTATAGCCGTCGTCAAAGCTGAGGGCGGCGTACTTAGCCACCGGCTCCCCTGCCTCTAGGCGGCGGCATAGCTCTGCCACCGTCACCAGCTGCCAGCCCTCCTCCTTCAGGTAGCGGAGCTGCTCTTCAAAGAGCGGGGCAGGCAGCAGCAGAGACTTGGGCCAGGGCTTGCCCTTGTAGGGGGGCTCATCTCCCACCCCGTGGTACATCAAGATGGGGGCGGCAGTGGGACAGAAGGCGGCGTACTCCGCCTCCCAGCGCTCCTTGTTCAGCAGGTAGCAGAAGCCTGCGGCTATGACGTTGGCCAGGATGATGGCCAGCAGGGCCTTAAGCACCTTTTTCCACACAGTCGGCCTCCCCTTCCAGCCCTAGGCTCACGGCTAGGGCCTCTAGTTTCTTCAAACGGTGGTTGATCCCCGACTTGCCCAGGCCCTGGCTGTATTCCACCAGTTCCGCCAGGGAGAGGTCGGGGTGTGCCAAGCGCAGCCGGGCCACGAAGAGCAGGGGCTCAGGCAGCTCCTCCAGGCCCAGCCTCTCCTGGAGGAAGTTGATGCAGGCCACCTGGCGCATGCTGGAGCGCACCACCTTGTTCAGGTTGGCCGTCTCGCAGTTCACAGCCCGGTTCACCTTGTTCCGCAGCTCCTTCAGCACCCTGGCGCTTTCAAAGGTGAGGAGGGAAGAATGGGCCCCGCTGAGGTTCAAAAAGCGGGCGATGCCCTCCCCGTCCTTCAGGTAGACCACGTAGTCCCGCTTCCGCTCCGTCAGCTTGGCCTTGAGGGAGAAGCGGCCCATCAGCTTGCACAGGGAGCGGGCCACCTCCTGGCTGTTGAGGGCTATCTCCAGGTGGTAGTCCCCGGAGGGCTTGGAGATGCTGCCTCCGCCTAGGAAGAGGCCCCGCAGGTAGCAGCGCCGGCCCAGGGCCGAGGCCAGGAGGGGGTTGGCGCTATCTGCCAGCTGGAGGCCCAGCTCTGCCAGGGCCTGGGCGGTGGCCTGGCTAGGCTGTACCAGCACCTGGTAGCGATTATTCTTCTTCAAACGGCGGTTGCGGGTGATCACCACCTTGGCCGGCAGCCGGTAGTGGGCCCGGAAGAGCTGCCACACCCGGCGGGCCGAGGCGGCGTTTTCCGTAATATAGGCCGCTGCCAGCTCCTGCCCTGGCAGGCTGCCGCCGCCTCTGAGGAGGCCTAGCAGTTCGGCCTTGGCCTCCAGGCCTACGGTTATAGGCAGGCGGGCCAGCTCGTTTTTTACCTCGTTGGAAAAGGACACGGCTCCGCCTCCCTCCCTGCCCCAGGCCTAGCAGACCTGGTTGATCAAGTGGCCGATCTTTTCGATGTAGCAGTCCACCACGTCCCCCGGCTGTAAAAAGCGGGGCGGCTTGAAGCCCATGCCCACCCCGGCAGGGGTGCCGGTGGCGATGATGGTGCCGGCCTGCAGGGTGAGGCCGGCGGACAGCTCCGCTATGGCCCCGGCCACCGTCTGCAACATGAGGCTGGTGTTGCTGCTCTGGCGCAGCTGGCCGTTCACATGGCAGCTGATGGCCAGGTTCTGGGGCTCCCCCAGCTCCTGGGCGGTGACGATGCAGGGGCCCATGGGGGTGAAGCCGTCCAGGCTCTTGCCCAGGTACCACTGCCGGTGGCGGGTCTGGAGGTTGCGAGCGCTGACGTCGTTGAGGATGGTGTAGCCGAAGACGTAGTCCAGGGCCTCCTCCTGCGGCACGGCATAGCAGTCCCGGCCCAGGATCACCGCCAGTTCGCACTCGTAGTCCAGGCTGTCCACCAAGGGGGCGTGGCTGGGTATGGGCGCGTTAGGGGCGGTGGCCTGGTTCACCCGCTTGGAGAAGTAGATGGTGGCCGGCCGCTGGCCGCCGAAGTCCGCCTTGCTGAAGCTGCCTGCCTCCTCCCCGTGCTCCGCATAGTTGATGCCCAAGCAGATCACGTCCTGCCGGGGCCGGGGCAGGGGGGCCAGCAGCTGGACGGCGGCTAGGTCCACTGCCGCCGGGGCCAGCACGTCTTCAGAGCGGCCCAGGCTGGCTAAAAGGCCCTGGAGCTGGGGCCAGCGCTTGATCAGGTCCTGCATGTCGGCCACTGCCAGGGGGGCGGCTAAGGCGGCCAGCCTCCTCAGGCTGTAGGCCCGGCCCCCCTCCTGAAAGGCTGCCAATACTTCTTCCCTGCCTGCCAGCAGGGCGGTATAGAAACGCATCTTCCTTCCTCCTTCCCCGGCTCAGCCCGCCTTGCCCTTGTTCATGCTGCGGATGCCCTCCCGCATGAAGAAATAATCGAAGAACTGCACTCCCCTGCCGAAGAGCCGCAGCCGGTAGATGAGGGCGATCAAGACCCGGGCTAGCTTGCGAGGGTCGTGGCGCACCAAGTCGTTCTTGCTGATCAGGTGGGCGGGCACTACGGTAATCCCTAGGTTGCGGATCTTGGCCACGTCAGGGGTGACTGGCAGGGAGCCCTCCTCCTGGTAGAGCTTGAGCTTTTCGTAGGGTATCTCCTGGTCGTTGACCACCACGAAGTCCAGGAACTGCCGGCCTACGCAGTCCAGGAGGGCCCGCACATGCTGGTAGGCCCCGAAGCCGTCCGTCTCCCCCGGCTGGGTCATCACGTTGCAGATGTAGATCTTCACCGCCTTGGAGTCGATGACGGCCTGGCGGATCCCCTCCACCAGAAGGTTGGGCATGACGCTGGTGTAGAGGCTGCCAGGGCCGAAGATCAGCACGTCGGCCTTGAGGATGGCTTCCACAGCCGCCCCTGCCGCCGGCGCCTCCTTAGGCACCATGCCCATGCTGCGGATCCGCTTGTTGGCGTGGGAGATCTCGCTCTCCCCGGTGATGACGCTGCCATCGGTCATCTCCGCCTGGAGCTGGATGTCCGCCAGGGTGGAGGGTATGACCCTGCCCCGTACCTTCAGGATCTGGCTGGCGGCGTTGAGCCCTGCCTCCATCCCCCCCTCCGCCTCCGCCATGGCGGCGATGAAGAGGTTGCCGAAGCAGTGGCCGGCCAGGGGGGAGCCGCCGGTGAAGCGGTACTGCATAACCCGTTCCATCAAGGGCTCCCTGTCCGCCAGGGCGGTGAGGCAGTTGCGCAGGTCCCCGGGGGGGATGATGCCCAGCTCCTTCCGCAGGCGGCCGGAGGAGCCGCCGTCGTCCCCTGAGGTCACCACCGCCGTACAGTTGTTGGTGATGTACTTCATGCCCCGCAGCAGGGTGGAGAGGCCTGTGCCTCCTCCTAGCACCGTAATGGCGGGGCCGTGGGTGAGCTTGCGCTGGATGAAGATGGTCTCCATCAAGGAGCCGTTTTTATCCGGCAGCAGGGCGTTGACCACGGAAAAGATCAGCCGCCGGGTGCCGTAAAACATCAGTGCTAAGCCCACTAACAGCAGGGCCAGGCCTACCGCCATCAGCAGCCGGTTAGAGTAGCGGCCGGTGGTGAGGTATTCCATCTGGAAGAGGAGTTCTTCCGCCCTGCCCATGATCTGGTAGTTAAAGAGGGAGGCTATGCCCAGGGCGCAGAGCAAAACCCCCAAGGTGAAGAGCAGCAGCCAGCGTTTGATGTTGATGCCTGGACAGAACCAGCTAATCCAACCCATGTTCAGACTCCTTGCCTACTGGCCGGACAGGGGGTCTGCCAGCTCCCTGTGGGTGAGCTCCACCTGATAGCCCTGGGTGTGGAGGTACTCGGCAATCTTGTTGGCGATGAAGACGCTACGATGCTGGCCGCCGGTGCAGCCTACGCTGATCACCAGCTGGCTCTTCCCCTCGTTGAGGTACTGGGGCAGCAAAAAGTCCAGCAGCTGCACCTCCAGCTTCAGGTACTGGAAGGTTTGGGGGAAGCGGCAGATAAAGTCCTGCACCTCTTTGTGGTTGCCAGTCAAGAAGCGCAGCCCCTCCTCGTAGAAGGGGTTGGGCAGAAAGCGCACGTCCAGCACCAGGTCGCTGTCCAGGGGCAGGCCGTACTTGTAGCCGAAGGAGCGCACCACTACCCCCATCCGCTTTTGCCGGCTTTCGCTGGCGTAGAGCTCCAGCAGCTTCTCCTTCAACTGGGCCGGGCTCAGGCCGCTGGTGTCGATGACCGTGTCCGCCTTGGCCAGCACCGGCTCCAGCATCTTCCTTTCGTTGGCGATGTTCTTGAGCAGGGCCTGGCCGGAGCCTAGGGGGTGGCGGCGGCGGGTCTCCTTGTAGCGCCGCACCAGGGTCTCATCTGAGGCATCTAGGAAGAGGAGTTCGTACTTCTGCCCGGAGGCGGACATCTCCTCCAGCACCTGGAGCAATTGGTCGAAAAAGTCCCCGTCCCGCACGTCCACCACCAGGGCGGCCTTGTCGGTGGAAGTCTGGCGGTACAGCTCTACCACCTTAGGGATCAGGGGGGCGGGCAGGTTGTCTATGCAAAAATAGTTTAAATCTTCCAAGGTCCGCACGGCCTGGCTCTTGCCAGCCCCGGACATGCCGGTGATAATCAAGAAATGCGATTGCATCACACCACCCCTTCCTCTGCAGCCTCCTAGCCGCTATCCCTATTATACACTACCTGGCGGGAATACTAAAGCCCTAGCCGCTAATTTGCTCTTGGGCCTGCCTGCTTCTGCTGAGGAGCGGGGCCCTAAGCTGTGCCCCGCCTTGCCAATCACAGCCAGGCAGCCTGGCAAGGAGGCAGGTGACTGCTGCCCTATCTTGCAACAGTTCATGAGTGCCTAAACTGCCACGAGGCCTTTACAGCCTAAGGGGTTATCTTCCTAAAATCAATGAGCTGTGCTACAAGGTCTACGCTCTATTGTAGGTGGGTTTCCTGTACAATAAAAAGAAAGCCCCGCCGTCAAGCGTGGCT
>CAZXKQ010000010.1:0-8562 GCA_964641395.1 uncultured Phascolarctobacterium sp. | reverse complement strand
ATTGTAGGTGGGTTTCCTGTACAATAAAAAGAAAGCCCCGCCGTCAAGCGTGGCTCTCTTCAACGCCTTTCTTTCGGTGTAAGAACCTAGTCAACCTGTGGTAGCGTTCCACCCAAGACAATGCTCCACATAGAACCGAAGTTGACCCGGCCCTATGCTTCAACACAACGATGGTCGTCCGAGCCGCCATCTACACCCTTATTATACAAGACGTGGGGCATGAACGTCAATATTTTTGTGCCTGCCACAGGATGGCAGCGGCCGTGAACCTCCACCCAGGCAAAGGCGCCTTCGGCCTTGCCGCCTCTACCGTCATTCCTTGTCAGCCCTCTTTTTGCTGTATTGGGCGGGCTCCTCTGCTGCCTTTAACTGCTCCTGAGGCGGGAAGTGATATTCAACCCTCTTTTTTCCCTGTCCAGGCCTAACGTACTCTTTGCCTTCCGGGTTGTAAGTCAGGTTAAACACCAGGTCAGAGAGCCATTTCTTAAAGGATGGATTATCCTGGAACTGTTTAAACAGTTCCATATTGTCTGCCATGATGGAGAAGATAACCTTCTGCAAAGCACGTTCGCTTTCTGTGCGCGCCTCCTGCGCATCTGAATTCCGCATAGCGTTCTGATACTTTTTATCCTTGGAGACCATCTCCGGTATAATCAGAATCTGGCGCTGCACATTGTCGGCGTCATTCCAGTTGATGTTTCCGAACATATCGTTGAAGTCCGTGATGATCTTGGAAAGCAAGTCCAGCTCCGGTTCTTCGATATGGCCTATTTTACCTGTGGGGACGGGGGCGATCTCCGCGTCGGCATCCTCCAGTTTGATGGCAATGGCCTCCTGGGCTTCGTTGCGGTAGCTGCTGAGGTCAACGGTTTGAAGAATGCCTTCCGACAGGTCGTCACCGCGGGGGGAGGGAAGTTTCGGTAACAGCAGATTCAAGAAGATGGACAGCTTTTCCCACTCCACATTCCCATAGGGAAGGATCGCGCCGAGAAAACCGTAGGTTCTCACAAAGGCTTTCGCCCCGCTCTTGAACTTGATCTGGTCGTCCAGTTCCAGTTGCTTATAAACCTCTGTACAGGCATCCAGAAGGGGATCAAGGCGGTTCCGCTCCGCGCCCCCGAGGAACAGACCCACCAGCTGTTCAACATCGTTACTGTCATAAACCTGATAGCCTTCCAGCAGCGAAATCAGATCGTAAAGTTTGTTCGGGTCTGTTTCGCCGGATAGGATGGTCGTCCTGTAAAACCTTGCAAAGGCCTTTTCTATCACGGCTGTCTTATTGGCAAAATCAAGGACGTATACCTGGTCCTTCCCTGGGCAGGCCCGGTTGAGGCGGGAAAGTGTCTGCACCGCCGCGATATCGGACAGCGGTTTGTCTACATACATGGTTTGCAGGAGGGGTTCATCGAACCCTGTCTGAAACATATCCGCCACGATCAAGAGCCTATACGGGTCTTTGCGAAATTCCTTGGGTATTTTTACGTCTGAAAAACCGTTTAAGGCCGCCGCTGTCAAGGCAGGTTCCAGCCCCTTATATTTATGCTCGCCAGAAAAGGCGACAAGGGTCTTATAGGGGCTGTGCCTGTCTGCAAGGCATTTATTGATGGCATAGTAATATTCGATACATCTAGAAATACTGGCGGTGACCACCATGGCCCGGGCCCTTCCGTTCAGTTTTTTCTTGGCTATGACTTGTTCGTGGAAGTGGTCTACCATCATGGCGGCCTTTTTGGCTATCACTTCCGTATTGCCCTCCACGAAGGAGCGCAGTTTTTTCTGGGCGCGCTTCTTGTCGAACAGCGGGTCGTCCTCCACCGTCTTCATAATCTTGTACCAACTGTCGATGGTGGTATAATACCGCAGAACATCCAGGATGAACCCTTCCTGTATGGCCTGCTTCATGGTGTAGACGTGGAACGGCCGGTGCTTGATTGCCCCGTCCTCTTCGTAGGGGACTCCGAACATCTCCTCCGTCTTGTTCTTCGGTGTGGCGGTGAAGGCGAAATAACTTGCCGTGGGGATCAGCTTTCTCCCTTCCATCAGAGCGTTTATCTTATCTTCGTTATCTGCGTCATCAGCGGTGGCTAGGCCGGAAAGCACCTGATTCATCTTCGCAGAATTGCGGCCGCTCTGCCCGGAGTGTGCCTCGTCTATGATGATGGCGAACTTACGGTTCTTGTGCTCCTGCCCGATCTCGGAGATGATGTAGGGAAACTTTTCAATCGTCGTGACGATGATCCGCTTGCCGTCCTGTATTGCCTGCCGCAGGTCGCTTGAGTGTTCCGCCCAGACGACTGTGTTTTTCACCTGCATAAACTGTTTGATGGTGTTGCGGATCTGCTTGTCCAGGATGCGCCGGTCGGTGACCACGAGGACGGAATCCAGCAGGGGATGGCCCTTTTCTTCCAGCCCGATCAGTTGGTGGGCCAGCCAGGCGATAGAGTTTGATTTGCCGCTGCCGGCACTGTGCTGGATGAGGTAGCGCTTCCCTAAGCCGTTGGCTTTTACGTCGGCCAGGAGCTTCTCCACGCAGTCCAGCTGATGATAGCGGGGCCAGATTTGCTTGACGGTCTTTCTGCCTGTGTCCTCATCTGCCTCCTCCACGACCTGGGCGTAGTTCTCGATGATGCGGGAGAGCTTTTTCTTGGTGAGGATGTCTTTCCAAAGATAGTCCGTCATCAGTCCGTCGGGATTGGGCGGATTGCCCGCGCCATCGTTATACCCTTTGTTGAAGGGGAGGAACCAGCTTCCCTTCCCTGCAAGTTTGGTGCAGAACTGTATGGTGGCGTCATCCACGGCAAAGTGAACCATACAGCGCCTGAAGGAGAACAGTAGGTCGTGAGGGTCCCGGTCTTCCTTATATTGGCGCACAGCGTTTTCCGTGTTCTGCTTGGTAAGCTGGTTTTTCAGTTCCACCGTAATGACAGGCAGGCCGTTGATAAAAAGGCAGAGATCAAGGGCCAGCCTGCCTGCGTCCTGGGAGTAGCGCAGCTGCCGGGTCACGCTGAAGATGTTCCTTGCCCACAGCTCCTTGGCCTTTGGGTTATTCTCGCTGGGCGTCAGATAGAAAAGGATTAAGTCAGCCGGATACACCTTCACCCCTTTACGGAGCACATCTATAATGCCGCGCCTTGCGATCTCCCCGGACAGGCGGTTGAGAAACTGCCGTTTTTTCGTGTCAGAAGTCGCTACGCCCAGCTTAGCCAGCTCTTGCGGCTGGGTGTCCTGCAAAAACCGGAACAGGCGCAGCTCGTCAACGGCGTATTCTTTGTTATAGTCGGCATTGCAACCTTCCTCGTATCCGTTCTGCTCAACCAGCCACTGCACGATCAAGGTTTCAAGGCCGTTTTCTTTGGTGTTGGTAAAAGCCATCGTCAATCCTCCTGTCCCTCAATCCGTCTTCGTTCTTGTTCAATCTCATGCTGCAGTTCCTCTGGGGTGGGCAGTTGCAGACGGTATCTGGAGGCAAAAATTTGCTGCGCGTCGTTTAAAACAGAATATTTCACGATTGCCTCGTTCTTTTGCGAACATAAGATCGAGAAACTCCAGCACATACGGGTCTTTTTCGTTTTCCAGCGCTAGCAGAGGGCGGTAGTGTGTCCAAGTCAATTCGGAACCCACTGCGTTCCAATTTGGAAATGTACAATAAAACAGGCGCATATTCCTTAGCTTCCTGACATCAAAGCCCTTGCCAAATTCTCTTGCAAGGCGATTATACAGCTCCTGAAGGACAGCCTTCCCATATGCAACTCTTAGGTTGCCCTTCTGCTCATGCTCCACGATGATACGGCCAAGCTGCCAGTACGCCTGCACCATTGCAAAGTTAACGGCGGCCTACGCATGCTTCCTGGAATCAAGCAATGCAGCCTTGATCTGGGAATATAGGTCTTCGTGAGCCTTGAGTAACTCATCGTTCATCGCCCTGGCCCTCCTCCTTCCTTTCTTCACTCTCCTCCAACGCAGCCGCATCCGCTTCCTCTTCGGCGTATTCATATTCCGGGATTTCTACGCCACGCACATCTATCTTACCCGTCACAACATCGGCAATCAGGCGGGTCTTGAGTTCCTGCAAAAGTTCAATTTGCCGCTTCTTTTTGTCTATTGTTGCATTTATTTTGGCGGTTTGTGCGTCGAGGTAGGCGACAATGTGCCCTTGCTCACTAATTGATGGTAATGGCATGACAGTAGATAGCACTTTTTCTTTAGTAAAATGAGGAATGGTGGCAACGCTACATATAAATTTCATATATCCACGATTTACTAAACTGTACATCCAATAATAAAGAAAGGCATTTGTTGTCTTGCTGTTTTGGGGTCGGATAATGTGAACGGAATTCTGTGTGAATATATCTTTATTTATTGAATCTGGAACTATAGCAGAATTACCTGCCGCACCACCTTCGACCACAAGTAAATCTCCACTCTGAATTTTATATAAATCTTTCTCTTTATCTGAAAACCACATCTTCCTTAAAGAAGATAAATCTACTCCATCAAAGTGTATGTCTTTAGCGCAAACATATTCTTCCAATGTTTGACTTTTATCCGTTTGAGTAGGGGCAAGCATTTTTCCCAAAATGACCAAATATACGCGACGTATTTGCGTTACTCCCCACCCCTCAGGTATCTCCCCAATCCAGCTAACGCTGCTGTCCTTCATTTTTGCATGCGGATCAAGCCCTTTAGTGACAGCTTTGGAAATCACAGCTTTTTTGAGCTCTTCAAGAGTGGCGATCTGTTTTTTGCGCACTGAAATCAGCCGGTTTATCCCCGACACCTTCCAGTCCAGAAAATGCACAATTTGATCCTGCTCGGAAAGCGGGGGTAGGGCAATAAAAATATTGCCTATTTCAGATGCCGATATATGAACCACCTTTAGTTTTGCTTTACTATCACTTTTTTGAAATTGCGAACTTGGACAGGAGAGCGCATAATTTAAAAACACAGGGTTTTGTGAATGTTTAAGTATGATAATGTCCCCACCAGCTATACATGGTTCATTCCCAATGTATACTATATTTTTCCCTATTTCCCCAACAAGTTCTCCCGTACCGGCAAATAATATGTCTCCATATGAAATATACCGTGGATTAACAACGCTTGATATTTTCGTTCTTGAAAAAGCATTCTCAAATGAACCATTATACCTGGAATATATTTCTCCGTAGCGGACACATTGTATATCCCCATCATCTGTAACCTGTTCTTTGGTAATTCCGTTTCCTTTAAAAATAGAATTAGCTATGGATTTAGTTTTTACGCACTCCCACCCCTCAGGTATCTCCCCAATCCACGCCACGCCGCTGTCCTTCCTTGCGGGATATCGTTTCATTGTATCCCCTCCAGTATCTCCGCCGTCATACCGTCAGCCTCTTTCTCCAAGGCGGCAAGGTCAGCTAAAATGTCCTTCAGCTCCCGCAGTTCCACTGGCTTGTAGAAATACTTGGTAAAGCTGATCTCGTAGCCGATCTGGGTTTTCTTTTCGTCGATATAGGCGTCCGGCGCATAGGTCAGCACCTCGTTTTTCATAAAAGCGTCGATGCCGCCCTCATAGGTGAAGGGGATATTCTCTGTGTCGGTTTTATCCTTAGCAGGAACGGGTTTTCCTTTCTTATCCCTCAGGACGGTTCCAGCCGGTGAAAGCTGCGGCTGCAGCACCGTAACCTTCCAATAGCCGAACTCCTCATTGGGGAAGACCTTGCTTACCTCGCTCTCCTCCATGGCAAGGAAGAGGCGGACGATCTCGTTGCGGATCTCCGGCGTCAAGGCACAGTTTTTCTTGCCCATATTCTTCCTGAGGGGCGCCTTCATGGCGGTCGCATCAATCAGCTGTATTTTCCCCTTGCGCCGTTCTTCCTTTTTATTGGCAAGAAGCCAGATATAGGTGCCGATGCCCGTGTTGTAGAACATATTCTCCGGCAGGGCGATAATCGCCTCCACTAGATCGTTTTCAATCATATAACGGCGGGCGTTGCTCTCGCCGCTTCCCGCATCTCCCGTGAATATAGAGGAGCCGTTATGAACCTCCGCAATACGGCTGCCCAGTTCCGTATCCTTCTTCATCTTGGAGATATTGTTCAGCAGGAACAGAAGCTGACCGTCGCTGGTGCGGGGGATCATGGACAGAGCCTCTCCCCCCTCAAGATAGGTGTTAAAGCGGGTGTCCAGGATTTCCTTCTTGCCGCCCATCTTTTCCGCATCGATTTTCCAACTCTTCCCGTAGGGCGGATTAGAAAGCATAAAGTCGAACTGGCGGGCTGCCTGCTGGTCGTCAGAAAGTGTGGAGCCGTACACGATGTGCTCCGCTTCCTCGCCGTCGCCCTTTAAGAGCATGTCCGCCGTGCAGATGGCGTAGGTTTCCGGATTGATCTCCTGCCCGAAGAGATGGATGGCCACTTCCTTGCCGCTCCTGTTGGCAAGGGTCAAAAGCCTGTCCTGGGCAACGGTGAGCATACCGCCGGTGCCGCAAGCACCGTCATAACAGGAGTAAGAAGCGTCCTTGATCTTGTCGGCAATAGGCAGGAAGACCAGGTCGGCCATAAGCTCCACAACATCCCGGGGCGTCCAGTGTTCGCCGGCTTCTTCATTGTTCTCCTCGTTGAATCTGCGGATCAGTTCCTCAAAAATCGTGCCCATGCCGTGGTTGTCAAGGCCGGGCTGCTGCAAAAACTGTTTTTCAGCGTCTTTGTAAACCGGCTCAGGGCTCAGATTGATATCCGAGGAAGTGAATTTTTCAATAACGGCGCCAAGGATGTCCGCATCCACCATCGTGTCGATCTGGTTACGGAATTTGAACTTATCCAGAATCACCTGGACGTTGGGAGAAAAACCGTCCAGGTAGGCAATAAAGTCTGCCTTGAGGGTCTGGGCTTTTGCCCGGCTGGTCAAATCCTTCAGCAGAAAGGAAGACGCATTGCAGAAAGCCTGTCCCGCCGCGTTGCACAGCGCCGGCCACTGGTTGTAGATCTTCGCGGCATCCAGCCGTTTTTTCATCGCCAGCACAGCCGGTTTGGTCTCTTCCAGCATCGCATCCAGACGACGGATGACCGTCATCGGCAGTATCACATCCCGATATTTGCCCCGCACATACACATCCCGCAGGCAGTCGTCTGCGATACCCCAGATAAAACTTACTATCTGATTGTGGCTCTGATTGTCCATAGCGTCGCTTACCCTTCCCCATCAAGTTCCGGCTTCACTAAGCCATAATAAGCATAGCAGAGATGCGGTTCTCTACAACAGATTTACGCCCTTTTTGCGTCTGGCTTGTCATCAGCAGCCCCGCGTGAGGGCACCCCCTCAGCCCCTGGGGCTAATGTGAGCTTCCCAAGCCTCCCTACCTAACAGGCGGGCAGAGGCAAAGTCGCTATCACGGCCTCTGCCAAGCCGCATCGGGGGTAATAAATTTTACTGTCCAGCGGCCTTACTAAGCCATTTGTGAGCCTCGGCGTAGTCCTGCGCCACTCCATAGCCATAGTAATAGCACCTTCCTAAATTGTTTTGTGCGTTAGCATCCCCCTGCTCCGCAGCCTTTCTAAACCACTTATAGGCCTCGGTATAGTCCTGCCTCACTCCACGGCCCTCTTCATAGCAAATACCTAAATAATTTTGTGCGGTGGCATCTCCCTGCTCTGCCGCCTTTCTAAACCACCTATAGGCCTCGCCATAGTCCTGCCCTACTCCATCGCCTTTAGTATAGCAAAGGCCTAAACAAGTTTGTGCAGTGACTTCCCCTTGTTCTGCCGCCTTTCTAAACCACTTATAAGCCTCGCCATAGTCCTGCCCTACTCCAGAACCATTAACATAGCAAAAGCCTAAATAAGTTTGTGCAGTGACTTCCCCTTGCTCTGCCGCCCTCCTGTACCACTTGCAGGCCTCGCCACAGTCCTGCCCCACTCCATGGCCCTCTTCATAGCAAAAACCTACACAAGTTTGTGCAGCGGCATGTCCTTGCTCTGCCGCCTTCCTGTACCACTTATAGGCCTCGCCATAGTCCTGCCCCACTCCACAGCCTTTATAATAGCAACAAGCTAAACTGTGCTGCCCATTAGCATCCCCCTGTTCTGCAGCCTTCCTGTACCACTTGCAAGCCTCGGCAAGGTCCTGCCCTACCCCATAACCGTTAGCGTAGCAAACAGCTAAACTACACTGTGCAGCGGCGTGTCCTTGCACGGCTGCCCTTCTATACCATTCACAGGCAGTACTGTAACTCTGCCTTACACCTCTGCCGTAATAATAGCATTCAGCTAACTCATACTGAGCGTCTGCCTCGCCCTTCGCCGCCTCTGAGGTTAACTCAAATATTCCCGACATCCCCATCGTCCCCCTGCTCATAGCATCTATATAAACGGCTCCCACCACCGTTCCCTTTCCATTTTAGCATCTATTTCTCGCCCCCGCAATACATTCAGCATCGTACCTGAACTCTTAGTATGCCCTTTCCCTCGCCAAATATAAAAGAACGGCAGCATTGGCGGCCGCCGTTGAAATGCGGAGTTACAATTGATGCGACACTAACTCTAGGGAAAACAGTTGCCCCATACAGCATTGCCCTACCTAGCA
>CAZXKQ010000009.1:23032-61475 GCA_964641395.1 uncultured Phascolarctobacterium sp. | reverse complement strand
CCAAAGTGAAGGAGAAACCGCCCAAAACGGCCTCCTCCCCCGCAAAAGTGAAGGAGAAACGCCCTCCAAGGGTGAAGGAGAAAGCCCTAGGGCCAATCCCTTCGTTAACGTACAAATCACCCCTAAGGAGGGCCTGGTGTTAGACATCATCCGGGCCAACCCCTCCATCTCCTTAGCCAAGATAACTGAGCTCACCGCCATTCCCCGCTCCAGCATAGAACGCCTCGTGAGGAAGCTGAAGGCCAAGGGCTGCTTACAGCGGAAAGGTCCAGACAGAGGCGGCAAATGGCAGGTTCTAGAAAGGAATTGACAGGGCCGCCCAAGACAGCCCCCGCCCCCTTCTCAGTCCCTTTTTTGTGCTGGGTTTTGGGGCAAAAATGTAGGCAATTCCGCCCCAAAGAGGCAAATTACCCTTACCATAGCCCGCTAATAATGATATAATAAAGGTGGACTACTGTCTAACCGAGGAGGTTAAGATTATGGAATTCAAACGGGCTACCTTTTTGAAGATCTATACTGGCGAAGATGTAATGTATGATGATAAGCCCCTTTACAAGGTGATTATTGATGAAGCCCGCCACCAGGGCATAGCCGGCGGCACCGTCTGCCGGGGCATAGGAGGCTATGCTGCCAAGGTGAGGGGCATAGGCAGGGTTATGAATACCTTCATCAGCGGCAACTCTAACCTGCCCATCATCATCGAATTCGTAGACGAAAGGCAGAACATCGACAGACTCCTGCCCTTTTTGGAAAAGAACGCGGATCATTCCCTCGTCGTGGTGGAGGAAAGCACTATTATGATGACCGAATACACCCGCCGGCGGGAGGCGGAGCGTCGGGCTAAGCTCCAGGAACAGCAGCAACAGTGAGCCCTGCCTGACTGACGTCTGGCAAAGGAGGCAAGGCCATGACGGAAGAAGCGAAAGACGTAGAAGTATTAGACGACAAGCTGCGGGCGGAGGAGGCAGAGTCCCTCATCCGCTGGGCAGCTGCCAGAGCCGGGGTCATCGTAGTGGTGCCTGGCCTGGGCACTGTGAGCCTCTTGGCTAACGATGTGTACCTGATCATGAAGCTAGGCGGCCTCTTCGGGGAAGAACTATCCCAAAAGGCCGCCGCCAGCCTCCTGGGCAGCCTAGGGGCCCACTTCATCGGCGGCACCCTTACCACCCTCATCCCCTTCCCTCCCCTGCAGATACCCATCGCCATAGGCACCACCTACGGCCTAGGCAGGGTGGTCTATGAGTGGTACCTGGCTGGCAAGCCTAGCGACCTCAGCCCCTTTAAGAAGGTCTTTGACGACGGAGTGAAGATGGCCAAGGAGAACCTAGACCTTTTTAAGCAGGACCCCCGCAAGGATGAGCCCCTAGGAGATGAAAAACAGCACTTTGAAGTTTAAGGAGGTTGGGATGGCAGAGCAGCGTCTAGATGTGTGCATAGTCGGCGGCGGCCCGGCGGCCATCTTTGCCGCCTACGAATTCACCCTCAAGTTTCCCCAGCTCCGGGTAGCCCTGCTAGAGGCCGGCCACCCTATCAGGGGCCGCTTCTGCCCCCTGGCCGCCAAAAAAGCCGACCACTGCCTGAACTGCAACCCCTGCTCCATTATGCGGGGCTTCGGCGGGGCCGGCGCCTTTTCTGACGGCAAGTACAACTTCACCACCGAGTTTGGCGGCTGGCTGGCAGACTACCTGCCGACGGAGGAGATAGAGGGGCTGATCGACTACGTAGATGAGCTGAACTGCCGCCACGGCGCCCCTGGCGAGTACTTCACCACCAAGAACTCCCCCCTGGCCGCCCAGTGCCTCCAGTACGACCTACATCTTTTGAGCGCGAAAGTGCGGCACCTAGGCACTGAGAACAACCTGGTTATCATGGAGTCCATCTATGACTACCTAAAGGACAGGGTGGCCATCTTCTGCGACTGCCCTGTAGAAGAAATCCAGCCTAGAGCCCAAGGCTTCACCCTGAGGCTGCAGAACCGCCCCAGCCTGGCCTGCCGTTACCTGATCTGCGCCCCCGGCCGGGCCGGGGCCGAATGGTTCGCCCAGGAATGCCAAAGACTGGGCCTGCCCCTGATCAACAACCAGGTGGACGTAGGGGTGCGGGTGGAAGTGCCCGCCCAGGTCTTCAAGCACATCACTGACCAGGTCTACGAGGCCAAGATCCTCTACCGCACCCAGCAGTACAACGACCTGGTGCGCACCTTCTGCATGAACCCCTACGGCTATGTAGTGGCGGAAAACACCGACGGCATCATCACCGTCAACGGCCACAGCTTTAGGGATCCTGCCCTGCGCAGCCCCAACACTAACTTCGCCCTTTTAGTCAGCAACCACTTTACCGAGCCCTTCCACGAACCCCTGCAGTACGGCAAGCGGATCGCCTCCTTCTCCAACATGCTGGGAGGCGGCGTCCTGGTGCAGCGCTTCGGGGATTTGGTGAAGGGCCGCCGCACCAGCGAAAAGCGCATGGCCAAAAGCTTCACCAAGCCCACCCTGGCCGCTACGCCGGGGGACTTGAGCCTGGCCCTGCCCAAGCGGCAGTTAGACGATATTATTGAAATGATCTACGCCTTGGACAAGATCGCCCCCGGCATGGCCAACGCCGACACCCTCCTGTACGGGGCAGAGGTGAAGTTTTACAGCGCCCGCCTGCAGCTGAGCCCGGAGCTGGAAACCTCCATCCCCGGCCTCTTTGCCGTAGGCGACGGAGCCGGCATCACCAGGGGCCTGTCCCAGGCCTCGGCCAGCGGCGTCTGGGCGGCCAGGGCCATAGGCAGACGCTACGCCGACACAGAGAAGGCTAGGTAAGAGCAATGACTTTTGAATTCTTCATGTTCATCCTGTTCATGTCCATCGCCTCCTTCGCCATGGCCTTCTTGGCCTATGGCCTGGTGATCCGCATCTGGGGCAGGACTGGCTGGGAGTCCAAGCTGGGCCAGGTAGTCCTGGTGCCCCTCTTGGTCGTCCTCTTCGACTTCGTCACCATCGCCGTCCCGGTAAGATTCCGCTACTACGTAGGCGGCCTGCCCCTGGCCGCCCTGGCCCTCCTCATCTTCTACTTTTACTTCTTCAAGGGGGAGTCCCCCTGGGGTGACGGGGAGGGAGAGAAGCCCGCTCCCAAGGCGGCCGCATCAGAAAAGAAAATCAGCAAAAAGTCCCAGCGTATTCACGCCGCCCGGCAAAAAAGAGGGCGGGACTAGCTTATTTCTAGGCCCGGCAGACGGCCTGGCTGTCTGCCCCTTCCGGCAGCAGGACGCTGCCCTAGCTCAAGCGGAGGTGTTAGTATGTATAGCAAGATCGTGGTGCCGGTAGACGGCAGCGAAAGCGCCTGGCGGGCTCTGGCCAACGCTAGGGCCATCGGGGAAAAGTTCAGCGCCACCCTCGTCATCGTAAACGTGGTGCAGCCCTATAACAATGCGGCCCTCTTAGCCGTCCCCCTAGATCACTCCACCATCAGCCAGGGCAACAGCGAGCTGGAACGGATCGGCGACAAGGTGCTGGAGATGGCCCAGGAGCGGCTGGCCGGCTACCCCTATCCGGTGGAGCTCTGCCTGGAGATAGGCCACCCCAGCGAGCGGATCATCGCCCTCAGCAAAAAGAAGGAGGCCGACGCCATCATCCTAGGCAGCAGAGGCCTTAGCGGCATCGCTGAGTTCTTCCTGGGCAGCGTCAGCTCCAAGGTGTCCCAGTATGCGGATGTGCCTGTGTTAATCGTAAAATAAGGCCCTCCCCTGTTCAAGCCCTCCCTCTGGCCCTGGCCGGAGGGAGTTAGTTTATGGACACTGCCTCCCCCGCCTGGGGGCAGTTCGGCCCCGAATCCAGCCTTACCCATAGAAAAACCCTGTGCCTTTACGCACAGGGTTCTGTTTTTTTCGTATGGCTCAGGCCTTAAGCAGGGGCTGCCTATACAGGATAGACGCTGATCTGCCTCTTATCCCGGCCCTTGCGCTCAAACTTCACCTGCCCCTGGATGGTGGCGTAGATGGTATAGTCCTTACCCATGCCTACATTGTTGCCAGGATGGAAGCGGGTGCCCCGCTGCCTGACGATGATGCTGCCGGCGGTGACCAGCTGATCCTCCTGGGCCTTGGTGCCCAGCCGCTGCGCATTGGAATCCCGGCCGTTGTGGGAGCTGCCGGTACCTTTCTTATGGGCATGTAGTTGTAAAATCAAGCTGAACATACTTTCACCTCCCCTGTCCCCTATCTTCAAGCTGGACATACTGCGGGTACTGCTCTGCCACGTCTGCCAGGGCGTAGACCATGGTGGCCAGGACGGCCTGGGTAAGCTCATCGGCCCTTCCTTGCAGGGTCACGGCCAAGGAGCCAAGTTCCCTATCTACCTGGTACTGGACAGGATGGCGGAGCTGTCTTTCTAAACCGATCAGAGCAGCCTGGCTCAACACGCTGACGGAGTTACACACTAGGTCGTAGCCGCCCTCGGCCGGGGCCTCCGCGTGGCCTAGCACCCGGTAGGCTGTAATATAGCCCCTGCTGTCGCGCTCAATGCTGATCTTAATCATGCTGCCGGCCTCAGCCTTCGATCTTGGTGATCTTCACTTCCGTGTAAGGCTGCCGATGGCCTTGGCGGCGGCGGTAGTTGGACTTAGCCTTGTACTTGAAGACTAAGATCTTGGCCGCCTTGCCCTGCTGGGTCACTTCAGCGCTAACCTTGGCGCCCTCTAGCACCGGCCTGCCGATCTTTACCTCGTCGTCCTTCACCAGGGTCAGGACCTGGTCAAAGGTCACCTCAGAGCCAGGCTCTGCCTCCAGCTTTTCCACCTGGAGCACATCACCCTCGGCCACCTTGTACTGTTTGCCGCCAGTGGCGATGATAGCGTACATCTGTTGCACCTCCCTTATCCTAGACTCGCCGCATACGGCGCCGCTCTCTGCGTCTTAAGCCTCTACGTGCGGTTGCGTGGGGCTGCAAACACCCATGCGAAGCTATTCTATCCTTTTTAAACAGCTTTGTCAAGGCCTTTCCCCCAGATTCTTCCCCTCATAGGGGCAGAGGGCCTCCAGAGGGCAGCTGCCGCAGAGGGGCTTGCGGGCCTTGCACAGCTGGCGGCCGTGCCAGATCAGCCAGTGATGGGCGGCGCTCCACTGCTCCCGGGGGATGAGCCGCTGCAGCTCCTGCTCCGTAGCCAGGGCATCCCTCCCCTGGGCCAGGCCTAGGCGGTGGGCCACCCGGAACACGTGGGTGTCCACGGCGATGGCCGGCACCTGGTAGACGATGCTGGCCACCACGTTGGCCGTCTTCCGCCCTACCCCGCTCAAAGATTCCAGCTCTGCCACAGTGGCGGGCACCTGGCCCTGGAAGCGCTGCAAAAGCTGCCTGCTCAGGGCCAAGAGGTGCCTGGCCTTGGTGTGGTAGAGGCCGCAGTCCTTGATCAACTCCTCCAGCTCCTCCTGCTCCAGTGCGGCCATAGCCTCCGGCGTGGCCAGGCGGGGGAAGAGGCGGGCCGTCACCTTGTTCACCCTTTCGTCAGTGCACTGGGCGGAGAGCACCACCGCCACCAGCAGCTCGAAGGGAGAGGAGTAGCGGAGGGCCGTCTTGCTGTCCTTGTATACCTCTGACAAAACTTGGATAATCTCCTGGGCGCTCATCAGTTAGTCAAACTCCTCACCGGGGCCGGGATGCGGCCCCCTCTTGCTATGAAGCGGGAAGGATCGTAGGTGTTGACGGCCATGATGGGAGCCCGGCCCAACAGGCCGCCGAACTCCACCTCCTCCCCTACCCCCTTCCCCGGCACGGGTATGAGCCGCACTGCCGTAGTCTTGTTGTTGATGAGGCCGATAGCCGCCTCATCGGCGATGATGGCCGCCAGGGTGGCGGCGCTGGTAGAACCAGGCACCGCTATCATGTCCAAGCCTACGGAGCAGACGCAGGTCATAGCTTCCAACTTCTCGATAGTCAGGCAGCCCCGCTCCACCGCCCGGATCATCCCGGCATCCTCGCTGACGGGGATGAAGGCGCCAGACAGGCCGCCTACGTAGCTGGAGGCCATCAGGCCCCCCTTCTTCACCGCGTCGTTCAAAAGGGCCAGGGCCGCCGTAGTCCCAGGGCAGCCGCAGCACTCCAGGCCCATCTCCTCCAGGATGTGGGCCACCGAGTCACCGATGGCGGGAGTGGGAGCTAGGGAGAGGTCGATAATGCCGAACTGGGTGTCCAGCCGTTTGGCCGCCTCCTGGGCCACCAGCTGGCCCACCCGGGTGATTTTAAAGGCTGTCTTCTTGATGGTCTCCGCCACCTGGCCTATGTCCCCGTCCCCCACCTCTTCCAGGGCCTTCTTCACCACTCCCGGGCCGCTGACCCCTACATTGATCACCGTTTCCGGCTCGCTGACCCCGTGGTAGGCTCCGGCCATGAAGGGGTTGTCCGGCACCGAGTTGCAGAAGACCACCAGCTTGGCGCAGCCCAGGGCGTCCTGGGCCGCCGTAGCCTGGGCGGTGGCCTTCACGATCCTACCCATCTCTGCCACTGCGTCCATGTTGATGCCGCACTTGGTGGAACCAACGCTGACGGAGGAGCAGACGATGTCGGTGCTGGCCAGGGCGGAGGGGATGGAGGCCAGCAGGCACCTGTCCCCCAAGGTGTATCCCTTGTCCACCAGGGCGGAGAAGCCGCCGATGAAGTTAACCCCCACCGCCTTGCCAGCCCTGTCCAGGGCCGCCGCCAGCGGGGTGTAGTCCCTGCCCTGGCAGCTCTCCCCTACCAGGGAGATGGGGGTGACGGAGATGCGCTTGTTGATGATGGGCACTCCCAGCTCCACCTCCAGCTCCTCCCCCGTCTTCACCAGGTGCTGGGCCTTGCGGCAGATCTTGTCGTAGATCTTGGCGGCCGTCACCCCCATGTCAGGGTGGCTGCAGTCCCGCAGGCTGATGCCCATGGTGATGGTCCGCACGTCCAGCTTGTTCTCCGTAATCATGCGGGTGGTTTCCAGTATGTCCTGGGTATTGAATAACATGGCCGCCTCCCGCTATATCCTGTGCATGGCCTTGAAGATGTCAGCGCTTTGCAGGCGGATCTCCACGCCTATTTCTTCCCCTAGGCGGGCGAAGATCTCCTTGGCCTCCTTGATGCTCACCGTGGCCTCTCCTGCCTCGGCGATGAGCACCATATTGAAGAAGCCCTGCATAATATTCTGATTAATATTAATAATATTCATATTGCACTCGGCCAGCCTGCTGCTGACCTTGGCGATGATCCCCACCTTGTCTTGGCCGATGATGGTTAACACTACTTGCATCTGGCATCCTCCCTGTGCGTATAAACAGGGGACAGGCCTGACGGCCCCCTGCTGGGTTTAAACTCTCTCAGACGGCAGCTCCAGACCCTGCCGCCTCACTCCTTCGCCGCCGAGGGGGCAGCTTCCAGCTTCAGCAGGAAGAGGTCCCCCTTCTCCTTCATCACCCAGGCCGGCCTGCCCTGGGGCTGGGTCTTTTGGTAACGGCGCAGCTCCAAGCCCCGCACCACCACGTACTTAGCCTGGCTGTCAGCCAGGGCCTCCCGCAGATCCCCGGTCTTGGGCCGCAGTTCGATGCCGTTGGTTCCGGAATAGTACTTAAAGCCCGGCCGCAAAAACTTGTCCACGTAGACCGGCAGCTCCTTTTGGCAATTGGCCTGGTAATAGGCGGCCAGCTCCGCCATGCTGAAGCGGGGGGCCAGTTCCGGCAGGATGAAGCCGAAGGCGATCACCATGGTGAGGAGGGCCGTCACCCCGTGGAGGGCGGCAGCCAGCTGGATGTCTCGGTAAGCCCAGAGGGAGTAGATGACGGCCAGCCCTAGGATGAAGGTCAGCACCCCTAGGATGTTGGCAGCCAGGAAGGCCTCCGGCAGCAACTGGCCCCCTGCCAGCCAGCCCGCCCCAAGGAGGGCGAAGCAGAGGCCGCTGCCCACCATCCAGCTGTAGAAGGTGGTGTTGTGCCTAAACTTCAACAGCATGCGGGAGATGTTCCACCCCACCAGCACCGCCAGGGCGGGAAAGAGGGGCAGGATGTAGGACACCAGCTTGGTCTGGCAGACGGTGAAAAAGATGAAGACGAAGATCCACCACACATGCATAAAGAGGAGGAGGCGCATCTCGTCGATGCGGCTCTCGCTGATAGAGGCCTTCACCGACTGGCAGAAGAGGCCGGTCCAGGGAAAGAAGCCCAGGAAGAGGACCGGCAGGTAGTACCAAAACACCACCCGGTCCGCATGCTCCGCCGTAGTAAAACGGGTAAGGTTGTGGAAGCCTAGGAAGGTGTCGATAAAGACCTGGCCGTGGACCGTGTACATGGCGTAGTACCAGGGCCCGGCTAGGAGCAGGTAGAGGAGCAGCCCCCTCACCACGTGCATCTCCAGGATTTCCCTCAGCCGCCCCAGGCAGAGGAGGTAGAGGAAGATGATGGCTCCGGGAAAGACGATGGCGATGGGCCCCTTCACCAGGGTGCCTAGGGCCATCAGCACGTACATCAGCCAGTATTTGCGGTGCAAGAAGGCCAGCAGGGCGGAGGTGAGGAAGAAGAGCAGGGTGGTGTCCGTCACCGCCGCCTTACTGAGGTAGAAAAATTCCACGCTGGTAGCCAGGATGAGGGCGGACCAAAAGCCGGCCCGCTCGTTCAACAGGCGGGTTACGCTCACGTAGAGCACCAGCACTGTGAGGGAGCCCATCAGGGCCGCCGGAAAGCGGGCGGCAAACTCGCTAAAGCCCAGCAGGGCCTGCATAGCCGCCACCAGCCAGTAGTACAGAGGGGGCTTGTCGTACCAAAAGTCTCCGTAGATGCGGGGGGAGAGAAAATCGCCGCTTTGCAGCATCTCCCTGGCCGTCTGGGCATAGACCGGCTCGTCTGGATCCAGCAGCGGTACCGAGCCCAGGCCGAAGAAGGTCATGAAGAGGACCACTGCCAGCAAGATCAGGAGGCTGTTCTTCTCTAACTGCTTCACTTAGACCGCCCCTTCCCGCCGAAACCAGCCGTAGGCCGCCTCCACCCCTGCTGACAGGGAAGTGGCAGGCTTGAGGCCCAGCAGCTCCTGGCAGCGCCGGTTGGCCAAGACGCTGCGGTAGATGTCTCCCGGCCGGGCCGGAGCGAAGGCCAGGGGAAGCTGCCGGCCGGCCGCCGCCTCCATAGCAGCCACCAGCTGTAACAGGTCGGTCTCCTGGGCGGTGCTGACGTTGATAATATGGTAACCTTCTAGCTGCAGGGCCTGGAGCACGGCCTGGGCCACATCTCCTACGTAGACGTAGTCCCTGGTCTGGCGGCCGTCCCCGTAGATGGTGAGGCCTCTGCCGGCGGCGGCAGCCTTGGCGAAGACGCTGATCACGCCTCCCTCTCCCCCCGCCCCCTGCCTGGGGCCGTAGACGTTGGCAAAGCGCAGGCAGGCGGCCCTCAGGCCGTAGAGCTGGGCGTAAAGCCGCAGGTAGCCCTCGCTGGCCAGCTTCGTCAGGCCGTAACAGGAGAGGGGCCTAGGCACCTCCTCCTCTGCCAGGGGCAGGGCGGCGTTGTCCCCGTAGACGGCGGCGCTGGAGGCGAAGACCAGCCTGCCTATGCCGTACTTGCGGCAGGCCTCTAGCAGGTTTAAGAGGCCTACCAGGTTGATCTGGCAGTCCTCCTGGGGGTGGGCCAGGGAATAGGGCACCATGGTCTGGGCCGCCAGATGGATGCAGCCGTCAAAGCCCTGGTTGCGGCACAGCTCCTCTAGGGCCTGCCCCTCCCGCACGTCCCCATAGACAAAGGCCAGACCCTCTGCCTGGGGCAGAAAGTCCCGCCTGCCGCTGGAAAGATTATCGTACACCACCACCTGGTGGCCCTGGGCCAGGACCGCCTCTACAACATGGGAGCCGATAAAACCGGCTCCCCCTGTGATCAAAAGCTTCACTATCTAGCCTCCTTAGAAGTGGCAATACTGAGGATGTTGGAGCCGAAGGCCCGGATGGACACTACGGCCCCTAGCAGGAAGGGCAGGTACTCTGCCGTGAAGCGCCACAGCACCGCCATAATGCCCTCTGTGCCTGCCGGCAGCAAATTAGTAAAGAGCATGCAGAACCCTGCCTCGGCGATGCCGCTGCCGCCGGGGGTGGGAGAAAAATAGAGGACCAAGTTGATGAGGATCATCCGCCCCATCACCTGGCTAAGGTCGAAGGGAAAGTGAAGGCCGGTGAAATAGGCTGGCACCGTGCCGTAGATGAAGAGCAGGGAGAGGCCTGACTCTGCAAAGGCCCGCACCACCTTGAAGGGGTGGCGCCCCATGACTACGAAGGCCATCTTGAAATCGTGGTAGAGATTGAAGGAGCGGCGCCGCACCCTGTGGGAGAAGCGGCCGGTGAAGAAGTAGATCAAGCGCTCCGGCAATTCGGTGCGCATCAAGAAGAAGGTGCCTACAGGCAGGGCGGTGAAGAGGAGGGAGACGAGGAAGAGGACGGAGCTAGGCACCCAGGTGACGATGTCCCGGTCGCTAAACAGCACCACAGGCACCAGCAGGATGAGGAAAAAGATGCTCATCACCGTCCGCACCAGGATCACCACCGTGGCCTTGGCCACCGGCACCCCGGCCCGCCGCATGAACATCACCTGGGCAATGGCTCCGCCGCTGGCCCCAGGAGTGACCAGGGCCAGGAAGTAGTTGCTCAAGACCACGTTCACCACTTCCCGGTAGCTCAGCTCCTCATCCGTAACCTGGGTGAGGGTCACCAGGCGCAGGCCGTCGAAGAAGAGGCCTACGGCAAGGCTGCCCAGGGCCAAGAGGATGCAGCTAGGCTGGAAGAGGGCCAGATAGTCTATGGCCCTGATGTCGAAGGTGAAGTAGATAGCCGCCGCCGATATGAGTATTACGCAGAACAAGAGGAGCAAGAGGCGGATGATAAGTTTTTTGCGCATCAAAGCTCACCAAAGGTAATCAGTTTAATGCCAGACTGCTGAAGCAGGGCCTGGTTCTCTGTGTCTAAGTAGGCCGCTAATTCATCTTGCCAGTGGTAGTGCCAAGGGAAGGCCTGGCCCAGCGCCTGGCTGTCCAAGCCTGGATGGGTCATCAGTTCGGAACTGCCCTCGGGCAGGGCCCGCAGGATGTTGGCCACTAGGGCAGGGTTGAGCCGCCCTCCCGCCAGCATGCCGTAAAAGTGGCTGGGAAACTTCAGGCCGCGGCGGGCTGCCGCCTGCCTAGCCCGGCCCGCCCAAAAGCTGAGGCCCAGCTTGCCTACGTAGCGCCCCAGCCCAGCGCTACAGCCGCCCCTGAAGCCGTAGGGCTCTGCCGGTATGCGCAGGGCCTTCAGGCCGTAGTCCAGGGCCAGGCGCAGCACCAGCCGGTTCAGGCCAGGGAGGACGTGGAGGTGCTGATGGCTGTCTAAATGGGTGACAGGCAGGCCTGTGGCCAGCACCCTCTCGATCTGGGCCCGCAGCTCCGCCTCTAACTCCCCCTCTTTGACCGCCCCGCCGTAGAAGCGGCGGGCGAAGGCCAGATAGTCTTGGGGAAAGAGGCCCCGCCCGTCCAGCAGGGAGGCTACCTGGGCCTTGGGCAGCAGGGGCTCCCCTCCCCCCACCAAGGTCAGGTGGATGCCTAGGCCCAGGCCTGGGGCGGCCTTGGCCAGCTCTACCGCCTGGGAGAAGGCAGGGGCGCTGGGCATCAGGCTGGTGCTGGTGATGAAGCCCTCCCGGTAACCCTTGATAATGCCCTGGTTGATCAGTGGATGGAGGCCGAAGTCATCGGCATTGACGATCAGTTTCTTCATAAAGCCTACAGGGAGCGGAGCACCCGTTGAATGTTGCTAAAATGGAGTTTGGCAAAGTCCCCCAGCCTGCCCTTCCCCCACCTCTGGCAGAGCTCCAGGGCCGCCTTCCCCGTCCCGGGGCCGCTGCCCTTAGGGAGGGGCTGGCCTGCCCTGCGGCTCAAATCTTCCATAGTCCGTAAAAACCTGGCCCGGGCCAGGAGGGAGGCAGCGGCCACCGCCGCATCCGCCTCCGCCCGTACCGCCTGCTGCACCACCAGCTGGGGAAAGCGGCGTTGCAGCCCGTCTACCAGGCTGCTGGAGGTCATGAACTGGTCTATCAGCACCCCCTGGCAGCCGGTTTCTCCCTGTAAAACCTTGCTCAGGGCGTTGAAATGGCCGCTGGCCAGGAGGGTGTTGAGGCTACCCCCCTGGGCCTTGAGGGCCTCATATCTCAGATTGTAGAAGGCAGGCTTCAGCTCCAGGACTTCCCAGGCCAGAGCCTCCTCCTTGATTACAGCTTCTAGTTCCAGGGCCTTGCGGTCGGAGACGGCCTTGCTGTCCCGCACTCCCCGCAGCACCAGGTTCAGGGCTCCCTGCTGGTTCAGCACCACTGCCGCCACTACCAAGGGGCCGAAGCTGTCTCCCTTCCCCGATTCATCGCTGCCGGCCCAGACGGCGAAGCTATGCTCTCCTCCTAGCATGTTAGCTCCTCCTTAGTGAGAAGGCTGGGCCTCTGGCTCTCCCCCTGGCCCCTTAGCCGGCTCCACGTCGCCCCGCTCCCGGTAGTGCTTGGCCTTCCACTCTTCTGAGAGCATGTAGAGAAGGGGCACGATGACCAGGGTCAGCATGGTGGAAGTGGAGAGGCCGCCTATCAGCACCACGCCCATGGACTGGCGCAGCTCCGCCCCCTCCCCTATGCCTAGGGCGATGGGCAGCATGCCTAAGAGGGTGGAGAAGGTGGTCATGAATATGGGCCGCAGCCGCAGGGAGCAGGCCTTCAGCACAGCCTCCCGGATGGTGAGGCCGGCCTCCCGCTGCTGGTTGGCGTAGTCCACCAGCAGGATGGCATTCTTAGTAACCAGGCCCAGCAGCATGATGAAGCCGATCAAGCTCATCATGTTGGCAGTCTGGCCGCTGACCAAGAGGCCCAGGATGGCGCCGATGACTGCGAAGGGCAGGGAGGCCATGATGATCAAAGGCTGGGAGAAACTTTCAAACTGGGCTGCCAGGGTCATGTACACCACTACTATGGCCAGGAGGACCGCCTTGTAGATCTCCTTAAAGGCCCTGCCCATAACGTCGGCCATGCCTATCAACTTGTAGTTATAACCTGGCGGCATGTTCAGCTCAGGGATGTACTCTGCCTCGATTTTGCGGATCAGCTCCCCCGGGGAGGTGCCTACAGTGTTGGCGTAGACCACGATCTGCCGCTGCTTGTCCTCCCGCTCAATACGGGTGGGGCCGCTGCTCATGCTGATCTCCGCCACATCCCCTAGGCGGACGAAGGTGCCGGCGGCCGAGCTGATGCGCAGGTTGGCCACATCGTTGATGTTGGTCCGCTCTTCCTTAGGCATTTGCAGGATGACCTCGTAGTCCTTGTCGCCTACGGTGTAGCTATTGGTAGTGCTCTTGCCCATGAAGGCGATCTCTACGATCTCCCCCACCTCGGTGGCATCTAGGTTCAAGGCGCTGATCTTAGACTGGTCTAACTTGATGATGATCTCCGGCTGCTCGTCAGAGTCAGAGATATCCACGTCGGTGGCGCCAGGGGTCTGGCGCACCATCTCCGCCAGCTGGAGGGAATAGCGCTTCAATTCGTCTAGGTCGCTGCCTCTCAGGCCCACCTGCACCGGGCGGGAGTCACTGCGGCTGCCTGCCCCCTGGTTGCTCATAACCGTAACCTTGAGGGCCTCCATGTTGCCGAACTTCTCCCGCAGCTCGTCCATAACCTCCTGCATGCTCCGCTCCCGCTCCGAGGTGGGCTTCAGGCGGATGTCCAGGCTGCCCTGGTTGATAGGGTTACGGCCGTTGCCGATGTTCAGGGCCACGATCTCCGTCTCCGGCATCTTCATTACGTAGTCGTTGATAGGGGTGGCCAGGCTCACCGTCTTCTGCAGGCTGGTGCCGGAGGGAGCCTTAAAGTTCACCCGGAACTCCCCGGAGTCGTAGGTAGGCTGGTACTCGCTGCCTACGAAGGGCAGCAGGAGGAGGTTGATGACTAGGGAGAGGACGCTGACGGCGATGATCTTCTTGGGACAGGTCAGGGCCCAGGCCATCAAGTCGTTGTAGATGCTCCGCACCGCCTGGAAGCCGGCCTCGAACTTGTCCAAGAATTTTTGCAGATACTTGTTGCGGCCCTTTTCCGGATCATCGTCAACCTTGATCCAGTAGGCCGCCACCATAGGGGTGAGGGTGAAGGCGCCCATGGTGGAGAAGGCCAGGGCGAAGGCCACCGTCAGACCGAACTGTTTAAAGAATTGGCCGATAGTCTCCCCCATGTTGCCTATGGGCACGAACACCGCCATCAAGGTGAGGGAGGTGGCGATAATGGCCAGGGTCAGCTCTTCCGTCGCCACCCGGGCCGCCACGAAGGGGGTCTGGCCCAACTCGATGTGGCGGAAGACGTTCTCGATCAAGACGATGGCGTCGTCGATCAAGATGCCTACCGCCAAGGAAAGGGCCATCAGGGACATATTGTTGAGGCTGAAGTCCAACACCTTCATCATGAAGAAGGTGGAGATGATGGCAGTGGGTATGATGAGGCCGCCGATGATGGTGGCCCGTAAGTTCCGCAGGAAGAGGTAGGTGATCAAAAGGGCTAGGAAGCCGCCGAAGATGATGGCGTTCCACACGTCCGCTATATTATCCCGGATGTACTTGGACTGATCCCGCACCTTCTCCACCTTGATGTCAGGGGGGATGTTGCGCTGCTTCAGCTGTTCCATCTTGGCGTTGACATTGTCGGTGACGTCTACGGTATTGGTCTTGGACTGGCGGCGCACGAAGGCCAGCACGCAGGGCACCCCGTTGGCGCTGGCGTAGGTGTCCTCGTCCTCCCAGTCGTCCAGTACGTCGGCTACGTCCCCGATGTAGACCGGCTCGCCGCCGGAAGTATTGGCCAGCACCACCTGCTTCACATCGTCCACGGTGGTGTACTTGCCCAGGGTGCGGACGGTGATGTCCATATCCTTGCTCTTAGCCTTGCCCCCCGGGGTGTTGTAGTTATTGTCGTTGATCTTCTCTAAGATAGTCTGGTAGGCTATATTATACTCCGCCATCTTGTCCGGCTTGACGCTGATGCGGATGATACGCTGGCTGGCGCCTACTACGGTGACCTCGCTGACCCCTTCCACCATCTGCAGCTCGTCCTTGATGTTATCCTCCACGATGCGGCGGATCTCGCTACGGCTACGACTGGTGGAAGAAAAGGTGTAGGCGGCGATGGCCTGGGCGTTAAGGTCCACCGTCTGGGTGGTAGGCTCGTCGATGTCATCGGGGAGGTTCTTGCGGACGCTGGTGACCTTCTCCCGCACCTCGGAGGCCTTCACCTGGGGGTCTACGCCGAAGTTAAACTCCAGCACTGTCTCGCTGTAACCCTCCAGGACGGTGGAAGTAAGGGTCTTGATGCCGGATACCTGGCTGACCCTGTTCTCTATCGGCTTGGTGATCAGGGTTTCCATCTCCTCCGGAGAGGCCCCGTCGTAAGTTACCCGCACGCTGACCAAGGGCAGGTCTACGTCAGGATTCAGGTCTACGCCGATTTCCGGGTAGCAGCGGATGCCGAACACCACCAGGAGGAGGACGAACATGGTGGTGAAGACGGGCCGCTTAATAAAGGTACCTATCATTGCTTAATCCCAGCCTTCTCCATATCCACCTGGCTGCCCTCCCGCAGCTTGTTATGGCCTTCGGTAACTATCACGTCCTCATCGCTCAGGCCGCTGAGGACTTCGGAATACTGCTCGTCCCTATAACCTATATCCAGCACCTTCCTGGTGACTACTCCCTTGCTGTCGGCGCAGAACACCGTCTTCTGGTCCCCCCGCATCACGATGGCGTGGTTGGGGATGGTGAGCACGTTCTGCTTAGGCTCGGCCTTCAGCTCCACCCGGGCGTAGATGCCGGCCCGCAGGCCTTCGCTGTTGTCTACGCTGATCTCGGTGGCGAACATGTGGCTAGGCAGGTCGGCCACCGGGGCTATCCTGGTTATCTGCCCCACGATAGTCTTATTATCGTAGGCCGGCAGGATGATCTGGGCCTTGTTGCCTACGGCTATAGCGCTGATATTGCCCTCCGGCACATGGATGACGGTCTTCAGGCGGGAGATGTCGGCGACGGAGAAGATGGCCGTAGCCGCCTTGGCGTAGTAGCCTTCCTGGTAGTAGCGCTTGGCGATGATGCCTCCCTCCGGCGCCACCAGCACCGTCCCCTGGGACTTAGACTCCATGCCCCGTAAAATGCCCCTGGCCGCCTCTACCTGGGCCTGGGCGGAATTTCTCGCATATACATAGTCATCCAGGGTCTGCTGGCTCACCGCCCCGGCAGTAAAGAGCCGCTGGTAGCGGGCCAGGTCCCTCTCCGCCTTGCTGAGGCCGGCCGCCGCCTCTGCATAGTTGCCCTGGGCGTTGAGCAGATCCGCATCAGTATCGGTGCGCTCCAGAATGGCCAGCTCCTGGCCCTTCTCCACCCTGTCTCCTTCGTTGACGTAGACCTTCTCCAGGCGGCCGTCCACCTTGGCTGCCACCTGGGCCTGCCACACCGGATCCAAGCTGCCGGTGAAGCTCAGCTGAGGCTCTATGGTGCGGCGCACCGGCCGCTCCAACACTACTGCTACCGCCTTGCTTTGGGCCATGCGGGCGGCCCGCTCCCTGTCGGCCATTATGTTCATAACGATGCGCACTGCTACGATGACCATGATGACCACCAGGACGCCGATAAGGATGCGCACTTTCTTACTCTGCAAATTCAAGGACCGCACTTCCTTTCTCCACCAGCCCTGCCGCCAGGGCTCTATCCAGGGGCTTAGGCGGCTCCCAGGTTACCTAGGTTTTCTAACTCATCTCTTCCCCTTCAGTATAACCCCTACCAACTGCCCATACCCACAGATACTATCATTATACTCTAGGAGGGGTTATCGTGCAATACTGCAATAGTGCTTTAGTAAATAACTTAGCCCGGGCAAAGCCCGGGCCGGCGCAAAGGCAGTCACGGCAAGGGGAGGGAGGCTTGGGGGCAGATGCCTGCCAGCCTTCTGCCCCTCCTAACTATTCCCCTTCGTTTTGCGCATAAAGAAGAGCAGGCTGCCCCGCAGTTCTAGGCCGGCCTGGCCCCGCTGCAGCTGCAGGCTGTTGAAGCGGCCCAGGCTCAGCCCTCCCCTCCCTGCCTCCAAGGCGGCCACCGCCCTCTGCAGGGCCAGGTAGTCCCCTTCCAAGACCAGCTCCAGCGGGAGGGCGGCCAAGCCCTGGCCTGCAGGCCGCTGGCTGCCCCATTTGGCGGTGACCAGCCTGGCCCCCGCCTCCTCCACCCCCCTGTAGGCGGCAGCCAGCACTGCCTCCCTCTCCAGCTCCTGCTCCAGAGGCAGGCGGGCCCGCGCCTCCTCCGCCTGCTCCTCCAGCCTTCCCAGGGCCTGCTCATAGGCCGCCTCAGAAGAGGAGAAGGTGGCGGCAAAGCGGCTGACTGCCTGGTTCTGCCGGGCCAGGGCGGCTGCCTCCTGCCCCAGCCTCTCCCCCTCCAGGTAGCAGGGCAGCCACAGATAGGAGCAGGCCCCTGCCCAGAGGGCCAGCACCGCCCCCATGGTTACAAGCCAGATAGTCGTGCCCCCCTTCCTACCCATCCTGCCTACCTCCTTCCTTTTTAGCCGCCAGGGCTATCTTGAACAGGAGCCAGGGCCGCCCTTCTCCCTGGGCCTGGGCTTCCAACAGCCTGGCCTCACCGTAGCCTCCCTCTTGGGAGAGGCGCTGGCAGAAGTCCTGGACGGCGGCCAAGCGGGGGGAGCGGCCTGTGAGCAGCACCCTCCCCTCCTGCAGGCTCAACCCTTCCAGGTAGAGCCCCGGCCCTGCCAGGCCCTGCAAGGCGACTAGGAGGGGCTGCTGGGCCTGATAGGCCTGTTCCGCCGCCTCTGCCGCCTTCCCCAGGGCCGCCACCTCCTTCTGCCGGGCGCTGTAAGCCTGGTAGCGCTCCACCCAGGGTCCCAGCCCTGCCGCTTCCTGCCGGGCTGCCGCCAGCTGCCGCTGCCCCCGCTGTTGGTAGTAGAGGCTGCCCAGGCTGAGGAAGAGGGCCAGCAGCAGGCTGCCCCCCAAGACCCAGGGAGCCAGCCTGGCCAAGGCGGAGCCGGCCGCCTGGGCTGGAGCCCTCCCCCCGCCCTGGGGCAGCAGGTTGAGGGTCAAGCTGGCCTCAGCGGGGGAGAAGAAGTCCTCCCTGCCCACCCCCTCCAAGGGCAGGCCCAGGAGCTGGCAGAGGCGGAGGTAGGGAGCCAAAACTTCCGCCTCTACCGCCAGCACCGTAACCTCTAGGCCCTCCTGCCCCTCCGCCTCCTGCCACTCTGTTCCAGAGGGGTGCTCAGCCCAGCCCTCCTCCGGGACGTCGGCCGCCGGCTGCACCAGGGCCTGCCACAGCAACTGGCCGCCGGAACGGCCTGGCTCCTCCATTTCCCACTGGATGGCCTGGCGCAGCTCCTGCCCTCGGCTAGGAGGCAGCTGCAACTGCCGCTGGCTCAGGCTCCCCTCTTCTAAGAGGAGCAGCAGGGGCAGGGTGGGCAGCCCCGGGTCTAGCTCCTGCAGCAGCTTAGTGAGCTGCCGGGCCGCCGCCGTCGGCTCCGCCTCTAGCTGCGGCCGGGGCCCTACGGCCCTCCCTGCCAGCCTGCCCCGGCGGTAGAGCCTGGCCTCCACCTCCCCCTCCTTAAAGAGCAGGACGAAGCAGCCCTGCCGCCGTCGCCGCCGTGCCTGCCACAGCTCCCGTAACTCGGCCCTATAGCCTCCTGAGAGCAGGGGGGCCCCTTCCTGCCTCCTGTTGAAAAAAGCCTCCATAACTACCTCCCCTGGAAAAAACTAAAATTTAAATATAAAAACTAGAGCCAAGGCCACCGCCTCGGCAGCCTAAGCCCCTCCTCCCGCCTAGGCCAGGCCTAAAAGCCTCAGGTAGCAGGGCCAGAGCCAGCCCCCGGCCGCCTTCACCACCAAAGCGGCAGCCGCCAGATAGGGGCCGAAGGCCAGGCAGCTCCCTGCCTGCCGGCGGCCGCTGGCCAGGAGCCACAGGGCCACTGCGCCAGCGCTGGCCAGGGCCAGCAGGGCGGCCAGGTAGCCGGCCTGCCAGGAGCCTAGGTAGAGGCCGCTGGCCGCCGCCAGCTTTACGTCCCCCAGGCCCAGGCCCCCAGTGCCGTAGTAGAGGAGGGCGAAGCCCAGGCCGGCCGCCGCCCCTGCCGCCAGGGCCTCCCCTAGCTGTCCCCGTAGGCAGGCCCCCACAGCCCCTAGGCAGCCTAGGGCCAGGTTGAGCCGGTTAGGCAGCAGGTAGCTGCGCCAGTCCACGTAGGCCGCCGCCACCAGCAGGCTGCCTCCGAAAGCCCCGTCCAGCTGCCGCCAACCAGGCTCCAGGCCGAGCCACAGGGCCCACCAGAGGCCGGAGAAGAGGGCCGCCGCCCACCTGCCCAGGGCCCCCTCTCCCGGCCCTCCTTCCCCCCTGGCCCCCTGCCAGGCCAGGGCCAGGCCCAGGCAGGCCCCCACTGCCCCAGCTGCCAGCTGTTCTAAGCCGATAGTGATAACCCTCTCCTCCATAGGCCCTCCTTTCCCTTGTAGCAGACCACCCGGACCTAGGCTGGGCCAAGGCCCCGCTGCCGGGCAAAAAAGCAAAAGGCTCCTGTGTCCTTGTGACACAGGAGCCCAGTACTGCAAAATGGCTCCCCGCGAGGCGGGCCTCGCTACTCCCTCCCCTCCGGGCAGGGCTGACACCCTCTGTACCTGTCCTCAGCCGGGGCCGCGGCTGGCCCCTCCCTTCTCTCCTCTCTAGCCCGGCCCAGGCCGGGCGGCCATACTTCTCCCTCTCGTACTTCCCTACTTCCCTATTCGCCGTCGCCGGGCAAAACCCTGTCAGCCCTGCTGGGAAATTTCCTTCCAGCCCAGATCGGCTCTCTTAACTTTTTTCACCTTAGTGGTTGTAGTTAGAACACATTTTCTATATTGCAAAACTTTATGCACAAAAGTAATCGACTCCCCTACCCCTGTACCCCGCACCCTCCTCCCCCTGCCGCCCCCTCCGCCTCCCTTACGGCCACCAGGGAGCTGACAAAGTATATTTCGGCAAAATTCGATAAATTTTGCCATTCTAGCCCAACACTTATCCATTTTTGCTGATTGCTCCCTGCAGGGGCCGCCCTGCTCCCGCTGGCGATAATTTTTTCCCCCAGGCTGTTGCACTTTCCCCGTTTTTTGCTATAATATAATTTGACTCACTTGCACTTTATTAACAGCAAGGCCCCTGCCCTTTTCCCCCTCTGCCCCAGCTGCTGGCGGCCCTAGGTTCCCCACAGGCAGGGCTGTCGGGGCGGCGGGGTTTCTGAAAGGATGTGTTAGGGAATGAAAGCCATGATTCGCTTAGAGGGCATCTCTAAGCAATTCGGGGACCAGCTCATCATCCCCCCCACTGACCTTACCATAAACGAGGGTGAGTTTCTCACCTTGCTAGGCCCTTCCGGCTGCGGCAAGACCACCCTTTTACGTATGATAGCCGGCCTGGAAACCCCCACCACCGGCAAGATCTTCCTAGCCGATAAAGACGTGACCCACCTGCCTCCCTACCAACGGGATGTGAACATGGTCTTCCAGCACTACGCCCTCTTTCCCCACATGACCGTAGAGGACAACATCCGCTTCGGCCTGCGGATGAAGGGAGTGCCCCTAGAGGAACAGGACAGGCGGGTGGAGCGGGTGCTGGCCCTCACCCAGCTGCAGGACTTCCGCCAACGGCGGCCCCAGCAGATGAGCGGCGGCCAGCAGCAGCGGGTGGCCATAGCCAGGGCCTTGGTGAACAACCCCCAGGTGGTGCTCCTGGATGAGCCCCTAGGGGCCCTGGACTACCAGCTGCGAAAGAACCTGCAGCTGGAACTGGCCGACCTCCAATACGATTTAGGCCTGACCTTCGTCTACGTCACCCACGACCAGGAAGAGGCCCTCACCATGAGCGACCGGATCATCGTCATGAACAAGGGGGTCATCCAGCAGGACGGGCGGCCGGGGGACATCTACCACCACCCTGTCAGCAAGTTCGTAGCCAAGTTCATCGGCGAAACCAACTTCTTCGACCTGGGAGACGGCCTCACCACCGTGCTGCGGCCGGAGAAGCTCAACCTCTGCCCGGAAGAGGCTGAAGGGGCCGGCCATCCCGCCCCCCGCTTCTTCGGCACCATCACCGACGTAGTCTTTTACGGCACCATAGACAAGGTCTTCATCGACCTAGACGGCAGCAAGCAAGAAGTAGTGGCCTACCAGTACTTTGACGATGTGCGGAAGTGGCGCATGGACGAGCGGGTAGGCATCTGGTGGTATCCCCAAGACGAGGTCAAGGTAAGCAAATGAAGAACGGCAAACTACTCGTAGCCCCTCTGGTGCTGTGGCTGGGCATCTTCTTCGCCATCCCCCTGCTCATCGTAGTGGTGGTGTCCTTTGCCAGCCGCACCCCCTATGGCCAGGTCATCTTCCAGTGGACCCTGGACAACTACGCCCGCTTTTTTGAGCCTCTCTACCTGCGCATCTTCCTAGACACCCTCTGGGTGGCCCTGCTGACCACGGTGCTCACCATCATCCTGGGCTACCCCTTGGCCTACTACATCGCCCAGCTGCCTAAGAAGTGGCAGCAGCCCGGCCTCATCCTGGTGATGATCCCCTTCTGGATCAACTTCCTGATCCGCTCCTTTGCCTGGGTCATCATCCTCCGCAGCCAGGGAGTGCTCAACACCCTGCTGCTGAAGCTGGGCCTCATCACCACTCCCTTGCAGCTGCTCTACAACGATACGGCGGTGATGGTGGGCATGGTCTACGCCCTGCTGCCCTTCATGGTGCTGCCCATCTACGTCAGCCTGGAGCAGCTGGACCGGCGGCTGCTGGAGGCGGCCTACGACCTAGGGGCCACCCCCTTCACCGCCTTCCGCAAGATCACCCTGCCCCTCACTATGACCGGCATCGCCGAGGGCACCATCCTGGTCTTCATCTCCTCCCTGGGCATGTTCATCGTGCCCGACGTGATGGGCGGGGCCAAGGCCGCCTTGGTGGGCAACCTAATCCAGAACCAATTCCTCTCTGCCCGGGACTGGCCCTTCGGCAGCGCCCTCTCCATCGTCTTGGCGGTGCTGTCCCTGGTGCTCATCACCCTCTACTACAGGGCCCTAGCTAAGAGTCAAGGAGGTGAGAGCCATGCCCAAGACCTGGCGTAACCACGCCCTCTGCGCCTACGCCCTGGCAGTGCTGGCCTTCCTCTACCTGCCCCTGCTGATCCTGGCCCTCTACTCCTTCAACGAGAGCCGCATCAACGCCGTGTGGAGCGGCTTCACCCTGAACTGGTACAGCTCCCTCTTCAACAACAGGCGGGTGCTGGAGGCCCTCTCTAACAGCCTCCTGGTGGCCTGCATCGCCACCGTGGCCTCCACCGTGCTAGGCACCCTGGGAGCCCTGGCCCTGAACCGCTATCAGTACCGTTTCAAGGCGGTGATCAACGGCCTCCTCTACCTGCCCATCCTCATCCCTGAAATCGTCATGGGCCTCTCCCTGCTGGTGCTTTTCAGCCAGACCGCGGTGCCCCTAGGGAAGATCTCCCTCACCCTGGCCCACATCACCTTCTGCGTCTCCTTCGTGGTCATCACCGTCAACAGCCGCCTGGAGGGCATGGAGCCGGAGCTGGAGGCGGCGGCGGCAGACCTCTACGCCACCCCCTACCAGACCTTCCGCTACATCACCCTGCCCCTGGCCATGCCTGGCATCATCGCCGGCGCCCTCATCGCCTTCACCCTCTCCATCGACGACTTCATCATCAGCTTCTTCGTGGCCGGGCCTAACTCCACCACCCTGCCCCTCTACATCTACGCCATGGTGAAGCGGGGCATCTCCCCGGAGATCAACGCCCTCTCCACCCTGATGATGCTCACCACCATAGCCCTCATAGTTTTGGCCCAGTTCATCCAGCCTTCCCAGGCAAAGCGGGTTGCCCGTATAGATAAATAATTTTACCTATTTAGGGAGGTGTTCCACATGAAAAAACTCTTCACCCTGCTCCTAACCCTGCTGGCCCTGGCCCTGGTAGGCTGCGGCGGCGACTCCAAACAGGCCGCCCCTGCCGCCGGGGAGCCCCAGGTGCTGAACCTCTACAGCTGGGCGGACAACTTCGACCCTGCCATTATCGAAAAGTTTGAGAAGGCCAATAACTGCAAGATCAACTACGACGTCTTCGCCAATAACGAAGAATTGCTGGCCAAGATCCAGGCTGGCGGCGCCCAGTACGACGTGATCCAGCCCTCCGACTACATGGTGGCCACCATGCTGAAGCTGAACCTCTTGGAAGAGCTGGACAAGGCCGCCCTGCCTAACACTAAGAACATCGTCAGCCACCTCCAGAGCCCCGCCTTCGACCCTGGCGGCAAGCACAGCGTAGTCTACACCTGGGGCATCACCGGCATCATCTACAATAAGAAGTATGTGAAGGAGCCTCCCCAGGACTGGGCGGCCCTGTGGCGGCCGGACTACAGGGGCCGGGTCATCCTCCTCAACGACAACAGGGAGGTTATCGGCATGGCCCTGAAGAAGCACGGCTACTCTAACAACAGCACCAAGCCGGAGCAGGTGCAGGAGGCGGTGGCGGACCTCAAGACCCTGGCCCCCCACGTGCTGGCCTTCGATACGGACACCATCAAGCAGAAATTCATCGCGGAAGAGGCCTGGATCGGCACCATCTGGAGCGGAGATGCCAGCTTCGTCTACAAGGAGAACAAGGATGTGGCCTTCATGGTGCCTAAGGAGGGCACGGTGATCTGGGCCGACACCCTGGCCATCCCCAAGGGGGCCAAGCACAAGGAGCTGGCGCAAAAGTTCATCAACTTCCTCTACGACCCCCAGATCAGCGCCCAGAACTACGAGTACATCGGCTACAACGATCCTAACGAGAAGGCCGCCCCCTACCACAGCAAGGCCTACAAGGACGACCCCATGCTGAAGATCGGCGCTGAGGCCATCGACCTAGGGGAGTGGCTCACCGACATCGGCCCGGCCCTGCCTATGTACGATCGCTACTGGACCGAGCTGAAGACAGGCAAGTAGGGAGGCCGGCCTAGCACCATGTTCAACCTCTCCTTCCTCGCCAGCCTCTCCACCTGGGAAAGCCTCTTGGTCATCCTGGGTATGACCATCCTGCCTCTCATCGTGGTCTATCGGCTCACCAACTTCCTCTACGCCCTCTACCGGGACTACCTTAAGCCCCGTTTCAACCAGGGAGGGCAGGAGCCCAAGAGCCCTGCTGGGCCCCAGCCCAGGGGCAAGGCCAAGGGCAGGAAGCGCTCCCGCCGCTGAAACCCTACAATAATTACACCTCTGCAACAGGAACCTGCCTGTCTGCAGAGGTGTTTTCCTTGGTTTATGAACCGGGGCCTTTCCAGCAAGAGTAAAGCAGCCAGGCCTCTCAGCCTGGCTGCTGCCTTGTCGGTTTTAACTTAGAGGGCGGCCTTGGCAGCCTCTACCAGCTTGCTGAAGGCGGCGGCGTCGAAGATGGCCATGTCGGCCAGCACCTTCCGGTTCAGGCTGATGCCTGCCTTGCTCAGGCCGCAGATGAAGCGGCTGTAGCTGAGGCCGTTAGCCCTGGTAGCGGCGTTGATGCGGGCGATCCACAGACGGCGGAACTCCCTCTTCTTGGCCCTCCTGTCCCGGCGGGCGTAGTAGAGGGCCTTCATAACGGTCTCGTTAGCCTTCTTGAACTGCTTGCTCTTGGCCCCTCTGTAGCCCTTGGCCAGTTTTAGTATATGTTTATGACGACGATGGGCGGTGACGCCCACTTTAATTCTTGCCATGGTTCAATCCCTCCTCTGACTCCTTAAGCATAGGGCAACATCTTTTTAACGTGCTCGTAATCGGCCTTGGCTACCAAAGCAGCCTTGCGCAGGTTCCGTTTCCGCTTGGGAGACTTGTGCTCCAGGATGTGGCTCTTGAAGTTTTTAAAATGTTTAAATTGGCCAGAAGCGGTCTTTTTAAAACGTTTAGCCGCACTTCTGCGGGTCTTCATCTTAGGCATGACTATTCCTCCTTTTCTGCCCCCTGGCAGGGGGCTAGGGCCGCTCCCCCCAGGGGCCGGCCCCTCCTTACTTACTTAGCGGCCTTGGGAAACAAGACCATGGTCATGTTCTTGCCTTCCAGTTTCGGCTGCTTTTCCACTATGGCGTTCGCCTTGAGCTGTTCGGCCATCTTTTGCAATAGCACCTGGCCCAGTTCAGGATGGGACAGCTCGCGCCCCCGGAACATGATGGTTACTTTGACCTTGTCGCCATCCTGCAGAAAGCGTAAAGCGTTCTTAAACTTCACTTCAAAGTCATGGTCTTCAATGCCAGGACGAAGCTTTACCTCTTTCAGGTCGAAGGTCTTCTGCTTCTTGCGGGCTTCCTTCTCCCTCTTTTGCTGCTCATAGCGATACTTGCCAAAATCCATGATCCGACACACAGGGGGCTTGGCGGTTGGTGCGATCTCCACCAGGTCCAGATGGGCCTCCTGGGCTGCCTGCAGAGCATCCCAGCTAGACATAATCCCCAGCTGCTGACCGTTGGCGGCGATGACCCGGACTTCCCGTGCGCGTATGTTCTCGTTGATACGCAAGCTTTCTTTGCTTATAACAATTCACCTCCAGGCCCAAGGCCCTGTACTGTCTGTAACAAAGTAAAACAGCGGGCAGACGCACTCCACCCGCTTAAAGGACCAATATCAACCCTGTCGAGTGAGGACCGCAAGGTGAGAAGCGGGTGCTTCTGCTTTGTTACCCGTCCATCTTAACATAGGCCCCGAGGCTTTGTCAAATCTTTTTTGCAAAAATTAGCCCCCTCCCCTCCTTTTCCCCTCCCCTTCGCCTATACAAACAGGGCGGGACAGTGTATAATGAAGCTAGCCTTATTTTATTACTTTTAAAGTAGAAGGGAAGTTTGGTAGTATGAAGATGAAAAGCATCCTGGCCGGCACCCTGCTAGCCGCCCTGGTCCTGGGCCTCAGCAGCCTGCCTGGCAGCGTTGAAGCAGGCAAGTTGGAAGACATCCAGGCCGCCGGCGTGCTGAAGGTGGGCACCACCGGCGATTATAAGCCTATGAGCTACCTGAACAAGGAGACCGGCGCCTACGAAGGCTTTGACACCGCCGTCTGCGAACTCCTCGGCCAGGCCCTGGGGGTAAAGGTAGAGTATGTGCCTACCACCTGGCGGGAACTGCAGAACGACACCCTGGCCGGCAAGTTCGACATCGCCATGTGCGGCATCACCCGCACCTTCGCCCGGGAGAAGATCCTCAGCATGTCCAAGGGCTACCTGGTGTTCGGCAAGACCATCCTCTGCCGCAAGGCTGACGCTAAAAAGTTCAAGTCTGAGGCAGATCTGAACAAGAGCAGCGTCCGAGTTATGACCAACCCTGGCGGCACCAACGAGAAGTTCGCCGTCAGCAACCTGCCTAACAGCACCCACCTCTCCCATGAGCAGAACGCCGAGATCCCCGGCCTGGTAGCCGAAGGCAAGGCTGACGTTATGATCACCGAGACCATGGAGGCCCGCCGCTATGTGAAGGACGATCCCCGCTTAGCCGCCCCCCTCATCGACGCCCCCTTCACCAAGAACCAGTTCGGCATCATGATGAAGCAGGGGGAGCAAGACTTCCTGAACTTCGTCAACTTCTTCATGGAGGAGAAGGAGCTGGACGGCACCCTGGCCAAGCTGGAGGAACAGTATATCAAATAAGGGCGGCCCTCAGCCAACCCTAAAAAAGAACGGCCTAGGCGGTGAGCCTGGGCCTTTTTTTGCTGCTGACTGGCTAGGCTCGGCGGCTACAGCCTCACCTCCACCTCCCCGCCCAGCACCATGCTGCCAGGGGTGACGGCGCACTCCGCCGCCCTCACCTCCACCCCGGCCGCCGCCGCCTCTTGCAGGGCTGCGGCAAAGACAGGATCCGTGGCCCGGTTGGGGGTGAAGTAGCGGGCGCCGGCAAACTGGAGGACGAAGAGCAGCCCGGCCCGGTAACCCTCCTGCAGGCTCTGGCGCAACTCCTTCAGGTGTTTGGCCCCTCTGGCCGTAGGGGCATCGGGGAAGAGGGCCGTCCCCTCTGCCTCCAGGGTTACCCCCTTCACTTCTAGCAGGTAGGGGCCGGCCTCTGTGGCCAGGCAGAAGTCCAGCCGGGAACCGCCGTAGGCGTATTCCCGCCTAAACCCTAGCAGGGGCGGAGACACCCTTCCTCCCTGCAGGTATTCTGCCACCACTTGGTTGGGGGCCTGGGCATCCATATTGATTAAGAGGCCGCCCTTCTCTACCGCCACCAGGTCATAAGCCGTCTTCCGCCCCGGCCCCCTGCCCTTGGCAAGGTAGACGGTGGCCCCGGGCAGCAGCAATTCCCGGCAGCGGCCGGTGTTTTTCACGTGCACCGTCAGCTCCCTACCCCCTAGCTCTACCGTGGCGATGAAGCGGTTGGGCCTGGCCAGGAAGCGGGCCCTGCATACTTCTCCGTAGTCCATAGGCGTGAAAAAGAGGGGGACTCACCGTCCCCCACGCAAACTGTTATACTCAGCGGCACGGCAGGGCCTAGGCGCCCTTCAGCAGCTGCCGCAGCACCCCCTTAGGGTCGGCTGCCAACAACAGGGACAGCCAGATAATCAGCCCTAGGGCGATGACCGACAGGCCGAGGAAGCCGTCATTCAGCAGGGCCGAGGGCTCGGGCTGGAAGTAGGACGCCCCTGCCTCCCAGTATTCAAAGACTGCATCCACCAGCCACATCAGGGTGGCCCCCCAGTACATCAGGGCCAGGGTGCCCAGGCGCTGCCTGTTGCTCCCGTCCACCTCGTACCAGAGCACGGTGGCTGCCACTGCGGCCAGGGCTGCCAAGAGCAGGGTCATAGCGTAGTCTCCTTAGCAGCAGGAGCCTTCTCCAGGGCGCCGGCCACTACTACCATCACAGCCCATACGGCAGTCACCAGCAGGGCCATAGCCACCCCGGCGGTGCCCATCTCCTGCAACATGGCGGCGGTGCCCTCCTCTGTGCCCATGGCGGTCAAGAAGGGGAAGAAGGGAGCCACCTCTCCGTGCCACACATGCTCAAAGGCCAACAGGGCGCTGCCGCCCCACAGCATCTTGTTCAGCCAGCCCAGTTTGCGGCTGAAGGGCAGCCTGCCCTCTGTGGAGCCGCTCTTAGCCTCTTTAGCCCGCAGGTAGTGGGCGGCGGTAGTGGTTACGATGGCCTCAGTTACCGGAACGATGAAACAAGCCATAATACAACCTCCTTAGAGCTAAATGGTTTCCTTATCTGTACTTAGATTATACGGTAGCCCTCCCCCAACTGTCAATAGCCCAGGGATCTGACCCACCACTAGTTTAGCCCTTGAAGCGGGCTCCAAGTCAAGAAACTTTTCTGCAAAATGGACGTTTCTAGTGCTACATGGTAAAACTGTTTATCCTGATATTACGGTAACTCTGAAAGACGAGAACTACCATTGCTTCGATCCGACAGATCTATTTTTTCTAAGTGCTGGTGAGCTTTCTGAACCCGCTCCCCTGTTACCCTCAGTAGCTGGCCTCCAGCTCCCGTATCCTGTCGTAGTAGAACTGGTTCACAGGCGTGGCCACCCCGTACTTCCTGCCCAGGGCCACTACGGTGCCGGCGAACAGCTCCACCTCCGTCTTCCGCTTGGCCAGGGCATCCTGGCGCATAGAGGGTATGCCCCGGGGAGACAGGCTGCGGAACACTTGCAGGGCCTCCTGGTAGTCGGCCTCGGTCAGCTTCACCCCAGCCGGCTCTGCCACCGCCATAACCTCCCGCATGGCGGCCAGCAGATGGGCCCTGGCCTCAGGCTGGGCGAGGGCTCCCCCGTAGTCAGTGGCGTAGACCGTGCAGGTCTGGTTGATGCCTACGTTCATGATCAGCTTCGCCCACAGAGCGTGGACGATGTCCTGGGACAGCTGGTAGGGCAGCTTGGTCCTGTCAAACAGCTCTACCACCCTGGCCAGGGCCCCCCTTTGGGCCGGGGTGGCGGCCCCTATCCGCAGCAGGCCGGGGCTGTTGTAAACCAAGGAGCAACCTTCCCGCACCGCATCCATGCCCAGGGCCACGCAGGGCACCACCTTCTCCTCCCCGTAGCGCTCCACCAGCCGCTCCTCGCTGCTGATGCCGTTGAGGACGGAGATGAGGACGGTGCCTGGCCCTACCAGGGGCGCCATCTCCTCTAGGGCCGCCTCCAGCTCCGTAAACTTGGTGGCCACCATGACCAAGTCTGCCGGCCCGGCCTCTGGGGCCGGCTGCAGGATGAAGTCCCGCACCCTGCCGTTGATGGTATAAACATCCTGCCGATGCCGCTGATAGCGCTCCTCATCCATGACGAAGCGCACCGCCTGCCGCCCTAGGGCGGTGGCGAAGTGGCCGCCGAACAGCAGGCCCAGGGCCCCCATGCCCACGATGGCTATATCCTTGATCATACTGCTCCTCCCTTCTCCACCGCCAGCAGGCTTTCTTCCCTGCCGTCCCTGCCCCGGCGGTACAGCTCTAAGCGGCAGCAGTCCGCCCCCTCAGGCTGTAGATCCAGGGCGTAGGCCTGGTTGAGGGCTCGCAGCAGGTCCAGGGCCTTCATGCTACCCTGGGGGGTGATGCGGCACTTGAAGCTCAGGCAGGCCTGCCCCGGCCGGGGCCAGGTAAGGCTCAGCCGCTCTATATAGTATTTTACGTCAATATCCTTGTACTTAGCCTTCAACTTAGGGGCCAGCTTGCGATAGGGCAGCTCTGCCCGCCGGTTGTAGTCTTCCACTGCCGCCGCCAGCCGCTGAGGCTCGGCCCAGTCAAACAGCACCCGGTAGGCGGCTGCTACCGCCTGGGCCATGAGGGGCCGTTCCCCCTTGGCCACCGCCCGGACCGCCAGCACCCTGATGCCCTTAGGCAGGGCCTGGGCCAACCTAGCCGCCGCCTCCTCTGGTGCCAGGGGCTCCGCCAGCTGGACCTGGGCGTATTCCGCCACGCTGGCCACCCCCACTCCCAGGGCGCTGGCCAGGGAGAGCTTGACGTGGGGGTTGAAGCCTTCACTGTAGGCCAAGGGCAGCCGGGCCCGGCGCAGGGCCCGCTCTAGGGCCCGGGAATACTCTAGGTGGGAGAGGAAGCGCAGCTCCCCCTCCTTGGTGACCCGCAGGCAGAGCTTCATCCTTCCACCCCCTGGTAGTCAACTACCCTGACTCCTAACCGAGGGCAGACGCCGCAACCCTGGCAGGGGCCCCGCCGGCAGTCCGGCGTCAACAGCCCCTGGCCTGCCCGCTCCCACTCCTGCCACAGGTAGGCCTTGTCCACCCCTGGGGATAGCTGCTCATAGGGGAAGACCTCCTCCCTGGACCGCTGCCGTTGGGCATAGAAGGCCGCAGACAGCCCTGCCTCCGCCAAGGCCTGCTGCCAGCGGGAATAGGAAAAGCAGTCGCTCCAACCGTCGAAGCGGGCCCCCTTCTGCCAGGCTAGGTAGAGGGCCCGGCCTAGGCGCCTGTCCCCCCGGGCGAAGACCCCCTCGATGACGCTGGTGGGGGCATCGTGGTATTGGAAGGTGATGTTTTTCACCCTCAGGGCCTCCTTTAGCAGCTGCTGTTTGCGGCGCAGCTGGGCCTCCCCGTCCTGGGCCGCCCACTGGAAGGGGGTGTAGGGCTTGGGCACGAAGCCGCTGACGCTGACCGTCACCTTGAAGCCCCACTTGCCTTGGAGCTCAAAGTAGCGCCGCTGCACCTTCTTGGCCAGCTGGGCGATGGCCAGCACATCCTCATCTTCCTCCCCTGGCAGGCCGATCATAAAGTAGAGTTTGACGCTCTGCCAGCCGCACTTAATCGCCGCCTCCACCGCCGTCAGCAGATCCTCCTCGCTGACCCCCTTGTTGATCACGTCCCGCAGCCGCTGGCTGCCGGCCTCCGGGGCGAAGGTGAGGCCGCTCTTCCGCACCGCCTGCACCTCGTGGGCTATGGCCACGCAGAAGCTGTCGATGCGCAGGCTGGGGAGGGAGACACTCACCCTGTCCTGCTGCAGCTGGGCGATTAACTGGTGGGCCAGGGCGGTGAGCTGGGAGTAGTCTGCACTGCTGAGGGAGACCAGGCTGATTTCGTTGTAGCCGGTCTGGGCCACCGCCTGGGCCGCCAGCTCCAGCAGCTTGGCCAGCCGCCGCTCCCGCACCGGCCGGTAGACCATGCCGGCGTGGCAGAAACGGCAGCCCCTGCTGCAGCCTCGAAACAGTTCCAGCATGATTCTGTCGTGGATGATGTCCATGTAGGGGACAACCAGGGCCGTAGGGTAGTCCACCTGGTTCAGATCCGCCACCACGTTCTTATAGACCACCGCCGGGGCGCAACCCTGCCGAGGCTCCACCGAGGCGATAGTTCCGTCTTCCCGATAAGCCACCTGATAGAAGGAGGGGACATAGATACCCCCCAGGGCCGCCGCCCGCTCCAAGAAGCCCTGCCTGCCCCCGGGCCGGCCCTGCTCCTTCCACTCCTTATAGCACAGCACCAGCCGGGGCAGGGCCTCCTCCCCGTCCCCTACCAAGGCTAGGTCGATAAAGTCCGCCAGAGGCTCCGGGTTGTAGACGCAGGGGCCGCCGACGATGACGAAGGGGTCCTCCGCCTGGCGCTGGGCGGCGAAGAGGGGCACGCCCCCTAGGTCCAGCATGTTGAGGATGTTGCTGTAGCTTAGTTCGTACTGGAGGGTGAAGCCCAGCAGGTCGCACTGCCCTAGGGCCGTCCCCGTCTCCAAAGTGGCCAGGGCCAGCTGTTGCTGCCGCAGGGCCGCCTCCATGTCCGACCAGGGAGCGTAGCAGCGCTCCGCCGCCACCCCCTCCAGCTTATTCAGCAGGTGGTAGAGTATTTTGTAGCCCAGGTAGCTCATCCCCACCTCGTAGACGTCGGGGAAGGCCAGGGCGATGCGCACCGCCGCCTGCTCCTTGACTATGCTGCCGTATTCCCCGCCGATGTAGCGGGCCGGCTTGGCTACGCTGTTCAAGGTAGCCAAGGTATATGTAGTCCCCATATTATTCCTCTATATATTTATATATTTAGAATTGCAATCTTTGTTCCCGCACCCTTATGTTGAGCAGGATGGCAACCAAGCCCAGGTTGGTGATCAAGGAGCTCACCCCGTAGCTCAAGAAGGGCAGGGGCACGCCGGTAACAGGCATAACCCCTGCATTCATGCCGATGTTGACGAAGATGTGGAACATGAAGAGGCTGGTGGCCCCCACGGCCAGCAGGGTGCCGAAGTCATCGTCCGCATTGATGGCGATGGTGATCCCCCGCCAGATTATGATCAGGTAGAGGAGGAGGACGCAGGTGGTGCCTACGAAGCCGAACTCCTCCCCCAGCACCGAGAAGATGAAGTCGGTGTGGTTCTCCGGCAGAAAGTTCAGCTGGCTCTGGCTCCCTGCCAGCCAGCCCTTGCCGAAGAGGGCGCCGCTGCCGATGGCGATCTTGGCCTGGATGACGTGGTAGCCGCTGCCGAAGGGATCCAGCTCCGGATTGAGGAAGACCCGGAGCCGGTTCTTCTGGTAGTCCTGCAACACCAGCCAGAAGGCCGGCAGCAGGGCCACCCCGGCGGCAAAGAGGGCGGCAAACCATTTGTAGCGAAAGCCGCTGACGAAGACCATGCCCCCCAGGATGGCCATGAAGGCCAGGGAGGTGCCCAGGTCCGGCTGCTTCATCACCAGGACGAAGGGCAGCAGGGTGTAGAGGAAGATGGGCAGGTAGTCCTTAAGGCTTTCCAGCCATTCGATGCGCCTCTCCATGAAGGTGGCCAGGCAGATGGTCAGCATCACCTTGGAAAATTCCGAAGGCTGGAAGCTGATGGGCCCCAGCTGGATCCAGCGCTGGGCCCCCAGCTGGGTGTGGCCGAAGAACATCACCGCCACTAGCAGCAACAGGTTGAAGATGTAGAGGTACTTGGCGTAGTGCTTTAACTGGTGGTAGTCGTAGCGGAGGGAGAAGATCACCAGCACCAGCCCTACCAGCATGAAGATGCTCTGCCGCTGCACGTGCCAGAACTGGCCGCTGCTCTGGGCATAGGAATAGGTGGCGCTGCCGATGAGGCCCAGGCCTCCCAGCATCAACAACAGGGTGGCCCCTATCAAGTACCAATCCAGGTTGCGCAACAAACGCTTATCGTCCATCCTGGTTCCTCCTCCGTCTAACTGCCCACGCTCCTAAGGCTTCCCCTGTCCCCCGGGCTGCTGGGCCGGCCTGGCTGCCGTAGCACCGGCAGAAACCCCTCCCGGCTGCTGGGCCGGGGCAGGCTGGCTAGGCTGCCGTCCCGCTGGGCCGCCTGGTGGCTGACTGTTGGGCTGAGCCTGGCTTGCCTGGCCGTTAGGCTGGGCCGGGCCCGCCTGGGCCCCTCCCTGGCCTGGCTGGGCCGGGCCTGCCTGAGCTCCTTGATTGGGCTGGGCTCCTCCCTGGCCTGGCTGGGCCTCTGGGGCCGCCGCAGGCTGCTGGGCCGGCTGGACTGGCCGGTAACGAGGCTGCCAGCCCTGCTGGCGGAAATACTCTTCGAAGACCTGGTAGACGATGGGGCCGGCCGCCGTCGCGCCGAAGCCCCCCTGCTCTACCACGCACACCACCACTATCTGGGGATCGTCTACCGGCCCGTAGGCGACGAAGAGGCCGTGGTCCCGGCCCATGGAATTTTCCGACGTACCGGTCTTCCCTGCCACCTTCTTAGCCAGGCTGCTGAAATAGGCGGCGGTGCCCCCCTCCCTGGTGGTGGCCTCCATCCCCTGCTGCATGTAGGCTATGGTCTGAGAGGAGACGTTGATCTTCTCCCCTTGAGGCCGCTGAGGGCTGCTTTCCCGGCCCTCGCTGTCGATAATCTTATCCACCAGATAGGGTGGATAGCGGGTGCCGCCGTTGGCCACGCAGCCCAGCATCACCGCCAGCTGCAGGGGGGTGGCCAGGTTGAAGCCCTGGCCGATGGCTGCATTGAAGGTATCACCTAAGCGCCAGTCCTCGTTCCACAGCCGGCGCTTCACCTCTTTGGAGGCCACCAGGCCCTGGGACTCTCCCTCCAGGTCTATGCCTGTCTTGCGGCCGAAGCCGTAGATGCCGGCGTAGCGGGCCAGGTTGTCTATCCCCACCCGCTTCCCTAGTTCGTAAAAGTAGACGTTATCCGACATGGCCAGGCCGTCGATGAAGGTGAGCCAGCCCAGCACCTCGCCTCCCGCGTTGCCCATGCTGGGCACGTCGGGGTGGAAGCCGCCGTCGTAGATGGGCTCATTCAGGCCCACCTTGTGCAGTTCGAAGGCCGCCGAGCCGGTGACGATCTTGAAGGTGGAGCCAGGAGGGTATTCACCGCTGATGGCCTTATTGTTCAACGGGAAGTAGGGGTCGTTGTTAATCCTGTTCCAGCGCCTGCTGGAGATGCCCCCTACGAACCAGTTGGGGTCGAAGCCCGGCCGGGACACCAGGGCCCGCACCGCCCCGCTCCTAGGATCCAGCACCACCACCGAGGCAGCCCCCGCCTTGGGCGCCAGGCCGCTGCTGCGCAGGTAGGCCAGATGCCTGTCTATCCCCTCTTCCAGCACCTTCTGCAGCTCGTAGTCGATGGTGAGGCGGATGGTCTTGCCTGGCTGGGGCTTCAGGCTGTCGATGTGCTGTACCACCCTGCCGCTGGCGTCCACCTCTTCCATAAAGGCCCCGTCCCGGCCCCGCAGCACCTCGTCGTAGCTCTTCTCCAGCCCCGCCTTCCCCACTATGCTGCCCAAGGCCACGTCCTCAAAGAGGCCGTGCTCGATCTCGTATTGGGAAACCTCCCCCACATAGCCCAGGGTGTGGGCGGCCAGATCGTTAAAGCAGTACTGCCTGATAGGCTGCACCTCTAACAAGACCCCGCTCAGGTTCCGGCGCCTTTCCTCGATCTTGGTGATCAGCTCCATGTCCTCCTCCCGCTTAGGGTTGAGGCCGCTTTTCAAGCGGATGGGCTGGTAGTAATTGGCGCTTTCCTTGATCCGGCCCTGGATCTCCTCCAGAGGCAGCTGGAGGAGGGCAGACAGTTCCTGCAAGACCGCCTGGTCGTACTCATTCTGCTTCTGCAGGGAGATGCTGTAACTGGGCAGGTTGTTCACCAGCTCCCGGCCCTTGGCGTCCAGCACCAGGCCCCGGGGGGCTATGATGCGGCTCTGGCGCAGCCTGTTCCCCTCCGCCTGCTTATCGTAGTAGTCTCCCCGCCACAATTGCAAATAGGCCATCCGTCCCAAGAGCAGCAAAAAGGCTGCCAGGTAGATGGCCAACAAGGCGTAGAAACGACTTAACTTTTCCTTATTCAACATGGCAGGCTACCCCTCTAGCCCCTGCCCAGGCCCTAATAGGGCACATCCTCTTCCTCCTGCCACGCCTTCAAACGGTAGCAGAGGTGGAAGATAGGCACTGTGAGCAGCATGTTGCCTAGGCAATAACCCAGGCTGCTCCACAAATAGGCCGGCAGCAGGCGCCAGGAGCCCCCCGTACTGATGAAGAGCAGCCACCAGTAGCAGAAGCGCAGCCCCAGGCAGGCCAGGCCGGTCAACCAGATATGGAAGAAGTAGTTCTCTTTGAAAACCTTGCCCTTCAGCTTGCCGAAGAGCCAGCCCACCAGGCCCCTGGTCAGCAGGTGGAAGCCGAAGACCCCTGTGGCCAGGCCGTCCTGGAGCAGGCCCACCGCCAGGCCGCTGTAGCCCCCCACCTTGGAGCCGGCCAGCACCGCCATGGCGTAGACCGCCAAAAGCAGCAGGTCGCAGCTGAGCCAGCCGTTGAAGAAGACCGACAGGCTGCCCTGGAGCAAGAGAAACACAAACAGGCAGCAAGGCCAGGCTAGCTTCCGCATCAGCCCTCTCCTCCCTTAGCCCCATCCCCTATGTGGTGGGAGGGGGAGAATTTGGTGATGACCAGCACCTGTTCCACTGCCGCCATATCGCTGGTAGGAGTCACCTCTGCCTCCTGCAGCAGGCCTAGGCTGTCCGGCCGCACTGCCGCCACCGTGCCGATGAGGATGCCGCCGGGATGGTTGCCGCTGTAACCGCTGGTCACCACTACGTCCCCGGTGCGCACGCTAGCCTCCCGGAAGATGTGCTCCATCACCAGCCGGCCGGCTAGGGCGGAGCGGCCCCCCACCACCCCTACGGCCCGGGAATCTATCCGCAGGATGCGGCCCCCCACCTTGCAGCGGGGGGAGGTGAGGAGGAGCACCTTGGCATAGGCTGGGTAGACCTCGTCCACTATCCCTACCAGGCCGTCGTGAACCACCGCCATGTCCCGGCGCAGGCCTCGGTCTGCACCTACGTCTATATAAAAGTTATCCCGTAAGTCGCCAAAGTTGCGGGCTATGACCCGGGCCGCCACCACCTCTTGCTGCTGGTGCTGCTCCTTATAGGCCAGCAACTCCCGCAACTGCTTGTTTTCTGCGAAAAGGTCGGCCAGGGCGATGTTGGCCTGCCGCAGCTGGTTGTTTTCCGCCTTCAGCTCCTGGTTCTCCTGTTGCAGGCTGTTGAGGGCCTGCCAGTAGCCCCTCACCGTGTCGCCGCCGTGGACGACGGCAGTGAGGGCGGACTCCGCCGGCAGCACCACCGCAGTCACCGCCCTGCTCACCCAGGGAAAGCGGCTCCGCCCGGCTATGGCCAGGGCCAAAAGGGCTATGGCCAGCAGGGCGCCTAGCAGCCACAGCATTACTTTTTTGTTCATGGCTAGCTCCGACCCAGTCCTTCCCTAGCAGGCAGCAGGCGCTACTTGGAGGCCATAAAGCCTTTGCGGTACACGTCGATGTTTTCTACGGCGATGCCGGTGCCTAAGGCCACGCAGTTCAAGGCCTCGTCTGAGACGTAGACGGGCATGCCCGTCTCCCGGGAGATCAGCCGGTCCAAGTTGCGCAACATGGAAGAGCCCCCGGTCATGACGATGCCCCGGTCGATGATGTCGGCGCTCAATTCCGGCGGCGTCCGCTCCAGTGTGTTCCGCACTGCGTCTACGATAATACCCACCGGCTCCTCTACCGCCTCGCAGATGTGGTTGGCATTGACGGTTATGTTCTTAGGCAGGCCGCTGAGCAGGTCCCTGCCCCGCACCTCCACCTCTTCCGGCTCCTGCAGGGGCATGGCCGTGCCTATCTCGATCTTGATGTTCTCCGCCGTCCGCTCTCCGATGAGCATGTTGAAGGCTTTGCGGATGTAGCGGACGATGGCGGCGTCTATGGCGTCGCCGCCGGTGCGGACGCTCTTAGAGACTACGATGCCCCCTAGGGAGATCACCGCCACCTCGCAGGTGCCGCCTCCTATGTCTACCACCATGCTGCCAGTGGCCTCCTGCACAGGCATGCCGGCCCCGATGGCGGCGGCCATAGGCTCCTCGATCAGGTAGGCCTCCCGGGCCCCTGCCTCGATGGTGGCGTCGATAACCGCCCTCTTCTCCACCTCGGTGACCCCGCTAGGCACCCCCACCAAGATCCGGGGCCGTACGAAGGTCCTGTTGCCCATGGCCTGGCGGATGAAGTACTTCAGCATGGACTGGGTAATCTCGTAATCGGCGATGACCCCGTCCTTCATCGGCCTGATGGCCACGATGTTGCCCGGGGTGCGGCCTATCATCCGCTTGGCCTCGGCCCCGATGGCCAACACTTCGTTAGTCTCGCTTTCCACGGCCACCACGGAGGGCTCCCTGATGATGATGCCCCGGTGCTTGCAGTGCACCAGAGTGTTGGCCGTCCCTAAATCTATGCCCATGTCATCCGACATGCTATTGAAAAAACTGATGTTAGGAAAATGAAACTTCATCGTTACTTCCTCCAACCTCCCAGTTTCAATCCTGGATTATGAAACCCTGCTCCCTGTAGCTATAGTAGGCCTGGCTGCCTATGATCAGGTGGTCCAAAAGGGGCAGGCCTAAAAGCCTTCCCGCCTCGTAGAGGCGCTGGGTCAGCAGGTGGTCAGCCTGGCTGGGGGCGGGATCGCCGCTAGGATGGTTGTGGGCCACCATGATGGTGGCCGCATTGGCGGTGATGGCCCCCTTAAAAACATCGCTGACCCTCACTACCGCGCTGGCCAGGTTGCCGTTGCCCACCTCGTCTACTTCCAGCACCCGGTTCTTGGCATTCAGGTACACCACTAAGAAGCGCTCCTGGGCCAAGTAGCGCAGCTTAGGCGCCAGGTAGCCATAGGCCGCCTCGGGATCGGTCAGCTGCAACAGCTCCGGCCCCTGGGCCCCTGCCAGCCGCCGCCCTAGTTCGACTGCCGCCAAAAGGGTGGCCGCCTTGGCCTTTCCCAGGCCCCGGTACTGGGCCAGATCCCCGACCTTGGTGGCGACGGCCAGCTTAGTGTAGAGGCCGCCGCCGGCGGTGAGGGCGGAAGCTATGGCTAACACGCTGTTGCCGCTGCTGCCGCTGCCTAAGAGGACGGCCACCAGTTCCGCATCGCTCAGGCTGCGGGCCCCTAACCGGGCCAGCCTTTCCCGCGGCCGCTGGTTCTGCGGCAGCTCCTTGATGCTGGGCTCCGGGCCGCCTTCCCCAGCCACCTCAGGCTGAGTTCCGCCGCTCCAAGAGGCGGACAGC
>CAZXKQ010000009.1:1965-22932 GCA_964641395.1 uncultured Phascolarctobacterium sp. | reverse complement strand
GCCGCCTTCCCCAGCCACCTCAGGCTGAGTTCCGCCGCTCCAAGAGGCGGACAGCTGCTCCAGCTCCCCGCTTCTCCCGTCCCTCTGCTCTTCTTCGATCACCTTGCTCCTACCGTCCCCCCTTGGTAAAGCGACGGTTTTCGGCATTAGTCAGGCAACGCTCCTATCTTTTTCAACATCAGATACAGCCGGGCTAGGGGCAGGCCCACCACATTGCTGTAGCAGCCTTCAATCCCCTCCACCAGCAGGGCCCCCCGGCCCTGGATGCCATAGGCCCCAGCCTTGTCCAGGGGCTCGCCGCTGGCGACGTAGCTGGCGATCTCCTCCTCCCCTAGGGGGCGGAACTGCACCCGGGTGGTGCAGACGTCTTGCAGTATCCGGCCCTGGAAGCTGACAGCCACTCCTGTCAGCACCAGGTGGCTCCGCCCCGACAGCAGCCGCAGCATCTCTGCCGCCTCTGCCTCCGTCCGGGGCTTGCCTAATATTTTCTCATCAACCACTACCACCGTGTCGGCTGCCACTGTAGGCAGCTGGTCCCCTCTGGCAGCCACCACCGCCTGGCACTTGCCTAGGGCGTTAGCGGCCACTAGCTCGGCGGGGCTGCGGCCCCGGCCGGCCTCTGTATAAGCAGAGGGACAGACCAAGGGCTGCCAGCCGGCCTGGAGCAGCAACTGCCGCCGTCTGGGAGAGGCTGACGCTAAAACCACTTTCATAACGTCCACCAGGACAGAAGGGGGGAAGCCTAGTCCCCGCCCCTGTCTATAACTAGTTCTTGCACTTCTACTGCGTTGATAACCGGCTGGATGCCCCTGTTCATAGCATCCCGCTTAAACATTTTGGCATAGCTGTAGGCTACGAAGAGCCACAGCACCATGCCCACCCCTATGTAGAGCAGCCTTTCGCCGTGGAAGAAGATGGCCAGGCTGTTGCCGAAGACGGCTCCAGCTCCCAGGCCCAGCAGCGGCAGGCAGTAGTAGATCAGCTTAGCCTTGCGGCTGTCCATCTCCTGGTAGTCTACGCCCACCGTCTGGCCTTCCTTGGCCCCGATGGGGTTCCAGCAGTCCAGGTACTTAGGCACCTGGAGGCGGGTGCTGCGGTTTTTGTCCACCCTCACCTGGGCCCGCTCCCCGTTGCGCTTGGTCACGATGCCGATAACCTCATTGTCTAAGCCAGCCATCTTGCAGCCCTCAATACGGCAATTTGAAGATATACCAGTAACCCAGGCCTAAAATCGGCCCCATGATGATGATGAAGACCAGGATGCCCTGCCAGCAGATGGGATAGCCGAAGTTGATGTCCTCCCCGAAGATGCCCCGGCGGTTAAAGAAGGTGTACTTCTTCCGCTTGCGGAACCACTTAGCCTTCCGCTCCGGGCCCAGGACGGCGGCCACCAAGTAGATGTAGACCAGGGCCCCTACGCTGACATGGAAGACCCGGGCGCAGATAGAGAGGGAGGGGACGGCGGCTAACTCGTTCATAGCATCATTACCTAACCTTTCCAAGCTTAGCTAAAGGCCGCAGGCCTGCTTATAGTTCCAGATATTTTTCCGGCATCTGCCGCCGCAGCTGGCGGACGAAGTCCTCGCTGGCCTTGAAGAGCAGGCCTACCAGCCGGCCCTTCTTCCCCTCCCGGAACACCAGCAGCCGTTGCTGGTTGCCGTCCAGGGAGTTGTAGCGGTGGACGTACCTGCTGATCTTGGTCCGGCGGAAGAAGCTGCGCACGTAGCGGTTGGTAAAGCTCTCCGTCTGGGCCAGGTCCACCTGGTAGGTGCGGCGCAGGCCCAGGCCGTGGGTGACCACCTCCAGCCGGCCCCGGTAGAGGAGCAGGGTGTAGTGGTAGCAGTTGCGCCAGATCCAAAGGCCCAGGAGGCAGAAGTTCATCCCCCAGCCTAGGAGGTTGAAGTGGCCGTGGCCGTAGACATTGTACAGCTCGTAGGCGAACATGCAGCCGATGATGAGCAGGGCTACGCCGCTGAGCAGCTTCCTGTTCCCCTGGCTGTGGGACTCTTCCGTGTACAAAGGGTCCAAACTATTACCTCCCTGGAAAAGGGCAAACTCTCCCCCTTATAACGCTACTATTATACCAAACTTTGGCAGCAAAAAGTATAGCTGAGCCATGCTTTTTTAAAAAATTCCCCCGCCCTGCTACAGCTGCGGGAGTTGTGGCGCTGGGCCAGGCCCAGAACTGTGCCGCCTGCTCCCAGGGCGGGCAATGCTCCGCCCTGGGCTACTTCCCAGGAAGCCGCTAAGTGGGTATTACTGCCACGCTCCCGTCCATGTTGACGGCCCGGCAGCAGTCTGGATAAACTTCGATAAAGGCATAGCCGCCCCGCAGGGCCAGGGAGCGGGCCTTTTCCAACCCTCCAGGCAGGGGCTGGCCCCTCTTGTAATGCTGGATGATCTGGCCTGTGATATCTAAGGTGTGCACTTCATAGGGAACCCCTAACTGGCAGCTAGAGACAATGCCTAATAAGATACTGTGCAGTTCTACTTCGGGAAACTCCTCCCCAAGGGCGTGGATAATTTCCTCCACCTTGGCTTGATTTTGCACTGGCCCGCCTACATCCAGCTCTGCCAAGGCCTGCAGGTAGCGGGAGGAACGCCGCTGGCGCAACAGCCTGTCCAGGTGCATTTTATCCAGCTTCTGCCCAGTGCGTCCCTCTTCCTTGACAGGTTGGGCCCTCAGGCTGTTAACCGCTTTTTCTGCTTTTAATACAGGTTTTAAGATGGGTCTAGGCACTGTTACTCCCTCCGCCGACTGGGCACCCCCGCTTGAACCTTTAACCTCCCAGGCCCTCAGCCCCAGGCTTACACCAATACCTTGCGGGCCCTGGCGACCCCTTGTTTTTGGGCGAGTTTCTCGCCGCCTATAGGCTTGCCTGAGGCAGGCACGGCCCTCTCCTTACCCCACTCCCGTATCCCTTCAATCTTCTCCGGACTGGTCTGGGATAGGGGTATCACATTGTTGAAGGCTGTGAGCATGTTTTCCTCATTGAGGCAGAAATCCCTGTTAGCCAGGGTTCGATAGGCCAGATCCCGCACCGCCGATTCTAAGTCGGCGCCAGTAAAGCCGTCCGTCAGTTCCACCAGTTTTTCAGCGAAAGCAGCAGTAAGGGAAAGATCTAGATATTTCTGCATATAGAGGGTGATGATTTCCGCGCGTTCCAGGGCAGTGGGCAGATCCACGAAGAACAGCTCGTCAAACCTCCCTCTGCGCAAAAGCTCCGAAGGCAGCATGGACACGTCGTTGGCCGTGGCCACTACGAAGACCTGCTTCCTGCACTCTTGCAACCAGAACAAAAATTGGCCCACCATACGGGTAGACACTCCCCCATCATTGGAGGTTCCAGCACCGGCCAGGCCCTTCTCGATCTCGTCTATCCAGAGGATGCAGGGAGAGACGTTTTCTGCCGTGAGCAGGGCATCTTTCAGCTGCTGCTCGCTTTGACCCACATACTGGCCTTGCACGGTGGCGAAGTCTAAGCGGTAGAGGGGGAGCTTCCAACTGGCGGCGACAGCTTTGGCCGAGAGGGACTTGCCGCAGCCAGGCACCCCCACTAACAGGATGCCCCGGGGAGGTTGCAGGCCCCTCTGGCGCAGCACCGCCCTCTTCTGCGGCGTAAATAATTCCTTTTTCTCAGCGAGCCATTTTTTCAGCCCCGCCAGGCCGCCTACGTTGATGAGGCCTTCATCCACCTCTATCTTTTCCAAGCCGGATATATCGGAGAATAAGCGGTCCTTCGCATACCTGATCTCGTCCATATCCGCCTTTTTAATGCTCTTATTGGCTATCAAGGCGGCGATAACGTTCTCCGCCTCGATCTGCGTCACCCCTGCCAGGGTGGACGCGGCCTCCCTAATGTCCCCCTCCTCCCATTCAATGGGGATTTCGGAGCGGTAATCGTCTATATAGGCCTTGATGATGCCGTACATCTCTTCTTCATTAGGCAGGTCGATGCTGAGCACCATGCCTAACCTTTGCAGGCGGTTCCAGACTGGGTTATTGGTCAGGACCATCACTACGCCCCCGGACTCGTTAGCCAGGGTGACCAGGTCCAAAAGCTGCCTTACATCGCCATTATCATTGCTCAGATCGGGAACTTCGGTCAAAACCAGGGTTAGATACTGCTTCCGCCTCATCTGCTCGCTCATAAAGTCAATGGCCCCGTACAGGGACTTGTCCTCGTTTATAGAGCGGCCGGAGGCCAAATCGTAAATACCCTTGGACAGGGTGTGCACGTAGAAGGAAAGGCTCAGTTCCTCACACACCTCCTTCAGCAGTGCCAAAGTCCTGGCCCTCTCTATGGTATTAATAGCTATGAAGGGAATCCGGGCGATAGAGTACCTTCTTAACAGTTCCCTGCTTTTGTTGCTATCACTCATAGCTCAACTGTCCTTTCCCAACTGGTTTATGGGGTGCTTCCTCACGATGCTGGCCAGTTTGCCGCTAGTATCTTGGAGGGCAGAATCTTCCAGGGACCTTTGCATCCTGTCCGCCTGGGAGCTGACCAGCTGCCGGTACTGCTCCCTGTCCTGGTCTGGGATGGCAGGCAGGTTGACGGCCTCATATAAGAAGCACAGCTCCTTGCGCAGGGCTAGCAGGGCTGCCACCACGGCCCCTTCCTGGCCGGCAGCCTGCTTGATCTCCTTGTGGAACTTAGCAGCCGCCTGGTCCAGACGGTAATTGAGGGCGCCGCTCAGCCTTTTGGTAAAGCGCTCGGCCACCCCTGACTGCCAGGCGATGGTGCCGGCCTGCATGGCCTGTAGCACAGCCTCGTCGTCCGCCCTGTCCTTTAACAATTGCAAAACCCCGGCCCAGTCTGCGTAGGTGGAAGGGGGTTTCAAGGATAGTTCCCTCATCTGTGCCTCCTCACCGGCATCTGCGGCGGCTCTAGCTCCCAGTCGGGCAGCCTCTCAGCAAAGGCGGCCCTGAAGACAGGCTCGGCCTGCTGCCGCCCTACCCTTTCTCTCCTCGCCGGCGGCCTCCCAGGCTCAGTTGTAACCGTCGGATACGGGGTGCCGCAGGCCCCGCAGTATTTAGCACTTGCCGGATTCACTGCGCCGCACTTAGGACAGGCCTTGGCAGGCCCCTGCCCTGCTGTAGCTAAACTGTCTTTATCAGCCATCATCCCTACCCCCTAGCCACTTAACTGCTAACATTGATACGCCGCCGCGAGGTGGCAGACCTTTTGACATATTGCTCAGGACTGAGCTGCTGGAGAAAAGCGCTGACTTTGTGACTCTCTTGATCCTTAACGGCAAATTCTTCCCGTATATCCACTACCTCCGCCAAGAGGGCCCGCAAAATCTGGGTACCGCTGTCCAGTTTTTGCCCAAACTGGGCAACTAGCTCCTTACGGGCTGCCGCCACCCTGCGGGTGGTGCCATAACATTGAAAGGCAAAGCAAAACCCCAAGGTGGCTCCGATGCCCCACAGGATGGAGGATTCGGCCACCGCGTTGGCCGCAGCTACCACTGCCAGTAAGAGCCATAGCAGGAGCCAGAAGCGGGTGGAGGGCTTTACTACGCATTGGGCCAAGGCTGCCGCCTTCTCTTGGGCGACCACTTTGTTGAACCGTCCCAGTATTTCTTCCTCATCCCGGCCATCGGCAGTCTTGTCCTGGAAGCTGTCCACCTTGATGAGGATCTCATTAGGTATCTTCAGCCTATTTTGGCCCACCACATCGTTGTAAGCATTGCCTATCCATTCCCGGGAAAGGGCGATGGCGAATTTCTGCACGGCAGGCCCGGCATGGGAGATCTCTGGGTGGAGGGCGGCGTCAGTCAAGAGCTGGGTGAAGTCCTTATGGCTGGCAAAGGCTATCTCTTCCAAGGCCATGTGCCGCTTAGCCTCTTCACTGTCGCCCTCAAAATCTACCAACAGCTGGTTGTATTTTTCCTTCCGCCTGAGAGGCAGCTCTTCGTCGTCGTAGTCGGTGACCAGGCTGAAGAGGATGGCGTCCAGCTGGTCGCTGAGGGATTCATTCCCCTCCTCCTGCTGGAAGACGCCGTCAAAATAGGCCAGCACCTTGCCGTGCAGCTCCGCACCGCCCATGACATCCGCCAGGACGGGCCAGGTTTCGCTGTATTGCTGCAAATAGGGGTAGTCAGTGCCGGCATATTGGGGCTTTTTCAAAGTGAAGGCCTCTGACCACTGCTTCGTTTGCTCCTCTACAAAGCCTGGCTTGCCCAGCAAGGTCTTCAGCCAGTGGCTGATCTGCCGCTCCACCACCCCTTCGGAATCCACCCCTAAGAGGCCGTTGACGAAGGCCTTCAGGACCACCATGGTCTTGCGATCCACGCTTTCCTCTTCCTGGGTCGCCAAGTAGCGCTGCGTCCACTTCAAGGCGGCGGCCGGGCGTCCGGCCCTCCGGCAGACCAGGGCAAAGAAGAGGGAGGTTTTTTCATCACTGCGCCTGATGCCCTCCTGCAGTGCCTTGTTGGCTAAACCGGGCCGGTCGGCAATCCAGGCGGCCAGGGCCACCAAACAGGGAGCCAGCCAATAGCCAGGCGCGGAAAGCATTATATCTTCTGTGGCGCTGGTGATGGCTTCCTTGGTGACGATGCCCACATCATCGGCCTGTAAAATACCTGTAGCCAGCCTCCTCACTTCGTCATATTGACCGAAGCGCTGCTTGAGGAGCTGATGGAGTTGAATCAACTGCTGGTTGGCACTGGACTTCACATTGGCCCGGCCCTGGGCTTGCACATAGTCGTGAAAGTTTTGGGCAAGGGTGCCTAGGTCGGCTTGGACCCCCTGTAGATCCCCCTTCACTTGTTCTACACTGGTGTTGACCACGGCCAGCTCTTGCTGCAAGGCGTCGAAGCACCTCTCTATCACTCGTTGCAGGCCGTAAATATCACCGCTGCTCGCATTTGCCATAAGGCGTTACCTCCCCTAGGTTAAGTTATTCCTTTCTATCTTTCGGCCTAAATATGGGGCACCTCCTCCAGGGAAAAGGCAACCGTCAGTTAAACAACTACCTTCATTCTAGCATAACCAAGTGCTTCTCTACAAGCAGCGGGGAAAATTTTTTACCGGTGCCAAACTACGGCAAAAGGCCCCGGCGGTCGCCCGCCAGGGCCTAGCGCTCTTACTTGAAGAAGTCCTTCACCTTGTTGAGGAAGCTCTTCTCCTCTGGATTGATGTCGTCGCCGGCGGTTTTCTCGAAGGCCTGCAAGGCCTCCTTCTGCCGCTGGTTCAGATGGGTGGGCACCACTACCTTGATGGTTACCAGCTGGTCCCCCCGCTTCTTGGTGCGCAGGCTGGGTATGCCCTTGCCCTTCAGACGCAGCACCTTGCCAGGCTGGGTGCCCTCCGGCACCTTCATGGTAACCTGCCCGTCCAGGGTGGGTACCCGGATCTCCGCCCCTAGGCTGGCCTGGACGATGTTGATAGGCACCTCGCAGAGGACGGTGGTGCCGTCCCGCTCGAAGTACTTATGGGGCCGCACATAGAGGTAGACGTAGAGGTCGCCGCTGGGCCCGCCCTTGCTGCCGGCCTCGCCTTCCCCTGGCACCCGCAGCCGGGAGCCGTTGTCCACCCCTGCCGGTATCTTCACCTTCAGCTTCTTGCTCCGCTTAGCGGTGCCCCGGCCGTGGCACTCCTTGCAGGGCTGGCTGATGATGCGGCCCTCGCCGCCGCAGCGGTCACAGATACGCTCGTTCATCATCTGGCCGAACATAGTGTTCTGGGTGTAGCGCACGCTGCCGGTGCCGTGGCACTGGGGGCAGGTCTCCACCTTGGAACCAGGCTCCGCCCCCGTGCCGTGGCAGTGGTCGCAGGCCTCGTCCCTGTAGATGTTGATCTCCTTCTCCAAGCCGAAGGCCGCCTCTTCAAAGGCCAGCTCCAGGTCAAAACGCAGGTCGCCGCCCCGCCTGGGCCCGAAGGCCGCCCCAGAGCCGCCGCGAGCCTGGCCGCCGAAGAACATCCTGAAGATGTCCTCCATGGTAGAGCCAGTGAAGGGGTTATCCTGGGTGCCGCCGCCTCCTTGGCTGGCCTGGGCAAACAGGTCCGGCCCCATCTGGTCGTACTGGGCCCGCTTCTCCGGGTCGGACAGCACCTGGTAGGCCTCGTTGGCCTCCTTAAACTTGGCCTCCGCCTCCTTGTCCCCTGGGTGGGTATCAGGATGGTACTGCTTGGCCAGCTTGTAAAAGGCCTTCTTCAATTCTGCCTGGGTGGCGGTTTTGCTCACCCCTAAGACTTCGTAATAATCCCTTTTTGCCAAAGCTCACACCGCCTGTGCTTCTTATTTCTTGTCATCCACTACTTCAGCGTCTACTACGTCGTCGTCGCCCTTCTTGCCCTCCTGCTCAGGGCCGGCGCCGGAGGCCTTCTTCGCCTCCTCGGTGGCCTTGTACAGCTCGGCGCTCAGCTCGTAGAGGGGCTTGGTCAGGGCCTCGGTGTCCTTCTTGATCTTGTCCACGTCGTCCCCCTTGAGGGAGGCCTTCAGGTTGTCTACGGCGGCCTTAACCTTGGCCACGATGTCGTCCTTGCCCTTGCCCTCCATGTCCTTCATGGTCTTTTCCGCCTGGTAGCAGAGGTTCTCAGCCTGGTTGCGGACCTCGACCCCCTCCTTCCGCTTCTTATCGGCGGCGGCGTTGGCCTCTGCCTCCTTCACCAGCCTGTCTACCTCGTCCTTGCTGAGGGTGCTGGAGGAGGTGATGGTGATCTTCTGCTCCTTGCCGGTGCCCAGATCCTTGGCGCTGACGTTGACGATGCCGTTAGCATCGATGTCGAAGGCTACCTCGATCTTAGGCACGCCCCTGGGAGCCAGAGGGATGCCGCTGAGCTCGAAGCGGCCCAGGGTCTTGTTGTCGGCGGCCATTTCCCGCTCGCCCTGGAGGACATGGATGTCTACTGAGGGCTGGTTGTCGGCGGCCGTGGAGAAGACCTGCTTCTTGGACACAGGGATGGTGGTGTTGCGGTCGATGATCTTGGTGAAGACGCCGCCCAGGGTCTCGATGCCCAGGGACAGAGGGGTTACGTCCAGCAACAGCACGTCCTTCACCTCGCCGGCCAGGATGCCTGCCTGGATGGCGGCGCCTACGGCTACGCACTCGTCCGGGTTGATGCCCCGGTCCGGCTCCTTGCCTAAGAAGTCCTTGATGGCCTTCTGCACGGCGGGGATACGGCTGGAGCCGCCTACCAGCAGCACCTTCTTGATATCCTTGGCGCTGAGGCCTGCATCGGCCATGGCCCGGCGGGTGGGCCCCATGGTCCGCTCTACCAGGTCTGCCGTCATCTCGTCGAACTTAGCCCGGGTCAGATCCATGTCTAGGTGCTTGGGCCCGTCTACGCCGGCGGTGATGAAGGGCAGGTTGATGTTGGTGCTGAGCACGCCGGACAGCTCGATCTTGGCCTTCTCAGCGGCCTCTCTGATCCGCTGCATGGCCATCCTATCCCTGCTCAGGTCGATGCCCTCTGCCTTCTTAAACTCGCTTACCAGCCAGTCGATGATCTTATTGTCAAAGTCGTCGCCGCCTAGGTGGGTGTCGCCGTTGGTGGCCTTAACCTCGAAGACCCCGTCGCCCATGTCCAAGATGGACACGTCGAAGGTGCCGCCGCCTAGGTCGTACACCATGACCAGCTGGTCCTCACCCTTGTCGATGCCGTAGGCGAAGGCTGCGGCAGTAGGCTCGTTGACGATACGCAGCACGTTCAGGCCGGCGATCTTGCCTGCATCCTTAGTGGCCTGGCGCTGGCTGTCAGAGAAGTAGGCCGGCACGGTGATAACCGCATCGGTGACCTTCTCCCCTAGGTAGTTTTCCGCATCCCCCTTCAATTTTTGCAGGATCCTGGCGGAAATCTCCTCCGGGGTGTAGGCCTTGCCGTCTACATTCACCCTGTAGCCTGCCTCCCCCATGTGCCGCTTGATGGAGCTGATGGTGCGGTCCGGATTGGAGACGGCCTGCCGCTTAGCCAGCTGGCCTACCATCTGCTCGCCGCTCTTAGAAAAGCCCACTACGGAAGGGGTGAGGCGGGAGCCTTCCTGGTTGGTGATGACGGTGGGCTCTCCGCCCTCCATAACTGCTACTACAGAATTAGTGGTTCCTAAATCAATACCGATTACCTTAGACATCTTCCTTACCTCCTGCGTTCTACGCTACATCTTTTTTATATTTTTTAGAAAACTGCTGTCCTAATCGTTGGTGATGACCCGCACCTTGCTGTGGCGGATAACCTTGTCACCCAGCTGATAGCCCTTTTCCAGGACTAGGTCTATAGTCTCATCAGCCACTTCCGGGTTCTGCCCTCGCAGCACCGCTTCGTGGATGTTGGGATCGAATTTCTGCCCCAGGGCCGCTATCTCGGCCACCCCCAGCTCCTTGAGGGCCACCTCGAACTGCCGCCGGATCTGGCTCAGGCCCCGCAGCAGGCTTTCCGGCTCTGGCTGCTTCACCGCGCTGGCCTCCGCCCGCTCGAAGTTGTCTAGCACCTTCAGGAACTTGCCTACCACCTGGGCGGTGACGTAGCTGCCTAGCTGCTCCTTCTCCCCCTTGGTGCGGCGGCGGTAGTTGTCAAAGTCCGCCTGCAGCCGCAGCAGCCTGGCGTTCAAGGCCGCCAGCTGTTCATCCCTAGGGTCGGGGGCCCCTTCAGCCTCCTGGCCTGAGGCGTCAGCCTGCTGGTCAGAGCCAGGGCCCTGCTCCTGGGACGCCGCTTCTGGCCCGGCAGCCTCTTCCGCTGCCTCCGATCCGGTTCCGGCCTGCTGCTCTGCTCCCTCAGCCTGCTCCTCTGCTCCGCCGTCGGCCTCAGCCTCCTGGGCCGCCGCCTCTTGCTCCGGCGGGGCCTGGTCCTGGGCCGGCTCCTGTGGTGCTTCGTCCTGGCTTGCTGCTGGCTCTTGCTGCCAGCCTTCAGCCTGCCTTTCCTCAGCTTCCATCTTCATCCTCCTTTAGCCCTTCTCCCTATTGGGCTGTCTCAAACAGGGTCTTCAAATAACGGTGCAGGTAGTCCATTACGGCGATGACCTTGCCGTACTCCATGCGGGTGGGCCCCAGCACCGCCATAGTCCCCACTATCCTGCCGTTCAGCCGGTAGGTGGCCTGCACCATGCTGCAGTCCTGGATGCCGCTGAGCTTGTTCTCCTTGCCGATGGTGATCTTCAAGCCGCTGTCGCTGTCCGCCTGCAGCAGGTTCCGCACCACCTTCTCTTCCTCTAGCAGGCCTAGCAGCTCCTTCACCCTTTCCATGTCCCGGAACTCGGGCTGGTTCAGCAGCTGCTTGGTGCCGCCTAGGAAGACCTTCTGCTCCTGGCTGCGGCTGCCCATGCGGCGCAGCAGCTGGGCCAGGCTGGAGAACAGCATCTCGTCGTCAATGATGCTGGCGTGGACCGCCTCTAACAGTTCGTCGCTGATCTGGTTCAGCTGCCTGCCTTCCAGCAGGCGGCTCACCCGCCCTGCCAGGTAGTCCAGCTCTGCCGGCCCCATGCCCAGGGGTATGTCCACCATGCAGTTGTCTACGCTGCCATCGTCCGCCACTACGCAGAGGATGGCCCTGTCCCCGTCCAGGGGCAGGAAGCGCAGGTAGAGGAACCTGGCTCCTCCCTGCTTGTCGGCTAAGACCAGGGACACATTGTTGGTCATGCGGGAGAGGAGCTTGGCCGTGCTCTGGAAGATATCGTCCAGATTGCGCCGCCGCTCCTTATACCAGCTGTTAATCAAGGCCCGGTCGGTAGCGCTGAGGCCCCCTGGCTCCACCAGGGAGTCGACGTAAAAGCGATAGGCCCGGCTGGAGGGCACCCTGCCGGCAGAGGTGTGGGGCTGCTCTAGGTAGCCTAACAACTCCAAATCGCTCATCTCGTTGCGGATGGTGGCAGGGCTGATGCCCAGGTCGTGTTTGCGGGCTATGGTCCTAGAGGCCACTGGTTCAGCGGTGGATATATAGTCCTCGATGATCAATTGCAAAATCTTTCTTTGCCGGGGATTCAACATAGCTCCACCTTCTTCTGTTAGCACTCAACGGATAGGAGTGCTAACATCTTGTTATAAGAATAGCACCTTGCCGCTACCTTGTCAACAGCTTTTTTAAAAAATTTCTGGCCCCCTCCTCCCTGGGAAAGGGCCAGCCTGCTTCCTTCTTTTTTAAGCCTCCGGCCCCGCCGTAAAGGCGGACCAGACCTGGTTCCCCACTGCCATACCCTCCTCCGTCAGGGCCAGCCGCCTCCCCTCCTGCTGGTAGCTGAGGAGGCCGAGGCGGCTATAGGCGTCTATCACCTGCCTGTACCCTTCCTCCACCACCAGGCCGAAGCGCTCCTGGACCTCAGCTAGATCCACCCCTGCCGTCAGCCGCAGGCCCAGCAGCAGGTACTCCTCCACCTGGGTGGACAGGCTCAGTTCCTCGTACTGGTAGAGGGCCTGGGGCAGGGCCTCCGCCCCCTGTAAAAGGGCCAGGTAGGCCTGGATATCCTGGCAGCCGGTACGGCGGCGCCGGCCGTTGAAGCCGCAGGCCGCCACCCCGAAGGCCAGGTAGGGCAGGTAGTGCCAGTAGACCTGGTTGTGGAGGGAGGCCTGGCCCGGCCGGGCGTAGTTAGACACCTCGTAGCGCTGGTAGCCTGCCTCCCGCAGCAGGGTCTGCACCAGGTAATATAATTCCTCTTCTGCCTCTTCCCCCGGCAGCTCCACCCTGCCCTCAGCCACCATGCGGGCCAGGGGGGTGCCCTCCTCCAAGCTCAGGCAGTAGGCGGAAACGTGGTCCACCCCCAGCTCTGCCAGCTGCTGGAGGGTGCTGGCCAGGGAGGCGGGGCTCTGCCGGGGGATGGAGTACATCACATCGGCGCTGAGCCGGGCAAAACCTGCCCGCCTGGCCTGTTGCAACGCTGCCACCGCCTGGGCGGCAGTGTGGCTCCGGCCCAGGGCGGCCAGCTCCCCGTCCTGGAGGCTCTGCACCCCCACGCTGAGCCGGTCGAAGCCTAGGCGGCGCAGGGCGGCTAGGTAGCGGTAGTCTACCGTGCCAGGGTTGACCTCGATGGTAGCCTCCCGCGGCTGCCGCCAGTAGCCGGCCCGAGTTAGGGCGTTGACTAGCTGCTCTAAGTCTTCGCTAGCCAGGAGGCTGGGAGTGCCGCCTCCCAAGTAGATGCTGGCCCCAGCCGCCAGAGGCAGGGCGAAGTCGTCCTCCTCCCTGTGGGCCAGCTCCACCTCCCGGCAGAGGGCCTGGACGTAGGCCCTTTGCAGCTGGCGATCCCAGCTGGCCGAGGAGACGAAGTCGCAGTACAGGCACCTGCGGCGGCAGAAGGGCACATGGAGGTAGAGGCCCTGGTAGGCCTGCCAAGGTTTTACAGCCACCGCCTCCCCCTCCTTTCCTGCTAGGACTAGAGACGCCCTGCTAGGGCCCTGCCTGTAGAAAAGGGCCCTGGCCAGCCGGCCAGAGCCCCTAGGCTACCCTTCCCTGTTAGAAGGCAGGCACTACGGCCCCCTTGTACTTATCTTCGATAAACTTCTTCACCTCTGGGGAGCGGAGGGCCTTGAGGAGCTTCTGGATCTCCGGCCGCTGCTCATCCCCCTTGCGTACAGCCACTACGTTGGCGTAGGGGGAATCCTTCTGCTCGATGAAGAGGGAGTCCTTCATGGGGTTCAGCTTGGCCTCCATGGCGAAGTTGGAGTTGATCACCGCCAGGTCCGTATCCTGCAGGGAGCGGGGCATGAGGGCGGCCTCGATCTCGATGATCTGCAGCTTCTTAGGGTTGCTGACGATGTCCCCTACTACGGCCTTCACCCCTACGCCCTCCTTCAGGCGCAACAGTTGGGCGCTTTCCAGGATGGCCAGGGCCCGGCCCCCGTTAGAGGGATCGTTAGGTATGCACACCTTGGCCCCCTCCGGCACTGCCTTGATGTCCTTCAGCTTGGCGGAATACACCCCCATGGGCTCGATGTGGATGCCGCCGGCGCTGACCAGGCCCAGCTTGTGCTCGCTGGCAAAGGATTCCAGGTAGGGCAGGTGCTGGAAGTAGTTGGCGTCCAGCTCCTTATCGTTCAAGGCCAGGTTGGGCTTCACATAGTCGCTGAACTCGATGATTTCCAGCTCTACCCCCTCCTTGGCCAGGGCGGGCTTCACTACCTGGAGTATCTCCGCATGGGGCACCGCGGTGGCTCCCACCTTCAACACTGCCTTGCCCCCTGCCGCCTTCTTCTCCCCGCCGCCGCAGCCGGCCAGGGCCAAGACTAGCACCAGGCTGAACAGGGCCAGGACTAGCGTAGTTATTTTTTTCATTTTCTCCTCCTTAGACCACACCCCTGTCCCAGGGGGCAGGGGTGGGAAGCAGCCCTCAGGCCGCCCTAAGCGCCAGTGGTTATTCCTGGCTGTACTGGGCTATGCCCACCTTGTAAAAATCGTGGCCCTGGCTGTCGATGCAGACGATGGCCGGGAAGTCCTTCACCTTGTAGCGGCGGATGGCCTCCGGCCCCAGGTCCTCATAGGCGATCATCTTCTCTTCCACGATGGACTGGGCGATGACGGCGGCAGCCCCGCCGATGGCCACGAAGTAGACGGCGCCGTACTTGACGCAGGCGTCGATCACCTCTTGGCTGCGCAGGCCCTTCCCTATCATGCCCCGCACCCCCTGCTGGATCATGGTGGGGGTGTACTTGTCCATGCGGCCGCTAGTGGTCGGGCCGGCAGAGCCTACCACCTCCCCCGGCTTGGCCGGGGTGGGGCCTACGTAGTAGATCACATTATCCTTCAGCTCCAGGGGCAGCTGTTCCCCCCGGCCCAGGGCTTCGTAGAGCCTTTTGTGGGCGGCGTCCCGGGCGGTGTAGATGTAGCCGGAGATCCGCACCACGTCCCCTGCCCGCAGATCCGCTATGGTCGCGGCAGTGAGGGGGGCCTGGATGTATTTGATTACCGCTTGCTTGCTCATGCTCACCCCTCCTTATAGCTCTGCCTCGGCCCGACGGGCTGCGTGGCAGTTCAGGTTCACCGCTACCGGCAGGCCGCCGATGTGGGTGGCTGTGTATTCTACGTTCACTGCCAGGGCGGTGATGCGGCCGCCGAGGCCGGCAGGGCCTACCCCTGTCTTGTTCACCAGCTCCAACAGCTCTTCCTCCAGGGCGGCATACCTGGGATCCGGATTGTGCTCCCCTGCCTGGCGGGTGAGGGAGTACTTGGCCAGCAGGGCGGCCTGCTCCATATTGCCCCCTATGCCCACGCCCACGGTGATGGGCGGGCAGGGGTTGGGGCCGGCGCTGCGCACCGTGTCCACTACGAACTTCTTGATCCCCTCTACCCCGTCAGCCGGCTTCAGCATCTTCAAGGCCCCCATGTTCTCACTGCCGCAGCCCTTGGGGCAGACGATGAGGTGCACCCTGTCCCCTGGCACGATGCTGGCGTGGATGATGGCCGGAGTGTTGTCCCCGGTATTCTTCCGCTGGTAGACTGGATCCGTCACCGAAGACTTCCGCAGGTAGCCTTCGGTATAGCCTTTGGCCACTCCGGCGTGGATGGCGCCGTACAGATCCCCTCCTACGAAGTGGACCTCTTGGCCGATGGCGATAAAGACCACGGTGAGGCCGGTGTCCTGGCAGAGGGGCACTGCCTTGCGTTGGGCCAGTTTGGCGTTCTCGATAAGGGTGCCCAGAACCTCCCGCCCCAGGGGGGCTTCTTCCTTCACCTGGGCGGCCTCTAGCTTAGCCAGTACCGCCGCCGGCAGATAGTAGCAGGCCTCCTGGCAGAGCCGGGCTATAGTATCCGTCACCTGGGCTACATTGACGTCCCGCATAGCTTCTTCCTCCTATTACAGGTTGGCGGCTACACGCTTGGCGGTGTTAGCCCGCACTACCTCGGGATCCACCTTGATCCGGGCTACGCCGGTGTCCATGGCGGCCTTGGCCACGGCGGCAGCCACAGCGGGAGCTACCCTGGGATCGAAGGCATCGGGCACCACGTAGTCAGACCGCAGATCCTTCTCGTCGATGAGGTTGGCGATGGCGTGGACGGCGGCCACCTTCATAGCGTCGTTGATCTCCCGGGCCCGCACGTCCAAGGCGCCCCGGAAGATGCCGGGGAAGACGTTGACGTTGTTCACCTGGTTGGGGGCGTCGCTGCGGCCGGTGCCCACTACGGCGGCTCCGGCAGCCATGCCCTCTGCGTAGCTGGTCTCCGGCACCGGGTTGGCCAGGCCGAAGACGATGGCCTTGTCAGCCATGCTCTTGATGATGTCGGCGGTGAAGAGGCCGGGGCCGGATACGCCGATCAACACGTCGGCCCCCTTGGCGATCTCTGCCAGGTTGCCCTTCCTCTTCTCCTTGTTGGTCTTCAGGGAGAGCTCGGTCTGGATGCGGTCCAGTTTCTCCGGCATACCGGCGTAGAGGGCGCCGAAGCGCTCAACCATGACCACGTTCTCCGCCCCCAGGGTTACCAAGAGGCGGCCGATGGCGCTGCCGGCGGCACCGCAGCCGTTTACTACGAACTTAGCCGTCTTCATATCCTTCTTCACATAGCGGAGGCCGCCTAAAACTGCGGACAGGCAGGCGATGGCGGTGCCGTGCTGGTCGTCGTGGAAGACGGGTATGGTGCAGATCTCCTTGCAGCGATCCTCGATGTCGTAGCACTTAGGGGAGGAGATGTCCTCCAGGTTGATGCCGGCGTAGTTCTTCTCCAGCATCTTCACCGTGCGGATGAACTCCTCCGGATCGGTGGTGTCCAGGCAGACGGGCACTGCGTCGATGTCGCTGAAGCGTTTGAAGAGGCAGGCCTTGCCCTCCATAACCGGCATGGCGGCAGCGGCGCCGATGGGGCCCAGGCCCAGCACCCTGGTGCCGTCAGTGATGATGGCTACGCAGTTGCCCCTCAGGGTGAGGTCGAAGGAGAGATCCTCGTTCTCCTTGATGTCCTTGCAGGGCTCAGCCACTCCCGGGGTATAGGCCACAGCCAGGTCGTGGCCGTTAGCCAGAGGCACTTTCAGCTTGGTGGCCAACTTGCCGTTATTATCCAGGTGCAATTTAATAGCTTCGTCACGGATAGTCATTGCCATGATAGTCCCTCCCGGTACTCAATTAGTATATACTGTAATTTTAAAATAAAAGACCGCATAATGCAAGCAAAAGATTGGCTCGCCCGGCCAGGAGCAGGACGGCGCTAGCGCCGCTTGTTCCAGATGCTCACCAGGCGGCGGATGGCCTTGCCCCGGTGGCTCACCTTGTTCTTCTCCTGGGGGCTGGCCTCTGCCATCCCCTTGTGCAGCTCATTGCACCAGAAGAGGGGATCGTAGCCGAAGCCCCCCTCCCCCAGGGGTTGGTGGAGGAGCATGCCTACGCAGGTGCCGTCCACCTCGTTCAGCACCCTGCCTTCCGGCGAGGCCACGCAGAGGGCGCAGCGGAAGCGGCAGCTCCGCTTCACCTGGAACTTCATGTTCTGCAGGAGCAGGTCGTTGTTCTCCTTGGCGGTGGCCTTCTCCCCTGCATAGCGGGCGCTGCGCACTCCCGGCGCCCCGTCCAGGGCCTGGACCTCCAGGCCGGAGTCGTCCGCCAGGCAGGGCAGCCCGGTCTTCTTCGCATAGTAGAGGGCCTTGATGCGGGCATTGGCGGCAAAGCTGCGGCCGTTTTCCTCCGGCTCCTCCATGGGGGGGAAGTCGGCCAAGGACTTAAGCTCTATGGGCAGGCCGGCCATCAGGGTCTGGAATTCCTCCAGCTTCCCTGGATTATGGGTGGCGATGACCAGTTCTTTTATCATCATCTTACCTCGTCTTCATAAAGTGGCAGCAGGCCCTTCCCAGACCGGGCAGGCCGCTGCCCTATCTATCATCCTATTATACCATGAGCTGGCAGGGCAGGGGTAAAATTTTATTAAAACCAGCGGCTTACAGGGCCTCCACCTGGCCGCTGGCCACGTCCTGCACCAGCACGTAGGAGCGCCGGCTGCCCTTTTTAGCCTGCCACGCCTCCTCGTAGGCGGCCTGGCGGCAGCGGGGGCAGCAGTTCCTAGTCAGGCAGACGATGAAGGCCGCCTGATCCCCGAAGCGGGTGCCCCGGGCCGAGGTCTGGATGGTGAAGTAGCCCCGGCAGCCGTCGCTGCGGTACCTGCAGTAGTGGACTGCCTCCTGCTGCTCCTCCCGGATCCCCTCCTCGTCGTAGTAAATGTACTTGCGCCGCCGCCACACCTGCTCGCTGCCCAGCTTGGCCAGCTGGCGGGCGCTCTCCTCCTTGCGGGTGAAGTACAGGGCCCCGGCCTGGGCGATCAAGGCCTGCACCCGCTGGGCGCAGCGCTCATCCTCCCCGCCTAGGAAGCTGGTGTCCGGCTCCACCACCTTGCTGTAGTCCAGGCCGGCCATGGCCAGGATGATGCCTGTGTTCACATAGGGCAGGGCGCTCTCGATGGAGTAGCCCCCCTCCAGCACGGCGATGTCCGCCTTCAGCTTGTCCGCCAGCCGGGCGTAGCCCTGGGCCGTCACCTGCATGGAGGCCAGGGGGTCGCTAAAGTGGTTGTCCTGGCCGGCAGAGTTGATGATCAGCTCCGGCTGGAAGTCTTCCAAGATGTGGCTGATCAAATTATCGTAGAGGTTGTGAAGGCCCCTGTCCCCGGTGCGGGGCTGGAGGGGCAGGTTCACCGTAGTGCCCCAGGCCAGGGGGCTGCCTGCCTCGTCCAGGAAGCCGCTGCCGGGATAGAGGGTGCGGCCGTCTTGGTGGAAGGAGATGTAGAGGGTGTCCGGATCGTGGTAGAACACGTCCTGGGAGCCGTCCCCGTGGTGGACGTCGGTGTCTACCACGGCGATACGGCCTACGTTGTACTTGCTGCGCAGGTACTCCACCATGATGGCTTCGATGTTTACGGTGCAGAAGCCCCGGATGCCGTGGACCACCCGCATGGCGTGGTGGCCGGGGGGCCGCACCAGGGCGAAGGCTCGCTCCACCTCTCCCTGCATGACCGCGTCGGCGGCCACCAGGCAGCCTCCGGCGCTGACGTAGTGGGCCTGGGTGACCAGCCTGTCTATTGAGGGCACCCCTACATGGGCCCGCTGCAGATCCTCCACCTGGGCCAGGCGGGGCCGGTATTCCTTAATCTGGGGCAGGTCGAAGAGCCCCTCCTCTTCCAACTGGTCCCTGGTGTAGAGCAACCGCTCCTGCCGCTCAGGGTGGGTGGGGCTGATCATCCAGTCAAAGGCTGGGAAGAAGACCAGGCCCAGGGTCTTTTTTGCGTCCGTCATAGTGCCACCTCCCCGGCAAAGCCCTCTACCTGGTAGAGGATGCCTGGCCGCAACTGCATCCGCAGGTTGTAGATATCCCCCATCTCATAGTAACCGTGGATGGTGCGGAAGTGCTCGCTGGCGATGACCTCCGTCTCCTGGTCCGCCAGCTGCCAGGCCGCCACCTGCTGGTGCAGCCACTGGCTGAGGAGGGCCTGGGCGGCCTGCTGGTTGAAACGGCTGGGCAGGGGCTGGCGCTGGCCGCTCTCCGGTATCAGGTAGTAGCCCTCCGTAGTGTCGGCCCGCAGGCCGGCAGAGAGGGTGGGCCGGGCCAGGGCGGCGCCGATGGCGTTGGCCACCATGGCCCCCTCCGGGATGGTCACCGGCAGGTCCAGGGCCGCCCCCAGGGCCTTGATCAGGCCTAGGGAGCCGCCCCCTACGCCGATGAGCTGGCGAGGCTGGAAGGCCGTGCCCTTGATAATGTCGTCCACCGTGTAAACCGGCTGCCTAGCCCACTCCGTGAGCATCTCTTGAATGGTGGCCCGGAGCTTGGCCACTGCCACGGCTACGATCTGCTCCGCCTCCTCCTTCAGGTCCAGGCCGGGGCAGAGCTGGGCCAGAGCCTGCCAGGAGCGGTCCGGGTCGCCGAAGCGGACATAGCCTGCCACGATCAGGGCGTCGCTGAGGGTGGGGGCTGTGCCCCCTACCGCCGCCGCCGGCCCCACCCTCTGGGGGCCTACGTAGTAGGTGCGCCGGCCGTTCACCAGGCTGACGCTGAGCTTGCTGTCCCCGCCTAGGCCTATGCTGCGCATGTGGAAGGAGCGGACGGCGGTGTTGTAGCCGTTGAGCACCGCTCCCCGCTTGGCCAGCAGGGGCCGGCCGCCCTGCCAAAAGGCGATGTCCGTAGTGGTGCCCCCCACGTCCAGGGAGATGCCTGGCTGCTCCGGGGCCACCGCCGCCAGGGCTTCGATGCCCAGCACCGAGGCGGCCGGTCCGGTGAAGACTGCCTCCACCGGCTGCTCCAGGGCGGCGGCCAGGGGCAGGGTGCCGCCGTCTGCCTTCAAGATGTGGACGGGGGCCTTGAGCTGTCTCTCCTTCAGGGCTCCCTGCACCCGCTGGCAGAAGCTGCGGAAGAGGTCGCAAACCTGGGCGGCGAAGTAAGCGCTGTTGGTACGGCGGATGAAGTTCAGCTCCCCGCTGAGCTCGCTGCCTAAGAAAACCTCCCGGTAGCCCGCCTGCTTCAGGGCGGCCGCCATCTGCCGCTCCAACTGGGGCTGCCGCACCCCGAACTTGCAGCTGACGGCGGCGTTGGCGCTGTCCACCACTTCCCTAGCCCTGGCCAGGGGGGCCAGGTCCGCAGCGGCGGTAATCTTGCCCCGGTGGTCCACACAGCCCTTCAACTCCATGGGGGTGACGGGAAACTTCCCCGCCGTGTTCATGCCCGGGCCGCAGATCACCGCCAAGAAGGCGGGAGGCAGTTTGCCCTCGGCCAGGGCGTTGGTGACGATGGTGCTGGATATTACCACCCGCTCCACCTGGCCCAGCCGGTCTACCTGGGCGGTGGCCTTGTCTAGGGCGGCCAGGATGCCCTCCAGCACGTCCTGATGGGTGGTAGGGGCCTTGGCCTGGGCCAGCACCTGCTTTCCTTCGATGAGCACCGCATCGGTGAAGGTGCCGCCTACGTCTAAACCTAAGAGCATGCTCTCCCCTCCTGTTTATACAAACTGCTGTCTCTTAGCCTATGTCTTATCTGAGTGCGGTCTGACTGCCATATTGGGTTCATATTCCATAAAGGGAAGCCTTATTCCTGCTTACAGCACGGCGGAAGGCAGGCCACTTTGTGCTGGAGTTAGCG
>CAZXKQ010000009.1:0-1865 GCA_964641395.1 uncultured Phascolarctobacterium sp. | reverse complement strand
AGGAATGTAAGCCCCATCCATATCTGTGATGTGAATAATTTTGCTGAAATCCTTTGGCTGGAAACGCTTTTCGGAATAGGCTCGGACGACGTTACCGATTTTAGCCAGCACATTTCCAGGATGAACCCCGTCTTTAGTGGTAATATCGCAGTACATAACATGAACATGGACAGAAGCTCTGTCATAGATACGGGCTAGGAGTACGCCAAGGGCCTCCTCGTCCGAAGGCCCTTCCACGATGACAAAGACGATCTTTTTACGAGCCATTGGGAGCACCTGCCTCTCTGAACGCCAATGCGATTTCGCTATTATTAGTGGCTTCGTATACCTGTTCGCTCTGTTCACTGAGGATGATGTCCCGATAATAGAAATCCCGCAGGTTGTTGCTAGTTTTAACGTTGCTCATGCGTATATAACGATGCCGGGGATTGGTCGTAGTAAAGGCAATGAAGCCCTTATCCAAAGTTTCCAGAGGGCGCAGATTGTGAGAAGTAAAGATCAGCTGGCCCCTTCCCTGCTGGGAAAGAATGCGGAGCATTTCCCCTAAGAGGTATTCAAACACGCCGGAGTCTAGTTCGTCGATGGCCACCGTCATAGAAGGCTTATTGTACATGACGATCAGAAGTTGCAAAACGGAGATCAATTTCTTGATCCCGTCAGACTCGTGTCGCAAAGGTATTTCCTGGCTACCTTTCTTTGCCATAAGCTGGATAAGGCGGCCACGGGCGCCGTTGGAAAAGAACTGGGTCCCCAACTCCTTGATAGTGAGGGTAAGGCCCGGAACCAACTGTAGCAGGACTATGCTCATGCTGTTGATAACTTTTTGGACTAGGGTGACGGCCTCCTCCGGAATCAAGGACGGCTCGTTGAGGGTGAGCAGCATGTTGCCGCTGGCGGCAGTCGCCTTATCAACGTAGTTGAAGGCAAGGGGAAGGGCATCTAAACTGATGAGGCCGGCATTGGCAGTTTTAATAACGAACAATTCACAGTTGCCGAAGGAGACAAGGCGTTTTAGCGGAAAAAGATAAAACTCTTCCTGGCAATTTGAGCAGAGCTTATTAAGGAACCCGCTAGAGAAGATGAAGGAGCGGGAGGTGGTAAGGGCCAGCTGTTTAGCGACGAGAAGGTTAATAGTCGTTCCTTTATCGTTCCCGATGAGGGCTTCATACCTGGCCTTTGGTACGAAGACCCTATCGGCGGCGGTCCTCGTATCAATGATGGAGGAAAGTCTCAGCTTCCTCTCGGGCCCTGTGTAGGCAAAGGAGAGAACCTCGCCGTAGAGCGCAGTTCTGTAGCCTGTCCTACCTGCAGGGTTTTCTGTGCCGTCCCCGCCGTCAGCAAGCTCCCGGCGCATACTCACCTCATAAAAAACGGTATAAGCACTGGGGACATCATGGTTTTGTACTTTGAAACCATACTTGATTACGGCAGCTTCGCTGTCCACATTGATGTAGTCCGTGAACCGTTGTGGCACGGCTTTACCGGTAAGAAGGAACTTCAGCAATTCCAGCACGTCGATCAAGGCAGTTTTACCAGAGCCATTTTGCCCGTACAACCCTAAAACGCTGGCTTGGTAGCCCTCCCTGGCGTTCTCCAAGTTAAGCCGGCCGCAGACCACGTTTTTAAAGTTCTTTATTTCTATGCTTATGATTCTCACGCTGGTGGGATCCATAGTCCTGCCTCCTTAGCCCCCTGGTATATCACCCGTCCAAGTAGCCAATACCAGTATAGCAGAAAGGGCGGAAAAGTCAAGTCTAATTGCATATTTGAAATAAAAAATATCTTTTTTGTATTTCGATGGCTTATTATAGCCACTTAAGCAAACGCAAGACAGAATACCTCAGTATTACATGGAAAAGTGGGCC
>CAZXKQ010000008.1:40358-63986 GCA_964641395.1 uncultured Phascolarctobacterium sp. | reverse complement strand
AGGTACTCCATGTCGTGATCCCTGTTGTCCTCAGCCAGTTCGACCAGGAAGTCGCACACCGCCAGGCCGGCCTTTTCCACCCGCCGCACGCTGGTTTTGAAACCGCTGAGGGGGAGGCTGGCCAGGGCGGCCTCCAGCACCTCCTGCCGGGCCCCCAGGTCCAGCAGGGCGGCTACCATCATATCGCCGCTGATGCCGGTGGTACAGTCTAGATACAGCTTGTTAGCCATTTTCGCGCTCCTTCTTCTGCCTAGCACAGATGAGACGGTTGATCAGGGCCCCGTTGTAGGCGGCCCCGAAGCCGTTGTCGATGTTCACTACGGTGACTCCGTTGGCGCAGGAGTTCAACATGGTTAAGAGGGCGGATAGGCCCTGGAAGTTGGCCCCGTAGCCTATGCTGGTGGGGACGGCGATGACCGGCCTGTCTACCAGGCCGCCGATGACGGAGGCCAGGGCCCCCTCCATGCCGGCTACGGCGATGATCACGTTGGCTTGGCGGATGGCGGGGATGTTGTGCAGTAGCCGCTGCAGGCCGCACACCCCTACATCGTAGTAGCGCTCCGCCTTGCTGCCGAAAAATTCCAAGGTCTGGGCCGCTTCTTCGGCTACCGGGATGTCGGCAGTGCCGGCGGTGCACACCGCCACCAAACCTTCCAAGGGTTTAGGCGCGGCGCATTGCAGCACCCGGGAAACGCTATCATAGGTGGCCTGGGGCAGCAGCTGCCGTACTAATTCGTAGTGGCGCTGGCTGGCCCTGGTGCCGAACACCTCCCCCTGGCGGGCGTAGAGGCGGCTGTAGATGGCCTGGACGTAAGCATCGGGCTTGCCCTGGCAGAAGACGACTTCGGGGAAGCCCATCCGCCGCTGCCGCTCCAGGTCTAGCTTGGCATAGCCTAGATCCTCGTAGGGGGCGGCTTCCTCCTGGGTGAGCAGGCCGGCCGCTGCCTCAGGGCTCAGCTGTCTTTGGGCTACCTGGCGTAAGAGTTGTTCCAAGGCGGCTCTCTCCATCGCCGCCACCTCCCTTCCTTACTACCCTAGCATAGGGGCTAAAGGGGCCTTTAAGTCAAGGGCCCTTTTCTTCCCACCGCAGCTGCAGGTTGGGATTGGCGGCGGCGGCCTCCTCCAGGACCTGCCGCAGCCGGGGGCCGTAGCCGCCCAGGTAGGCCTCCTCAGCCGCTGCCGGAGGCAGGCTGAGGCAGAGAGGCTGGCTGACCTCTCCTAGGCAGTCGTAGAGGGCGTCCAGATTGCCCCCGTAGTAGGCAGGCAGGGCCAGGGCCTGCTGGAGGTAGCGGTGGAGGGCCTGCCGGGTGCTGATAGTTTCCAATTCTAATCTAATAGTGCGCATAGGGCCCCTCCTAGTAGAGACGGGTGAAGCTTTGGTAGTGGTTGCCTGTGTAGTAGATGAGGCCGTCATTGGAGTAGACGATGCGCTTGGCGTTGCGGTTGCCCCGCACGTAGTCGATATCGCATTCCTTCCAGGTTCGGCCCGCCTTGGCCGGCAGCAGCCTTTCGTAGTTGCCGTACCGGTCGCCGCCGATGGACTTGCCTGGGGCCACCTTGTCCAGGCTGCCCTTGGCCTTCCAGCCTAGCTTCTGGGCCTCGTTCTTGCTGATGTAGTTCCCCGGCAGGGTTTTGAAGCGGTGCAGGTAGGCGGCTACATGCTCCTTGTCAGTGTAGGTGCCGTCCTTCCTCACCGCTACAGGGGTGGCAGTAGGGGCGGCGGTGGGGCTGGCGGCCTTTTTCTCCCCCTTTACAGCCTGCTGGACGGCCTTCCCCTTAGGGGCGGGGGAGCTGGCGGGCAGCTCTTGGCTGACCTGGCTGGCAGGGGGGGCGGCAGGGGCTGCCTCCTGCCGGCTGCCGCAGCCTAGGCAGAGGGAGAGGAGCAGGAGCAGGGAGAGGCCGAAGGCCAGAAGCTTCTTCATAGGGAGGGACCTCCTTCTTGTGCTGGTGGTTCTGCCCCTTATTTTAGCCCATCCGCCCAGCGTAGTCAACTGGCCCCGCCCTGCCGCTAAAAACAACCGCCCGCTAAAAGAGCGGACGGTTGCAGTTACATCCTCAGCTTGGTCAGCGGCCCTGGACCTGTGCTTCAAGGGCGGCGGCCAGGGCCTCAGGCCGCAAGAAGGTTTGAGCTTATTTGAAGTACCTGTCCAGCAGGCCCTTGAAGGCCTTGCCATGGCGGGCTTCGTCCCTAGCCATCTCGTGTACGGTGTCGTGGATGGCGTCCAGGTTCAGCGCCTTGGCCCGTTTGGCCAGGTCGGTCTTGCCGGCGGTGGCGCCGTTCTCAGCCTCAACCCGCAGCTCCAGGTTCTTCTTAGTAGAGGTGGTCACTACCTCGCCCAGGAGCTCGGCAAATTTAGCGGCATGCTCGGCTTCTTCGTAGGCGGCCTTCTCCCAGTAGAGGCCGATTTCCGGATAGCCTTCCCGGAAGGCAACCCGGGCCATGGCCAGGTACATGCCTACTTCGGTGCACTCGCCGTTGAAGTTGGCCCGCAGATCGGCCTTGATGTCTTCAGGAACATCGCTAGCGATGCCTACTACGTGTTCAGAAGCCCAGTTCAGCTCAGCAGCCATCTCGGTGAACTTGCTGGCAGGAGCCTTGCAGACGGGGCAGGCAGCGGGAGCGCTCTCTCCTTCGTAAACATAGCCGCAGACTTGACAAACGAATTTTTTCATGTTCCATTCCTCCGTACTTTTTAACTTAGCCTTGTCACAGGGCGCCACTGCGTCCTGCATCCTTATCTTACCATAGAGGGGCTAGATTGTCAATAATAATTATCAATTAGTAGCCCCGCTCCCCCCTCCGCCAGCCTATCTGCGGGAGGTTTTTTCCCAGGGAAAAAGCCCCTTGTCAAAAAGTGAAAAAAAGTGGATAATTATAATATGATTTTTGCATACAAGGCGGTTATCTATGAGCGAGCCAGCTGCCGCTGCCAGGGACGGCAATGAACAAAAATTCCTAAAGGGCACCCTCATCCTCACCATCTCCAGCATCGTGGTGAAGGTCATCGGCTCCTTGAACTGGATCATCCTGTCCCGGGTGTTAGGCGGGGAGGGGATAGGCCTCTACCAGATGGGCTTTCCCATCTACCTGATGGCCATCACCGTCTCTTCCGCCGGCATACCGGTGGCCATATCCATTATTACGGCGGAAAAGCTGGCCCACAAGGACTACAGGGGGGCTAAGCGGGTCTTCAACGTCTCCCTGCGCCTCCTCCTCCTCAGCGGCCTAGTCTTTTCCTCCGCCCTCCTCTTCGGCGCCGGCTGGCTGACAGACAACCACTTCATCAGGGACGCCCGGGCCTACTACTCCATCATCGCCCTGGCGCCGGCGGTGTTCTTCGTCACCTTCCTGGCCAGCTTCCGAGGCTACCTCCAGGGCTGGCAGATCATGACCCCTACGGCGGTCAGCGAATGCGTAGAGCAGCTGATGCGGGTCATAACCATGCTCTTCTTCGCCGACCTCTTCCTCCCCTACGGCCTGGCCTATGCCGCCGGCGGGGCCAGCATGGGGGCCGGGGTGGGGGCCTTCTGCGCCCTCCTGGTGCTGATGTGGTTCTACCGCCGCCTGAAACGGCAGCTGGCAGCGGAGATGGCGGCCCAGGATCCGGAGGCGCCGGTGGAGCCTGCCGGCCAGATTATCAAACGGCTGCTGGGCCTGGCCCTGCCAGTGTCCCTCTCCAGCATCATGCTGCCTATCGGGGCCAACCTGGACCTCCTCATCGTGCCCCAGCGCTTGGAGGTGGCCGGCTTCGACGTCCGCCACGCTACGGAGTTGTTCGGCTATTTGACAGGAATGGCGGTGCCCTTGGTGAACCTGGCCACCATCTTTACGGCGGCTATGACCATCAGCCTGGTGCCGGCCATCTCCGAATCCCACACCCTGCGGGACAGGCAGGGGATAGTGGACAAGGTGCGCATCGCCTTCCGGGTGGCCATCATCATCACCCTCCCCTGCTTCATGGGCCTGTACTTCCTGGCTGGCCGGGTGGCCGCCCTCATCTACAACGCCCCTGGGGCGGCAGGGGCCATCAGCGCCATGAGCGTGGGCATCGTCTTCCTAGGCCTGCACCAGATCAGCACCGGCATCCTCCAGGGCCTGGGCCACACTGCCATACCGGTGTTCAACATGCTCCTGGCCTGCGGGGTGAAGGTGGTGCTGGGCTGGCAGCTCACCGCCCTCCCCTCCCTGGGCATCATCGGCGCCTCCCTGGCCACGGTGGCGGATTTCGCGGTGGCCATGGTCATCAACCTCTGCTTCATCTACAAGTTTACCGGCTACCTGCTGCCCTGGCGGGCGGTGGTCAAGCCCTTCTTCGCTTCCTGCCTCATGGGGCTGGCCATCTACGCCGTCCTCGCCCTCAGCGGCGGCTGGGGGGCCTGGGCGGTGCTGCTGGCCATGCTGGCGGCCGTTCCCACTTACTTTGCCGCCCTGCTGGCCTGTGGCGGCCTGCAGAAGGAGGATCTGGCCTCCCTGCCCTTCCTGGGCCGCCGGCTGCTGGCCCTGGGGCAGCACTGGGGCTACTTCCGCCCTTGAGCAAGAACAGCACAACCCCTCTTTGCCAGTTGAGGCGAAGAGGGGTTGCTTGCATCTAGGGCTCTAGAACTTCAACGGGGGACGGCGTCTTCCGGCTGCATGGTGCAGTGGGGGCAGAGGCCCTGCTCCTGCAGGAGCTGGCTGCCCCAGTCGTACATGGCCCGGAGGATGGGCAGCAGGCTCTGGCCCCGGGGAGTGAGGCTGTACTCCACCTTGGGCGGGACTACCGGATAGACGGTGCGACAGACTAGGCCGTCCCCTTCCAGCTCCCGCAGCTGCTGCACCAGCATCTTGGGAGTGGCCTCGGGGATGAGGCGGCCCAGCTGGTTGAAGCGCAGGGTGGCATTGCAGAGGTGCCACAAGAGCAGCGGCTTGTACTTGCCGCCGATGAGGCTGAGAGTTACGGCCACAGGGCAGTTGGCGTTGGGACTGGTTGGCAGCATAGGCGGCTCCTAGGGACAGGTGGGCAGCCCACACTATCTTTTGGGTAACTAATGACCCTAATAGTGCGTTCTTGCTTTTGAGAAATCATCTGCTATAATGGTAGCACGAAGGGGAGGCTTCGTCAAGGCCCTGGCATCTCGGCCTGGCCAGGCCCCCTAGGGGAGGACGATTATGCGCAAGGATCTCTTCGCTATCAGCGGCATGAGCTGCAGCGCCTGCTCCGCCCGCATCGAAAAGGTAGTGGGCAAGATGGCAGGGGTGGAGCAGATCAGCGTCAACCTGCTGAAGAATAGCGCCTTGGTCAGCTACGACGAGGCAGTGCTGGATGCGGCGGCCATCTGCGCCCGGGTGGAGAAGCTGGGCTTCGGCATGAGGCTGGCTGCCGCCCCTGCGGCCGCTGCTCCCAGGCCGGAGAAGGATGAGGCCCTGCTGGCCATGGCGGGCCTTAAGGGGCGTCTGCTGGCCTCCCTCTGCTTCCTGCTGCCCCTGATGTACCTGAGCATGGGCCGGATGTACGGCTGGCCCCTGCCCAGCTTCCTGGTAGGCGGGGCTAACGACCTGCTGAACATGGTGGTCCAGTTCCTCCTCACCCTGCCGGTGCTGGGCATTGGCAGGAAGTTTTTCAGCAACGGCCTGCGAAACCTGTGGAACCTGGCCCCCAACATGGACTCCCTCATCGCCACCGGCAGCGGGGCGGCCTTCCTCTCCGGCACCCTGGCGGTGCTGCTGTCCTCCTACGCCGCCGGCCACGGCCAGCTGGCAGTGGTGCACCACTACGCCCACAACCTGTACTTTGAATCCGCCGCCACCATCGTGACCCTCATCACCCTAGGCAAGTTCCTGGAGGCCCGGGCCAAGGCTAAGACCGGGGCGGCCCTAAGCAAACTGCTGGACCTCTCTCCTAAGACGGCCCTGGTAGAACGCCACGGCGTCAGCGGCGAGCTGGAGGTGGCAGAGGTAGTGGTAGGGGATGTGTGCATCGTGAAGGCCGGCGCCGCCGTGCCGGTGGACGGCAGGATCATCAGCGGTGCCGGCAGCCTGGACGAAAGCGCCATCACCGGGGAGAGCATAGCGGTGGAAAAGACCCTGGGGGACAGGGTTACCGGGGGCACCATCAATAAGAACGGCTATTTTAAGATGGAGGCTACCGCAGTAGGGGCCGACACCACCCTGGCCAAGATCATCGCCTTGGTGGACGAGGCCACCAGTTCTAAGGCCCCCATCGCCAGGCTGGCGGACAGGGTCAGCGGCGTCTTCGTGCCGGTGGTGATGGCCATAGCCCTGGTCACGGCTGCAGCCTGGTGGCTGGGGGGTTACGGGGCGGACTTCGCCCTCAACTGCGCCATCGCCGTCCTGGTGATCAGCTGTCCCTGCGCCCTAGGCCTGGCCACCCCCACCGCCATCATGGTAGGCACCGGCAGGGGGGCGGCGGCAGGCATCCTGATCAAGAACGCCGAGGCCCTGGAGACGGCCCAGGCGGTGGATACGGTGGTGCTGGATAAGACGGGGACGGTGACAGAGGGCCAGCCCCAGGTGACGGACATCCTCCCTGCCCAGGGGGGCCAGGAGGCCTTTTTGACTACGGCGGCGGCGGTGGAAAGCCTGAGCCAGCATCCCCTGGCCGGCCCCATCCTGGCCAAGGCCCAGGAGCTGGGCCTGCAGGTGCCTGAGGCTACAGACTATGTCCTGACCCCTGGCCAGGGAGTGAGCGCCTGCCTGGAGGGGCGGAGGCTCTACGCCGGCAACAGCAGGCTGCTGGCCGCCCTGCCTGTGGCCCAGGGAGGGGCCTGGCAGCAGGTGCTGGAGCAGGGGGAGGCCCTGGCCCAGGCGGGGAAGACCCCTCTCTACTTTGCCACAGAGACAGAGTACCTGGGCACCATCGCCGTGGCCGACCAGGTTAAGCCCACCAGCAGGGCCGCGGTGGCCCAGCTCAAGGCCCTGGGCCTGGAGGTGATCATGCTCACCGGGGATAATCGCCAGACGGCGGCGGCGGTGCAGCAGCAGGTGGGCCTGGACCAGGTGGTGGCAGAGGTGCTGCCCCAGGACAAGGAGGCCGCCGTGCGCCGCCTCCAGGCTGCCGGCCACCGGGTGGCCATGGTGGGAGACGGCATCAATGACGCCCCGGCCCTGGCCAGGGCGGATGTAGGTATAGCCATAGGGGCGGGGACGGACATCGCCTTGGAAACGGCGGACATAGTGCTGATGAAAAGCGATCTGCAGGATGTGGCCAAGGCTGTCCGGCTGAGCAAGCTGGTGCTGCGCAATATCAAGCAGAACCTCTTCTGGGCCTTCTTCTACAACGCCATCGGCATCCCGGTGGCGGCGGGGGCCCTCTACCCGGCCTTCGGCCTCCTCCTCAGCCCCATGCTGGGGGCGGCGGCTATGAGCTGTTCCAGCGTCAGCGTAGTCTCTAACGCTCTGCGTTTAAGATTTTGCAAATTATAAAACAGGAGGTAGGTAAGGATGACAAAGACGCTCCTTATTGAGGGCATGCATTGCCAGCACTGCGTCCAGGCCGTCACCGAGGCCCTGGCCGCCCTGGCAGGGGTGGAGGCAGTGGAAGTATCTTTGGAGAAAAAGCAGGCCCGGGTGACGGGCCGGAACCTGGACGCCGCCCAGCTGCAGGCTGCTGTAGAGGACGTAGGCTTTGATGTGAGCTCCGTCCAGTAAGAGGCGCCGGCCCAAACGGCCCAGAGAAAAACAAGCTGCCCCTTTGAGCCCTGCCCCCTGCCCGAGGGCGGGGCTTCTCTATGGCCGGCGGGGCTGCGGCTCCTCCGCCCCTTCCCGCTGGAGGCCTGGCCTTGTACGGCTCAGAGACTAATATTTTGATGCAATTAACTTGACAATCTTAATGAGAAGTTATATAATTTGGGAGAAAAATCAAAAACACTCTCATATATTATTTAACATCAAGGTCGAGAAAGAGGCCTTAAAGAGGGGGCAACGTACATGAAGAAGGCAGTGCAAACCATGGCCGCCCTGCTGCTGGCAGGCTGCTGCGTCCTAGGCCTGGGCTGCGGGGGAGAGAAGCAGGCTGGGGCTCCCAGCCAAGGGGCCCAGCTGCTGGAGAAGGTCAGCAAGGCAGAGGTGAGGGCCGACTTCGCCCCCCTGACGGAGATCAAGGCCGGGCGGAAGAATGTCTACGCCGTCTTGAAGGTCATCAAAGGGGCCTACTGGCAGGAGGTGGTGCGGGGCCTCAAGGAAGGGGGAGAGAAGGCCGGCTGTAACGTCTACCTGGGGGGAGCCCTGCGAGAGGTAGATTGGCAGTCCCAGCAGGAACTGCTGCAGGAGCTGGCCGCCAAACAATGCGACGGGGTGATCCTGGCCCCTGCCGACAGCAGCAAGCTCATCCCGGCGGCAACGGCCCTGTACCAGAAGAAGATACCTGTAGTGCTGGTAGACAGCGTTTTGAATAGCAAGGACTACTCCGCCTGCTACGAAACCGACAACTTCGCAGCCGGCGGCAGGGCGGCAGCCGAGATGCTCAAGCAGCTGCAGGAGGGGGGCAACAAGGCGGAGGAACCCCTCACCGTGGCCATCAAGGTCAGCAATCTGGCCGGGTCTGCCATGGTGGAGCGTTTGGAGGGGGCTAATGCCTACTGGGTCGACCACGCCCCCGCCTCATGGAAGCTGGACACGGCAGCCCTGGTTGACCACGGGGACAGCAGCCTAGGGGAGAAGCTGGCGGCAGGCGCCCTGGAGAAGGTGAAGAATTTGAAGGGCTTCATCGGCTGCAACAATAGGGCCACCGACACTGCCGCCGCCGCCATCAAGGCGGCAGGGCGCAAAGACGTAGTGCTGGTGGGCTTTGACTACGGCCGGGAAACGGCGGCCCTGCTGAAGGAGCCGGGGTACCGGGGGGCCACCCTGGTGCAGAACCAGTACCAGATGGCCTTTGAGGCGGTGCAGACCGTCGCCGGCCTCCTCCAGGGGGGCAAGGTGGCGGAGCAGCTGGTGTACAAGGACGTCACCGTCGTCACCAAGGACAACTGCCAGGCCTACGAAGAGGGCCTGAAGGGGCGCAAGCCCTAGGCAGGGGGCAGGGCGGCTCCGGAGGCAGGGGGGAAAGAATATTCCTTCCTGCCTCTTGCATTTGGCTGGAGCAAATGTTATAATCAAAAGGCTTGTATATATTAATATACTTCCCCTGCTCCCGTACGGGGGCCGAAGTCCGAAGGAGGAGGTGATTTCGTGAGAGTCTACGAAGTCATGTACATCGTTAAGCCCATTGAAGATGAGCAGTTCGAAGCTGTAGTCAGCAAGTTCGAAAACCTGATCACCGCCAATGGGGGTACTGTGGAAAAAACCGACCGCTGGGGCAAGAAGCGTCTCGCCTACGAGATTCAAGACCTGAACGAGGGTCTCTATGTCCTGGTAACTTTCAGCGCTGAGCCTGCCGCTGTAAAAGAACTGGATCGTGTTTTGAAAATTACCGACGAAGTACTGCGTCACATGATTGTGAAAAAGGGTGAGTGATTTATGAACAAGATCGTATTGTTAGGCCGCCTAGTCCGTGATCCTGAGTTGCGCTACACCGGGAGCGGCAAGCCGGTTTGCCAGTTTACCCTGGCCGTAGACAGACCCTATTCCAGTCAGAAGGCCCAGAAGGAAGCCGACTTTATCACCTGCGTAATGTGGGATAAACGGGGCGAGGCCTTCCAAAAGTACTTCACTAAAGGCCAGAGAGCCTTGGTAGAAGGTCGCCTGCAGATCCGCTCCTATGAGGCTAAGGATGGCAGCAAGCGTACTGCAGCCGAGGTGGTGGTGAATGATTTTGAATTCATCGAGACCCGCAGCGGCAACGGCCCGGCAGCAGACAACCTTCATCCAGCTCCCGCCGCCCCTAACAAGGGAGGCATGGAGGCCTTTGGCAGCCAGGTAGAGTTCGATAGCGACGTACCGTTCTAAAGTTTGAGGAGGATGAAGCGATGAAACGTGAAAGAGGCAGAAGACCTAGAAGGAAGGTTTGCAGCTTCTGCGTTGACAAGGTAGAGGAAATCGACTACAAGGATGTAGGAAGGCTGCGCCGCTACATTACGGAGAGGGGCAAGATCCTGCCTCGCCGGATTTCCGGCACCTGCGCCAAGCATCAACGCCAGCTGACTACGGCTATTAAGCGGGCTCGTTGCGTAGCCCTGCTGCCGTTTATCTGCGACTGATTACAGGTTCGGCAAGGTGGCTCCCTAGCTTAGCCGCTAGGGAGTTTTCCTTTGCTCAGAGGGGGCTCCTCAGGGAAGAAGGGATGGAAGGTGGCAGGGATGATGAAGATGGCATGGCTGGGGCCGGCGGTGCTGGCCCTGTGGTTGCTGGGCCCGGAACCGGCCTGGGCCTATGAGGCAGGGGAGCGGACCATCAGGCTGTTAGGGGAGGTCTTGAACAGCGACAAGCACCCGGTACACCTGGTGCTGGAGCAGACTATAGAGTTAAAAGAGCTGCTGACGCCGGAGGCCTACGCCAAACTGGCCCCGGAGGACAGGGTCCGCCGCAGCCGGACGGAGTACAACGAAAGGGACGGCCTCTACGGCGAGCGCAACACTACTACCAACGGGGCAGGCCAGGTGGTGCGGGACATAGCCTCCTTCAACAAGGAGGGCCGCTGGTACAGCATCGACTATCTGCACCAGACCTATGACGAACTGCCTCTGGTGGAAGGGATGAGCCCTGCCTTCGCCGAGACCCTGGTGAGCTGGTTCGGCCAGCGGCCCACCATGGGCCACAATGCCAAGCTAGGCTTGGACTACGACTGCCTCCATAAGGGGGAGGGGGAGCAGCTGTTCTTTTACTACGCCAAGGACGGCAGCGCCTGGCAGGGGATGCAGGAAAAGAACATGCCCTATGTGACGGTGCTGGAAGTGAGCCAGGTGGTGGAGGAGGGGGCCTACCAGCTGCCTCCCGCCGGCTTCCAACGGGTGCCTAACGAGGTGATGCGGGCTGTGGCCCAGCGCTTGTTGCTGCGGCAGCAGCTGCGGGCCTCCCAGGGCCAGGGGCAGGGGTCTTAGGGTAGCGGAAATTTTAAACGCTTGTTAAATAAACGGTGAATTAAAGTTACAAATTCGTTTTGATTGAAAATTATTGCTAAGAGCAAAAACATATGTTACAATATTGCACAGATGAACGATAATTTAATTGGTGGCTACATTTGTTCCAGGCACCACAAAGGAGGTAATGGGTTCATGTTGAAGAAAGCTCTGTTAACGACTCTGGTTTTGGGCGTGACTGCCATGGCATCCGTGGCCTTTGCCGCCGTCAGCAGCAGCCAGGCTGTAGAGATCGCCAAGGCCGAAACCTCTCCTAACGCTAGCGTGTTCAGCTACGAGGATGAGTTCCACAAATACGAAATCAAGCTACAGGATCCGGCAACCATGACCCGGTACGAGGTAGACGTAGACAAACTCACCGGCAGGGTGCTGGAAGTAGGGATCAAGCATCCCGTACAGGACAGCAGCCCCAGGGTAGTGAAGAGCGCCGAGGAGATCAGGGCCGTGGTGCTGGCTGAGTACCCAGATGCCAACATTATGAGCATCTACCTGGATAGGGAAGATTACGGGCAGAAGTACGAGGTGAAGTTCAGCAGCGCTAAGTACCGCCTGGCCGAGCTGGACGTCAATCCGGAGACCGGCGTTATCGCTGAGCGGGATCTGAAGTACAACTAAGGTTTACAGGGTTTTTCGGGGGAGGTGCCTAGGCGCCTCCCCTTTTTGCATGGGGAAGGCCGCGCCCGAGGGGGAAAAGGGCTTAGGGGATGGAGGAAAGAGACCGCTAGGCGGGGGTATGGCGTTTTTCTGCCCCTGGTACAATAAAAAGGGCTGCCGTAGGGCAGCCCCTTCTATTTAGCCTTACACACCCCTGTAACGGCTAAGGGTCTTTAGGAGGATCGACTTGGCAGGGAAAATGCGGGAATGGCCTGTTATCATGTAGGCAAGTGTCCAGTTTGCTCTTCATTAACAGCCACAAGTGCAATATTTCGACCTGCCAGGCAAGAAAAAACCGTCACTGCTAGCAGTAACGGTAACGTTCACACATTTTGCAACGGCTGCCACTCTCACATTAACAACCGTCCTGAATGCTTACACGCTTCCTGTCGCTCGCAGGCTAAGCATTAGCTTACATAAAAGGCCGGGCTGGCTTCAGGCTAGGCCTGTCACAGCGGCGGGACCGCGCCGGTTTTCCACCGGCTGAGCCTCCTATGCGAAATATTGACTTGTTGTGCTAATTGTACTAAATATCAAAAAGAAAGTCAACAGATTTTGCAAAAGAATCTCAAAAAATTAAGAAGCTGATTAGCGAAGCCGGGCTACAGCCTGGGCAGGAGGCCTAGGGCTGCCGCCCTGCCAGGGGCCGCAGTTCCTTGGGCAGGACCACGCAGCGGTTGTGGGTCTTCTCGCTGAGGGGGTTGACGTGGACCATGCAATGCTTAACCAGGGGGAAGTTGGCCTCGATGGCGGCGTGGACGGTCTCGGCGATGTAGTGGGCCTCCAGGAGGCTGAGGCTGTCCTTGACGCTGATCTCCACATCTACATAGGCCCTGTTGCCGAAGATGCGGCTGTTCAAGCTGTCTAGGTGCTCCACCCCCGGCACCTTGCGCACCAGTTCTTCCAAGGCGGCATCAGTGGCAGGGTCCACGCTGTGGTCCACCATCTTGTCCATGGCGTCCTTGAAGACTTGGTAGGCGGCGTAGAGGATCATCAGGCAGATGACCAGGCTGGCGATGGGGTCCAGGAGGGGGTAGCCCAGCCGGGCCCCTAGGATGCCGATGAAGCTGCCTACGGAGGAGAGGGCGTCGCTGCGGTGGTGCCAGGCCTCGGCTAGGAGGGCGCCGGAATTGATCTTCACTGCCGCAGCCCTGGTGTACCAGAACATGGCCTCCTTTACGGCGATGGAGAGCACCGCCGCCCACAGGGCCAGGGCCCCGGGGACGGCCAGTTCCCGCTGGTCGCCGAAGATCTCCCCCAGGGCGCCGGCGCCTATGCCTAGGGCGATGAGGGTGAGGATGACGGCTAAGATGACGGCGGCGATGCATTCCAAACGCTCGTGGCCGTATTGGTGCTCCTTGTCAGAGGCCTGGTGGGCCAGCCTCACCCCGGCCATCACGATCAAGGAGCCGAAGACATCGGAGGCGGAGTGGATGCCGTCCGAGACCATGGCGGCGGAATGGCCCACGATGCCGGCGGCTAATTTGCCTAGGGAGAGGATGACGTTGCCGATGGCGCTGTTGATGGACACCACCATGGCCAGGTGTTCTTCTTGGCGGGCTGTTAACATGGCTGTAGGCCCCTTTCTGGGCGAGGCGTCCTAGGAGAGGGCGCCTCCGGCTAGTGGTGAGAGTTGGGTAGTACATACTCCAGCCCCGGTGGCCGTACCCCTCAGGGCAAAGAAAAAGCGCCTGGGGCAGGCTGTCACTGTCCCGCAGACGCATCTTAGTCTGCTGCCCGGAGGGCCCGGCTGCAAAACCGCCAAGGGTTTACCGCCTGCTCAGTTGCTGCTACCTCCACAGGGAGGCAGTGGGAAGGGATTAGCTGTATTGTAAGCGGTTAGCAATGGCTTTGTCAAGGCCTGGGAAAAAAGAAAAAGAGAAAAATTTTACCGCCGGACCGCCCCTCCCTCCCCTGGGCCGGGAGGAAGCCGGAGTGCAGGGGAGAAACCTATCAGTAATAAATATCAATAGAAGAAAAATAACAAATAATTCTAAAAAGTAGTTGCATTTGATTTTTTACTGTGTTAGAATTCTGTTCAGAAAATATTCCTCTGAGATAAGGGTTGCGAAGGCAACACGGCAACTTCGCCAGCCCTGGCCCAGGGGGAGCTTTTCTTACACCACTCTCATACCGTTGGAAGTTAAGGAGCAGGATAACCATGAAAAAAACACTGGTAGCGGCTGTGACCCTGGCTTTGGGCCTCAGCGCCTCCGCCTACGCCGCCAATCCCTTCGCGGACGTACCTGCCGGCCACTGGGCCTACGACAGCATCGCCAAGCTGGCTGAGGCCGGCGTCATCGACGGCTACGGGGACGGCAGCTTCCGGGGCGGCCAACTGATGACCCGCTACGAGATGGCCCAGATCGTAGCCAGGGCCATGGCCCAGGGCGCCAATGTAGACAAGCTGGCGGCGGAGTTCGCCGACGAGCTGGACGCCCTAGGGGTGAGGGTGGCCGCTTTAGAAAAGCAGGGGGACAACGTTAAGATCACCGGCTATGTGCGGGCCGAGTACGGCGACCGGCGGGGGAGGCTGGCAGGTGAGAAAGGGCATGTGGGGGTGAGCCGCCTCCGCACCCGTATCTTCGTCAACGGCCGTATTAACGACGACTGGAACTATACCGCCCGCATCCAGAATGACCAAAAATTCAACAACTTTACCGGGGACGAAACCACTAAGTTTAACGAGGCCTATGTAACCGGCAAGCTGGGAGGCGTCCAGGTGGTAGCAGGCAAGACCGACTGGTACCTGGCCAACGGCATGCTCTACGATGACGTGGCCGAGGTGCTGAGCCTGACCTACGGCAAGGAGGTCAAGGTCAATGCTTACTACGGCAAGCCTACCGGCTACGGTTATAGGGAAATGTTCGGCGGCAGCCTGTCCGGCAAGCTAGGCAACCTGTCCCTCTCCCTGGGCTACGACAAGTACCACGACGCCGTGGCCAGCGGCAACGAGATGATAGGGGACACAGGTGCAGGCGCCCAGGCCGCCAAAGACGGGGCGGATAACGGGGTCTTCAATGTAAGCGCCGCCTATAAGTTTGGCGACTTAACCCTTAGCGGCACCTACCTCCACTCCGACCTGGAGGACAAGGACCTGATGAACCCGGCCTATGCCGGTGCTTCCAGCGACGGCTACGTCATCGGCCTCAGCTTCAAAGGGGCCAAGGCCGCCAAGCCGGGCAGCTGGGGCCTGTGGGCCAACTACTACAACCAAGGGGTGGGCACCACCCTGGCCCACACCATGTACACCGGTGACTGGGGCTACTTCGTCCAGCAGGGCTTCGAGGGCTTCGGCGTAGGCGGAGAGGTGACCCTGGCCAAGAACATGGTGGCCAAGGTCCACTACTACGACCTGGAAGGCAAGGAGGACGACTTAGATAGCCGGGTAGTATGGAGCCGGCTCCAGATCAACTTCTAAAGTTACAGCTAGGGAACACCTTCCCTCTAGCGGGGCGGCACAGGGGTGCCGCCCTTTGTCTAGGGAGGAGGGGCTAAGCGTCTTCCTCCTCCACGATCTGCCCGTAGGCGGCCAAAATAGTGCCCTTAGGGGCGGAGAGGGCGGGGCAGACGTAGAGGATGACGCCGGTCTGCTGGGCATGGTAGGTGGCGAGGGTGTGGCCGAAGACGTCGGTGAGGCGGCCTAGCACCGCCCCTTCTTCTACGAAGTCGCCGCTGTGGATGTGGTGGAACCAGCAACCGGCCTCCCCCGCCTCCAGGTAGATGAGGTTTACTACGTCCCTGGGCTGGTGGTGCCTAGGCTTGACGGGGCGGGAGAACATCTTCAACTTCCGCAGGATGTTGCGGATGTCGTCCTTGTAGGCCTCTATGTCCTCGTGGAGGCAGAGGCCGGTCCCCCCTCGCTCGATGAGGATGGAGGGCAGGCCGGTGCTGGCGGCGTAGTTATAGGCGCCGCCTGTGGCCAGGGAGCGGACCATGTATTCCAAGTCCAGCACCCGGGCCAGGGAGCGGGCCTTCTTCTCCACCTCCGGCGTGGGCTGGCCGGGGTAGTAGACGTAGGGGTGGAGGCTTTCCAGGATGTCCCCGCTGTGGAGGTCCACAAAGTAGTCGGCCAGGGGGAAGAAGTTGCTGCTGAGGAGGTAGGCGGTCTTATCCGCCAAGGTGCCGTTAGGATCTCCGGGAAAGACCCGGTTCAAGTTTTTGCCATCCTCAGGCACTATCATCTCCCGCCGGGCCCAGAAGCCCTGGATGTTAACTGGGTGGATCATAATCAGGGTACCGGCCACGTCCTCCGGGCTGATGTCCCGGCCCAGTTCCATGGCGGCGGCGATGCCTGGGTACTCACCGCCGTGGATGCCGGCGGTGATCAGCAGCACCGGCCCGTCCCGCCGGCCGTTGATGATGGTGAAGGGCAGCTGGGTAGTGGTGGTGGGCACAGGCAGGTAGCCTCGCAGCTTCTCTCCCGGCGCCACCCTGAGGCCGCAGACCTGGAACGTTTCAGCCATGGCTTTGTTTCTCCTTATTCTAACAACAAATCAATCTGAACAAGTTTAAGATATTATTTGCATTAGCGTCCTGCCTTCGATTATAACATAGGCCGGCCTAGGCAGACAAGGAGATCCCCACAATTTTCCCACTAAGGGGTTGCAAGTACGTGCAAAGGTTAACCGACAAGGAATTTTTGACTATAACCCTTCCCTTCATGCTGTCCACCATGACCCAGCCCTTGATGGGGGCGGTCAACACGGCGGTGATGGGCCAGCTGCCCCAGCCTAAGTACATAGCGGCCGTGTCCCTGGGGGTCATCCTCTTCAACACCATCTACTGGCTCTTCACCTTTTTGCGGGTCAGCACCACCGGTTACGCCGCCCAGGCCTACGGGGCCGCCGATAAAGAGCTGGGCCTGGCGGCCTTCTTCCAACCCTGCTGCATAGCCCTGGCGGCGGGCTGCGGCTGCCTGCTTCTGCAACAGCCCATCCTGGAGGCCTACCTCCTCTTCATCAAGCCGGAGGCGGAGGTGGCCCGGCTGTGCCGGGAGTATTACGGCATCCTGGTCTGGGGGGCCCCCCTGGTGCTGTTCAACTATGTAGGCCTGGGCTGGCTCATGGGCCAGGCTAGGGTGAAGGCGGCGGTAGGGCTGCAGATGAGCATGAATCTCCTCAACTGCGGCCTCAGCATCTACCTGGTGTCCTACCGGGGGCTGGCCGTGGCCGGCGTAGCCTGGGCCACCCTCCTCTGCCAGCTCTACGGGGGCCTGGCGGCGGCCCTCTTGCTGCACCTTTACGGCGGCTTTGACTATGGCCGCCTGCCCTGGAGGAAGCTGCTGGACTGGCGGGACTTGGCCTCCCTGTTGGCGGTCAATGCCAACCTTATGATCCGCACCGTCTGCTTGATGGGGGTGAACAACATCGTGGCCGCCGTAGGGGCCGGCTTTGGCACCACGGTGCTGGCTGCTAACGCCGTCCTCCTCCAGATCAAGGACGTCATCAGCTACCTGATAGACGGCATGGCCAACGGCGCCTCCATCTTCGCCGGCAAGGCCATGGGGCAGAAAAACCGGCAGCTCTTCGAGGATAATATAAGGATCACCTACCGCTGGCTGGCGGTGTTTTCCCTCCTGCTGACGCTGGTCTATCAGCTGGGCCACAGCTTCTTCATCCGCATCTTTACCGTGGCCCCGGAGGTCATCGCCCTGGCAGAGGACTACAGTTTCTACGTCACCCTCTACCCCCTGGTCAGCGGGGTGGGGATGGTGCTGTACGGCGTCTTCTGCGGCGCCACCAGCATGGCCCCCATCCGCAACAACATGCTCCTCTCCTTCGCCTGTTTCTACCTGCTGGAGCGGCTGGCAGTGCCCCTGGGGGCCAACCACGGCCTCTGGCTGGCCTGGCTCTGCTTTTACCTGGCCCAGTCCGTCATCCTGCGCCTCTACCTGCCGGTCCTGCGCCGGCCCAGCCTGTGGCAGGATTAGGGGGAGGGAGCCGTCTGCAGCGGCCGGAGGCCCCTATTGTTAAAAATAAGTGCAAGCAAAGGAAAATTCTCATTTTAGGGCTTGCAATAATTGAGAATGAGTGCTATTATACACATAAGACTTTTAAGGGACTAGTAACTACTGTTAGCAGATAGCTTACTAGGCCCAGGTCGCCTGAGCACTCCCTGGGAGGAAACAGTAACGCAGTGGGAAGCTGCGACGGTCACGCCGCTGTGATGCCCCTAAGGCTAAGTCAGTCTGCTGGCTCAGGTTCGATTTCCGCGAGGGACGGAGGAGTCTGGCTTGCTCAGTGGGCTTCGGGGCCAGGTCTTTTCCCCTTGCACGGCGGAAAAGGCCGTTTTTATTTTTCTTGTGGGAGATGATGCCCTTTGAACAAAAAGCAAATCGCGGCTCGGCTGGGCCAGATCCTCCTGGTCTTACTAGGTATCAGCTTCATCACCTTCGCCCTGATCATGCTGGCGCCTGGGGACGTGGTGCGGCAGATGATAGCCGGCAACGAGGACATTATCGTCAGCCAGGTGGAAATTGACGCCCTGCGCCAAGAGTTGGGCCTGGACAAGCCCTTCTTCTTCCAGTACCTGGCCTGGCTAGGCAGGGCTTTGCAAGGCGACCTGGGGTTCTCCTTCATGAGCAAGAAGCCGGTGGTGGAGGCCCTGCTAGAGCGGTTGCCCGGCACCGTCTTCCTCAGCCTCTGCTCCTTGGTGCTCATGATGGCGGTGTCCATACCGGCAGGCATTTATTCTGCCGTCAAGCGGGGCACCTGGTTCGACCACTTGGTAAGGGCCTTTACCTTCATAGGGGTGTCCGTCCCTGGTTTTTGGCTGGGCCTGATGATCCTGTGGCTCTGCGGCCTTAAGCTGGACCTCATACCCATCATCGGCGGCGAGGTGAGCCTGGAAAACGTGGTAGCTCCGGCTGTGACCTTGGCAGCGCCCATGGCCTCCAAGTACACTAGGCAGGTGCGCACCGCCATTCTGGAGGAGCTGCACCAGGACTACGTGGTAGGCGCCAGGGCCAGGGGGATGAAGGAAGGCCACATCCTGTGGCGGGAGGTGCTGCCCAACGCCCTGCTGCCCCTCATCACCCTGCTGGGCCTTTCCCTGGGCAGCCTCTTAGGCGGCGCGGCAGTCATCGAGATGGTCTTCTCCTGGCCGGGCTTAGGACGTCTGGCCATCGAGGCCATCACCTATAGGGACTTCCAGCTCATCCAAGGGGTGGTGATCTGGATAGCCCTGATGTACATGGTCATCAACCTAGTAGTGGACGTATCCTACAACTATCTGGATCCCAGGCTGAGAAAGGTTAGGTAGAAGTTATGGCGACATTGGTGCAGGGTTTAAAAACTAACAGGGCCTTTCTCATCACCACCATCTTGGTGGCGGCGCTGCTGCTCATCGCCTTGGCCGCCCCCCTCCTGTCCCCCTACGAGCCCACCCATGCGGTGATGAAGGACGCCTTCCTCGCCCCTAGCGGCGACCACTTCTTCGGCACGGATAAGCTAGGCCGGGACTGCTTCAGCCGGGTGCTGTACGGGGCCAAGACTTCCTTAAGCGGCGTCTTGGGCCTGGTGGCCACCGTCTTCGTAGTAGGCACCCTGCTAGGGGTGGTGTCCGGTTACTTCGGCGGCAGGGTGGACGTGGTGATCATGCGTTTCTCCGACATGATGATCTCCTTCCCAGGGGTCATCCTGGCCATAGCGGTAGCCGGCGTGCTAGGGGGCTCCCTGGTCAACGCCATCATCGCTTTGACCATCGTGTCTTGGACCAAGTACGCCCGTCTGGCCCGCTCCTTGGTGATGAAGCTGAAGCGGCGGGACTTTGTGGATGCGGCCATCGTCAACGGCGGCAGCAGCAGCCACATCCTCTGGGTGCACATCCTGCCTAACATCCTGCCCTTGATGGTAGTCACCGCGGCTGCCGACATCGGCGCCCTGATGATGGAACTGGCCGGCCTCTCCTTCCTAGGCTTCGGCAGTCAGCCTCCCGCCCCTGAGTGGGGCCTGATGCTCAATGAGGGCCGCCAGCAGCTGCAGACGGCTCCCTGGCTGATGTTCTTCCCAGGCCTGGCCATCTTCCTTACCGTGGTCATCTTCAACCTGTGGGGCGACAATCTGCGGGACGTGCTAGACCCTCGCAATGACGCCCAGGGTTAGGGGCAGTTTTTTCTCAGCGTCCAGCTCAGCGCTGGCAAAAATTATAAGAAGGGGAGAGATCTACAATGAAAAAGATTTATCGTGCCTCTCTGGCGGCAGCCCTCATCGGCGTTATGGCCCTGGCCGCAGGCTGCGGCGGCGGCAAGAAGGAAGCCTCTGGGCCTAAAGACACCCTGAAGTTCGGCGTTACCAACTTCGCGGATTCTTTGGAAACCACGGATAACTACTTCGGCTGGGTGGTAATGCGCTACGGCCTAGGGGAGTGCATGGTGAAGTTTGATAAGAAGATGAACGCCGCCCCCTGGCTGGCCGATAAGTGGAGCGTTTCTGAGGACAAGCTGACCTGGACCTTCCACATCAACGATAAGGCCGCCTTCTCCGACGGCACCAAGGTTACCGGTGAGGCTGCCGCTAAGTCCATCCTGCGGACCTTTGCCAAGGCCGCCCGGGCCAAGGCCATGTTTGACTACGACTCTATCAAGGGGGAGGGGCAGAACGTCATCGTCAAGACCAAGCGGCCTGTGGCCACTCTGCCGGGCATGCTGGGGGACCCCCTCTTCATCATCGTCAAGGTGGACGGCATAGAGCAGAGGGACGTGGCTAAGCAGGGAGCCATCTGCACCGGCCCCTACGCGGTAGAGTCTTACAGCAAGGCTAAGGCGGTCATGGTGCGGAATGAGCACTACTGGGACGGGGCCGTACCCTTTAAGAAGGTGGAGATCCCCACTATCGACGATCCCAATACCAGGGCCATGGCCTTGCAAAAGGGCGAAATCGACATGGCCATCAACATCGCCTCCGGGGACCTGCAGCTCTTCCAAAACAAGGACAAGTTCAACATCTCCAACATCGCCTCCCTGCGGGACGTGCTGGCCCGGATCAATGTAGCCGGCGGCCGCCCTGCCGGAGACAAGCGGGTGCGCCAGGCCCTGATGAGCGCCTTGGATAGGCCCACCTATTGCAAGGTGTTGCTCAAGGACACCTTCGTTCCCGGCGGCCCCCTGATGCCTCCCTCCGTAGACTACGGTTACCCTGAACTGTACCAGGCCGATCCCAACAAATACGATGTGGAACGGGCTAAAAAGCTGCTGGCGGAGGCCGGCTGGCGGGATACGGACAATGACGGCTACGTAGACAAGGACGGCAAGAACCTGGAAATGGACTTCGTCTTCTACAGCGGCCGGGCCGAACTGCCCCTCTTCGCCGAGGCTACCCAGGCGGATGCTAAGAAGGTGGGCATCAAGGTCAACCTGAAGAACGTAGACTACAACGTTATGGACGGCATGGGAGTCAGAGGGGAGTTCGACCTGCTGATCTCCAACGTCCTCACCCTCCAGGCCGGCGATCCCGAGGTCTTCGTCAACATGTACCTGCGCACCAACAAGAACGGCAGCAATCCCCAGAACGGTTCCGGCTACAGCAACCCGGCCTTCGATGCCCTGGGAGACAGGCTGACTACGGAATTTGACCCGGCCAAGCGGCGGGAGCTGATCATCCAGATGGAAAAGCTCATCCTGGACGACGCAGCCATCCTGGTCTTCGGCCATCCCCAGACCAACATGGTCAGCAACAAGTCTGTGGCTAACGCAGAGATCCTGCCCTGCGATTACTACTGGCTGACCAAGGAAATCAGCCCGGCTAAGTAACGGAGCCGGTCGTCAGACAGAAGAAGGTTGGCGCTATGCTTCTGGAAATTAAAGATTTAGACATCAGCTACGGCTCCAAACTCACTGTCACTGGGGCCAATGTGGAACTGGAAAAGGGTGAGGTCCTCTCCATTGTAGGGGAGTCTGGCAGCGGTAAGACCACCATCATCAGGGCGGCCATGGGCTGCCTCCCTGGGGCCGGCCGGGTCACCAAGGGCAGCATCACCTTCCAAGGCAGGGATATGCTGCAAAACAGCCCTGAGGACTGGCGCAGGTTGTCAGGCACGGAACTGTCCATGATCTTCCAAGACAGCGGCAACATGATCAACCCTATCCGGACCATCGGCAGGCAGTTCATCGACTACATCAGGGCCCATGCCCCGGAGAAGAGCAAGCAGGAGGCCTCTGAGATGGCCGCCGCCATGCTCAGCAATGTGCGGCTGGCCAATCCTGCCACTGTTATGAACAGCTACCCCTTCGAGCTGTCAGGGGGGATGCGGCAGCGGGTGGGCATAGCCATGGCCATGGTCTTCCAGCCTAAGCTGCTGCTGGCGGACGAGCCTACCTCGGCCCTGGACGTAACCACCCAGGCCCAGATCATCCGGCAGATCCTGGAAGTGAGGGAGCAGTACGGGGTGGCCGTGATCATCGTCACCCACAACCTAGGGGTGGCCAGCTACATGTCGGACAAGCTGATGGTTATGAAGGGCGGCAGGGTGGAAGAGAGGGGCAGCCGCCTGGAGGTTTTAAGCAGGCCCCAGACGGCCTACACCAGATCCCTCTTACATGCGGTGCCGGTAATGGGAGGCCAGTGTTATTATGATTGAGCAAGCCGCAACCTACCAGCGGACGCCGGTAGTGCTGGACATCAGGAAGCTTACCAAGAAGTTCCCTGTAGAGGGGGGCCGGTTCTTGACCGCCTGCGACAACATCAGCCTGCGGGCCTTCCAGGGCCGGACCCTGGGCATCATCGGCGAATCAGGCTGTGGCAAGTCCACCCTGGTGCGCTGCCTCTTGGGGATCCAGTCCGCTACCAGCGGCGAGGCCATCTTCCAGGGCAGGGATCTGCTCCGGGCCAGGGGAGAGGAAAAGCGGCAGAACCGCCGCCTCATCCAGATGGTGTTCCAAGATCCTAACGCCGCCTTCAATCCCAAGCTGCTGGTCAAGGACATCCTCACCGAGCCCTTGAAAAACTTCGGCCTTATCAAGGGGGGCCAGGTAGATGCCAAGGCTGCTGAGCTGTTAGAGATGGTGGAACTGCCGGCCAGCTTCAAGGATCGCTACCCCCACAGCATGTCCGGCGGCCAACGGCAGAGGCTGGGGATAGCCAGGGCCCTGGCCCTGGAGCCTAAGATCATCGTCTGCGATGAGGCTACCTCCGCCCTAGACGTGTCCGTCCAGGAAAAGGTGTGCGAGCTTTTGTGCAGGCTGCAGAAGGAGAAGGACATCACCTACCTCTTCATCGCCCACGACCTGGGCTTGGTAGACCTGATGTGCCACCAGGTGGCGGTCCTCTACCTAGGCAATGTGCTGGAATGGCTGGAGACCGGCCGTATAGGCACCGACTGCCTGCATCCCTACACCAAGTCCTTGATGAAGGCGGTGTTCAGGGTGGATGCCAAGGCCAAATACAAGATCCAGCCTTTGGAGGGGGAGATACCCTCCCCCCTGGACCTGCCCAAGGGCTGCCCCTTCGCCAGCCGCTGTGAGTTTTGCAGCCAGCGCTGCAGAGAGGAGAAGCCGGCCTTGCAGGAGGTCGCCTACGGCCACTGGGTGGCCTGCCACAGGGTGGCTTCATGAAAAAGTTATAGTTCTTCCTTAAAGTACTGGCAGGGGCGGGCCGCCAGGCCCCCCTTGCCGGGAATTTTTGCAAAAAAATATAGATGAATACCTGCTCATATGATATAATAAGGCTTGAAGTCAGGGCATGGCCCTCTTCTTTTTAGGATTATATATGAGTAAACGCTCATTTGTTATGCCGGCGGCCCCTCCCCAGGCAGGGAGCGGCTGGCAGCCCCTCGCTACAGGGGGGCAGGGCCAGGCGGGGCCGGCGCAGGAGGAAGGCGGTAGGAACTATGGCAAGTACGGATAGGGAGCCTTTGCAAGACTTAGAAGAGGTGCGTAACAGCAGCGGGGCGGTGCGCAGCTTTACAGGGCTGCAACCTGGGGCGGAGGAGGCTGGGCCCCACGGCCACGGGCAGGAGCAC
>CAZXKQ010000008.1:6324-40258 GCA_964641395.1 uncultured Phascolarctobacterium sp. | reverse complement strand
CACGGCCACCATGTGCCTGGCCACCCGGAGGACTGCCAGTGCCAGCTCTGCCACCCCCACGAAGAGTACTGCGACGTCTGCGGCGAGAGCCTGGCCAACTGCACCTGCTCCATGCCGGACGCAGACAAGGTGAAGCGGGTCTACATACTGAAAAACCTAGGCTGCGCCAACTGCGCCGCCATGATGGAGTACAAGATCAAGCAGCTGCCCGGGGTAAGCTATGCCAATATCTCCTATGTAACTAAGCAGCTGCGCCTCAGCGCGGCGGATCATGAGGCGGTTTTGCCGGCCATCAGGGAAATCTGCACGGCCATCGAATCCGACGTGGAGGTCATCCCCCGGGACAGGGAGGCCAGGGCCGGGGATGCGGCCGCCGCCCATGTCTACCTGGTGGAGGGGCTGGACTGCGCCAACTGCGCCGCCAAGGTGGAGGCGGCCATCAACCAGCTGCCGGAGGTGAAGGAGGCGGTGCTGAGCTTCGCCACCAAGAAGCTCAAGGTGTACGCCACTAATTACCAGGGCCTGCTGCCTAAGCTCCAGGCTGCCACCGACCGGGTGGAGGAAGGGGTGGTCCTCAGGGAGCGGCCGGGGGGCAGGGTAAGCGCCCGGGGGAGCCGTACCTATCTGGTGCAGGGGCTGGACTGTGCCAACTGCGGGGCCAAGATCGAGCGGGCCCTGAACCAGCTGCCGGAGGTCAATGAGGCCGTCCTGACCTACACTACCAAAAAGCTGAGGGTTTCCGCCTCAGACTACCAGGGCCTGCTGGCCAAGCTCCAGGCGGCCACCGACCAGGTGGAGGAGGGAGTGGTCCTAGTAGAGGCTGCTGCCGCCGGCCTGGATCCGGAACTAGACAGCAGGCTGCGCAGCGGCGGCCTCCTGTCCAAGCTGCGGGAGAAGGAGGCCCTCATCGAGGTGGTGGCAGGGGGCCTGCTCTTCATCCTCAGCGAATGGCTGGGGCTGCTGCCAGAGGAGTACCACCTGCACGCCCTCATAGCGGCCTACGTCATCCTGGGCCATGGCATAGTCTGGACGGCGGTGAAGAACCTGGGCAAGGGGCAGCTTTTTGACGAAAACTTCCTGATGGCGGCAGCCACCATCGGCGCCTTCTTCGTCCAGGCCTACGAGGAGGCGGTAGGGGTCATCTTCTTCTACCGGGTCGGCGAATACTTTGAGCAACGGGCGGTAGAAAAGAGCAGGGGCCAGATCATGGAGGCTGTGGACCTGCGGCCTGAGGTGGTCAACCTGCTGGTAGGCGAGGAGGTACGGGTCATCCCTGCCGCCGAGGCCAATGTAGGGGACATCCTCTTAGTGAGGGTGGGAGACAGGATACCCCTGGACGGCGTGGTGGTGGAAGGGGAGAGCCTGATCGATACGGCCCCCGTCACAGGGGAGCCGGTGCCGGTGAAGCGGCGCTACGGGGACGAGGTGGTGTCCGGCTGCGTCAACACCTCGGCCATGCTGAAGATCCGGGTGGAGAAGGTGCTGGAAGAGTCCATGGTCAGCAAGATCCTGGACAGCGTGGAGAACGCCGCCGCTTCCAAACCGTCCATAGACCGCTTCATCACCCGCTTTGCCCGGATCTACACTCCGGTGGTAGTGGCCGTGGCCCTGGCCACCGCCCTGCTGCTGCCCCTGCTGAAGAGGGATATGCCCTACCTGGGCAACGAGGGCTCCGTCTACGCCGCCCTCACCTTCTTGGTGATCAGCTGCCCCTGCGCCCTGGTGCTGTCTGTGCCCCTGGCCTTCTTCGCCGGCATAGGGGCCGGCTCTAAGTACGGCATCCTCTTCAAGGGGGGAGTCACCATGGAAGCGTTGAAGAACGTCCATGGGGTGGTGATGGACAAGACAGGCACCGTCACCAAGGGCAGCTTCCTGGTGCAGAAGCTGCTGCCGGCGGCCGGCGTGGCGGAGGAAGAACTGCTGCAGCGCTGCGCCGGGGCGGAGGCGGTGAGCAGCCACCCCATCGCCCAGAGCATCGTGGCGGCGGCTACGGAGCGGGGCCTGGCCCTGCAGCGGCCGGACAGCTTTAGAGAGATAGCAGGGGAAGGCCTGGTGGCAGCCTATGACGGCAGGGAGGTGCTGTGCGGCAACTTGAAGCTGTTGCAGTGCTATAACATCCCCACTCCTGGCTACGGCCAGGCTCCTTACGGCAGCGAGGTTTTGCTAGCCGTGGACGGCCGCTATCTGGGCCAGCTGGTGGTGAGCGACAGTTTGAAGGAGGACGCGGTAGAGGCTGTAGCCGCCCTGCGCAGGCAGGGCCTGGTCACCGCCATGCTCACCGGGGACCAGGAGCGGGAGGCCCAGGCGGTGGCCGCTGAGGCGGGCATCGACGAGGTGAGGGCCAAACTCCTGCCCCAGGACAAGCTGGCAGAACTGAACCGGCTGCGGAATAAGTACGGCTCGGTGCTGTTCGTAGGGGACGGCATCAACGACGCGCCGGTGCTGGCCGGGGCTGATGTAGGCGCAGCCATGGGCAGCGGGGCTGACGCCGCCATCGAGGCGGCCGACCTGGTGTTCATGAACTCAGAGGTGAAGGCCATACCCCAGGCCATCGCCATCGCCAGGGCGGTAGGAGTCATCGCCTGGCAGAACGTGGTCTTCGCCCTGGCGGTGAAGGTGGTGATCATGGCCGCCGGCTTCTGCGGCTACGCTTCCATGTGGGCGGCCATCTTCGCCGATACAGGGGTGTCCCTCCTCTGCGTGTTGAATTCCGTCCGCATCCTCTACAAGAAAATTTAGGGCTGGAGGGCCGGACTAGGGGCCCTACTGGGGCTTCCCTCCTGAGGCAGGCCGCTGCTCCTTGCGGGCAGTCAGGCCTGTCTTTTTTGCTTGTTTAAGCAATTACTTGTGGCTAACTCGGCTAGATAATTACCGTAAGTTTACAAAAAAGGGCTTGACAAAGGCGGGAAAGAGGTAATATACTGTAACCATCAGTTAGGCTACACTAACTAAAACGAGAGCAGTCATGGCTAACAAGAGAGAGGAGAAAGCGCATGTTACCGTTGACTATGACCAACATAGGAGAGACACGGCGCATCGTGGCCCTGCACGGCATAGATAAGGTGCGCCGCTTCCTGGCCAACATGGGCTTTGTAGAGGGCTCGTCTATCAGCGTGGTTTCTGAACTGAACGGCAACCTGATCGTCAATGTGAAGGATGCCAGGGTGGCCTTGAGCAAGAGTATGGCCGCCAAGATCTACATAGAGTGAGCAGCAGGAGGTGAAGCGATGAAGACGTTGAGAGAGGTCCAGGTGGGGGGCACCGTAGTGGTAGCCCGCCTCCAGGGAGGCGGTGCCTTGAAGCGCCGCATCATGGACATGGGCATCACCAAGGGAGTGACCATCTACGTGCGCAAGGTGGCGCCCCTGGGGGATCCTATCGAGGTGACGGTGCGGGGCTATGAGCTGTCCCTGCGCAAGGGTGAGGCCGAAAACATCCTGGTGGAAGAGTGAGTGGAGAGTGTGTGATGAGCGAGATTAAGATAGCCCTGGTGGGCAACCCCAACTGTGGCAAAACCACCATGTTCAATGAGCTGACCGGCTCTAGACAGTACGTAGGCAACTGGCCGGGGGTCACGGTAGAAAAGAAGGAAGGCAGGCTGAAGGGTCACGAAGACGTGATCATCACCGACCTGCCCGGCATCTACTCCCTGTCCCCCTATACCTTAGAGGAGAGGATATCCCGCAATTATATATTCCAAGGCGCGGTCAGCGGCATCCTGAACCTGGTAGACGGCTCCAACATCGAGCGGAACCTGTACCTGACCACCCAGGTGCTGGAGATGGGCCTGCCGGTCACCATCGCCCTCAACATGATCGACATCGTGCGGGAGCGGGGGGACAAGATTCATACAGGCGTTCTAGCCGGGGAACTGGGCTGCGCCATAGTGGAGACCTCCGCCCTCAGCGGCGAGGGGGTAAAGACGGCGGCCGAGACGGCTTTAAGCAATGCCGGCCAGGCCGGAGCCAGGCCCGTGGGCTTCAGCCCGGAGGTGGAGGCCGCCCTGGCCCAGATCCAGGGGCTGGTAGGCGACAAGGTCAAGGGCAGGGCCCAGCGCTGGCTCTTGGTCAAGCTCTTTGAGCGGGATGAGGAGATCAGCCAGGCCCTAGGCCTAGGCGAGGAAGAGCTGGCCCAGCTGGACAGGGTCATCAGCGCCTGCGAAGAGCAGCTGGAGGACGACAGCGAAAGCATCATCACCTCCCAGCGCTATGCCTACATCGGCACCTTGATGGACAAGGCCGTGGTCAAGCAGCGGGGCGTCCTCAGCACCTCGGACAAGATCGACCGGATCGTCACCAACCGCTTCCTAGCCCTGCCCATCTTCTTCGTGGTGATGTTCGCCATCTACTACATCGCCGTAGACAGCCTGGGTACCTTGGTAACAGACTGGACCAATGACGTGTTGATAGGGGAAATGATCCAAGAGCCGGTACAGGGCTTCTTAGAGGGGGCCGGTACGGCGGAGTGGATGACCTCCCTGATCGTGGACGGCATCATCGGCGGCATCGGCGCCCCCATCGGCTTCGCCCCCCAGATGGCCATCGTCTTCCTCCTCCTCTCCATTTTGGAGGACTGCGGCTACATGGCCCGGGTGGCCTTCATCATGGACCGCTTCTTCCGCCAGTTCGGCATGTCGGGGAAGAGCTTCATCCCCCTCTTGATCTCCTCTGGCTGCGGCGTGCCGGGGATTATGGCCTCCCGCACCATTGAGAACGAAAAGGACAGGCGCCTCACCATTATGACCAGCACCTTCATCCCCTGCGGTGCCAAGCTGCCGGTCATCGCCCTCCTCAGCGGCGCCATCATGGGCGGGGAGTGGTACATGGCCTCCATCATGTACCTGATGGGCTTTGCCGCCGTCATCGTCTCTGCCATCATCTTAAAGAAGACCCACCTGTTCGCCGGGGATCCTGCTCCCTTCGTAATGGAGCTGCCCCCCTACCACCTGCCCCTGGTGAAGAACGTGCTGCTCCACACCTGGGAGCGGGTCAGCGCCTTCCTGAAGAAGGCGGGCACCATCATCTTCCTCTGCTGCGTAGCCATGTGGTTCCTGGCCACCTTCGGCCTGGAGGATGGCTCCCTGGCCATGGTGGACACGGAGGCCAGCTTTATAGCCGCCATCGGCTCGGCTATCGCCCCCCTCTTCGCCCCCCTGGGCTTTAACTCCTGGCAGGCGGTAGCTGCCGCCTTCAGCGGCTTCGTAGCCAAAGAGTCCATCGTCAGCACCCTGGCCATCCTGGCCAACCTGGCAGAAGCCACCGAGGAGGAGCCGGATCTGTGGGCGGCGGTGATGGCCTTCTTCCCCAATGCGGCTGCCGCCTTCACCTTCCTAGTCTTCAACCTGTTGGATTCTCCCTGCCTGGCGGCCATCGCCACCATGCATCAAGAGATGAACTCCCGCAAGTGGACCCTGGCCACCTTGGTCTACCAAAACCTCTTCGCCTACGCTGTAGGCCTGTGCATCTACCAACTAGGCTCCCTCATTATTCTGGGTTCCGGCTTTACCTTCTGGACTGCCGTGGCCTGCCTCCTAGTAGTGGGCTTCCTCTACCTGCTGTGCCGGCCGGCTAAGAAGGTGGGGCTGGGCCAGCTGAGCATCGATGCCCGTTAACCCTGCGCCAAAGAAGGTGAGATTGTGGTTACTTGGATTCTAGCCCTGCTCATCGTAGCCGCGGTTTACTTCGCCGGCAAACACGTGCTGCGGAACACTAAGAACGGCGGCTGCGTAGGCTGCGACAGCGGCGAGAGGGGCGGCTGCCCCCACTGCCGGCACGAAACCTACGTCAACCTCCACGGAAAAGGGTGACAGCATGCTTACCACCGGGCTTTTGGCCGTCGTCATCGTGGCCGCCCTGTACTGGGCCGGCAAATACGTGCTAGGGCCGACTAAGAAGGGAGGCTGCAGGGGCTGTAGCGGCGGTCCGGACAGGAACTGCCGTCACTGCCTCTACGAAAGCCGCAGCCGCCAATAAGAAGCGCCCATTTAGGGCAAGGGCTCCCGCCTGCCAGCAGCGGAAGGGGGTTCCTTGCCTTTTTTTGCAAAAAAATAGCCGTCGGCCCTTTCATTAGGGGAAATTTTTGCTATAATAAAGGGAGTGGCACAGTTATGTGCCCTTCCATTCAGCCTGAAGGAGGCCCGCCATGAGGATAGAATTTAGCAAGATGCACGGGGCCGGCAACGACTACGTCTATGTGGACTGCACCGCAGGGGAACTGCCCAACCCAGGGGCTATTTCGGCCTACGTCAGCCACCGCCGCTTCGGCATCGGCAGCGACGGCCTGATCATGATCTGTAAGTCGGAACGGGCCGACTTCAAGATGCGGATGTTCAACGCAGATCGCTCCGAGGGGAAGATGTGCGGCAACGGCATCCGCTGCGTGGCTAAGTTCGTCTACGACAAGGGGCTGACGGACAAGAAGGAGATCAGCATCGAAACCCTCTCCGGCATCAAGACCGTGGCTGTGACGGTGGCAGAGGGCAAGGTGGTGAGCGCCAAGGTGGATATGGGCGTCCCCGTCTTCAGAGCCAAGGACGTGCCTATGACCTGCGACCACTACGTCTTCGTAGACCAGGGCCTGGTCTTGAACGATAACCACGACGACGTCACCCGGGAGAAGCTGGTCTACAACGGCACCGCCCTTTCCATGGGCAACCCCCACTTCGTCACCTTCGTAGAGGATGTGGACGCCCTGAACCTGGAAGAGCTGGGGCCCCTCTTCGAGCACCACAGGCTCTTCCCTGAAGGGGTCAACACCGAATTCGTCCAAGTCATAGATGCCAATACCATCAAGTTCAGAGTGTGGGAGCGGGGCAGCGGCGAGACCTGGGCCTGCGGCACCGGCGCCTGCGCCGCCACCGTAGCCACCCTGATGTTGAACCGGGCCGGCAAACAGGGCCAGCCCCTCACCGTGCTGGCCAAGGGAGGCGTCCTCAAGGTCACCCAGGGCCCCAAGGACCACGTCTTCTTAGAAGGCGGGGCGGTGGAGAGCTTCACCGGGGTGATAGAGGTGCCGGACGAGGTGATCAACAGTTAGGCTGGAGAGAGTGCCAGGAGGTTAACCATGGCCTTAGTCAATGCTAATTACGTCAACTTAAAGGAAAGCTACCTGTTTTCCGATATAGCCCACAAGGTGGCGGCCTTTACCGCCGCCCACCCGGAGCGGAAGGTCATCCGCCTGGGGATAGGGGATGTGACCCTGCCGCTGGCTCCCTGCGTAGTGGAGGCCCTGGCCAAGGCTGCCGGGGAGATGGGGGTCCAGGAGACCTTCCGGGGCTACGGCCCGGAGCAGGGCTACGACTTTTTACACGAAGCCATCGTCAAGTACTACGCCTCCTTCGGCGTGGAGCTAGACAGCAAGGAAATCTTCATCAGCGACGGGGCCAAGAGCGACTGCGGCAATATTACCGACCTCTTCGACAATGCCAACACCATCCTGGTTCCCGACCCGGTGTATCCGGTCTACCTGGACACCAACATCATGTGCGGCCGCAGGATCCTGTATATGGAGGGCACCCCTGCCAACGGCTTCCTGCCCCTGCCCACCCCCGGCACTAAGGCGGACGTGGTCTACCTCTGCTCCCCTAACAATCCCACCGGCGCCGCCTACAGCCGGGAGCAGCTGGAGCAGTGGGTGGCCTGGGCCCTGGCCAATGATGCGGTCATCCTCTACGATGCGGCCTACGAAGCCTTCATCAGCGACAGCGCCATACCCCGCAGCATCTTCGCCATCCCCGGGGCCAAGGAGTGCGCCATCGAGCTCTGCTCCCTCTCCAAGACCGCCGGCTTCACCGGCACCCGCTGCGGCTACACCGTGGTGCCCCTGGCCTTGAAGCGGAAGACCTCCCAGGGCGCCGTCCTTTCCTTGAATAAGATGTGGCTGCGGCGGCAGACTACCAAGTTTAACGGCGTGCCCTACATCGTCCAGCGGGGGGCGGAGGCAGTGTTCAGCCCGGAAGGGCTGCGGCAGTGCCGGGCCAACATCGCCTACTACCAGGAGAACGCCCGCATCTTGATGGAGGTTTTGACTGCCAAGGGCATCCAGTTCTACGGCGGCCGCCATTCCCCCTATATCTGGCTCCAGTGCCCGGGGCAGATGGGCTCGTGGGAGTTTTTCGACCTGTTGCTGAACAAGCTGGGCATCGTAGGCACCCCGGGGGCCGGCTTCGGCAAGTGCGGCGAGGGCTACTTCCGCCTCACTTCCTTCGGCAGCAAGGAGAACACCCAGGAGGCTGCAGAGCGGATTCTGCAGGCCCTGTAAATTAAACTCTGTTCTTAAGGGAGGTAACTAACCGATGAAGAAACTGTTTTTGACCTTGCTTTTTGCCGGGCTGCTAGGGCTCAGCGCCCTCTGCTCCGCCGCTTCCGTAGGCTCCACCCTGGATGCGGAGCTGGCTACGGTGGACAAGTTCCTCCAGGCTACCCAGTACAAGCAGGTAGCCGCCATACTCCACGATGAATACAAGGCGGAGTTCAAGGAAGAGAACTTCAATAAGTTCAGAGAGCTGGTAGGGGCCAACCTAGGCAGCCTGCAGAGCAAGACCCTGCGGGTCATCATCAAGGGGGACGACGTGGATGTGTTGCACTACGATGCCCACTTTGAGAAAGATCCCACTGCTGAGTATGTTTTCTACTTCATGACGGTGAAGAACAAACCCTTGCTCCGCAACTTTGAGGTGCTGCAGACTCCCAAGGAGGCAGCGGCAGGAGCCGAAGGGCAGCAGGGCAAGTAAGTTTTCAACTGGCCTCTAGTTAGAAGGGCGGACAACCAACGGCGGTTGCGCTAACAGCGTAGCCGCCGTTTGCTTTTGTAGCTGGCAGGCCAGGGGTAATAACTGCACATTCTCCCGGCTAGGCAGGAAAAGGGGGTGGCAATGTAGAATACCTAATAAGTATGGCCCATATCTTTTAAATCTCATTTGTACAAAAAGGAGGAAACACAATGAAAAAACTAGTCTCTGTTCTTACGGCTATGGCCTGTTGCGCCCTGCTGGCAGCCGGCTGCGGCGGCGGTGATGACAAGAAGGCCGACCAGGGCTCGGGCAAGCTGGACCGGAGCAAAGAGTACATCACCGTCCTCACCGGCCCCACTAGCGGCATTTACTTCCCCATCGGCGGCGCCTTCTCTAAGGCTGTAGGGGAGATGGGCTACAAGACCTCCGCTACCGCTACCGGCGCCACGGTAGAGAACATCAACGCCATCCGCAGCGGCAAGGGGGAGCTGGCCATCGCCATGAGCGACTCCGTCATCCAGGCCATCGAGGGCTTCGGCGCCTTTGAGGGCAAGCCCAAGGCTACCGATCTGCGGGCTTTGATGGGCCTGTGGCCTAATGTGTGCCAGATCGTAACCACCAGCGACACCGGCATCAAGAAGTTCACCGACTTGAAGGGGAAGAGGGTAGGCGTAGGCGCCCCTAACTCCGGCGTAGAGCTGAACGCCCGTATGATGTTCGAGGCCCACGGCATGTCTTATGCGGATGCCAAGGTAGACTACCTCTCCTACGGTGAAGGCATCAGCCAGATCAAGAACGGCCAGTGCGACGTAGCCTTCGTAACCTCCGGCCTGGGCAATGCCACCATTAAGGAACTGGGCACCACCAAGGAAATCGTGTTCATCCCTGTGGAAGGGGAGGCCCTGAAGAACCTGATCAAGAAGTACCCCTTCTACGTAGAGTGGAAGATCCCCAAGGAAGCTTACGACACCAAGGTTGACACCACCACGGCGGCCGTTATGAACATCATGCTGGTTTCTGAAAAACTGTCGGATGATGTGGTGTATGACCTGCTGACCGGCTTCTACTCTGAAAAGGGCCTGGCTACCATCGGCGCTTCCCACGCCACTGCCAAGAGGGAGATCACCCCTGCCACCGCTCTGCGGGGCATCAAGGGCACCTCGATCAAACTCCATCCCGGCGCTGAAAAATACTACAAAGATAAGGGCATGCTGTAAGCTGCCGTCTTACAGGCAACCCCTTGGCTCCAGTGTATGAAGCGTAAGTCACTGCTCCTTGCTGTTCTGGCCTTGGCGCTAGTTGCCGGGCTTCTGGCTTGGCGGCAGCTGAGGCCGGAGCGGCAGCTGCAAATCTACGATTACAGGACTAAGCAGGTCTATGTGGAGGCCTCTGTGCGACCTGGTGACCGGCTCTTCTTCGGCTGGGTCCATTCCCTGGAGAAGATACCCTGGCACGAATACTATCATGTGACGGAAGACTACACCCTGATGCTGGACACCATCTCCTTCCCGGCCTTTGGTGCCGGCATCCCTGCCAACAAGGGGACCAGGGTGAGGATAGAGGGCGGCCTGATCTTCATGGAGGGCATTGGGCAGGAGTTTCAGGAGTTTGACTGGCTCAACTCCCACTTCGCCACCCGGGAGATCAAGCTCAACGGCGTTTTGCTCACCACTGGCCAGGCTCTGCCGGAACATGAGCGGCTTGTTTTGAAAATTAAGAGAGGGGGATTGTAGTGGAGGAAGGAAAAAAGACCCTATCCCTAGATCAGGCTGACTCCGCTGAAACTCTTGCCGCCCAGGAACAGGGCGAAAAAATCATGCGGAAGCTGGACAAGGAATCTGCCACCAGGACCCTGTCCGGCTTCGCCCAAAAACTGTTTTACCTGCTGTGCGTGGTAGTTTCCCTCTACCACCTTTACGTGGCCACCTTCGGCGGCCCCTTGGTACTGGTGCACCGCTCCATCCATGTAGCCATGATGCTGGTTCTGTGCTTCATGATGTACCCCTTCTGGTCCAGGTCCAATCGTAAAAAGCCCACCATCCCGGACTGGATCCTGATAGGCCTCTCCCTGCTGGCCCCTATTTACATGCAGGTGGACTACATGGGGGTAGTGGAGCGGGCTGGCAATGCCAGCAGCACTGACATGTGGATGTCCACCCTGCTGGTGGTGCTGGTGCTGGAGGCCTCCCGCCGCTGCAGCGGCAACGCCCTGTCCATTCTCAGTTTGATCTTTATCGCCTACGGCCTCTTCGGCCGCTCCATGCCGGGGATGTTCATGCACCGGGGCTATACCTGGCTGGATCTGTCCAACCATCTTTTCGCCAATACCGAGGGCATCTACGGTACGTCGGTGGATGTAGCGGCTAGCTACATCTTCCTCTTCATCCTCTTCGGCTGCGTCATGTCCAAGTGCGGCATGGGCCAGTTCTTCAACGACATCGCCCTGGCCATCGCCGGCAGCACTAAGGGCGGCCCTGCCAAGGTGTCCGTCATCGCCTCCGGCTTCCTAGGCTCTATCAACGGCAGCGCCGTAGCCAACGTAGTGACCACCGGCGCCTTCACCATCCCCTTGATGAAGAAGATAGGCTACAGCAAGGAGTTCGCCGGCGCCGTAGAGGCCTCCGCCTCCGTGGGCGGCCAGCTGCTGCCCCCCATCATGGGCGCCGCCGCCTTCATTATGGCGGAGATGCTCAGCGTCAAGTACTCCCAGATCATCGTCTGGGCGGCAGTGCCGGCCCTGCTCTACTACCTGGGCATCATCATCCAGGTACAGCTGCGGGCCAGCAAGGACGGCCTGGAAGGCCTGCCCCGGGACCAGCTGCCTAAGGCCGGCGCAGTTATGAAGCGCCAGGGCCACCTGTTGATCCCGGTCATCTTCTTGCTCTACATGCTGTTCTTCTCCGGCACTACCGTGGTCTTCTCCGCTGTCTGCACCATAGCCGTAACCGTAGTGGTAGCCCAGCTGGTGAAGAGCACCCGCATGAGCCTGAGGAGCTTTGTAGACGCCCTGGCTGACGGGGCCAGGCAGACGGTCTCCGTAGCCATCGCCTGTGCCTGCGTAGGCATCATCATCGGCGTCTCCTCCAAGACCGGCTTCGGCCTCACCATGGCCAACACCATCATCTCCTTAGGCCAGACCAGCATCCTCTTCACCCTGGTGTTCACCATGATCACCTGCATGATCCTGGGCATGGGCCTGCCTAGCATCCCCGCCTACATCATCACCGCCTCCATCGCGGCTCCCGCCCTGGGCAAGCTGGGGATCTCCGCCGGCGCCGCCCACATGTTCTCCTTCTACTACGCCATGTTTGCCAACCTGACGCCGCCAGTGGCCCTGGCTTCCTTCGCGGCTGCCGGCCTCAGCGGCGGCGACGCCATGAAGACAGGGGTGGCCTCGGTGAAACTGGCCATCGCCGGCTTCATCGTGCCCTTCATGTTCGTCTACGCCCCCCAGCTGATGTTGATCAACACCACCTTCTTGGAGGGCCTGTGGGTGACCATTACCGCCTGCATCGGCGTCTTCCTCATCGGCGTGGCTGTAGAGGGCTACTTCCGCACCTGGGTTAGCTGGTGGCTGCGCCTGGTCATCGCCGCCGGCGCCCTGGCCCTGATGCGGCCCGGCATCGAGACCGACATTCTGGGCATCGTGGTCCTAGTAGGCCTCTTCCTCATCCAGACCAAGAAGGCCAAGAAGGCGGCAGCCTAAGCCGCCTCCCTAGGGTTAAAGCCCAGCAGGACCCGCCGGCTCACGGCGGGTCCTTTTCTGCCTGGGGCGGGGAGGGCCCCTGCTAGCTGTGAATAGAAGCGGCAGGGGCCTGGCACAGCTGGAAAAGGCGGTGGGGCGGCCTCCTTCATTACTTGTCATATGACAAAGATGCCCAAGCACAATACTTGACATATGACAAATAAAGGATAGGCTGTACTTGAAGAGCGAGGTCCTGCGGCGGAGCTGGCAGTAGGGGGGGCCGGCCCTGCCTGGCCCCTCCTCCCGGGGGCGGGGGAGGAAAAAGCCCCTGCTGGAAAAATTTTCAGTGCTATGGGCGGAGAAATAGTGTATAATGGAGGGGTAGTTTGGTTAGCAACCTGTAGGAGTGTAGTAGGATGGTAGGGCAACAGGAAAATTTGGCGGACAAGGCCCAGGCCTTGTTAGAAGAAAAAGAGGCAGATGCTAGGATGCGCAGCTACGATGGCCCCTTGGCCAAGGTCATCGTAGTTTTGTTGTGTCTGTGGGCGGCCTTCCAGGTTTATTTCACCACTTTGGGGGCCATCAGCGCCACCAATCTGCGGGCCATCCACTGCATCTTCCTCCTGCTCTTCACCTTCTTGCTCTTTCCCACCTATAAAAAAGAAAGGAGGCGGCGGCGCCTGCCTCCCCTGTGGGATATAGCCTGCATAGTTTTAGGCACAGGCTGCTTCCTCTACCTCATCCTCAACTACGACCGGATCGCCATGACGGGGGGCCGCATCGACGACCTGGAAACCGTCATCGCCGGGGTGGCCCTGCTGGTGGTGTTTGAGGCCGCCCGGAGGGCTAGCGGCAACCTGGCCCTGCTGGCCCTGGTCTTCTTAGCCTACAACTGGTTCGGGGCCTACCTGCCCGGCTACCTAGGCCACAACGGCTTCACCCTGCGGCGGGTGCTGATCACCCAGTTCTGGGGCACCCAGGGGGTGCTGGGCACCGGCATAGGGGTGTCCGCCACCTACATCTTCCTCTTCGTCCTCTTCGGCTCCTACCTTAAGTACAGCGGTTTTTCTAAATTCATCAACGACTTCTCCCTGACCCTGGTGGGCCGCACCCCTGGCGGCCCCGCCAAGGTGGCGGTGCTGGCCTCCGCCCTGATGGGGATGATCAACGGCAGCGCGGTGGCCAACGTGGCCACTACCGGCACCATCACCATCCCCTTGATGAAGCGCACCGGCTACAAGAAGGACTTTGCGGCGGCTGTGGAAGCGGTGGCCTCCACCGGCGGCCAGTTCTGCCCTCCCATCATGGGGGCGGTGGGCTTCGTCATGGCGGAGTTCTTAGGCCTCAGCTACACCCTGGTGATGCTGGCGGCCATCGTCCCCGCCCTGCTGTACTACGTGGGCCTGCTCCTGGCGGTGCACTTTGAGGCCATGCGCCTGGGCCTCTCCGGCCTGGCCAAGGAGAACATACCCCAGGCGGCCCAGGTGCTCAGGCAGCAGGGCCACCTAGTCATCCCCCTGGTGCTGCTCATCGGCCTGATGTTCGCCGGCTACACCCCCCTCTATGCGGCGGTCTTTTCCATCTTCGGTACCTTCGGGGCCAGCTGGCTGCGGAAGGAGACCCGCATGACCCCCCGCATCATCCTGGAGGCTACGGTGGAGGGGGCCAAGGGGGCCATCTCCGTAGGGGTGTGCTGCGTGATCATCGGCGTGATCATCGGCACCGTAACCCTCACCAGCATGGGCCTGAACATGGGCTACCTCATCCTCTACCTGGTGGAGAACAACAACATCTACCTGACAGGCCTCCTGGTGATGATCATGTCCACCATCCTGGGCATGGGGGTGCCGGGGGTGGCGGCCTACGTCATCGTCCAGGCGGTGGCGGTGCCGGTGCTGATCGATGCCGGGGTGCCGGCCCTGACCAGCCACATGTTCTGCCTCATCTACGCCTGCCTGTCCAACATCACCCCGCCGGTGGCCATCAGCGCCTACGTGGCCTCGGGCATAGCCGGCTCGGACCAGACTAGGACCGGGCTGTGGGCCATGCGGCTGGGGATTATCGGCTTCATCATCCCCTTCTTCTTTTTAGACAATCCGGTGCTTCTCATCGGCGTGGAGACCGGGGCCGGCCTGAGCACCACCCTGTGGAGCATCTTCACCGCCCTCTTAGGCACCCTGGGCCTGGTGGCAGGGCTGGAGGGCTGGCTGCTGTGCCGCTGCCACCTGTTGGAGCGCTTGGTCCTCATCGCCATCGCCCCCACCCTCCTCTATCCCGGCCTGCTCACCGACGCGGTGGGCATCGCCGCCCTGCTGGCCATCCTGGCGCTGCAGCTCTTCCGCCGCCGCCAGGCCGCCCCAGCCTGATGCTGTAGAAGGCCTGCCCCGGGCTGACCCAGTCCGGGCTTAGCTGATAAATATTTAGTGTAAGGAGAGGAAGACTATGATTTCTCGTTGGAAAAAATTAGCCGCCGCCGCCCTGGCGGTAACCCTGGTCACCGGCCTCAGCCTAGGCTGCGGTGGCGGGGAGAAAAAGCCGGCTCCCAAGGCTGACCAGGCCCAGGTGGTAAAGATCAACTTCCCCACCGCCGGCGCTAGCGGCGCCCTCTACGCCGTAGGGGCCGCCATCACTAACAACTGGACCAAGAACGTGCCCGGGGTGCAGGCTAGCAGCCAGGCCAGTGCCGGCGGCATCGCCAACCTAGGCATGGTCTCCACCAATGAGGCCCAGGTGTCCATCGCTATCAGCAGCAACGTGCTGCAGTGCCAGCAGGGCACGGCCAGCTTCAAGGACCACGCCTACAAGGACATCAAGGTCATCGCCGGCCTCTACATGAACCCTAACCAGGTGGTGGTGACGAAGAAGTCCGGCATCAAGAGCCTGGCCCAGGTGAAGGGCAAGCACTTCGCCGTGGCCGCCGCCGGCTCCAGCGTCTATGAAGAGTGCCAAAACCACTTCACCACCATCGGCCTGAAGTTCCCGGAGGACATCAAGGCTGAGTTCATCGACTTCGGCCACGCTGCCGACATGCTGCAGAACGGCACCATCGACGGCGCCTGGATCATGAGCGGCGCCCCTGCCGCCGCCGTCTCCCAGGCCCTGACCGCCAACTGTGAGCTACTGCCTATTGACGACGCCACCCTGGCCGCCCTGCAGAAGAACTACCCCTGGTACGCCCGCTACACCATCCCTGCCAAGACCTATCCTAACCAGGAGCAGGCCCTGCCTACCAGCGCCATCAAGATGGTGATGTTCTGCCGCCACGACCTAAGCGAGGACACGGTCTACAAGCTGACCAAGTCCTTCTGGGAGCACATCGACGAATTGGGCAAGGCCCAGAAGAACCTGGCCGGTTTGAAGCCTGCTGATGCCGTAACGGACATCGCCAACCTGCCCCTCCATCCTGGCGCAGCCAAGTACTACAAGGAGATCGGCGTCATCAAATAATTGCCGCCGCGGGAAAAAAGAGTATTGACAAACAGCAGAAAACAGGGTACAATTACCCTATCTGCTACGGGGGTATAGCTCAGCTGGGAGAGCGCTTGAATGGCATTCAAGAGGTCAGCGGTTCGATCCCGCTTATCTCCACCAAGGATCTTCGGCCTGTTTCGCACTGCGGGACAGGCCTTTTTAACGGCTGGGGGGCCCCAAGGGCAACAAAAAAGGCCCACCCACGGTGAGCCAGGTTTTTGGTAGCGCTAATGGGAATCGAACCCATGATTTCGCCTTGAGAGGGCGACGTCTTAGCCTCTTGACCATAGCGCCGTAATGGCTCCGGGACTAGGACTCGAACCCAGACCGAATGATCCAGAGTCACTTGTGCTACCATTACACCATCCCGGAGTTTGTTTTGCAACACTAAGCATTATAACAGAGAATAGGGCCTTTGGCAAGGACTTTTCGCAATTTTTTTGCCTGTGCGCCAGCCGGCGGGGAGCTGGGAACGGCGGCCGCCAGGCTCCCCCAAGCCGCCCCTGCGTGGTAGGATAGGGGGCGGGAAGGAGAAAGGAGCAGCCTTATGCATCAATACCTTTTTTATGTAGGAAGCTTTCCCATCCGCATGTACGGCCTCTGCCTGCTGGCGGCCATCGCCCTGGCCACCGGGGTAGGCTACTTCCTGCTGCGGCAGGACGGCCGCTTCCAGGACTACACCCTGGACCTAGGCATCTACGGCGGCTTCGCCGGCCTCATCGGGGCCCGGCTGTGGGACGTGTTCTTCTTCGACTGGGGCTATTACAGCCAGCATCTGCTGGAGATCCCCTTCGTCTGGCAGGGAGGCATGGCGGTGCAGGGGGGCCTGCTGCTAGGCTTCTTTGTGGACTACCTCTACTGCAAGCGCTATGGCATCGACTGGCTGGCCCTGGCGGATGTGGCCTGTCCCGCCATGGTGCTGGGCCAGGCGGTAGGCCGGATGGCCAACCTGTTCAACGGGGACGCCTTCGGCGCCCCTACCGGCGGCGGCTTCGGCCTGGTCTATCCCCCCGGCACCCTGGCCTATGCCACCTACGGCAGCAGCCCCCTCTGGCCGGCAGAGGTGTGGGAGGGGCAGCTGGACGTGGTGATCTTCGCCCTGCTGCTGATCTTCAGGGCCTTTAACCACGCCAAGGGCCAGGCGGTGTGCCTCTACATGATGCTCTATTCCGGGGCCCGCTTCGGCCTGGAGTTTCTGCGGGGGGACTATGCGGAGCCCTACCTGGGCAGCCTCACCTCGGCCCAGACCACCAGCCTGGCCCTCTTCCTCCTGGGCCTGGCCTGCTTCCTCTACTGCACTTGGCGGGGTCGCAAGGGCTACAGCCAGCCTACCAACGCCGGCCGGCGGCTGTGATGTTCACGAAATAGCCACAGAAAGTTCACAGAAAAGGCTTTGTATTTTGTATACAAAATACAAAATCAGTGTTATAATATAGCTAGTGCAGGGGAGAGAGGCCCAGGCACCCAATACGCCGCGACCAGGGGCCACGGGCACAGGGAATCGGAGGTGTAGGTAACATGTTTACTGCCGCAGGTGCTGCTATCCTTTTACTGACTGCCGTCGTAGTTATGTGCGTCTTCGAGTGACAGTCCCCGACGGCGCAGGGCGCCCGTCCCGCCGTCCTTAAACAGAGCTCCTTCCAAAGGCCTTGGCCAGTCCCAGGCCTTTTCTTTATGGCTAAGCACCTTGACGCAAAAACTAAAATGTTATAATATTAGGATACAGGTTCCGGGCCGGGCTCAGCGGGCCCGGCGCCAGGGACGGGCACCGGCTAGGCTAGGAAGCTTAGGAAGCGACAGTAGTTGGTATCATGTTAAGCGCGTACGGCTTTCCCTTTTTGCTTGCCGCCTTGGTAAGCTACCTCCTCACCCCCTATATTAAAAAGCTGGCCTTCTTCATCGGGGCCGTGGACGTACCGGACAACCGCAAGGTGCATAAGCTGATTATGCCCCGCCTAGGCGGTTTGGCTATTTATGCCGCCTTTATGCTGGCCACCCTCATGACCCTGGGCCTCACTGTGGACATCCTGGGCATCCTGGTAGGGGGCAGCCTCATCGTGGCGGTAGGCATCCTGGATGACAAGTACGGCCTGCCGGCCAAGGTGAAGCTGCTGGGTCAGATCCTGGCCGCCGCCGTGCTGCCCCTCTTCGGCATCCAGATAGAGTGGATCAACAACCCCCTAGGGGGCTACCTGTACACGGATTACTGGGCCGTCCCCCTCACCATCTTCTGGGTGATCAGCTTTACCAACGTGGTGAACCTGATGGACGGCCTGGACGGTTTGGCGGCGGGGGTCAGCGCCATCGCCTCCCTGACGGTGATCCTGGTAGCCGTCCACATGGGCTATTACTATGTGGCGGTCCTGACCTGCGCCCTGGCTGGGGGCATCATCGGCTTTTTGCGTTACAACTTCAACCCGGCCACTATCTTCATGGGAGACACCGGCAGCATGTTCATCGGTTACATGTTGGCGGCTATTTCTGTTTATGGGGCGGTGAAGACGGCCGCCACCGTAGCCCTCATCGTCCCCTTCATCGCCCTGGCCCTGCCCATTATGGACACGGCCTTCGCCATTATGCGCCGCTACAGCCACGGCCGGCCCATCTTCCAGCCGGATAAGGGCCACTTCCACCATCGGCTGCTGGCCATGGGCATGAGCCAGAAGAAGGCGGTGCTGGTGATGTACCTGATCAGCGCCGCCCTGGGCATAGTGGCGGTGCTGTGGGCGGAGGTGGACGGCTTCTACGCCGCCCTGCTCATCGCCCTCATCATCACGGCGGTGGCGGTGGGAGCTAAGCGCATCGGCATACTCAATGATTGAAGGCCCCGGCTGAGGGCTGTCTGGGAGCTCCTCCCCCGTGTGGAGGCCGGAGCTGGGCTCAGAGAGGTGGAAAAGTGAAACGGTTAAAGCTGATGACGGTTTTCGGCACCCGGCCGGAGGCCATCAAGATGTGCCCCCTGGTGCTGGAAATGCGCCGCTACCCCTCCTACATCCAGCCTATAGTGGCGGTAACCGCCCAGCACCGGGAGATGCTGGACCAGGTGCTGAACCTCTTCGGGGTGGTGCCGGACTACGATTTGAACATTATGACCCGCAGCCAGACCCTCCACGATGTAACCTGCCGGGTGCTGCAAGGCCTGCAGGGGGTGCTGGAGGAGGCCCTGCCGGACATGGTGCTGGTCCACGGGGACACCACCACCACCTTTGCCGGCTCCCTGGCGGCCTTTTATGCCCAGATACCCGTGGGCCACGTAGAGGCGGGGCTGCGCACCGGCAACAGGTATTCCCCCTATCCGGAGGAGATGAACCGGAAGCTGACTACCGCTATTTGCGAGCTCCACTTCGCCCCCACCCCCACCAGCAAGGCCAACCTGCTGAAGGAAAACGTGGCTCCCGGCGACATCGTGGTGACTGGCAACACGGTGATCGACGCCCTCCAGGCTACGGTGCGGCCAGGCTACCGCTTCGCCGACGCCGCCTTCAACCAGGTCTTCGCCAGCGGCCACCGGCTGCTGCTCATGACCACCCACCGGCGGGAGAACCTGGGGGAGCCTATGCGCCACGTCTACCGGGCGGTGAAGAAGGTGCTGGAACTCCACCAGGACGTGGAGGCCATCTTCCCGGTGCACAAGAACCCCAAGGTGCGGGAGGTGGTGGCCGCGGAGCTGGGGGGCATGGAGCGGGTGCACCTGATCGAGCCCATGGACTACGAACCCTTCGCCAACCTGATGGGCAAGGTGGACATCGTCCTCACCGATAGCGGCGGCATCCAGGAGGAAGCCCCGGCCCTAGGCAAGCCGGTGCTGGTGCTGCGGGATACTACGGAGCGGCCGGAGGCGGTGGCGGCAGGGACGGTGAAGCTGGCCGGCACTGCCTACGAGGACGTGCTGCGGGAGCTGCGGGCCCTGTTGGAGGACGGGGACCACTACCGGGCCATGGCGGAGGCGGCCAATCCCTACGGCGACGGCCGGGCCTGCCAGCGGATTATCCGGGCCATCCTGGCCAGATATGGCTACCCAGTAGAAATTTTGCCTGAATTCTGCGCTAAAGCAAGAGATTAGAGTGGACAAGAGGGTTAAAATATTTTAAAATTAGGTGAGGCGCTGTGAGGGCCTTTTTCTAGCAGGAGCCGCAAGAGCATGGGCAGAGACGCTGACGAGAAGGAAAGAGTGAGGATGTGGAACGCCCTGGCCACGGTCAGCTCCCTAGGGGTGATGATAGTCTGTGACTTTCTCCTGGCCTACTACGGCGGCAACTACTTGGACGCCTACTTTGCCACCGGCAACCACAGCATCCGCCTCTTTTGCATCTGCCTAGCCGTGGTGACGGTGTTCCTGACCTTCTACCAGCTGATCCGCACCGCCCTGCTGAACCTGGAAAAGGGCAAAGAGTGAGCCATGGCCAGGAAGTTCGACCTCACCCCGCTGCTGCAGGGTGGCTACAGGCCCTTCCTCCTGGTGCCGGCCCTGCTGGGCCTGGCCTGCTGTGCCGCAGTCTACGGCCTGGGCCGTGCCGGCCTGGCCGCCGGCCTGTTGCGGGGCTGCCTGCTGGGGCTGCTGGACGTGGTCATCATGATCAGCGGCATCAAGCGGGCCCTCCCCTACAAGGAGGAGCCGCAGAAGGGCTTGGCCATCATGCGGCGCTACCGCTGGTACCGGGTGGCGGCGGCGGCCAGCATCATCATCTTGTTGTTGAAACAGGGCTCTGCCGTTCTAGGCGTTTTTCTCGGGCTGCTGTTGATACATATTTTTTTCCTCATTAATTTGATATCTATCGCGTACCGACTGCGTAAGGAGGAGACGTGAAGAAAGGAGAGAGAAAGAATGGGAACTGAAGCAGCTGCAATGGCGCAAGAAGCTGAACATGCAAGCGAGATCGTCCATTACTTCGCACGGGAGTGGGCGCCGGGCGTGGTCATCCACATGCAGACCATGTACATGACCTGGATCACCATGGCCATAGTCCTAGTCCTCTTCCTGGCAGCGTCCCGTAACCCTAAGCTGGTCCCAAGCGGGTTACAGAACGTAATGGAGTTCTTCATCGACTTCCTCAACGGTTTGATGGAAGGCACCCTGGGTATCAAGGGCCGCAAGTATATGGCGCCCTTCATCATCACCCTCTTCATGTTCATCTTGATCGGCAACGAGCTGGGTATGCTGCCCCAGGTGGGAGTGCACTGGACCAGCCCTACCAATGACGTGAATACCTGTTTCGCCCTGTCCCTGACAGTGGCCGTAGGCGTTTACGTGGTAGGCGTCTGCCAACAGGGCCTAGGCCACTTTAGGCACTTTGTGCAGCCTTCGCCGGCCTTCTTGCCCCTACACTTGCTTGATCAGATCACTAAGCCCTTGACCATGGCCCTTCGTCTATTCGGTAACATACTGGCAGGCGAAATCTTGTTGATAGTCCTCTACCAATTAGCGCCATGGGTTGTTCCTGAACTGTGGGTGATGTTCAGCTTGTTCATCGGCTTCTTGCAAGCCTTTATCTTCACCATGCTGACGTTGACCAGTTTTGCCGTTGCCTTCGCCCACCATTAAGCTGTGGCGGGGCTCAACCCTTGCTTATTAACGTGTGCTGAGAAAGGATGAATAAAATGTCTGAAAACGCAATCATTATCGCAGCTTCTATGTTCGCTGTAGCCTTTATCTGCCTAGGCGCCGCCCTGGGTGCCGCCCTGGGTAACGGCAACCTCACCGGCAAAGGCATCGAGTCCATGGCCCGCCAGCCGGAAGAGGCAGGCAGCCTGTTCACCAACATGCTGGTATCCGTAGGCCTGGTAGAGTCCATGCCCATCCTCTGCTACGTTATCGCCGTAGTACTGGTATTTGCCAACCCCTTCGTAAAATAAGGCGTACTTACCACCGAGAAAACCATAAAGGAGCGTGCTATAATTGATTAACTTCAATGCAACTCTTATCGCACAAGTCCTGAACTTCTTGGTTCTTGTTTTCGTTCTCGCCAAGTTCGCCTATAAGCCCTTGCTGAAGATGATGGAAGAGCGTAAAAATAAGATCGCTGCCGATTTGGCTGCGGCAGAACAGGCCAAGACCGATGCTGAAACGGTGAAGGCCGAGTATGCCGCTAAGTTGGCGGCTGCCAGACAGGAAGCCCAGGTCATTATCGATAATGCCCGCAAGGCCGCCCAGGCCGCCCACGACAAGATCATTGCCGACACCAAGGCGGAGCAGGAGCAGGTTATCGCTGCTGCCAAGGAAGCCATAGCCACGGAGAAGAAGAAGTCCCTGGACGATATCCGGGATCAGGTCATCACCCTCTCTATGGCCGCTGCCAGCAAGATCGTGGAGCGCAAACTGAGCTCTGATGAAGATAAGAAATTAGCCGGCGAAATCGTTGACTCCATCCTCAAGTAGTTTCGCCGCTTTCCCACCAGGCCTCCCAGCTTAGCGAGCCCTGTCAGCTAGCCGGGCCTAGGTGGTATTCGGAGGTGAATTGATTCAATATGAAGCAAGAAGAAAACATTGCTTTGCTAAAGCAAGATTTGTCCAACTTCAATATTGATCTGGGTTCCATCAGGGAGTTGCTGGACGTGAAGGTCACCACGGCCAAGAAGCTGTCCAGCAGCGAGTATCAATCCATTTCTGCTATTCTCACGGAAAAGCTGGGGCGGGACATCTTCCTGAACAAGGTGGTGGATCCTGCCATCCTAGGCGGCATTATCGTACAAGTAGGCGACAAGATTTTCGATGCCTCTGCGGCCCGGAAGCTGAACAAGGTCAAGGATATCTTCTCAGCAGTGGATATCCACGACTACCAGCCTGCTAAGATAGTGGACGACCTGCAAGCCCAGCTGGAGAAGAGCACTGTTGATGCTAACCTAGAAGAAGTTGGCGTGGTAGACAAGATCGGCGACGGCATCGCCAACGTGGTGGGCATGAAGAACGCCATGGCCGGCGAGCTGGTGGAGCTGCCCCACGGAGTGTCCGGGATGGTGCTGAACCTAAACCCGGACAATGTAGGCATCGTTTTGATGGGCGGCGAGACCCTGATCAAAGAGGGGGACCAGGTGCGGCGCACCGGCCGCATCATGGAGGTGCCGGTAGGGGAAGGCCTGCTGGGCCGGGTAGTCAGCGCCATCGGCGCCCCCATCGACGGCAAGGGGGACATAGCGGCTAGCGCCCATCGGCCGGTAGAGTCTCCTGCCCATGGCATCGCGGACCGCAAACCGGTAGACACCCCGCTGCAGACCGGCCTGAAGTGTATCGACGCCCTGGTACCCATCGGCAGGGGCCAGCGGGAGCTGATCATCGGCGACCGGGGCACCGGCAAGACCGCCCTGGCCATAGACACCATCATCAACCAGAAGGGCCAGAACGTGATCTGCATCTACGTGGCCATCGGCCAGAAGGCCTCTAACGTAGCCCGCATCGTCCGCACCCTGGAGCAGCACGGCGCCATGGAGTACACCATCATCGTGGCCGCTACGGCCGCAGACAGCGCCCCCCTCCAGTACCTGGCTCCCTACAGCGGCGTCACCATGGGCGAGTACTTCATGGACCAGGGCAAGGACGTCCTCTGCGTCTATGACGACCTGTCTAAGCACGCGGTAGCCTACAGGGCCATGTCCCTGCTGCTGCGCCGGCCGCCTGGACGGGAAGCCTATCCTGGCGACGTTTTCTACCTCCACTCCCGCCTCTTGGAGCGGGCTGCCAAGCTGAACTCCATCCCGCCCCTCAAGGGGGGCTCCATTACCGCCCTGCCGGTGATCGAAACCCTGGCCGGCGACGTAGGCGGCTTCATCCCCACCAACGTCATCTCCATTACCGACGGCCAGATCTTCCTGGAGTCGGAGCTGTTCTACTCCGGCGTCCGTCCGGCCATCAACTCCGGCCTCTCCGTATCCCGTGTGGGCGGCGCGGCCCAGATCAAGGCCATGAAACAGGTGGCAGGCACCCTGCGCCTGGACCTGGCCCAGTACCGGGAGCTAGCCGCCTTCTCCCAGTTCGCCTCTGATTTGGACAAGGCCACCAAGGCCCAGCTGGACAGGGGCATGCGGCTGACGGAGATGCTGAAGCAGGGCCAGTACGCCCCCCTGCCGGTAGAGAAGCAGGTTATGGCCATCTACCTGGGCACCAAGGGCTACCTGGACGACATAGCCGTACGGGACGTCACCCGTTGCGAGAAAGAGTTCTTAGACTTCATGGATGCCAACCATCCGGAAATCGGGGCTGACATCGTCAAGACTAAGAGGATAACCGAAGAGAACGAAAAAGCGCTGAAGGAAGCTATCGCCCAGTTCAAAGATGTCTTCAATGGAGCGAGGTGATGACTGATGGCTACGGCACGAGAAATTAAGAGCCGTATGAAGAGCGTCAGCAACATCGGCAAGATCACCAAGGCCATGAAGATGGTGGCTGCGGCCCGGCTGCGCCGCGCCCAGGAGCGGGCTGCTGCCAGCCGTCCTTACGCCCTGAAGATTAAAGAGGTGCTGGCCAACGTGGTCAGCGACCCGGCGGTGCTCAGCGATTTGCAGGCCAAGGACCACCCCCTGCTGCAAAAACGGGAGGTCAAAAAGGTGGGCTACCTGGTGATCTCCTCGGACAAGGGCCTGGCCGGGGCCTATGGCTCCAACGTGCTGAAGAAGGCGGTAGCCGAGATCTCCGCCTGCGAAGGGGAGGCAGTGGTTATCGCCAGCGGCCGCACGGCCCGGGACTTCTTCCAGCGCCGGGGCTACAAGGTGCTCAGCGAGCACCTGGGCTTTTCTGACAAGCCCGCCTATGCCGACGCCCAGGCCATAGCCCAGGCGGCCATCCAGAACTTCGCCGCTGAAGACTTTGACCAGCTGTACGTAGTCTACACCGTCTTTAAGACCGCCCTCTCCCAGATCCCCACCTGCGAGCAGATCTTGCCGGTGGAGCCTCCGGCGAAGGAAAAGGGCAAGGCGGAGGCCTCCTTCATCTTTGAACCTTCCGAGGACGAAGCTTTGAAGGTGCTGGCCCCCCGCTACTTGGAAACGGTGGTCTATGCGGCCTTGGTACAGTCGGCGGCCAGCGAGCTAGGCGCCCGGATGACGGCTATGACTTCGGCCACCGATAATGCCGGCAAGCTGGGCCAGCAACTGCTGGTGGGCTACAACAAGGCCCGTCAGGCCGGCATCACCAGAGAGCTGACAGAGATTTGCGGCGGCGTAGAAGCGCTGAAGCAAGCACAAAATTGATGTAAGATTTCGTAGGGAGGCTTAAACCTTGAATACAGGTAGAATTGTACAAGTTGTCGGCCCTGTTATCGATGTGGAGTTCCCCCCGAAGAGCATGCCCGCTATTTTGAACGCCATCAAGATTGATTGCACTACTGATGACGGCAAGGTGAAGATCCACCTTACTGCGGAGGTTATGCAGCACGTAGGCGCTTCTGTAGCCCGTTGCGTAGCCATGAGCTCTACCGACGGCCTGGTGAGGGGCATGGAGTGCGTTGACACCGGCGAGCCCATAGCCGTACCGGTAGGCCCCGGGGTACTGGGGCGTATCTTCAACGTACTGGGAGAAACCGTCGACCATGATGACACCCCTGTAGAGGCAGCTGACTACTGGCCCATCCACAGGCCCGCTCCCAGCTTCGATCAACAGGCCACCACCACCAGGATCCTAGAGACCGGCATCAAAGTGGTAGACCTCATCGCCCCCTATGCCATGGGCGGCAAGATCGGCCTCTTCGGCGGCGCCGGCGTAGGCAAGACCGTCATCATCATGGAGCTGATCCACAACATCGCTACGGCCCACGGCGGCTACTCCGTCTTCGCCGGCGTAGGGGAGCGTACCCGTGAGGGCAACGACCTGTGGGGCGAAATGAAGGAGTCCGGCGTTATCAACAAGACCGCCCTGGTTTACGGCCAGATGAACGAGCCCCCGGGAGCCCGTATGCGGGTGGGCCTGAGCGGCCTGACCATGGCCGAGTACTTCCGGGACGTAGGCGGCCAGGACGTGCTCCTCTTCATCGACAACATCTTCCGTTTCATCCAGGCGGGTTCCGAGGTTTCCGCCCTTTTGGGCCGTATGCCTTCGGCAGTAGGCTACCAGCCTACCCTGGCCAACGACATCGGCGCCCTGCAGGAGCGCATCACCTCCACTAAGAACGGCTCCATCACCTCCGTGCAGGCGGTGTACGTGCCGGCGGACGACTTGACGGACCCGGCGCCGGCAGGCACCTTCGCCCACTTGGACGCCACCACCGTACTGTCCCGCCAGATTGCCGAGCTAGGCATCTATCCGGCAGTTGACCCCTTGGACTCCACCAGCCGTATCCTGGATCCCCTGGTCATCGGCGAGGAGCACTACAACGTTGCCCGGGGCGTGCAGGCCATCCTCCAGCGCTACAAGGAGCTGCAGGACATCATCGCCATCCTGGGCATGGAAGAATTAAGCGAGGAAGACAAGGTCACCGTGGCCCGGGCCCGGAAGATCCAGCGCTTCCTCAGCCAGGCCTTCTTCGTAGCTGAGCAGTTCACCGGCACCCCCGGCCAGTACGTTCCCCTCAAGGAGACTATCCGGGGCTTCAAGGAGATCTTGGAAGGCAAGCACGATGACCTGCCGGAAGCCGCCTTCTACATGGTAGGCACCATCGATGATGCTGTGGCCAAGGCTGCCAGCATGAGGGAATAACAGATGGCTACCCCCTTCGTTTTTGAAATAGTGACGCCGGACAGAATGCTCTTCGCCACTGAGGAGGCCGCCTACATAGGCTTTAGGACCCTGTCAGGCAACCTAGGCCTGGAGGCGAGGCACCTGCCTATCATCGCCACCATGGACATCGCGCCCTTGAAGGTCCAGTTTGCCGACGGCAGCGAGAAGGTCTTCGCCGTCTGCGGCGGCTTTCTGGAGATGAAGGACAACAGGTGCACCGTGTTGGCCACCATAGCTGAGCCGGGGGAGGAGATAGACCGAGCCCGGGCCCAGGCCTCCAAGGAAAGGGCGGAGCACCGCTTGGCCGCCCAGCAACAGGGCCTGGACGTACGGCGGGCCCAGCTGTCCCTGAAAAGGGCCCTGGCCCGGCTGAAGGCCAGCGAGTATAGCGTGAAGAAGTGAAACAGCCCCCCTGAAGGGGAGGCCCCGCCCTGCCGGCATGAGGCTGGCAGGGCTTTTTCTAGCGGCGGGGCGGCCTGTGCCTAGAGGTAGTTGTCTTGAGGGCGGCTTTTATAGTACAATGAGAGGGCAGGAAACTGACGCAGGAGCTGGAGCGAGGTTGGCAGATGGAGTTTAGAGGCTTAGACCCTCAGCAGGTGCTGGAGGCCAGAAGGAAGTACGGCAACAACGAAATACCCGATGCGCCGCCGAAGACCTTTTGGCAGGAATTCTGCGCCACCTTCCAGGATCCCCTGATCAGGATCCTGCTCTTCATCGCCGCCCTGATGATAGCCATGTACTTCAGCGGCTATGCGGAGATCTACGAACCCAGCGGCACCGTGGCCGCCATCCTCATCGTAGCCTACGTCTCGGCTAAGACGGGGGTAGCCAGCGACAGCAAGTTCCGCCAGCTGAGGGAAGCGGCCCAGCAGCGGGAATTCAGCAAGGTGTACCGCTCTGGCAGCGTCTGCCTGCTGCCTAATAGGGAGGTAGTAGTGGGGGACAAGCTGCTGCTCCAGGCAGGGGACAGCGTGGCCGCCGACGGCATCCTGGTAGCCGGCAGCCTGAAGGTGGACAACTCCGTCCTCAACGGGGAGGCGGAAGAATGCCCCAAGGAGGCGGCTCCCCTAGGCACCGCCCTGGCCCAAGAGCTGACGGGGGAGAGCTTCGTAGACCGGCACAGCCTCTTCCGGGGGGCTGTGATCTTCGACGGGGAAGGGGTGCTGGACGTGCAGCGGGTGGGCCTGGCCACGGTGATGGGCCAGATGGCCAGGGAGCTGGGGGTGGAGGAGCCTATGTCCCCCTTGAAGGTGAAGCTCCACAACCTGGCAGGCCAGATTTCCCGCTTCGGCTACTGCAGCGCCCTGCTGATCAGCCTCCTCTACATGGCCTACTTCATCTACCAGGCAGGGGGCTTGGGACCCTACGGGGCCCAGGGCTGGACCCAGGTGGTGCGGGATGTGGTCGAGGCTGTGTCCTTGGCCGTGGTCATCGTGGTCTGCGCCGTGCCGGAGGGGCTGCCCCTGATGATCTCCCTGGTTCTGATGCAGAACACCACCCGCATGCAGGAGCACAACGTGCTGGTGCGGAAGGCGGAGGGGGTGGAGACGGCCGGCAGCCTGAACATCCTCTTCAGCGACAAGACCGGCACCATCACCAAGGGCTCCTTGGAGGTGGTGGAGTTTTTTGACAGCCAGGGCCGCAGCCTGACGGTGGCAGAGCTGGAGGCCGGGCCCCTAGGCTCCCTGCTGCAGTTGGCCATAGGCCGCAACACGGCGGCCCTCTACGACAACCAGCACCGGGTGATAGGCGGCAACGCCACCGACCAGGCCCTCCTCCGCTTCCTGGGGGAGGAGGCCTTCCAGCGTCTGCAAGGGGATGAGCGCAGCGCCGTCACCGCAGGCCAGAGCTTTAATTCTGCCAATAAGTTCAGCCAGACCTACCTGGCCGGCCTGGACCTCACCCTCTACAAGGGGGCTCCGGAGGTGCTCCTCTCCCGGGCCCAGGCCGCCTTGGATGAGGCAGGCCGCCAGACGGCCCTGGAGCGGGGACGGCTGGAGGAGAAGATGGAGGCCCTCTCCAGCAAGGCTATGCGCCTGCTGGCCTTTGCCTATGCCAAGGGCCCCATGGAGGTAGGCCGGATTAAAAATAATACCGTCCTGCTAGGCATGGTGGCCATCAGGGACGAGGTGCGCAGCGAGGCGGTGACCGCCATCAAGGCGGTACAGGGGGCGGGAGTGCAGGTAGTGATGATCACCGGCGACAGGCTCTCCACCGCCAAGGCCATCGCCCAGGACGCCGGCCTCTTACAGGGGCCTGGAGACCTGGCCCTCAGCAGTGCCGAACTGGCCGCCCTCCACGACAAGGAGCTTAAGCAGCTCATCCCCCGCCTGCGGGTGGTAGCCCGGGCCCTGCCTACGGACAAGTCCCGGCTAGTACGGCTCTGCCAGGAGGAGAACCTGGTGGTGGGGATGACCGGGGACGGGGTGAACGACACGCCGGCCCTGAGCCGGGCCGATGTAGGCTTTGCCATGGGCAGCGGCACCGAGGCGGCCAAGGAGGCAGGGGACATAGTGGTCCTGGACGACAACTTCCGCTCCATCAAGGACGCCATCCTCTACGGCCGCACCATCTACCACAACATACTGAAGTTTTGCAGCTTCCAGCTCACCATCAACGTGGCGGCGGTGGTGGTCAGCGCCCTGGCCCCCTTCTTCGGCATCCAGGAGCCGCTGAAGGTGACCCACCTGCTCTTCGTGAACCTGGTGATGGACAGCCTGGGGGCCATAATGCTGGGCAACGAGCCGGCCCTGGCCAAGTACCTGGTGGAGGAGCCCCGCCGCCGGGACGAAAGCATCATCAGCAGGCCCATGCTGGAGCAGATAGCCGCCATGGGGGCCTACCTGATCCTGGCCAGCTTCATCTTCTTGAAGCTGCCCTTCTTCAGCGGCCTCTTCGCCAGCCAGGAGCAGCACCTGACCGCCTACTTCGTCTTCTTCATCGCCGCCGCCCTCTTCAACGGCTTCAACGTCCGGGATACGGGCACGGCCATCTTCCAACGCTTAAGGGAGAATCCCGGCTTCTTGGAGATGTTCGCCGCCATCCTCCTGGCCCAGGCGGCCATCGTCAACGCCCCCCTGCTGCCCTTCCGCTTCGGCAGGGTCATAGGCAACATGTTCAGCTGCGTGCCCTTCGCCTGGCAGGGCTGGCTGGCGGTGCTGCTGCTGGCGGCCACCACGGTGCCGGTGGATCTGGCCCGCAAACTGGTGCGGGGCAGGAAATAATTGCCGGCCGGCATTGCTATTTGGCGGTAAATATAGTATGCTTAAAAGAGAGATGAGGAGGGGCCTGTATGACTGACCTGGCAGAGACCATCACTGGCAATAAGATGCTGCAGTTGCGGCTAGAGCTGGCCTCCTTACGCCAACGCCTGCGGGAGGTGGAGGTGGAGGCGGACAAGCAGGCCATCCGCAAATTGATCAGAGAGAAGGAGACCTACTACAATATTTTGGCCGAGCGCCAAAGGCTGTACCAGTAGAACCGGCTTTTTTTGCCGGTTTTTCTTTTTTCCCCGCCTCTATGGTTGAAATAAGCAGGGGAAAAATGGTAAAATACTCTTTAGCGTATTAGGACTTCCTGAGGGGAGAAGCAGGGGGGAGTAGTATGGAGAAGCTAGTGGTAAGAGGGGGCAAGCCCTTGGTGGGAACGGTCAAGACCAGCGGCGCTAAAAACGCCGTCCTGCCTATTATAGCGGCCTCTATTTTAGGCAAGACCCCTAGCCGGATCAACGATGTGCCCATGCTGGACGATGTGCGCACTATCAGCGCGGTCTTGCAGCACCTAGGGGTCAAGGTGGAACTCAGCGGTCCCAACCAGCTTTACATAGACAGCCGCCACATCAGCGGCTGGGAGGCGCCCTACGAACTGGTGCGCACCATGCGGGCTTCCTTCTTGGTGATGGGCCCCCTGCTGGCCCGGGTGGGCCAGGCCAAGATCTCCCTGCCAGGAGGCTGCGCCATCGGCGCCCGGCCCATAGACATCCACCTCAAGGGCTTTGAAGCCTTGGGCGTGCAGGTGCAGCAGGGCCACGGCTACATCGAGGCCACGGCCCTGGAAGGGCTGCAGGGCAACACCATCTACTTTGACTTCCCCAGCGTAGGCGCCACTGAGAACGTGCTGATGGCGGCGGTGCTGGCCAAGGGCACCACCATAGTGGAGAATGCCGCCCAGGAGCCGGAGATAGTGGCCCTGGCCAACTACTTGAACAAGATGGGGGCCAAGGTGAGGGGGGCCGGCACCGATACCATCCGGGTAGAAGGGGTGGAGGAGCTCCACGGGGCGGAGTACACCGTGATCCCGGACCGGATCGAAGCCGGCACCTACATGATAGCGGCGGCTATGACCGGCGGGGACGTGCTGGTGGAAAACGTCCTGCCTGAGCACCAGAAGCCTTTGATCGCCAAGCTGCGGGAGGCAGGGGCCACGGTGATAGAGGATATAGACAGCATCAGGGTGAAGGCGGACCAGCCTTTGAAGGCCGTCAGCGTCAAAACCCTGCCCTATCCCGGCTTTCCTACCGACATGCAGGCCCAGATGATGGCCATGATGGTGATCTGCCAGGGGCAGAGCAAGGTGACGGAGACGGTTTTTGAAAACCGCTTCATGCACGTCATCGAGCTGAACCGGATGGGGGCCCGCATTACCACCGAGGGCCGCAGCGCCACCATCGACGGACCGGGCAAGCTCACCGGCTGCGATGTGCGGGCCACCGACCTGCGGGCGGGAGCGGCCATGATCCTGGCCGGCCTGGTGGCAGAGGGCACCACCTACATCGGGGATCTGCACCACATCGACAGGGGCTATGAGAACATCGTGGCCAAGCTGCAGCAGCTGGGGGCAGATATTGAAAGGATAGATGTGTAAATGTTCAGAAGTTTGGATATGGGGATAGACTTAGGCACTGCCAACATCTTGGTCTACGTGCGAGGCAAGGGAGTGGTGCTGAAGGAGCCCTCCGTAGTGGCCATAGACAAGCAGCGGAACAAGATCCTGGCGGTAGGCGAGGAGGCTAGGGAGATGCTGGGCCGGGCTCCCGGCAGCATCGTGGCCATCAGGCCCCTGAAGGAGGGGGTCATAGCCAACTATACGGTGACCCAGAAACTCCTGGCCTACGTCATCGCCAAGGTGGCAGGACGGAGCCTCTTCTTCAAGCCCAGGGTTATGACCTGCGTGCCCATAGGCATCACCTCCGTGGAAAAGCGGGCGGTGATGGAGGCCACCACCCAGGGCGGGGCCAGCAAGACCTATCTGATCGAGGAACCCCTGGCGGCAGCCCTAGGGGCAGGCCTGGACATCTCCGTCCCCAGGGGCAACATGGTGGTGGATATCGGCGGCGGCACCACCGACATCGCCGTGCTCAGCCTAGGGGGCATAGTGGTGGACGCCTCCGTGCGCATCGGCGGCGATCACTTTGACGAGGCCATCGCCCGCTACGTGAAGAAGGTGCACAATGTGCAGATCGGCGAGCGGACGGCGGAAGAGATCAAGATGAAGATAGCCACCGTCAGCGTCAACGGCCGCAAGGAGGAGTTGACGGTGCGGGGCAGGGACCTGGTAGGAGGCATGCCTAAGACCTTCAACGTCAGCAGCGAAGACTGCCGCCTGGCCTTGGAAGACAGCGTGGCCTCCCTGGTGGCCGCTGTGAAGAGCGTGTTAGAAAAATGCCCTCCCGAGCTGGCCAGCGACATAGTGGACAACGGCATGTACCTGACCGGGGGCGGCGCCCTCCTAGACGGCATCGCGGAGATCATGCAGAAGGAGACGGGCATCGACGTCCACGTGGCGGAGAACCCTCTGGACTGCGTGGCCCTGGGCACAGGCAAGGCCTTGGAGAATCTGGACAAGCTCCATCCAGGCAGCTTTTACAGCTCTACTAACCTAAGTGAATAGGGTGTGAGCCAAAATACACAGCGGCTAGCAGTACGGGCTGTGTATTTTTGCTTGCCCTTTAGGCCTAACTGAAGAGGTGGCAATGCGTAGCTTAATCTTTTGCAGCGTCCTGCTGAGCGCCCTGCTGGCGGCCGCCAGCGCCCAGGCCGGCAAGATCACCGACCTTCGCTACAGCAATAGTCCGGCCAAGACCCGCATCGTGGTGGAAAGCGACGGGCCCATAACCTTCACCCAGACGGGAAAGGGCAGGGAGCTGAGCTTCCAGCTGCCTGAGAGCAGCACCGTGCCTAAGAGGATCTACCCTGGCGGGGACAGCGTCCGTTCGGCCCGGCTGGAGAAGGAGGGCAGGAAGGGGGCCAAGCTCACCGTCCAGCTGCGGCAGGACAGGCAGTACAAGGTCCTCCGCCTCAGCCAGCCGGAGCGGTTGGTCATCGATGTCTACCGTATCTCCATCATCAGCTCCAGCCAGAAGCTGGCGGAAGGGGTGGAGTACACCTACTACCAAGACGAACTGAACGGCAGGCAGATCCAGGCCTACGCCGTGACGGTGGCCCCTGGCGCCGCCTACGAGGTGCGGCCCTTTTCCGCCGCCGGCACCTACAACGGGCGGGGCCTCCTCTCCCGCTATGCCAGGCAGCAGCGGCTCCTCTGCGCCATCAACAGCTCTTATTTTGACACTGACGGCTGGGTTATCGGCACTACTAAGGACAGGCAGCGGCTGCTCAGCGCCGACGTAGTGCCCCGGAGCGCCCTGGCCAGCAAGGACGGCCGCCCCTTCATCCTCAAGGATGTGGCCTACAGGGCCCAGGTGCGGCTGCCGGACGGGAGGGTGAGCCAGATCAAGGGCATGAACCGCTCCCGCATCAACGAAGACTTCGTCCTCTACAACGAGTACTTCGCCCCTTCCACCAAGACTAATGAATGGGGCGTGGAAGTAGGGGTGGAACGGGCCAGCGGCAAGGTGCTGGCGGTGTCCAGCAAGGGGAACATGGCCATCAGGCCCGGCACCTACGTGCTGTCCGCCCACGGCTCCCACCGGCAGGAACTGGCCGGCCTCAAGCCGGGAGACCGGGTGGAGCTGGTAGAAAGGCTGGGCAGCCTGGAGGCAGACGGGGCTGACTTGGTAGTCAGCGGCGGGCCCCTGCTCCTAGAAGGGGGCCGGGTGCAGGTGCGCACGGCGGAAGAAAGAATAGCCCGGGATATAGCCGTGGGCCGCTCCCCCCGCACGGCGGTGGGGGTGAAGAGGGACGGCAGCCTGCTGCTCTTGGTAGTGGACGGGCGCAACCGCTCCTCTGCCGGCCTCACCTTGCAGGAACTGGCCCAATACCTGCAGCGGCTGGGCGCCTACGAGGCGGTGAACTTCGACGGCGGCGGCAGCAGCCTTATGGCCATCAAGGGCGGCAAGATAGTGAACAGGCCCTCCGACGGCCGGGAAAGGGCCGTGAGCATGGGCCTGGGCCTGTTTAAGAAGCAGTAGCCCTACTTGTCAGTACCTAAGAAACAGGCTATAATAAAA
>CAZXKQ010000008.1:0-6224 GCA_964641395.1 uncultured Phascolarctobacterium sp. | reverse complement strand
GGCGGCGGGCCCGGGCAGGAGCGTGGCCATGGTTAGACTAGTCTGTCTCTTCCTCCTCTGGCTGCTGGCAGCTACTCCCTGCACAGCGGCGGTTTCCCTGATGCCCATCAGGGATCTGCGCCCTGGCATGGTGGGGGTGGGGAAGACGGTGATAGCCGGGGACAGGATAGAGGACTTCGCCGTAGAGATCATAGGGGTCAGCGGCAGCCCTGTCGCTGGCTACAGCATCCTGGCCAAGGCCTCAGGGCCCTTGATCGAGAAGGCTGGGGGCGTAGCCCAGGGGATGAGCGGCAGCCCGGTCTACATCGACGGCCGCCTGGTAGGGGCGGTGGCCTTCGGCCGGGCCTTTAACGATCCCCACTACTGCTCTCTGACTCCCATCAGCAATATGCTGCGCCTCTTGGACAGCCCTAGGGGGCAGGCAGGGAAGGACTGGCCTCCGGCTGACAGGCAGCTGCCGCCGGAACCCCTGCTGCCTAAGGGCACCGCCTTGCTGGCAGGGGGCTTCGCCGGCTACGGCCTAGACTACCTGCGGGAGAGGCTGGCCCCCCTGGGCCTGGAGGTGTTGGCGGCAGGGGGAGGTTCGGACGGCGCGTACAGCGGCAGCGAGACCAGCCTGCAGCCAGGCAGCAGCCTGGCAGTCTCCATCATGGACGGGGATCTGAACCTGGGGGCCCTGGGAACGGTGACCTGGGTGGATGAGGCCGGCCGCCTCTTGGCCTTCGGCCATCCCTTCATGCAGAACGGGGACAGCGACTTCTTCCTCAACCGGGTCTGGATCCTAGGCTGTATCCCCAACCTCTCCAGCAGTTACAAGGTGGGCAACATCGGGCCCTGCCTGGGCCGGATCAGCCAGGACAGGGCCAGCGGTGTAGCAGGCAGCCTGGGCCAGCAGCCCCAGTCTGTGCCGGTCTATATCAGCGTCCGGGACCAGAACCGCTCCCAGGACAGCCAGTGCCGGGTGCGGATCGTCCAGGATGAGAAGGTGCTGCCGGCGGCCCTGGATGCGGCAGTGGTCAACCTAGCCGCCAAGACGGTGGACAGGAACGGCGGCGGCACCGCCAAGGTGGCCTTCACCATCCAGGGGAAGGCGGCCCAGGGGAAGACGGCCCAGGCCCTCTCCCTCCAGCGGGATAATATGTTCTACGCCGGTAACGAGCTGTTCAAGGGGATGGAGCAGGAACTGTCAGAGACGGTGAATGTTTTGTTGAGCAATAAGCTGGCCAAGGTAGAGGTGGCCGCCATCAGCGTAGCGGTAGACGTGTACCAGGAGCCCCGGGTGGCGGAGATCCTGCGGGTGAAGCCCAGGCAGGACTGGGCCCGGCCCGGCCAGGAAGTAGTGTTAGACGTGGTGCTGAAGCCCTACCGGGGCCAGGAACTGGGGGAGACGGTGACCTTCACCGTGCCCAAGGATTACCCAGGGGAGAAGCTGGCCCTCACGGTGCGGGGCGGCAGCAGCATGGCCTGGGCCCAGCAGTTGCTGCGCAAGCAGCAGGAGGAGGGCCTGCCGGCGGCTGAGAAGAAGGAAGTAGGCAAGACCCTGCAGGACTTTGTCAAAGAGGTGCAGGAGGCCGACAAGAATAACCAGATCATCGTAGACGTAGCCCCCGCCCCTCCCAAGGAGGAGGCCGCCTCCCAGCCAGGGGGCGGGGAGCTGGGGCTGCGGGGGCTGCTAGCCGGCAGTCCCTACAAGAGCAAGCAGGCCTTCGACTTCATCGTAGATGGGGAGGCCCAGACCCAAATCAGCATCCAGCGGGGAAAATGACATAATTTTGCCACACTAAGGGGCTATACTAGGACTAGAGATAAGGAGGGAGCAGGCCATGGGCAAGGAGTTTCTGGCAGTCGCCGGTAAGAGGGTGCTGCTTTTTTGCGCCGCCAGCGGCCAGCTGGCCCTCCTCTTCCTGGACACTATCAAGAGGCTGAAAGACGTGGACGGCAGGGAGGCCCTGCGGCAGATGGCCCTGCTGGGGGCGGACAGCCTGCCCATCGTCCTCATGACCATCCTCTGCACCGGCATGGTCTTCTCCGTCCAGACAGCGAAGGAATTCGTCCGCTTCGGCGCCTCCAGCACCGTAGGGGGCATAGTGGCCATAGCCATGGCCAGGGAGCTGGTGCCGGTGCTCACCGGCGTGGTGGTGGCAGGCCGCATCGGGGCGGCCATCGCCGCAGAGCTAGGCACCATGAAGGTGACGGAGCAAATCGACGCCCTCCGGGTCATGGCGGCCAATCCGGTGAGCTTCCTGGTAGTGCCCCGCTTCATCGCCATCGTGGTGATGATGCCCTTCCTCATCGTCTTCGCCAACTTCATCGGCGACCTAGGGGGCTACATCGTGGCCCACTACTACGCCGGCATCAGCACCTTCAGCTTTGTAGACTCTATCAAGCGCTATGCGGAGGTCTACGACTTGGTAGGGGGGATGATTAAAAGCTCCTTCTTCGGCGCCATCATCGCCATCGTAGGCTGCTACAAGGGCCTCAACGCCCCTAACGGGGCGGAGGGGGTGGGCCTGGCCACCACCGCCAGCGTGGTGCTGTCCATCATCCTCATCTTCATCTGCAACTACTTCTTATCCATCGTTCTTTATGTATAGGTTATAAGGGCTGAGGGGCAGGCCATGGCAGAACCACTGATCAAGATCCGCCAACTGAATATCAGTTTCGGCGCCAAGACCGTGCTGAAGAATATAGATCTAGACGTGTATCCGGGGGAGACCCTGGCGGTCATCGGCCCCTCCGGCGCAGGTAAGAGCACCATTATCAAGGTCTTGACCGGCCTTTTGCCTCCCAGCGGCGGCAGCGTGGTCATCGCAGGCCGGGAAACCGCCGGCTTCAGCGAGGTGGAATGGGACCAGGTACGGAAGGGCATGGGGGTGGTGTTCCAGTATTCCGCCCTCTTCGACTTCCTCACGGTGGAGGGGAACGTGGCCTTCGGCCTGCGCCGTTACTTTAAGTACAGCCAGGAAGAGGTGGCTGCCAGGGTGGCCAGGCTCTTAGACCTGGTAGGCATGCCTGGCACCCAGCAGCTGTGGCCCCAGGAGCTGTCAGGGGGCATGAAGAAGCGGGTGGGCCTGGCCAGGGCCCTGGCCATGGAGCCCTCCCTGGTCCTCTACGATGAGCCTACCAGCGGCCTGGATCCGGTGATGACCATGGCCATCTCCAAACTGATACGCAAGACCCAGCAGCAGCTGCAGGTCACCAGCTTGTTGATCACCCACGATATGGACTCTGCCTACTACGCCGCCGACCGCATCGCCCTCCTCTACGACGGGCGCATCGTGACCACCGGCACGGTGGAGGAGATCAAGACTAGCGCCAATCCCCTGGTCCAGGCCTTCATCAACGGCAGGGAGATGGGCAAGGAGGACGAGCCATGAGCAGCAATGAAGTAAAGGTAGGGGCCCTCACCCTAGGGGGAGCCGCCATTTTAGCAGGCATCATCAGCTTTATGGGGGCCTTCCAGCTGGGCAGCGGCGGCTATGAGCTGAAAATCGCCTATCCCCAGGTCAGCGGCCTGATGCCCGGCCACATGGTGCGCTACGCCGGGGTCCAGGTGGGGAAGGTGAAGAACATCGCCATCCTGCCGGACAAGGTGGAGGTAATCGCCGAGATAGAGGACAAGATCCAGATCCCTGCCGGGGCCGGCTTCACCATCGGCTCCGACGGCATCATGGGAGAGAAGTTCGTCAGCATCATCCCCCCCAAGGAAAGCAGCGGCGCCTACCTGCCTAAGGGCAGCCAGGTCCAGGGTCGGGAAGGAGGCGGCATGGAGGAATTCTTCTCCTCCTCCGGCGACGTAGTGAGCAAGCTGGACGCCGTGGCCGGCTCCCTCAACGACATCCTGGGGGATAAGGAGGTCCAGCAGTCCCTGAAGGAGAGCTTGGCCGCCATGGGCCAGATCAGCAAGAACATGAGCGCCTTCACCAAGGTGATGGCCGACGTGGCAGTGGCCAACCAGGAGGAGATCAGCAAGATGCTGGGCCAGCTCCAGACCATGACGGGCCACATGAACGCTATCACCGCCCACTTGGAGAGCATCGCCGCCGAGGCTGACAACAACGGCGCCACCGGCAGGAACGTAGCCGCCATCGCGGAGCACCTGGCCCGCACCAGCGGCAGGGTGGAGAACGTGGCCCGGCTGCTAGAAAATATAGCCCAGGATCCGGAGACGGCCACCAGCCTGAGGGATACCATTAAGAATGCCAAGGAGGCCAGCGCCAGGGCCAACCAGGTGCTGGGCACCCTCACCGAGGCCAAGATCAACATCGACGCAGGCCGCAGCGCCAGGGGGAACGACTGGCGGGGCAACCTGGGCCTCACCCTGAGCCCCACTGCTAACAGCTACATCTACCTGGGGGGCTACGACCTAGGGGCCGGCAATAAGCTGGACGCCTACGTGGGCCAGCGCTACGGCGGCCTAGACCTTAGCGCCGGGGCCATGCAGGGAGAGATGGGGGTGGGCCTGGGCTATGGCTTCGGTTCCGCCTTCAGGGTTTACAGCCAGTTTTACGATTTTGACGAGGCCAAGCTGAAGGTAGGCGGGGAGCTGTGGCTCACCGACAGCGTGGCCCTCTACGGGGAAAGCATGGATGTGCGCAAGGGCAGCAAAAGAGAGACCTACGTGGGCCTGCGCAGCCGCTTTTAGGCCTAAGCCGGTAGTGGGGGGAAGCGTAGAATTTAATTGACATTTCCCCTTAAAAAAGATAGAATTTCCTTGTATTGGTTAGTCAGCTAGAAAGGGAGGTCCTCCTTATGTCTAAGAATAAAGTACGCAGCGTCCTCAGCCTGGCGGCTGTGGCAGCCGCCCTGGCCCTGTGCCAGACCGCCTGGGCGGAGAGTGTGGAACTGAGCCTGCAGGAGGCCATGGAGCGGGCCTTCGCCACCAACCCGGCCATCACCATGGCCACCTACGCCCGTAATTCCGCCCGGGCCAGCTACAATGCGGCCAGGGAGAGCTACGGCATCAGCATCAGCGCCGAGCACCAGACCCAGCGGGGCGGCTACAATGACGACCACTACGTGAGCAATTGGGCTTACGATCCCACCAGTGGTGGAATGAAGCTGGTGCCCCAGAACGTGGGCAAACAGATAGCCAACTCCCACGCCAACGGCATCAGCGCCTCCCTGCCCATCTACACCGGCGGCCAGCTGGAAGGCGCCACCCAGAGCGCCAGGGCCAACTATAAGTACTACGAGCAGGGCCTGCAGCAGTCTTACAACCAGCTGCGGGGGGACGTGGTCAACGGGTACTACGGCCTCTTACAGGCCGCTGACAGCCAGAAGCTGTGCCAGGACTCCGTCACCCGTCTGGCTGAGCACTTAAAGAACGTCCAGGCCCAGTACGACGTAGGGGTAGTGGCCAAGGTGGACGTGCTCCGCTCCCAGGTGGAGGTGGCCAACGCCCAGCAGAACCTGATCAAGGCTGAGAACGCCCGGGCCATCGCCGAGGCCAACCTCAACCGCATCGTAGGCCTGCCTATGAGCACGGAGCTGAAGCTGGTAGACAGCATGCAATACGTCTCCTATGACAACGACCTCCAGTACTGCCTGGACTACGCTACAGAGCACCGGCCGGAACTGGAGATGGCCCGCCAGAACGTGAATGCGGCCAAGGGCTCCCTGCGCAGCGCCATCAGCGGCCACATGCCTAAGTTCTACGCCTCTGCCAGCCAGAGCTGGAGCGACAGCAACTGGCCTGGTGACGAAAACGGCAACTGGGGCATAGGCATCAGCGCCACCATCACCATCTTCGACTCCGGCGTCACCTCCTCCCGCATCCACGGGGCTGAGGCCGACCTGGACCGGGCGAAGGAGGCCCTGCGGGACACCCAGGACGCAGTGAACCTGGACGTGCGCACCAACTACCTGAACATGAGGGAGGCGGAGAAACGCATCTCCACCACGGAGGTAGCCGTGGAGCAGGCCCAGGAGGACTACCACATCGCCCAGGTGCGCTACATGGCCGGGGTGGGCACCAACACCGACGTGCTGGATGCCCAGGTAGCCTTGGTAGACGCCCAGAACAACTACCTGACGGCTAAGTATGACTACCAGACCTCCAAGACCAATCTAGAGACTGCCATCGGCGTGCCTATGACCGTACCGGTGAAGGTGGAGGCCAGCCCCTATCAGGGGACGGTGAACGCTGAGGGTGAGGAGATCAAGGTGAAGGAAGAGCAAGGGGAAGTGCAGCCGGCAGCCGGCGAGGCTCCTGCAGCAGAGGC